>VXMG01000067.1:0-29724 GCA_009841185.1 Gammaproteobacteria bacterium
CCCAGGCGATCAGCCGGCCCGCGACCCCCGTGATCGCCGCGGCCGACATCAGCGAGGACATCACCATCGCGCCGACCACCTTCGAGGACAATCCGGTCGAAGAGCTGCCACCTCCTCCCGACGAGGAGGCCGTTGACATCTCGACGGCGCCGTCCTTTACGCCCTACACCGTCCGTCCCGACCTCATCAACCAGCGTGAAGTGGAACGTGCGCTGGAGCGGGAGTATCCCCCGATCCTGCGTGACAACGGTATCGGCGGGAGGGTGACGGTGCACTTCTTCATCGACGAGGACGGGATCGTTCAGAACACCCTCGTCGCGGAGACCTCGGGACACTCCTCCCTCGACGAGGCGGCGCTGCGCGTGGCCAACGTGTTCAGGTTCACTCCGGCGCTCAACCTGGACAAGGTGGTTCCGGTGTGGATCGCGCTTCCCATCATGTTCCAGACGCGGTAGACGCGGTCATATTCTCTCACATGTCACTGCCGGATCTCACCAGCCTCGCCGTGCACGTCCGAGGGCCTTGATCGGATCCCAGCAATCTAGCTAGATTTCTAGTCATCTTCCTGGACAACGAGCGGAGCGCGCAGAACATGGTCATCGTCAATGTCCACCAAGCCAAGACGCAGCTTTCCCGGCTGCTGGCGCAAGTCGAGGCAGGTGAGGAAGTCGTGGTCGCCCGCCGGGGCAAGCCCGTCGCGCGGCTGGTTGCCTTCGAACCCCGCGGCGAACGGCGCCCCGATATCCTCAAGGGGAGGGTCACCATCCCCGACAGCTTCTTCGATCCGTTGCCGGAGGAAGAGTTGAAGTCATGGGAAGGCGAGTAACGCAGCGATGCGGGTGTTGCTGGATACCCATGCCTTTCTCTGGTGGATCGCCGACAGCAGGCGCCTGTCCGTGGTGGCGCGCCAGGTGATCGCCGACGAAGCCAACGACATCGTCGTCAGTGCCGCGTCCGCCTGGGAAATCACGACCAAGTACAGGATCGGCAAGCTCCCTGGCGCTGAACCGGTGGCGCTCGATGTTGCGGGCGCCATCTCGGCCCAGGGCTTCGAACACCTTCCGATCAGCGTCGTTGACGCGGAACGTGCGGGGCGGCTGCCCGGACCTCACCGCGATCCCTTCGACCGGATGCTTGCCGCGCAGGCTCTGGCGCGCGACCTGGTGATCGTCTCAGCGGATGCGGCGCTGGACGACTACGGAATCCGCAGGATCTGGTGACGGCGTGTCCCTGACGTGGTGTGGGCCGAGCCTCACCTCACATCGGCCGACAGTCGCCGGACCACCACGCTCGCCACGTCGAACTCGTCGCGCTCGATGAACGCCGCCAGCCCGTCGGGCCCGAACGCGTCGGGCATCGCGGTCGTGCCGGCAGCGAAAGTCCCGATGTAGCGGCCGTCCGGGGCCAGCACATCGATCGGGCCGTCGCTGGCCGGTTCCTCACCGCGCCGGAGCACCCAGATGGTGCCCTCCCAACTGGTTTGCAGGTCGCGGATCACCGGCACCTCGTGGTAGAACTCCATGGAACTGATGCGCCGACGCCCCAATTCGGCCCGCGCGGCAGCCAACCGGGGATCCGATTGGGCGACGCGCTCCTCGTTTTCCTCCAACTGGCGCTCGATCTCCCGGTCTCTGATGCGGTCGGTGACAGGTTCAGGCCGAAACGGCCGGCTGAGCACCCGGGTAAGTGCCCCGTTTCCCGCGGCCACCTTGATCGCATAGGCGGAAGAGTCGGTGTAGACGAGTCCCCCGCCCGGTAGTGCGCCGGCCACCAGCTCCGGCTCGAAGCCGTCCGGGTCTCCCGATGGCCGCCACGCCCGGACCACCGTGTCCTGCACGGCCTCGTCGCCGGTCAGGACCAATCGGTAGATGGGGCGGAACGATGGCTCAGGGCCGCCAGCGCGGCCTCCCATGCCGAAGGCTTCTACGCTGGTCGTGATGACGTTCTCACCGTCCCTGGCGGGGAGAAGAGTTCGCATCAGGTACATTGAGTTGCCGGGCATCCGCACTGAGCGCTCGAACTCGCCGTCCGGTCCGAACACGTCAAATGCGCCGTGACCCGGATCGAACACCACCGTGCGCCCGTCACCGAGCACGGTGAATCCGACGGCCGTGTTGGTGTTGCCGGCAAACTCCCCGGGGCCATCGCCGATCCGTCCGAATTCGCGGACCAACTCGCCCTCTTCGCTCACAATCACAACCCGTCCGCCCTGGTCGTCCATCACATGCAGGTTGCCGGACTCGCCGAAGCCGACCGCGCTGACCCGGCTGAACTGCTCCCACGCGTTACCAGCAATGGACCCCACCCGGTAGACCTCCTCGAACTCCGCTTCGAGGATCCGGTCTTCGGCGGGAAGCTCGATCACTTCCTGAGCCACGAGGACCGGGGACCCGAGAGCGAGGAAGGTCCCCACCGCCAGTTGGCTTGGCCGCGTAATCTGCATTCTGAACGCTCCCTGAAACGATCCCTGGCCGTATCGTGTTCAATTGAGACGGAAAGATTTCACAGGAGAGTTGCCCGAGGCAACGGAGCCCATGAAGCCGGTAGGCCGTGCAGTCCCCGTTTCTTGCCTTCTGGCACTGCTCTCGACCTTCGGTTGTGGGGATGCTCCGGAGCCTGGTCGACGACTTGATCCCGGCGGGGATGCCCAGTCGATAAGCGTGGTCGATTCCGGAGGGGTGAGCATTACAACAATCCCTGAGCTGCATGCCCTCGACCTTCCCGAACTCGGTCTGACGCTGCTTCATTCCACGCTCGATGATCTTGACCTGGTCGAGGTGGTGGGCGCGGTTCTGCTGCCTGATTCGTCGTTGGTGATCGCCGACAAGGCTTCGCCCAACCTCAGCTTTCTGCGTCCGGACGGAAGCCTGCGGGCGCGCGTGGGCCGGGCGGGAGAGGGTCCTGGCGAGTACACCGAGATCTCGCGGATAGGGCTCACAAGCGACGGATCGCTGTTCGCTTATGACCGAGCCTTGCGGCGGTTTACCTTCCTCGATCAGGAGGGCGTCGTCGTCAGCGTCCAGCGCAGCAGATGCACTGTCGCGACTGGAGAAGTCGTGCCCCTTGCGGATGTGAACGAGCAAGGCTTCATCGGCGTCCTCGAAACCCGGCCCAATCTCCCGCCGGGCGTGCAACGCGGTCCGCTGTTCCTGGTCGCGTGCGCCGGCACCGAGGAATCACTCGATACCCTTGGCGAGTGGGCCGGCAAGGAGCGCCACGTCGCACCGAATCAGTGGACCGCTGTCGGATTCGGTCGCTCGGCATTGTTCGATGGACGGGGAGATCGTGCAGTCGTCGGCACGAACGACTCGTTGGACCTGACGCTGTACGAGGGATCGGCTGTGCGTACCAAGGTCCGGGGCGGTTCTTCGACGCGGAGGGTAACCCCGGCGGAACGCGAGGAATGGACCAGTCTGTACCTGGACATGTTCCCCGAGATCGTTCGGGCGGACCGGCGGAGGCGCCTGGAGCAATCGGAGATACGCGACGCGTATCCGGCTTTTGGGTCCGTCAAACTGGATGCCGGCGGCAGCATGTGGATCGGAGACTACGCAAAGCTGTCGGCTGAGCGGCGGCTGTGGACGATCCTCGGCGCGGACGGAACGCCGGTCGGCACCATTCATCTACCGGTCTTCCGTCCAGACTGGCTGCGGATCCGTGAAGGCTCCATCACCGGTCGGGCGCTGGTCGAGTGGGAAGTCACCATCCCGAGCCCGGTCCACGAGTTGCTGGACATCGCCGACGACCGCATTGTGGTGCTGCGCAAGGATGAGCTGGGCCGCGAGTTCGTCGAGGTATACGAGGTCGAGATGCCTGAGGAGGAAGAGCGGTGAAGAGAGCCATTTGGACCATCGCGCCGTCGGCTTGATGCGCTACCGTCTTCATCAGCTCTGGCTCGCCATCACCGTCCTCGCCACGCCGGCGGCGACTGCGGCGCAGCAAACCGATCAGCTGCCTGGGGCCCTGCTTCAGGGCGTTGTCTACGATGTGCAGACCGGAGATGCCATCGCCGGCGCGACCGTCGCGTTCAGCTCGCTGCAGCAGCTCATCTCGTCGGATTCCGCAGGTGTCTTCTCCGTCCGCGGTCTTCGGCCGGGCGGCCACATCGTCACCGTGACCCGGATCGGCTACCAACGGCGGGACTTGCCGATCAACCTGACCGACGACGGCAACGCCTTCATCGAGATCGGGCTGGCCCCCAGCCCGATCCTGCTGGACAGTCTCACGGTGGTCGCGCCCGAGCGTGTCGCGGTCCACGGCGTGGTCTACGACATGGTGAGCGGCACCGCCATCCCCGGCGCCGCCGTCTTCGTTGAATCGGAGAACCAGGGAACCCTGGCGGACTCGCTGGGCTCCTTCGTCGCGGCGGATGTCCCGCCTGGGCCCCAATTGATCACGGTCAAGCAGATCGGCTACCACGACAAGGTCATCGCCTTCACCGCGACCGGCCGCCCCGACGACGTCGTGCGGATACCTCTGATGCCCAAGCCGTTCATGATGGACGGGATCACGGCGGTCGCGAGCAACATCGAGACCATGGAAGACCGCATGCGGTCACGGCGAGGCGACGCCTCGGCCGGCCGTGGGCTGATTCGCGCCTACGATCGAGAGGCACTGCTCGCTTCCGGTGCCGCCACCGGTCTCGATTTCGTCGATGACCACACCATCGTTCGGATGATGCCCTGTCCGGCCGGTGAACTCGAGTTCTTCTGCGTCGGCAGAGGCTCGTTCGTTCGTGCGCCATGGGTCTACATCGATGAAATCTGGCAACCGGAAGGGCTCGCCGCGCTGCAGAGGCTTTCAACATCTGAATTGTACTCGGTTGAAGTCTATTTCTCCGGCTCGGAGATTCGCGGCTACACCTACCAGTTCATGGAGCGTACCGCGCGCAAGCCACAGGCTCTGATCCCCGTGCTCCTCTGGCGCTGGGGGCGTCGACCTCCGCGCTGATCCGCGCGCCGTAGGCTCGATCCACAAGCTGCCCGAGCACCTCCTCGCGGCCCGGGGACCCCCCGCCTTGCCATCGCGGAACCTTCGCCAGCCCTGTCGACTACTATAGTCGTCAACTAGTGCGGTAGTCGTATCCGTCAGGCGCGTGCTGCGCCACGGGGTCGCTACCCAGGCTCCAAAGGAGAGCGATGATGAAGATCACACTGATGTTCCTGATGGTGCTCGGCATGGCCGGGGCCGGCCTTTCCGCCCACGCGGACGGCGAGGAAGTTCCGGCACCCGGTTTGCAGGAGCAACAGCCGGCTCAGGAGAGCGCGGACGCGGACAATCTCTACGATCTCGTGATACAGGCGCGCGCCGACCTCCGCGAGATGCGCGTGAGGGCGGGGCTCTCCGCCTACGCGTCCAGCCCGCAAGCCAACCGGCGCGAGAGCCGCCAAGGGGGCGAGGGGACCTACCTGCCGAAGATGACGAAGCAGGACAAGCTCTTCGCGAACGGGGCTCGCCTGGTCCTCGAGTTCGACCCGGCGACGCAGGTCTTCGCCGGCTCGGTAACGAACAGCACCGCGCGGGCTCTCCCGCAGGTGCGCGTGGAGGTCCATCTGGACAACGGCACGGAGCTCGGCCCGACCAGGCGCATCGATATCGGTCCGGGCGAGACCGTGCCCGTCGAACTGGGAGCCTTCGGGAACGAATTCAACGCGTGGGTCAGTCACCCCGAAGCCGGCGTCGAGGAGGGCCACGGCGAAGGTGCGGAAGAGGGTGGCGAGGGCGCCGGCGAGCACGGCGGGCGCGAGGGGCGCGGCGAACACGGACGTGGCGAGACGGCCCGGCCGCGCGGCGCGGCCTACCGGCCGGTATACAACCAGCTCCAGATCCTGCGTGGCGAAATGCATGCGTTTCGGGTTGACCTCGCGGCCAGGTCGGGGTAAGGGAGCGGTTGGAGGAACCCGTGAGTGACTACTCCAGTAGTAACTACCTCGGTAATCGTCCCGGATCCACATCGACAGGGAGCGAGTGATGAAGCGGAAGCGGCAACTGGGAGACCTGCAACTCGCCATCATGCGCGTGCTCTGGGAGCGCGGCGAAGCCCCGGCCATCGAGGTTCACCAGGCGCTCTTCGAAGAGCGGCGCCTCGCCGTCACGACGATCAAGACGATGCTGCGCAAGCTGGAGGAGTACGGGTGCGTGGAGCATCGAACGAAGGGACGGCAGTTCATCTACCGGCCCGCAATCGCCGAGGCGGATGTCCGCAGAAGCATGGTGGCCGACCTGGTGACGCGGTTGTTCTCCGGTGACAGCACGGCGCTGGTCAACCATCTGGTCCGATCGGGCGAGATCGACCCGGACGACCTGGACGATCTGAAGGCGATGGTGTCCAGCAGGCGGAAGGGGGAATCGAAATGACGGCGTGGCTGCTTACGTTCCTCATCCACAGCACCCTCTGGTGCGGCGCCGCCTGGCTGGGCCTGTGTCTCTTCCCCCGGACGCGTGCGCGGCTGCGGGAAACGATCTGGCACACGGCGCTCGCCGCCAGCCTGATCACTCCGACGGTCCATTCCCTGACCTCGTGGGACTCTGCGGTCTGGCGCCTCCCCGTGCCCACGTTCATCGCCGGGGAGGAGCGCCACTCCGAGGGCGAACCAGGCCACCGGGACGGCGTGGCCTCCCTCTTCTCGCCGTCGGGCGAGGAAGCCCACAGCGCCGGAATTGCGCTCCCTGCGGGCTGGGCCGCCTCCGCGGGTACGCTGTGGGTTGTGTTCGCCGGGGGACTGCTCGCCTTCTATCTCCTCCGATTGGGAAGACTGCGGCACCGCCTCGGCGAGCGTGAGCCGGTGATGGACCCGCGGGCCTCGCGCGCGCTGGCCGCGCTCAGCCGCAGGGCGTCGCTGTCGCCGGTGCCCCGTCTGACGGAAAGCGACAACCTGGGCTCGGCCATTGCCCTGGGCGCAGGGACCGGTCGCGAGATCTGCGTGCCCGCGCGCGCGCTCCATGAACTGGACGAAAAGGAACTCCGTGCGCTTCTCGGTCACGAGGTTGCGCACCATCTGCGCGGCGACCCGATCCGGTTGGCCATTCTGAACGTCCTCCAGGCGGTTTTCTTCTTTCAGCCGCTTTTCCGGCTTGCCGTGCGCGAGGTGCGACTCGCCGCCGAGGAGCTGTGCGACGACTGGGCGGCCAGTCAGGTCGACGACCGCTTCGCGATGGCGAGCTGCCTGGCCGAGGTGGCCGGATGGGTGGTCCGGAGGGACCGGCGCACTCCGGTTCCGTGCATCGGCAGGCGTCGCTCACAACTGGAGCGGCGCGTTCGGAGGCTCATGGCCGGACACGGTTCACCCGAAACGTCGTCGTCCCCCTGGCGGCGCATGAGCGCGGTGGGCCTTCTGATCCTCGCCCCGTCGTTCGCCCCGGCGGTGGCACCCGCGCCGGAAGCGCCCCATGAGGACCAGCACGCCGTCGAGGGCGCGCGATCTGAGGAACACGAGCAGCCGCGGGAGCAAAGGTCTCCCAGGAGCCTCGAACACGACAAAGACAACAACCAGCACGATATAGACGAAGGAGAGACTCATGACTAGACATACAGCCTTCCGTACCGCGGCCCTCGCCCTCCTGGCCATGGTGGCCGCCTGCAGAAGCAGTTCCACCGAACCGGGCGAGTCGGGCGTCCGTTGGAACGCCGATCAGACGGCGACGGATACCCGGCGCGGCGTGGACCTGGTCATCAGCTACGATGCATCAGGCCGGCGGTTCAACGGCACCGTAACCAACACGACCGGCGCGACGGTCACCGACGTGCGCGTCGAGATCCATCTGTCCAACGGAACCGAACTCGGCCCGACGCCCAGGGTTGACCTCGCGGCGGGGGCGAAGCAGTCTGTGACGCTGGACGCTGCCGGTCAGAATTTCGACTGGTACAGCGTGCATGTCGAACTCGGTTCATCGTCGGGGTAGGGAGTTCCACCATGAGACAGCCGCTCGCCCTCGTTCTCTCGGCATTCCTGCTGGCGGGCACCGCCGCCGACACCCACGCGCAGGGGAGAACCACCGACTTTATCCTGGGAGCCGGCGCGACCATGGGCCTCGCGACGGACGAGGAAGCCACGGAGAGCCGCATCGGACGAAATGCCGCGGCAGGATTCTCCCTGCGGGTGATCGACATGGTCGGCCTGCGGGTGGAAGGCGGCTACATCGAGAAGGGCGCCGGGTCGGAGTTCAGCGAGGGCGGCGCGGCTGGGCAGTTGAACATCGAGATCGACTATCTCGTGCTGCGCGGTCTGCTCGAGATCGGCGGCGACTTCCACCTCCTCGCCGGCGCGAGCGTGGGGCGCGACATGAGATGCAACGTGGCTATCGACGTGTCCGTCGAAGGGATTGACATGTCCAGGGAACAGAGCTGCGCCGACATGAGAGTCGAGACGAACACCGACTACGGGATTACCGCCGGGGCGGGCGTCAACGTCGGCCTCTTCGGCGTCACGGTGCTGGCCACCGAGGGCTTGACCGAGATCTTCGCCGGCGACAACGCACCGACCGGCCGCAACCGCACCATCTCGCTCGTCGGAGCCTTTCGCATTCCGCTTGCCGGATAGTCTCGGAATGTCGGCAGGCGGCGACCGCCTCGCCTCATCCCTCCGTCGACAGCCGCAGCTTCGCGATCCGCCAGGGCGGGAAGTGTTCATCAAGCAGAAGGTACAGAAACCGGCCTCCGCCCAGCACCCTGGAGCCCTCCGGAAGCGGCACGTCCTCGTAGAGCTTGACTCCGCTGTACCGGTCATAGACCTCGAGTGAGGTATGCACGATCTCGAAGGGAGGGAATGTCCGCTCGGGGTTGTGCCTGGCTCGGGTCAGGATCAGGTGCGGGCCGACCGCGTCCATGCGGTGAATGATGTCGAAGCTCGCGAGAAGCGCCGGCAGCGTGGTGCCGTAGCTTCCGAGATCGGCCAACATGCCCGATTCCAATACGTCAATCGGTCGGAACGAAGCGGATGGGGTTCCGAACGTGCCCACGATCTCGCCCGCCCCGTAGAGAACCGTAATCGGGTACCTGACGCCGGACATGACAAAGATCGAATCACCGCTCACTGCGACCGGGAAATTCGAGAATGCGCCCCAATAAGGCCTCTCCGAAGGGGAGAAGGGGAGTTCGTAGCTGCTCCAGACCAACTCCGGCGGGATCACGCGGTGAAGGAGTGGTGGACGGCTGAACAGGCGTTCTTCAGGGTCTCCCGTATTCATCCGCACAAGCAGGTCGGATCCGAGGGCGAAGACATCCATGGCAGCCGCCGGCAACGCGACCATGGTATCGGGAGCGAGGGCACGGGTCAGATAGGTGAGATGGGACGAACGGGAACCTGCGACCGCGATCCTCCCTGAAGGTGCTTCCGCCACCGCCCTGATCCGCTGAAACTCGAAGGGAGCGTCTCCGAACCGGCCGAAGGCCGCCTCCAGTCGGCCTCCTTCGTCGTAGGTCCGCACCCTGGGCAAATGCCGGTCGCCGATGACGTAGCCGCCGTCCCGCCGTTCGACGAAGTCTCCGATTTCGGCAATCGAGTCGGCGGGGTCCTCGCCGAGCTGGATCACGGCTTCGACGGCGAATACCTCTTCGAGGGGCGCGATAACGGGAGTCGGGCCGGAACGCTGCTGCTCCCCGCAAGCGCACAGAAGCAGGACCGCCGGGAGTACCACGGCGTTGGACCTCGAACGCGATATGCCGATACCGTCGACCATCTGCGTCACATGCGCGCCCGGTTCCGGGCGAGACTCTCAGCCCCCCCTGTTCAACACCACCGCAATCAACGCCCCCGCCGTCCCGTTGTTCACGACCCCGATCAGGGTGTGCCCGCCGACTGTGGCGAGCGTCTGAACATCGTCCATCGTCGCATAGCCCATCAGCGCCATGCCCAGGCCCAGCAGAGCCCCGAACACGGCCCCGGCCTGGAAACCCTCCCAGCCGCTGACGACACCCCTCCAACTCAGGACGAGGGTGAGGACCGCGGCATACAGGAGTTGGCCCACGCCCAGCGCCCACCAGATGGGGATCGCCCTTGAAGCCTCGTTGGCGAAAAAGTCCTCCAGAAGCCCGTAGAGGACGCCGCCGACCACGAAGAGCGTGACGGCCCCCGCGACCGTTGCCAGCAGAAAGCCTCTGGTCACGCGATGATGTCGTGAATCACCTCGCCCGCCACATCCGTCAGCCGGAAATCACGCCCGCTGTAGTTGTAGGTCAGCTTCTCGTGGTCGATGCCCATCAGGTAGAGGATGGTCGCGTGCAGGTCGTGGATGTGGACCGGGTTTTCGACGGCCTTGAAGCCGAAGTCGTCGGTGGCGCCGTAGGTCATGCCGCCCTTGATGCCGCCGCCGGCCAGCCAGATGCTGAAGCCGAACGGGTTGTGGTCGCGGCCGTTGACCACGCGTCCGCCGGCGCCCCCGCCCCCCGTCTCGAGCACGGGCGTGCGTCCGAACTCGGTGCCGCACACCACCAGGGTGTCGTCGAAGAGGCCCCGTGACTTGAGGTCCTTGATCACGGCCGCGAAGGGCTGGTCGGAGTCGCGGGCGTTCTTGCGGTGCTGGAAGATGTCGGTGTGGGCATCCCAGGGATCGCCCTTCGCGTAATAGACCTGCACGATGCGCACGCCTCGCTCGATCAGCCGCACCGCCATCAGGCATCCGCGCGCGGTGCTTCCCGGGCCGTACAGCTTCTGGGTCGCCTCGCTCTCGCCGCGGATGTCGAACACGTCCGGGGCCTCGGTCTGCATGCGGTAGGCGGTCTCCATCACCTGGATCGCGCCCTCGATCTGCGGATCCTCCTCCTCCAAGCGCTGCATGTGCAGCCGGTTCAGCTTCTCGATCAGGTCAACTTCGCGGCGCTGGCCGTCGCCGTTCCTCTCCTCGCCGCGGATGTTGGGGATCAGGCGCTCCGGGTCGAAATCGTCGTCGATCCTCGGCACCTTGTCGGAGATGTAGGTACCCTGGTGGATGGGCGGCAGGAAGGCGTTGCTCCAGAGCGGCGGGCCCACCACGGTGGGCTGGTCCGGGCAGAGCACCACGAACCCGGGAAGGTTGCGGTTCTCGGTTCCGAGCCCGTACGTGAGCCACGATCCCAGCGAGGGCCGGCCCGGCTGGATGTGCCCCGTGTTCATCATGAGCAGCGAGGGCTCGTGGTTCGGGATCTCGGTGTGCATCGAGCGGATCACGCAGATGTCGTCCGCGCACTCGCCCACGTGCGGGAAAAGCTCGCTGACCTCGATCCCCGACTGCCCGTAGCGCTTGAAGCTGAAAGGCGACTTCATGAGCGCGCCGGTGCGCCGTTCGGTCTTGATCTCGCCGGTCGGCAGGGGCTGCCCATGATACTTCTCGAGCATCGGCTTGGGATCGAAGGTGTCGACCTGCGAGACGCCCCCGTTCATGAACAGGAAGATGACGTTCTTCGCGCGCGGCTCGAAATCGGTCCTGGGCAGCGGCGTGCCCATCGACGACACGAGCCCGTTCGAGGCCTCGAGCACCGACGTCCCCACCAGGCTCGCGAACGCCATCATGCCGAAGCCCGCGCCCATGGTCTTCAGGGCCTCGCGCCGCGTGCGCGGCTCCCCGTGGATCATGCCGCAGCCATGATGATCGTGATGATGATCAGACATCAGTCCACAAACCTGAATTCCGCGACGCTGAACAGCGCTCGCGCGTACTGGATCCACGCCTGCATGGAGGCGCGGTGCTCGGGGGTGTCGGGTTCGGCGTCGCCCGAGGCGTCGGCGTCATCGGCGTCATTCTCCGCAGCTTCCGCATCCGCCTCCGATGCGTCTGTCTCGCGTTCGTCACCGGACTCATCTTCGAGCTTCGCCAGCTCTTCCGCCAGGAACGCGGCCCGGCGCTCTTCCAGGAACTCAAGGCCCGCCGCGATCTCGGGCTCGGTGACATCCCGCGAATAGAGCAGCGGATATGCGGCTTCGATCATCTCGCGATCACGGAAGATGACGGAGGTATCGTCGGTCTCGTCGCCTTCTGCGGCACCGCTGTCGTGGTCGCCGTTGGCTCCGTTTCCGTTGCTGCCATTCCGACTGCCCGAACGCCCGTTCCCTTCCTCCCCATCCTCCGCAACCAGCTCGGCGTCAGCCGTCTCCTCCAGCAACCGCTTCACGAACAGCTCCGCCTGCCGCCTGACGAACGGGCTGTTCATGAAGTAGAGGCTCTGGCCGGGGACGTTGGTGGTGTAGCGGCGCTCCGCGGACAGGCTCGGGTTGGGGAAATCGAAGGTCTGCAGGAACTCGTCGACCTGGAAGCGGCTCACCTCGCCGTAGATGGTGCGGCGATTGTTCTGCTCGTCGCGAAGGCTCTTCGAGGGCCCGCCCACGGTCGCATCCAGATCGCCGGACACGGAGAGGATCGCGTCGCGTATGCTCTCGGCGTCGATCCGGCGCCGGTCCGCGCGCCAGTAGTAGCGGTTGGCGCCGTCGATCCCCTCGTTGCCCGCATGCTGCCCGCTCGCGAGCTGATAGGTCGCCGACAGCATGATGTCGCGGTGCAGCTGCTTGATCGACATGCCGCTGTCGACGAAGCGCGACGCCAGGTACTCGAGCAGCTCGGGGTTCGTGGGCCGCTCGCCCATCACGCCGAAGTTGCTGGGGGTGTCGACGATGCCCGTCCCCATGTGCCAGCGCCATACGCGGTTAACGATCACGCGCGCGGTGATGGGGTGATCGGCGATGGCTTCGGCGAGCTGCAGGCGGCCGCTTCCCTCGGCGTACGGCTCGGCGCCCTCCTCGTCCAGCACGGCCAGGAAGCCGCGCGGCACCGCTTCGCCGAGGTTCGTGGGGCTGCCGCGGATGTGGAGCGCGATGTCGGTCAGGTCCTCGGGCTCCTTGTCGGCCACGCCCATCGCGAAGGGCAGGTCGGGGAGCTCCTCCTCCAACTCCTCGATGCGCTCGCGCATGGCCGAAATGTGGTCCATCGCCACGCGCCCGAGCTGCCGCTCCAGCCCCCATCCGCGGAACCGGAACAGGCCCGGCGCCGGGAAGAAGGTGTCCAACTGGTTGTCGAGGTCGCTGCGGAAAATGTCCGAATAGAGGTTGAAGCGTTCCCGCTCCATCGTCTCGAGCTCGAGCTGATGCTGGTCGAAGAAGCTCTCGAAGCCGTTGGGCATCGGCGTCGACTTCACTTCCTCGAGCGGCATGCCCTTGGCGATGATGCGCTGGTTGCGTTCCTCGAGCTTCTCCTGCTCGGCGACCACTTCGAGCACCAGGCGTTGGAAGGCGTCGGCCAGTTCCTGGGCTTCGTCCTCCTCGGCGTCGCCCCGCGCGATCATCTCCTGCCAGTCAACGAGATACGGATAGTGCCTCGGCTCCTTGCCCAGGAAGCGGATCCAGCGCTGCAGCGTCTCGAGGTCGACCTTGGCCTGCGACGCGGCCTGTTCGGGCGGAAGCTGCGGCCTGCCGGTTACCTGCCACGCGGCCATCATGTAGCGCGAGACCTGGAGCGAGAGGACGCGCGCCAACTGGTCGCCCTCGGTGCTCAGGTATTCATTGAGGCTCTTTTTGAGGCCGTCTATGAACTCCTTTTCCTTCTCGTAGGCCTCGGCCTCGTCTTTTTCCGCTATCGGATATTCGTGATAGTCGGAGTTATTGAAGATGCCGGCGAGGGCATAGTAGTCGTGCGTGCCGATGGGATCATACTTGTGGTCGTGGCAGCGGGCGCAGCCGACCGTGAGGCCCAGGAACCCGCGCGTGGTCACGTCGACGCGGTCGTGGCGCTCGTCGGCGCGCGCCACCGGCGGGTCGGCGATGTCGTAGTACCACGGGCCGCCCCCGAGGAAGCCCAGCGCGGGGATGGCGCGCTCGCGTTCGGCCTCCTCCAGCAGGTCGCCGGCGATCTGCGCCTTCACGAACAGGTCGTAGGGCATGTCGCGGTTGAACGCCTCGACCACCCAGTCGCGCTGGATGTAGGCGTTGGGGTAGCGCTCGCGTCCCGAACCGCCCGGCGCCAGCCCGCGGGTGTCGTCCTCGCCGAAGCGGGCCACGTCCAGCCAGTGCCGGCCCCAGCGCTCGCCGTAGTGGGGAGAGGCCAGCAGCCGGTCGACGACCTTCTCGAACGCGTCGGGCGAGGTGTCGTTGACGAAGGCCTCGACCTCCTCCGGGGTCGGGGGCAGGCCGGTCAGGCCGAAGGTGGCGCGCCGGATGAGCTGGAGGCGGCTGGCGGTGCCGAGCGGCTCGAGCCCCTGCTCCTCGATCTTCGCGAGCACGAAGCGGTCGATGTCGGTTCGTGCCCAGTCGGAGCGTTCGGGCTCGGGGATGGCGGGATCGGCCAGCGGCCGGAACGACCAGAAGTCGCGCTCGGCGGCGGTGACTCCGCGCCTGGGGATCGCCAGCGGCGCCGTGATCTCGGCCCACTCCGCCCCGGCCTGGATCCAGTCGACGAAGCCCTGGATCTCGGTGTCGGGGAGCTGGTCCGCGTTCCGCGGCATCTGCAGATCCTCGTCCACATGCCGGAGCGCGGCGATGATGAGGCTCTGCTCGGGGTTGCCGGGGATGATCGCGGGGCCCCGGGTGCCTCCCTGAAGCATCCGCTCGCGGGAATCGAGCCGCAGACCGCTGCGCTCGTCGTCGGTGTGGCACGAGAAGCAACTGCGCTCGAGGACGGGGCGCACCCGGTCGACGAAGAGCCGCGCGCTGGGCGATAGGCCCTCGTCGGCGAGGGCGAGGACTGCCCCCTCCGCACCTTCCGCCCCCTCCGCCACTGCGGGCCAGGGCGCATCCATGCGAATCCACTCGATGAGCCCCTCGATCTGCTGCGGCGTGAGCGCATCCTCGTCGCGAGGCATTTCCTGCCCCTCGATCTCGTGGCGCACCGTCTGGATGAGCAGGCTCCCGTCGGGATCCCCGGGGATGATCGCGGGCCCGGAGTCGCCCCCGCGCATCATGGCTTCGCGCGAGTTGAGGCGCAGATTGCCGCGGCGCAACCGTCCGTGGCAGTCCATGCAGCTCTCGGCGAGCACCGGCCGCACGCGATTCTCGAAGAACTCTTCGGGGGATTGAGCGGAGGCGGACCCGGCGGGCGCCAGCGTGCCCAGCAAGGCAAACAGCAGCGCCCCGAAGAAACCGGAAATGCCGAGGCTGACGTTTGGCCTCATCGCGCGGACTCCGTCGACTCCTGATGCGTACCTGAAGAAACGGGATACCAGTCTGTCATAATGCGACGGGGCACCCACCCACGCAACGCGCACGCGCGAGAGTTGCGGGTCGGCGCACACGATCCGTCCGAGCTCGACGCATCACCGGTGACGATCTTGACCCGAGCCCTCCTCCTGCACACCACTCGCACGCCGCTCCTGCATCCAGCGCTTCTCCAGGCGGCGGAAGGTCTGGGCGAGCTCCGAGCGCGTCCGGGCGAAGTGTCTGCGGAGATCGGGCCGGCCCTGCAGCCGCAGGAAGAGGGAGGTGTCCTCGCGGACTTCGCGAGCCAGTTCGACCCAGCGCAGGGCGACGAAGCCGCAGAGCGGAGCCAGCAGCGCGACGGCCACGGCCACCGGCGTCCCGCCCACCAGGTAGCCCAGGATAATCCACAGGATCCACGCTGCCGACACCCCCGCCAGGAGGGTCAGCAACTTGATCGTCGCCGTGACCTCGAATTCGGGTCGCACGCGCCGCACGACGAAACCGGAAAACCGGGTCACCGGCGTCCAGAGCAGAAGTCCCGCCACCGCCAGGGGGAGCCCGAGTACCAGCAGCGTTCCCCGCACGAGGACGTACTTCATCACCGGCACGAGCCTGTAGCGCGGAGGCACGTCTCCCTCCCCCGCGCGGAGTTCGGCGTTGAGCGCGGCGTACCGTTCCACTTTGTCGGTCAGCCGCCGATGCTCCTCCGGATCCGCCCTTCTGATCCAGTCGAGCCCCTTCGCGAAGCGCTGCAGACGCGGGAAGCGGGCTCCCAGGCTTTCGCGCCTGCGCCACGGCACCCTCCGCGACTGGCGCACGTAGAGCTGCTCCGACACCTCCACGAGGGCCCGGTCGCGGTGGTGGTCGAAGTTGAGCGTCTGGCGCCGGATCCCCTTCACGATCCGTGCGGTTAGCGTCTGCGCCGCGGCGACGGGGTCTGCCCGGTACTCCTCTTTCAAGTCGGTACACTTGACCGGCTCCGCGAAGCGTACGGTCACCGCCGTCCGCGCTAGCTCCTTGCGCGAGTAGGTGATACCCACGGGGACGATCGACACGCCAAGCCGCCAATCGGCGCTCTCCTCGGCCTGCAGCGCGATGCGCGCGGCACCCGTGCGAAACTCGGCCAGCCGGGCTTCGGAGTGGCTTTTCCCCTCCGGGAAGATCTGGACCGCGCCACCGCCCCGGAGCACATCGATCGCCGCCCTGAACATCTCCTCGTTGCGGTGCATCTCGTCCGGATCGTCCTGCCTGCGGTAGACGGGAATCGCTCCGAGAGCCCGCAGGACCGGTCCAAGCAGTCGACGATCGAACAGTGGAGCCCGGCCCAGGGGGCGCGTGATGCGCTCGCTGCAGTGGAAGATCAGCAGCGGGTCGACGAGGCTGTTGGGGTGGTTGGCCGCCACGATCACCGGGCCGTCGGGCAGGGGCGGCCCGTGCCGGTCGACGCGGTAGAAGACCCCCGCCGCCGCACCGGTCAAGCCGGCAATCAGCTTGGGAATTCGATCCACAGGCACTCTCCCAGCGGCACTTGCCACCGAAGATCATGTTGGCAGGCGACGGCGCTGATGACGACCGAACGTTTCTGGCGAGGGCATGACCGGGCGTTTCGCCGCGCTGGCGGGGCAAGAGGGCAGGTTATACTCTGCCGGGCCTTTCCGCATCCCGGCGCGACCCTCCAACCTGTGAGACATCATGACGGAAACGCCGAACGGACGGTTCTGCTGGGGCGAACTGCTCACGACGGACCCGGAGGCCGCCGCAGACTTCTATGCCGCCGTCATCGGCTGGGGCACCAGGGAGTGGGAGGGGAGCGAGACCCCCTACTCGGTGTGGATGAACGGTGAGATGCCGGTCGGGGGCTTCATGCGGCTTCCACCGGAGGTTGCCGCAACCGGAGCGCCGCCGCACTGGCTCGAATACATCTCGACCCCGGATGCCGAAGCGTGCGCCGTGAAGGCCGAGAACCTGGGAGGCAAACTGCTGAACCTGTTCGACATCCCCGAGGTGGGGCGCATGGCCATCATCGCCGACCCTCAGGGAGCCGTGATCACTGCATACCAGCCGTCGGACGCGACGCCCGGGCACGACGGCCCGGCTTCCGTCGGCGAGTTTTCCTGGCACGAACTCGCCACCACGGACTGGGAGGCGGCGTGGGCGTTCTATTCGGAGCTGTTCGGCTGGCGGGAGGCGAGCCGGAGTGACATGGGCGAGGCGGGCATCTATCTGGAGTTTCACCGCGGCGCGCATCCGCTGGGAGGCATCTTCAACCGTCCTCCGGAGATGCCGCTGTCGGCCTGGCTTCCCTACATTCGCGTGTCGGACGCGCAGGTCACGGCCGAGAGGGTGGCTGAGCGAGGTGGAACGATCCTGAACGGGCCGATGGAGGTGCCCGGCGGAGACCTCATCGCCCAGTGCAAGGACCCGCAGGGAGCCATCTTCGCATTTCACGCTACGACGGCGGAATAGGAGGCGCGGGCCAGCGCGCGGGCGCGATCCCGCTCAGAACGACACGGTCGCGGTCATGGACACCGTGCGCGGCGCGCCCAGCCAGGCTGCGTTCTCGGTGATGGCCGAAAGATAGGCCGCGTCGCCCAGGTTGGTCGCCACGATAGAGAACTCCGTCGAGCGCAGCAGCTCGCCCAGGGCCTCGCCCCTCAGGGTGACGTAGGCGTCCGCCGTCCAGTAGGGGTCGGCGTACCAGTCCGCCGTCAGACTGACGCGGCGCGACGACGTGTACTTTGCGGACACCCCGGCGCCGAGCGGCCCGCTGCGGTCGAGTGAGATGACCCAGAGCCGGGCCGGCACGCCGGTCACGTCGGCTCCGGCCACGATGCCCTGGCCTTCATCGACCAGCGGATCACCGGATCCGATGTACTCCGAGTTGTTGAACGTGAAGGCCGTGTAGAACGACGTTCGCTCGGCCAGCGGCACCGTGGCGGCCACCTCAAGGCCGGTTGTTTCGATCCCGCCTGCGTTGAAGTAGGCCCCGCCTCCCGGAATGAGGTAGTTGGGGCCGGCGGGCGTTTGCGGTCCGAGGTAGAAGATCCGGTTCGTAAAGTCGATGGAATACCACGCAGCGCTCAAGGCAACCCGCTCTCCCGCATACTGAACCCCTACATCGATGTTCGATGCGGTCTCGGGCTCGAGGAGCTCCAGGCTCCGGCCCGGCACCTCAAGCAGCGTGCTGCCGATCGCTCTGAAGTTCTGGGAATAGCCCGCGAACAGGTCCAGGCCCGCGACCGGGGTCTCGTACGTGACGCCGCCCTGGAAGAGCAGCTTCGAATCGGAACCGACGTCGAGCGATGGATCGGCATGGAACTGGTCTTCGCGCGACACGCCGATCAGGAACTGCTTGACGCCGCCGCTCAGGGCGAACGGGCCAACGTAGAGCGTCTCCTCCAGGTACCACTTGAAGATGTTCTGCGGGAAATCCCACTCGTACTGGTGCCAGTAGGCCTGATAGTCCCACTTGAAGCTGAGCGTGGGATCGAGCATGCGGTGCCAGTCCCGGCCCAGGTGGCGCCGCGAGCCCTCGTACCAGATGCCGGCCCGCAGCGCGCTGCCGGCGCTGCCCAGCGTGGTGGACCACTCTTCGTCGAGGGTCAGGCCGTAGCGGTCCTTGCCGTAGTGGCTGTGGCGGTACGACTGCACCGCCGTTGCGCCCGGATGGCATGACGGGTCGACTTCCGGGCCGCCCGAACCGTAGTAGTTGAAGATGTAGGACGACGTGCATCCGGGGGTCGGTCCGACCGCGACGCCGTTGGCGTCCACGAAGCGGATGACGCCGAGCTGCGTGCCGCCCCTGACCGGTGGATTGCCGGCGAGCTCCGATTCAGGGCCGCCGCGGTCGTCGACGACGTCGACGATGTAGGGGGGCAGCCAGTCGCCGCGGCCCCCGGTGCGATGGTAGTAGACGCCCGCGCTCAGCGAACCGAGTTCGCTCTGCGCCCAGTCGGCCCTGACGTAGGCGAAGGTGTTCTGGCGCCGGGTCTGCCAGCCGGGCCGGTAGAACTGGTTCAGGTACGGCACGCCGGGCCAGTCGCCGACCAGCCGGTCCCAGCGCGGGTCGGCCCTGAAGTCGGCGTCGCTGTAGAGCCGCTGGTAGACGTCCTCGTGGATGTCGTCGTACGAGAGATAGCCGGTGAGGTCGACGCGGCCGTGCGACGAAACCAGCTTGGCGGCGATATGCTCCCGCTCGTTCCTCGCCGAGCCCTCCATCCAGTCGGTCGCCTCCTGGCGTACGCCGGCGATCCAGGCGCGCGTCTCCCCGCCGAACAGCGGTCCGGTGTCGACCCGCATGGAGAACCGCTCGCCGCCGTTCTCGCCGATCGTGGCCGAGGCGGTGTAGGCACGCTCCGCCGCCGGATCGTTCGTGAGGTAGTTGAAGGTGCCGCCCAGCGCCTCGACCGACCGGGAGGCGATGTCGGCCGTGCCCTGCGAAACCTCGACGCTCGCGAGGTTCATCGGGTCGACGAAGCGGTTCGCCTTGGCGCCGCCCCAGTAGTCGGAGGTGCCGTTCGGGAAGCCGTCGATGGTGGTGCCGATCTGGACGTCGCTGAGGGTCACCTGGAAGCCGCGCACGGCCACGTTGCTCGACCAGTCGTCGAAGCCGTACGCGTCCCCCTCCTGTACCGATACCCCGGGAAGGTTGTCCACCACCGCCATAACGTTGGTGATCTTCGACTGCTGCCGGATCATCGACTCGGGAACGAAGTTGCGGGCGAAGATCCGGGGCTCCTCGGCTACGACGCTGAGCGTGTCGAGCACATAGGCGATCTGCAGAACCAACTGAAAGGTTCCCGTGGCGCCCGCCGCGAGCGTGACCTGAATCTCCGCCGTCTCGAAACCCGGAAGCATCCCGGTGACGACGTAGTCGCCGGCGGCCAGACCCGCGAACCGGAAGGAGCCGTCGGGGCCCGTGACGCTCTCCTGGCTCACGGCAGCGCCGGTGACGGTCACGAGCGCACCGGACACCGGAAAGCCGTTCGTGCCGACGGTCGTGCCCTCGATGGCGCCGGTGGTCTGGGCGGGCGCGGGCGTCGAGGTTGAAAACGACAACAACAGGGCGACGATTGCGAAAGGTACGCTGCGGCGAGTGAGGGGGTCCGGGGGATTCATCCGCTCATTCCTCCTTCCAGCGCGCTCTCAGGCTCCTGAAGCTCCCTGGCCGGCACGGACGTACTGCACGCGAGTCCGGCCTCCGGACACAGCCCTCGCGTCAATGACCGATGGCCTCGCGTTCAGCGGAATGCGGGCCCGCCAGAGGTACTCGCCGTACCAGCGCATGGGGACCGTCCCCTGGCCATCTGCGGACTCCCACGTTACTTCGACGGATTCCCACTCCGCCGCGAGCAGCGGGCTCTTGCGCTCGTGGATGCGGATCATGACAAGGGCGCTGTCGCCGTCCGGCACGGTGAGCGGCTGGCCCAAGACGGGCATCCCGTTGTAGGCGTCGAGCCCCCTTCCCAGGAAGATGCGTTCCTGTATGGCCGTGGGATGCTCGCCCTGGGACTGCACCACGTCGATGCGGCCGTCGCCGTCCAGATCGGCGATGGCCATGCCGAGCGTGCCGGGTGTCTCCGCGCCGGTGAACACGTCCGTGGCCACGCGCAGCACGCGCAACCGGCCAAATCCGTCGTTGATCAGCAGGCGGTCGGGCCCGCTCAGAGAGCCGATCAGGAAGTCTGCGTCGGCGTCGGAATCGAAGTCGAGGAAGGCCACGACGTTGTCGTCCTCCCCGATGTTCTCCGAGGTGGGCCACCAGGCGTCCGTGGCATCCACGAACCGGCCCTCGCCGTCGTTGCGGAAGACGTGTTCGCGCCGGCGGGAGCCGCGTTCGCCGACGATCTCGCCATCGTTGATGGTCACGAGGTCGAGGAACTTGTCGCCGTCGAGATCCATCGCCTCGAACTCGTAGTTGTTGGTGTATTGCGGCAGCCCGCGCGGATCCTCCTCGAAGGTGCCGGTCCCGTCGTTGCGAAAGAGCAGGCTGCCCGCGCAGCGCTTGCACGACACCAGCACATCCAGGTCGAAGTCGTTGTCCACGTCCACCAGCTCAAGGTCCCAGGAGAAGCGGACCAGGGTCGCGGGCATGCGGCCGTCGGTGGCGTCGGTGAAGCGGCCCGTGCCGTCGTTCAGCCAGAGGCGCGTGCGGCCGCCCTCGTTGGCCATGTTGTTGCCGGGGCCCCAGTCCGCGAGCACCAGGTCGAGGTCGCCGTCGCGGTCCACGTCCCCGGGCTCGGCGTCGCCCAGGCTGAGCGGGAGCTGCGGGAGGTGGGTCGCGGTCCGCTCCTCGAAGGCGCCCTCTCCCATCCCCATGTACAGACGGCTCTGGGTCTGGTATGTCGCCCCGACGAGAATGTCGGTATTCCCGTCCGCGTCGAAGTCGCGTGCCTTGATCACCCGCGCGAGATCCGGCGTGGCGCCGAACACCCGGCCCGTCACCTCCTCGAAGGGCTGCCCCGGGCCACGGTTGGCGAACGCGCGGTTCAGCTCGGGTTCACCCGGCTCGGAATAGTTGCCCCCGTTCGCGAACAGCAAGTCGATCCGCCCGTCCCCGTCGATGTCCGCCAGCTCGACCTTGTTGGTCCACTCGGCCGTGGCGGGCAGGAGTTCGTCAGTGGCGTCGTGCCAGAGGGCGGTGGGGAGGGGCAAGTCCCCGTCCGCGCCCGACGAAACCGTCGCAGGAGTCTCGCGCTGATCGGCCACCTCCGCGCAGGCGACGACGACGCTCGCAACGAGCGCGAGAACTGCCCTCATCTCAGTCCATCGACGCCGCCAGCTCCCGCATAGCCTGTGCGAGCCAGCGCTGGCGGGTCGCGTCGCCCAGCCGTTCGCCGGCGTTCACTTCGTCGGCGTTTGCGTCCAGGGTGGCCGCGGTCTCCCGCAGTTGAGCAGCCACGTCGGCTCCGGGCGAGGACGAGGCGGCAGCCAACACGTCCCGCGATCGCTGCAGCAGCGAGGGCTGGATGTCGCCGGCGCGCTGCAGTTGGTCGAGGTACGATCCCGCCACGGCGGGGTGGGCGGGCCAAGTGAACATCGGCTGCAACTGGGCGTTGAACTCCTCGACCTGCACCATGTTCGCGGCGTCGATCTCGTTCCGGGAGAGATGCTCGCTGGGCGACAGGCGGAAGACGTCGAGCCCGCGCGTGATCTCGGCGCCGTAGATGAAGCCGTTGTTCCAGTAGGTGGACCAGTAGCCGCCGGTGTACATCTCCTCCTCGCTCAGCGGGCCGCGGTCGAAGAACGCGATCTCGACGGGGTCGGATGCGTCGGTGAAGTCGAGCATCGACAGGCCGCCCTGGTACCACGCCTGCACCATGATGTCGCGTCCGGGCACCGGGATGACGGCGCCGTTGTGGGCCACGCAGTTCTCCAGCTCGCTCTGCGGCACCGGCAGCTTGTAGTAGCCGGCGAGCTCCATCTGCCCATCGACGATCTCGAAGATGGCGTTCGCGCCCCAGTCGGGCGGATCGGTGGAGCGGCAGCGGGGCTGGCCTCCTCCACCCCACTCGTCGGTGAAGAGGATCTTGGTGCCGTCGTTGTTGAAGGTGGCCGAGTGCCAGTAGGCGAAGTTGGGGTCTACCACTTCGTCGAGGCGCACCGGGTTCACCGGGTCGGAGATGTCGAGCAGGATGCCGTTCCCGGCGCACGCGCCGGCGCCAAGCCCGATCTCCGGGTAAACCGTGATGTCGTGGCACTGGTTGGTGAGGCGAGAGTCCTGGGTGCCCTCGCCGTGGTCGCCCCCCTGCCAGAGGCCGCCGTACTCGCCGGTCTCGGGGTCGGCGAAGATGCGCGGCATGCTGACGATTTCGGCAGCGGCCGGGTTGGCGAGCGGCACCTGGATCACCTCGATGCGGAAGTACGATGTGTTGGGGTCCTCCTCCGGGGGCAGTCCCGAGCACCCGGGCAGCTCGTCGGCGGGACGCACCCCCGAGGTACCGGAGACGTAGACGTACACGTTCTCGTCGTCGTCAGGATCGGTGACCACGGTGTGGGTGTGGGACCCGCGGCAGGTCTGCACGGCCGCCACCTGGCGGGGCGCCTCCAGGTTCGACAGGTCGAAGATGCGCACGCCGCGGAAGCGCTCGACGCTGACGCTGTCCTGGACACCCTCGGTGCCGCAGTCCAGGCGTCCGCGGGTCTCCTGCGCGGACATGAACAGCAGGTCGCCGTAGATGGACACGTCGCCCTGGCCGCCGGGACACACGACCGCCACGTGCAGCTCGATGTTGCCGGGGTCGGAGATGTCGTAGACCTGGAAGCCGTTGTAGTTGCCCTGAAAGAGGTAGTTGCCCTGGAAGGCGAGGTCGGTGTTGGAGAATCCCGCCCCCTCCCGCGGCGTTTCAGGGTTGAAGAAGCCCTCCGGACGTGGCGTCGTCGTCACCAGTTCCAGGTTCCAGATGGCGCTCTCGGCGTCCAGCCAGCCCGCGGCCAGGTTCACGCGCGGATCCAGGATGTCCCAGTCAAAGGCGGGAAGGGCGGGCTCGGCGAGCGAGTCGGTGCGTACCTCGGCGAGCTCCTCGGGCCGTGGCTGTCCCGGCGGCACCGCCTGGGCGGCCGCATGTGCCGGCAGCGCAAGCGCCGCTAGCACGACGCCCATCCAAAACGCGCGCATCCTCATAGCTCCTCGATCGATCTGAAGCCGCTTCTTCATCGTCCCCTTCTCCCATCTGGTTCCGCGGCCGGCCCGAGTTGGCCGGCGCGGGCGTGAATCACCTCAGCCGCTCTCCAGCAGCGCGCGCATGCGCCGGATCTCCATCTCCTGGTCCGCCTCCACATCCGACGCGAAGTGGTAGATGGCGGACCCCTGTCCCGCGCCCGGGCTCGCGAACAATGCCTGGACCATGACCAGCGCGCCCTCGTGGTGGCTGATCATGAACTCGAGGAAGAGGCGGTCGAATTCGGCGTCGCGCGCCTCTGCCAATTGCGTCATCTGCTCCGGCGTGAGCATCCCCGGCATGAGTTCCATCATGCCACCGTGGTGCGCCATGCCGCCGGGGGCGTCTTCGCCCCGCTCGCGCAGCCAGCGCTGCATCATCGCGATCTCGTCCTGCTGCGAGATCTCGATGCGGAGGGCCAGACGATGCAGCCGCGGGTTGGAGGTGCGGTCGCGGAGCAGCTCCACCATGTCCAGCGCCTGCGCGTGATGCGGGATCATCCCGCGCATGAAACGAAGATCGGCTTCCGTGTGCGGGGGGAGCTCGGTGCCGTCGAGTTCGCCCGGCTCAAGCACGCGCGTGTCCTCTCCCGGGGCTCCGGGCTGAACCGTGCGCACGGGGGTTTGCGCGGCGAGGGCGCCGAAGGATGCGGCCAGCGCGGCCCAGTCGCGGTCTTTGTCCTCTCCTGCGGAGCCGGTCTCGCCGGAGGAGGACCCGCCGTCCACCAGCGTGGGCTCGGTGTCCATCCCCGCGCCCTCCTCGTAGCCCCCCATCCCGGCCACCCGGCCCCAACAGTAGACCTCGCCGGCGGCGGTCATCGCGCAGGTGCCGTAGTTGCCCGCCGAAATCGACTCGAAGGTGTGCCCCCCCGCGACCGCGACTGGCTCCAGCGCGTTGTCGGTCGAGCCGTCGCCCAGCTGGCCGAAGGTGTTGAGCCCCCAGCAGTACGCCTCTCCGTCGTCGGTGAGCGCGCAGGTGTGCACGCCGCCGGCGGAGATGGTGGAGAAGTCGTGCCCGCCGGCCACCTCGGTGGGGCCGCCCCGGCGCTCCTCGGTGCCGTCCCCCAGCACGCCGTAGTTGTTGTTGCCCCAGCAGTACGCATCGCCGCCACCGGTGACCCCGCAGGTGCGGTTGCTGCCGGCGGACAGCACGTCGTATCTCGGACCATCCACCTCGCCCGGCTGCACCGAGCCCAGGGCGCGGGTGCTGTCGCCCAGTTCGCCCATGTCGTTCGAGCCCCAGCAGGTGGCCCGTCCGTTCCCGGCCAGCGCGCAGGTGTGGTCGACGCTGGCGGTGATCGACTCGAACTCGCTGTCCACCGGAACCCGCAGCGGCTCGAGGCTCGGGGTGCCCGCCGTCACGCCCAGTTGTGCCGAGCTGTTGAGCCCCCAGCAGTACGCCTCGCCGTCTCCGGTGAGCGCGCAGGTGTGGTTCGTGCCGGCCGCCACCGCCGTGAAGGTCATCTCTCCGGCCACCCGGACCGGTTCAGCGCGGTTGGTGGTGGAGCCGTCACCCAGTTCGCCGTACCCGTTTCTGCCCCAGCAGTGGACGGCACCGTCGGCCGTCACGCCGCAGGCGTGCCCGTGGCCGACCGAGATCGACTGGAAGCTCAAGCCCCCGGAGACCGGGGCCGGCTCCGCGCGGTCGGCCGTGCCGCCATCGCCCAACTGCCCATAGGCGTTGGTGCCCCAGCAGCTTGCCGTCCCATCCTCCGCCAGCGTGCAGGCGTGGCTGAAGCCGGCCGCAACCGCGCCCGCGCTGGCCTGGGCCGGCGGGGGACTGCCCACAAGCGAGAGGGCGGGCGATCCGAGGTACAAGGCGAGAAAAACCGGGAGAACACTCAGGTGCAACCGCATGAGGCGCTCCTTGCCGGACGAGGTAACGTCGTGTCCGCGACACTCTTGACCCGAAAAATCGGGACGGCCGGATTCGAACCGGCGACCCCCTGAACCCCATTCAGGTGCGCTACCGGACTGCGCCACGTCCCGAAGAACGCGCAATATAACAAGCCTGCGGCAACGCACAAAGAAGCCCGGCACGGGGGTTGCAACCCGCACCGGCTCCCCTAGACTTCTCGGGGTTCCCGCACTGAATCGGAGGTGAAGAAGTGACCGACGCCGAAAAGAATTTCGACGTGATCGTCATCGGCAGCGGCCCGGGCGGCTACGTCGCGGCCATCCGCGCGGCCCAGCTCGGACTGAGCGCCGCCTGCGTCGAGTACGAGGAGCTGGGCGGGGTTTGCCTGAACGTGGGCTGCATCCCCACCAAGGCCCTGCTCTCCAGCGCGCTGCTGGTCGGCCAGCTGAAGAGGGCGAAGCAGCACGGCATCATGCTGGGCGAGATGGGGGTGGATCTGGGTCCCGCCCAGAAGCGCAGCCGCAACGTCGCCTCGCGGCTGGTGCGCGGCATCGGCCATCTGTTCAAGAAGAACGGCGTGACCCACATCAGGGGCTACGGCCGGCTGGCCGGAGGAGGCACCGTCGAGGTGCGCGGCGAGGACGGCGAATCTCAGCGCTACCACGGGCGCAACGTAATCATCGCCACCGGCTCCCGGCCCCGCGACATCCCCGTCCTCGTCATCGACGGTGAGCGCATCTGGTCGTCCACGCACGCCCTCTTCCAGTCCGACGCCCCCGGGCACCTGGTGATCGTGGGCGCGGGCGCGGTGGGCATCGAGTTCGCGGACATCTACGCCGCCTACGGCTCGAAGGTCACGGTGGTCGAGATGCTCGACCGCATTCTTCCCGTGGAGGATGAAGAGGTCTCGGAGGCGGTGGCCAGGAGCTACAAGCGGCGGGGGATGAAGATCCTCACCAGCACGGCCCTGAAGAACACCGAGATCCACGACTCCGGCGTCCGCCTCACGGTGCAGGACGGCGGCGGGGAAGAGCGGGTCCTCGAGGCCGATTACGTCCTTTCGGCGGTCGGGCGCGTCCCCAACATCGAGGACATCGGGCTGGACCGGGCCGGGGTGGCCACCACCAGCGACGGTTTCGTCGAGGTCAACGAGCACATGGAGACCAGCGTGCCCGGCATCTTCGCCATCGGCGACTGCGCGGGCCCGCCTCTGCTCGCCCACAAGGGCTCGCACGAGGGCATCGTGGCGGTGGAGCACATCGCCGGAGCGGGACACGGGACCGTCGACTACGGCAACATCCCCAACTGCACCTACTGCCACCCCGAAGTGGCGTCCGTGGGACTCACCGAGGCCCAGGCCCGGGAAGCCGGACACGACATCGAGGTGGGCAGGTTCCCGTGGGTGGGCAACGGGCGCGCGCTGGCGGCCGGCGACTCGGAGGGATTCCTGAAGGTGATCCGCGACAAGCGCTACTCGGAGATCCTGGGCGCGCACATCGTGGGCCCGGGCGCCACCGAACTCATCGCCGAGTTCGTGGTTGGGCGCCACCTGGAGGCGACCGTCGAGGAGATGGAGAAGGCGATGCACCCGCACCCGACCCTCTCCGAGGCCGTGGCGGAAGGGGCGCTGTCAGCGCTGGGAAGGGCGATTCACATCTAGGGAGAGGCCTAACGGCCTCCGGCCTGCGGCAGCACCCTCGGCACGCGCGCGCCGTTTTCGGGCTGGTCAGGCGCTTCCTCGGCCGGCAGCTCCCCCCGGATCGCCAGCACGCGCGCCAGCGCTTCGCCGATCTTGTTGTTCGGAGTGGAGGCGCCGGCCGTGATGCCCAGCTCGAAGGGGCCGTCCGGGAGCCAGTCGCGGGCGACCACCTCGGCCGCGTGCGGATCGAGTTCGGGCTTGTGGCGCACCAGGCCCGTCGTCACGTCGATGCACACCGCGTCCTCGATGTGGTAGGTCACGGTGTACTCCCGGCACATGGCGGCCAGGTGGTTGGTGTTCGACGAGTTGTAGCCGCCGATGACGATCATCACGTCCGGCGGCTGCGACATCATCCCTTCAACCGCGTCCTGGCGCTCCTGGGTTGCCGAGCAGATGGTGTCGAATGATCGAAACCGCTCGCTGGCGTACTCCTCCCCGTGTCCTTCCACCATCGCCTCGCGAATTCTTGCGGCGATTGCCAGCGACTCGTTGGCCAGCATGGTGGTCTGGTTCGCTACCCCGACCTTGCTCAGGTCGAGCTCCGGGTCGAATCCGGGCGTGGCCTTTTCGCGGAAGTGCTCCGTGAACTCCCCGGTCGACATGCTCCCGGGACGGTGCGCGATGTAGTCGCACACCAGCTTCGCCTCCTCCATGTTGCGCACGATCAGGTACTTGCCGCCGTCGTACAGCGTGACCTGGGACGCGGTCGCGCGGGATTCCTCGTGCGTGTACTTGCCGTGGACGATGGCCGTGAAGCCGTCGCGCGCGTATCGCTCGACGCGCTTCCACACGTTCAGGACGGAGCCGCACGTGGTATCCACCAGAAGGCACCCGATCTCGCGCAGCGTGCTGAAGTCGTGACGCGTGACGCCGAACGCCGGAATCAGAACCACATCCCTGGGCGTGAGGTGCGAGAAGTCGAAGCTCTGGTCCTCGCGCGGATAGAGGAAGCGGATGCCCATCTCGCGCATGCGCTGGTTCACATGCGGGTTGTGGATGATCTCCCCGACCAGATAGATGTTCCTGCCGGGAAACTTGGTCACCGTTTCGTACGCGTAGTCGATGGCGCGGTCGACCCCGTAGCAGAACCCGAACTCCTGCGCCAGGCGCACGGTGATGTCGCCGAAGACATCGGTATAGCCGCGGGCGCGGATGCGATCCACGAGCTGCGAGTGGTACTCGGCGTCGATGATGGGTTTGACCTGGGTTTTCAGGCCGAATCCCTTCCGGAAGTAGGTCTGCTCCATACGGCAAGTAAGCGAAGCCGCGCCTGCCGATCAAGCCGCGCGCTGGGGGATGTGGGCCTGCTGCGCGACCGCCCGGCGGCGTTGGCCCGGCATCTCGCCGGGCGCTCCCGGCACCGGAATCACCGCGCCGGTGTAGAGCTTTCCCATGTCGATACTGTCCAGGCTCGCGCTCATCTTCGTGGCGGTCCCGCTGCTCGAACTGTTCCTTCTGATCCGCCTGGGAGGCGCGATCGGGCTTCTTCCCACGCTGTCGCTCTGTGTGCTCACGGGAGTGGCGGGGGCGTGGCTGGCGCGCCGCGAGGGGCTGCGCGCGCTTTGGTCGTTCCAGCAGCGTCTGGCTAGCGGCGGCGTACCCGGGCGGGCGCTGATGGACGGGCTCTGCATCCTGCTGGGAGGCGCGCTCCTGCTCACCCCGGGGCTGCTCACCGATGTCGTCGGGTTCTCGCTGCTGGTGCCGCCGAGCCGGCGCTGGATCCAGAAGCGGATACGGAGCCGGATCGAGCGCCAGCTGGCCGACGGGTCGCTCCAAGTGACCACCATTGGCGGGTTTCCGGGTGCAGGCGGGGCGTCGGCACGTGCGGGCGGGGCGTCTGGATGGGGATTCGGGACGAGGCGCGGACCTCTTGGGGCCGAGGCCGACTCCGGTGACGAGGCGCCGCGGTCCCGCCCGGGCGAGATCATCCAGGAAAAGAGACGAAACCATAGATGACCCGGAGCCAACCAATGACCCCGGCGATCGATTTCCTCGAACATCTTCTCAACGCTCCCGGCCCCTCGGGCTTCGAGGTGCGGGCCGCACGCGTCTGGCGGCAGCAGGCCGAGAGCTTCGCGGACCGCGTGTGGACCGACGTGACCGGCAACTCCTTCGCCTCGGTGAATCCGGAGGGCAGGCCGCGGGTGATGATGGCCGGGCACATCGACGAGATCGGCCTTCAGGTCACCCACATCGACAAGGACGGTTTCCTCTACTTCGACACCATCGGCGGATGGGACGCGCAGGTGCTGGTGGGCCAGCGGGTGCGCATCCTCGGCGGCGCCGGCGAAGTGCCGGGCGTCATCGGCAAGAAGCCGATTCACCTGATGAAGGCATCGGATCGGACCAAGGCGAGCAAGGTCCGCGACCTCTGGATCGACGTGGGGGCCGGGGACCGCGACGCCGCCGGGGA
>VXMG01000053.1:0-2892 GCA_009841185.1 Gammaproteobacteria bacterium
CCTCCACCGCGTAGGTGACTTCGAGCTTCGCCAGCTTTGCCCGCAGCTTGGCGTCCAGTCGCGAGCGCGCCCCGTCGGTGCCGACCGGATCCCAGTCCCACTTCTTGAGCGCGTCTGCGTGGGCGATCATGGCGTCGTCGGGGATGACGGCATCGACCGGGGATACCTGGTCCGCCAGGTCCTGCGCCTCGCGGATCTTCCGGGCCAGAAGCTCCGCGTCCACCGTGCAGCGGTAGATGTCCTGGAGCGTGACCCAGCCCCCCGGCAGGAGCCGGTGAAGCTCGACGATCCACCGGACGAGGTTCGTGTACGCCTGTTGCCAGAACGGTTCGCGCGACTTGCCGAAGAGCTGGTTGATGAGGGATGCAACGCCGTAGGCGAGCGAGTAGGAGTCAAGCAGCGGATCGTCGAGCGGGTTCCACTGGAGCGACCCGCCGAGCCCGATTTCGAGGTAGTCGTCCGCGCGGCCGGCGTCTTCGAGGATGCCGCGGACCTGATGACAGAAGTCGCCTTTGACTTCGAGCACGAGGGCGCCCGCCCACCGCTTGGGATCGTCGGCCCGCCACGAGAGGATCTGGCGGGCGAAGGGGTACATGCAGCCGCTCGTCTTGCCCGTACCGACGGCACCCACGATGAGCGTGCCGGTGTAGAGCCCCTTCTCCGGGATCACGAGCCACGACGGCTGCTCGCTCTCTTCCGGCACGGTCGGATGGTGCAGCTCGCCGATCACGAGCGACGGCGCATCGTCGCCGGGCGAAGCGGGCCACTCGGGCAGCCTGCCGCGCCGCGTGGGCCGGAAGAGCGGCTGGAGCCAGACCCGCCAGACCGAGAGCGCGAACGAGCCCGCGAGCACGACCAGGACGGCGGGCCAAGCGTGGTGCCAGACCCTGAGCGCGGCGAGCAGGCCCGGATCGTGCGAGGCGATCAGGTCGAGGTACTGGTTCGCGCCCGGCGGCGGGAACGGCGCCTTCAGCGCCCGCGCGCCGACCGCGCCGACGGCGGACCCGATGATGGCGAGCGTGCCCGACTTCATCGGTCAGACACCCTTCCTGGAAGGACTGCTGGCTGGGAGCGACCCCGCAGCGGCGGGGAGGATGGGGATGCACATCGCCATCCTGCCCGATGCCGATCGAGGCATGCCGAGATGGGGGGTCGCTCCCAGCCACGGCCTCGATGGCCGGATCGGCGTCGCCGTTCCGGCGGCCGTGGTGCAACCGAAAGCGCGACAGCGACATGCGGAACCGATGTCGTGCACGCGGAAACGCAGCTTCGATGCACAAGCACCCCGATGTGGGATGTGCATGCACGGATCGGCATCGGTGCCCCGCTTCCGGCGCTCAAAACGGGTCTCCCGGCAGCCGGGGGGAGCGCCACATCGTGAAGCCGTCGATCATCGCTTCGGACGGCGCGGTCGGAAGCGCGGTCCGGAGTTCGGCGAGCCGGACCAGGCAGCCCCGAAGGCTCGCGTGCTCCTCGATCACGCTGTCGTCCCTGCTGCGTATGCCCTGTTCGATCCGCTCGATGTCGCGGCGGATCTCACGACCGGTCGCGGACCCCCGCGAGCGGCTGGGGAACCGAGCCGGGTCGGTCCAGTTGGCCAACACCTTCTCCGCCCGGTCAAACGCGCTGTCGGTGCGAACCACGGCGATGACCTCGATGGCCTGGCCCTTCTCCTGGAGCGCGCCCCAGAGCTCCCGGTGCGCGCGGCCCCATGAGCGGAGGCCCGCGGCGGTTCCGTGACCCGGATCGGCGTAGACGAACACCGCGCCCCCGGTGTCGAGCGCGACGGGCAGCTTCAAGGGGAAGTAGCGCCGGGTCTCGCCCGCGGCGCCCCGGTACACGCGCACGGGCAGCAGCGCGCTCTCGATGCCGAGCGCCTCGAACGCGGCGACCTTTTCGGGTTCCGTCGGGAGCCATGGGAGACCCGGGTGCTCGATCACGTAGTCGAGCGAGAGCAGACGGCGCATCAGCACCTCGGGGGACGCGATTCGGCGGTGGCGGATGTCCTCGGCACCGAGCGCCCGGTAGATGGCGCGCCCACAGATCCGGCAAATCTTGCGGCCCTCCTGGGTATCCTCGGCCGCCAGCCTCCGCGCGGTGATGTCCTGCACGAAGCGGAGCGCCTTGAAGCGATCGATCCCGAGCCAGTCGGAGATCTGATCGCGCGTGAACACCCCGCTATGGAGGCACACGAGCGCGACCCACTCGGCGTTCCTGCCCGTCCAGCCGAACGCTTCGAGCGCCTTCTCGCGCCCCTTGAGATGCGCGATCATCGCTCGTCTCCCGTCACGAGCGCCCGGTCTGCCCGCATGTAGGTGACGAGGAGCCCCATCGGGTTGTGGACGACCAGCTCGGGCGGGATCGAGTCCAGGAACTCGAACCGGAGCGTGAGCGACCAGCGCTCGCGCCGAAGCTCCTGCTCGCCCCGCAACTGCACGAGGTCGAAGTCCGCCGTCGCGCCGTGCGGCGGCTCGGGCGCGGGATGGATGCGGAGCACCACCTGCTCGACCTCGGTCTCGGTCTCGGCGGTCCCCGCCGCCACGCTCGCGACCTCCGCGCCGTCCCTCTGAAACGCGGCGTTCGCCAGGTCCGTCGATAGGAACCGGAGGCTCCGCGTCCATTGCTCCTGCGCCGTCGCGCGCCGCCGGGAGTGGAAGTCGTGGACGAACCGGTTCAGGAAGTATTTCGTTGTCGGATCGAGCGGGTCGGCCTGCGCGGTTGCCGCCTCGTAGGCCAGCGCCTCGGCCCGGCCCACCTCGTCGACGCGGACCACGATGGGCTTGGGCGGCTCCGCACCCGCGATCCGAAGCAGCACGAAAACGCCAAGCACGATGCTTGCCGAGAGGAAGATCAGGATCGTCCGGAGCTTCCGGTTCGCCTGCACGGCCTCGC
>VXMG01000039.1:0-2866 GCA_009841185.1 Gammaproteobacteria bacterium
GCCCCCGGTGGTCCTGCCCACCCGCCTGGTTGACGATCGCGCGGTGCTCGAGCTGGGCGGCCGGACCATCGAGATCCTCTTCCTCGGGCGCGCGCACACGGGCGGCGACCTGGTCGTCCATCTCCCCAACGAGGACATCCTCTTCATGAGCGAGGCCTATCTGCACCGCGTCTTCCCCGCCATGCGCACCGCCTTTCCCACTGAATGGGTGGCGATGATCGAGCGGGCGCAGGCGATGGGCGTCGGGACGTACGTTCCGGGGCACGGCTTCGTCGATTCGCCCGAGGTGCTGCGGGAGGAGCTGGAGGTGTTCCGCCAGGCCGTGGTGCAGGTCATCGAAGAGGGTCGTCGCCTGCACGGGCAGGGGTTGAGCCTGGAGGAGGCGCGGGAGCGCGCGGATTTCGGGGAACTCGGGGACTGGTGGCTGTCGGAGAGTCAGGCGGGCCGCGCGATCCAGCAGGTGTACGCGGAGCTCGACGGCACGCTTCCGCCGATGGAAGGCTAGGGGATGAGGCTGACGGGAGGACCCAACCGACGCGCGGGATGCAGCGTCAAACCGGGGTCGCTATCCGCTCGACGTGGATCCGGCCGGCGTTCTTCATGGCCTGCGCAAGGTCGTAGGCCGCCTGAAGGCGATACCAGGTATCCGCGCCGCCTCCAAACGCCATGTCCAGCCGGATCGCCATTTCGGGAGAGATGCCGGAACGGCCGTTGACAAGTTCCGAAAGCTGCTTGCGGCTAACCCCCAGCCTCCGCGCTGCCTCCGTCACGGTGAGCCCCAGCGGCTCCAGACAATCATGGCGCACGGACAGGCCCGGATGCGGTGGGTTCTTCATCAGATATCCGTCTCCGGTCTCCCTTTTCGAACAAACGCTCGAGGCCTCGGTGGCGAAAGCCAAGTATCATTGGATGAGAACTGTAACGTATCACCGGTCACGCGACAACCGTGCCTCCGCGGCAACACCTGATGGAGCCGAATCGGCCTACTACCTGTAGTAGACCACTGACACTCTTACACTGCTGGTAGTAGGTACAAACGATGACCAAAGACGATACGGGCCCCAAGCCTGCCGGCGCCGTGACCAGCGGATCGGACAAGGACCGCCCCGCTACGAATCGCCGGGCGTCCGGTCATGCGGCACACCACCCCGCTTCCGGGAAGTCGAGCCAGCCCAGACCCTTGCGGCGCGAGCTCCTGGAGATGGCCCGCCTGGACCGCTCCGTGCGTGCCGAACTCGCAGCGTCCGGCGCGCTCTTCAACGCCGGCTATGAACCTCGAATGGCTCGGGTGCACCGACGCAATGCCCGGCATCTTCGGCGAATCATCGAGTCGGTCGGATGGCCAGGTTCCGACGTGGTCGGTTCTGACGGAGCAGAGGCGGCCTGGCTGATACTCCAGCACGCAATCTCTGAGCCCGACCTGCTCCGTCGAACACTGCCACTCCTCACGGCGGCGGCACGAGAAGGGAAGGCGAATCCTGCGCACGCCGCCATGCTGGAAGACCGGATCCGATTCTTCGAAGGACGCCCGCAGCGCTACGGCACGCAGGTGGATTGGGACGTCGACGGGAGGCTCTCGCCGGGCGAGGTGGAGGATCCGCAGGAGCTTGCAGAACGCCGGAAAGCGGTCGGCCTCCCACCTCTGGAAGAACAGGTCGAGGACGCTCGGAACCGGGCGGCCGCCGAGGGGCAATCACCTCCGGCAGATTGGCAAGCGTACGTGGACGCCCGCGATGAGTGGGCGTTCAATGCGGGATGGCGCGCCGGCCTCCAGCTCCACTCCAGGCCGTAACCTTCCGGCAGCGGAATCCCGATTCTCGCGGTCCTCAGCCGTGTGCGTGACATCCGGGAGGCTCGAACAGTACCTTCGACGTTGTCCTCGGAAACGTCGAGCCTTCGTTGCACTCTCCGGTGAGGAGGATCGGGTCATCGGTATCGTGAGATCCCGTCCTTTCGCTTCCCCCAAGGCACGCATCGCGGCGCTGACACGGGATGACAAGTGGTTTCTGGGGGGGCTGGACGGCGTGGTGTGGGCACCGCCGTTTCCGCGGTGGCTTCACCGGCCGGGGTTCTGGGATCCCGTACACGTGCTGCAGCACGAGGTCGGTCCGGGGTTCTCCGTGGCGCTCGTGCGTCGCGACGCGCGGGAAAACCCGCTCCATGGAGCGACTCGGGGGCCGGGCGGCCGCGAGCCGGCCGTGCTCAGGTGGCGGCCCGGGCGGCTGGACACCGCGTGGTTGGACGAGCGAGGCGTCCTCGTCGAGGAGCGGCGCCAGGTGCTGCCGGGCGGAGTTCTGGAATCATCCTGGCAGATTCCCCGCGGATTCGAGGGCCATCTGGTCGGCTTCACCGCGCAGCCGGCCGACGCGACGGACGCGGCGGGACCCACGGCGGACGGCGTGGGCTGGACTCGGGTCGTGTCGGACCGGCGCGGGCAGGAGCTGGTGCTGGACATGGAACTCGCGGGGTCGTTTCCGCCCGCGTGGCGGAGCATCGCTCCGCGATTGCGTGATCCAGCGTGGTCTTGAGAAGTCCAATTATGTGAGTGAAATTGTTGTGATTGCGTTACTTATGTTATACTGCCGTGTCAGGGCGTTCGGTACGTTCCAGTATCGAAAGGGTGACCAGCAGGGTGATCGCGAAAGGGTGACCACATGGGCAAACATGGCAGAAAACTCACCGCCGCCTTCGTGCGAAGCGTCCACGAACCGGGTCTGTACTGGGACGAGCACGGCCTCGTGCTGCGGGTCAAGCCGTCCGGGTACAAGCAGTGGATCCAGCGGCTGTTCATCCACGGCAAGCGCCGGGAGTTGGGGCTCGGTTCCGTCCGCCTCGTGACGCTGGCCGAGGCGCGGGACGCGGCACT
>VXMG01000022.1:0-28798 GCA_009841185.1 Gammaproteobacteria bacterium
GGCGGCCTGATGTTTAGGCCGTCCACTTGTCCAAGAAACCGGGACCGGTACAGCTGCTGGAAATGCGCCGACGCGATGGGATCCAACGTTCCTGGTTTGACGGAGACCACTACAGGGTCCAAGTCCCAGCGCACATCGGTTCTGGTGGTCGCGTGATCAAGCCCGATTGCGCCTTGCTCCAAGCGCTACTGGCGGCGCGCGAGCAGGAGGAGTGGGTCGGACTGCATCAAGGCATCGTCCTCTTCAACGAGGCCAACACCGACGCGCCCGACATGTTGCCGAACACGGAGTTGGTCCTGACATACGCGGCGATGCAGCAAGTCCTCGGGATTGCCTCGAAGCGGGACCAAAAACGGTTCGCCGCGAAGTTCGCAGACGCTTGGCGCCCGGGCCGCGACATGCCCCCGAGCAAATGGCGACGCCGTCCGTCAGGCGGATCGCGGAAGGAAGACAGACTCCGGGCCTTCTGGGCTTCGGACCTGAAGAAATGTCGGGGCAACTTGGCGCACGGGCACAGCGCGGCCCGAATGCCATCGCTGTGGACAGTTCGTCAACACTTGCTGCTGGCTTCCTTCGCCGTGCCTCGGCTGGTCAAGCAAGTCCTGTCAGAGATGCAGCTCTACGACCTGACGGACGAGGACGAGCGCGACATCAATGCGTTCGAGCTCCTGCTAAACCTACCGGACGTGTTCGAAGCCAGCGGGGCGGAGAACGACGAGGGGGATTCGCTGGACGAAGAACACGCATGGCGATTGGTGCTGCGGCGTGAGGGCGACCGCCAGCTCATTGGGCGCATTAGACGCCATCTCGAAGAATGATCCTGTCGCCGGTAAGGGTCGTTTGGGCAGCGTGACAACGCGAAGGCCAACCCACCGGCGAGTCTGCCGAAGGTGATCCAATCATCGGCAACCCAGTTGTTGGCCCTCTTGTCGACCGGGTTGCCGCCTTCGAGGCGCTCGGGATCGAGCGGGAGCTCCTTCCCCAACAGGTCTACCGGGGCCGCTAGAGGGGGCCTCCGGCGCTTCTTCCCGCTCGGGCTGCCCATCGCGCTGGACACGGAGCGCGCCGTCTGGAAGGCGCTCTGGGATCTGGGCCTAAAAGATCGAAGTGGTGGCGGTCGTCCGACGATGGAAGGAGGCCCGTCGGACTCGGACGATGCTCAAGAACTGGTCGCCGTATCCTTGCCCGTCCGAAATCGACGAGGAGACCCGGCGCGACCTCGCCCGCATCGAGCAGGCCATCCTCGGGGGAGATGTCCGCACCCTCGACGAATACGGTGGCTTGAACGCCGCCTTGAAGCGTGCCATCGCCCTTGAGAGTCGGGCGCGCAGGCGTGCGGGCCGAGGGCTGTCGGAACGCGTCAAGAGATGGAGTTCGGATCGGCTGGCGGGTGCTCGAATCTGGTGGGAGGCCTGATGTCTTGGGCCGTATCGGAGGTGTGCAAGAGACACAGGGGGGCGATGCACATTTTGGCGCTCCGGCGATGCGCACCGCCCGTCCTGCCTATCCGCTGTCGCGGCAACGTCTTGCGGCTTAGCCGCGCGGCCGGCCGGGGCGCGGGAGCCGCTTGGGGCTTGGTGGGGAGCGACCCCAGGGGCACAGGTGCCCGGTTCGGGCGCGGGGCCGTGCGCGTTTTCACACCCGGCCCCGAGCCCTCCAAGGGTCGCTCCCCAGCCAGCGATCCGTGCCCGAAGGCAGTTCAGCGCCGTCTCGGGACGGCGAAGAGCCCGCTCGCCTACCCGGTGATGGGCGGCGAGCCATGACGGAGCGTAGGCCAACGGCACCCTGTCCACGATCCGGGCGTTTGAGTAGCGTATCGGCCAGCAGCATCGATGCTGCGGAGAGACGCCTCAACACCGTGGAGACACGGGTCGGAGTTCTGGAGGTAACCGCCAGCGCCAACGGCTCCGAGATCGCGGGCCTGCACACATTGAAGCGGATCAACGGTCGGCTCACCGAAGTGGACTCAAACCCTTTAACCCCATGGCCAAGATCCACCTCCCGGCGCGTCCGGGGCAGACCGCCCGGAGCGGCTGGCCCACGAGCCCCGACACGCCCTCGACACTCTGCGGGATGACCGACGGCTCGCGCCAGATATGGCGGGGCTTGCCGGGAGCCTTCGCCGCGAGCGCTCGTCCCGACATCTGCGAGCGGTGCCGGAAGGCGCATCTCGACAACCCGCTGCCGAGCAGTCGGTGACGAATCACTGGTCCCGTCTCCCCGGCCTCATTGCAGCGCGAGTGGGACCGCTCAGCGGAGCGCAAGCTGCGTCGTTCCGGGGCTTCACCGGCGATGGTAGAGTCGGCTGTCAACCGTCTATGGACGCCCCCGGGAGTGCAAGCCGTTCAGCAGGAACGGATGGGGGCGGTTGGGTCATGGTGCTGTCGTCTATCCGGCCTGTTGGTGCGGCCCTTCGTGAGCCGCTGGCCCGTATGGAAATGCGCGGATCGGGTCCAAATCGGCACCGCAGGCTCGAAGCCTTCCGATTGACACTTGGTTTTCCCGATCCCGTCTCATTGACCGTTTGCCCTTACTCGTTCTTACGTCTTTGCCCGCATGTTCCGACGGCTGCCTTCCGTTCGCTCTTCTCCTTTCCCCGTCCGCTCAGGTGGCGGCGTGAGCCCGGTAGGATTCCTTCTTCGTCGTCACTGCCCAGACGATCCGCGCCGTCCTGTTGGCCAACGCGACCGAGACCAGCATCATCGGCTTGCGTGCGATCACGCCGGCCAGCCACGGGTCCGATGTTTCCCCGCGTCGGATGGCGTGCCGGACGACGGCGATGGCTCCGGTGATCAGCAGCCGTCTCAAGTCTCGCTGACCCATCTTCGAGATCCCGCCCAGCCTCGGCTTGCCCCCGGTCGTGTGTTGTCGCGGCACGAGGCCGAGCCAAGCCGAGAAATCACGCCCGCGCCGGAAGCTCTCCATCGGTGGCGCGAAGGCCCGGATGGCCAGCGCGGTGATCGGTCCGATTCCCGGGATCGTCATCAGCCGCGCCGTCTCTTCGTCCTCCCGTGCGCTCACTCGGAGTTTCTTGTCCACTCCGGAGATCTTGTCGTCGAGTTCGTGGATCCGATCGAGCAAAAGCTTGCCCATTTCCAAGACCGGCTCCGGCAGGCCGGAGTTCTCGCCATCGATCACCTCGGCCAGCCGCCCGACATGGGCGGTGCCCTGCGGAGCCACGACACCGAACTCCGCCAGGTGACCCCGTAGCGCATTGATCGTTTGGGTGCGCTGACGCACCAGAAGGTCGCGTGTGCGAAAGAGCATCGCCTGGGCCTGCTGCGCTTCCGTCTTGACCGCCACGAAATGCATGGTCGGCCGCTGTGCCGCTTCCGTGATCGCCTCGGCGTCTGAGGTGTCGTTCTTCTGCCTCTTGACGAACGGCTACACATAGACTGCCGGCACGAGCCTCACCTCGTGGCCGAGCTCTTGAATCTCCCGGCCCCAGTAGTGGGCACTGCCGCACGCCTCCATCGCCACCGTGCAGCGCGGCCGACTCGCGATGAAGCCCGCAAGCTTCCCCCGGGTCAGCTTCCTGCGATACGCCACCGACCCGTCCGCCTCGGCCTCGTGCATCTGAAAGCTCCGATTTGCGAGATCGACCCCGATGATGGTAGCCTCTCCCGTGTGGATGTTTCCTCCCTCAGATGGTCCGATTAACCAATCGTTTCAAGTACCATCCTGGCACATTGCGATGCCGTCGGGAGGCGGCGTCCACCCCACCGGGAGTCCCCCGTATTACACGGCGGGCTAGTGAGGGGCGCGGCCCCGTCGATCCCCGAAGGCACAACCGAGGTCGTCGCATAGGAGGAGCCGCCCCCCCCAACCGCCCCTAGGGCGGGCGGAGGTCGAGATGCGCACGGTGCCCGCGAGTACCGGTCTACTTCGCTTTCTCCCCAACCTCCTCGGGCCGAAACGCCAGACACCGGAAGTAGTCGTTAATGCGCGTGTAGTCCGAATCCTCCGCGTCGAGGAATTCGTCTACGGCTTGCCGCACGGCCTCTGTAACCGCCGCGGTTGACTTGCCCGAGAGAATTTCCTCGCCGACGAGTTCGTGGCGGTAGAAGTGGAAGTGGTTGAATGCCCCGGCTTTCATCGGGTATCTGTCGCGACGGCGCCGGTCCACCGGAATCTTGCGCATGCAGGCTACGATCCGATCCACCGCATCCCGACGACCAGGGGAGGATTCCAGCACCACGACGACGCTACGGCGCGTGAATTGGAAAAACCAATAGATGCGCCCGCCAGTCCCGCCAAGCCCCAGCCCCTGAGCTTCTTGCAGGTCCCAGCTCAGCCACAGCACAACTTTCCCTTTGCTGGCGGTTATCGTCGTCTCTATTCCGCGACTCGCCAGCAGGCCTCGAACTTCCGACCGCAACCTCTCCGGCTTCTGGCCGAAGTCCTTCACCAACCGCACCACGGTGTCCTGGTAGTGTGCGTGACGCTCCGGCACCATCGCCCGGATCTCTTGCTCTCCCCCCCCGTCGCCAAGCACGCCGAGCATGTACTTCAACAGGGAATCGTGGTCGTCGAGCAGCTTCCTGAAGTAGTCCGCGTCGCTCTCCTCCGGGCCGATCAGGCGACCGACCGCCGCGAGATATTGCCGGATGAAGGCGGCCACTTCCTCCTGCCCGAAGGTGTCCGCGTCGTGCATCGTCTCGATCTGCGCACCCACATCCCGCCAACTCACATGCGCGATCTTCTCCTCTCCATCGATTCCCTCCCGCGACGTGGAGAGCAGCACGCAGTGGATGTCGTGGCCCGAGTACTTGGGGCGCAAGCGCTTTAGGTGTGCTCGTACCTGCTCGTAATGCTCCGGTGAAGCCCACTCCGGCTTGTTCTCGATCACGACAATGTGCCGACCTAGATCGCTCTCTAGAAAGATCACCACGTCGACATAGTACAGCTCCCGCTCCACCCGCACCGTCTGCCCACCGTGCCCGCGGACGACCTTTCCCGGCAACTTCCCGGGCAACCTCGCTTGGCCCAGAAACCATTCCAGAAAGGCCCGGCCAATCCCATGGGTTTCGTTCGGGTCAAGCAACCAGGCCATCACGTTGCTGTGGCGAATCTCGTACTCCGCATAGCGCAGCACGTCGAACGCGTTGAACTGCCGCCGCTTCACATACTCCGCGTGATACCGGAGGAATGCAGAGTCCTCGACCAGCCTGTCCACTTCCTCCACCCTCTTCATCCCGCCCGTTGCCTTCCGGTCCATCGTCGCTCCATGGTCGCGGTTTCTCATGTGATCGCCCTTCGGCTTCGTTCCAACGGTCACAGGGCTGCATGATCTGCGTGTTCTGTCGTTGAACTGGGCCATGCTGGACCGTGCCGCCAGGGCGCAAGAATCGGGTTGAATGGCGGGAGTTCCCAAACCCGCGCGGCACTCGTTCCGATTGGCTTTCGATCTCTGGATCAACGTATCCCCTCCGGCAATCGCTTTACTGCCACGTAGGGCACGTCCAGGTCGTCCGTCTCCACAAAGGCCACGAGGCCGTTCGGGCCGAAGGCGGAAGGCATCGCGGTGGAGCTGGGCGGGAAGGTGCCCAGGTACCGTCCGTCGGACGAAATGAGGTCGATCCGGTTGCCCTCCGTGTTCCCGTCACCCCTGTGAAGGACCCAGATGGTGCCTTCCCAACTCGTTCTCAGGTCGACGACCACCGGGATCTCGTCAAAGAACTCCATCGCCTCGATCTGGCCCCGACGGAATTCGATCATTCTCTGCGCCAGGGGGGTTTCGCCGCGGCCGTCTCCGAGTGCCTCCAGACGCCGCTCGACCTCGGCGGCCCTGATGCGGCCCGTCACGGGGCGGGGTTGAAACGGACGGGTCACGACCCGGGTCACGCGGCCGTCCGGCCCCGCAAACTTGATCGCATACGAAGAAGAGTCGGTGTACGCGACGGCTCCGCTGGGCACCACGCCCGCCCTGAGCACCGGCCTGAATCCCTCCGGATCACCAAGGGGCCTCCATCCGGCGGCAACCGAGTCGATGCGGACCTCGTCGCCGCTCACATCATAGCTCAGGACATGCCGGAACGAGGGTTCCGACGCCTCGTCGTCCGAATCGGGCGCGGTCCTTCTCAGATAGGAGACCTCGGACGTCGCGAGGATTCGATCCATTCCCGGGAACGCCTGAATGCCAGGAATCATCGCGGAGCTCGTTTGCGCACCTGGAAAGCGGACCATGCGTTCGAATGTGCCGTCGGCGCCGAAAAGGGTGAATCCCATGCGTCCCAGGTCGTAGACGGTCACCCGCCCGTCCCCCATGACGGCGAACTCCAACGCTGGCGCGGTGTCGCTTCCGAACTCCCCGGGGCCTTGCCCTTCTTGAATGAACTGGCGCACCAGGTTGGCTTGCAGGTCGACGACGTTGATCCGGACCGCGTAGGTGTCGAGGATGTAGAGGTTGCCAGCACCGTCGAAGCCGACCGTGGCAACGCGACCGAAGGTGTCCCAGCCATCCCCATCCAGCGACCCCACTCGGTAGATTTCCTCGAAATCGGAGTCGAGCGAACGGTCTTCGGCCGGTAGTTCGATCACGTCTTGGGCGGCGAGCGGTCCGGCCAGCGCGACGACTGCTGCGACGGACAGCGGCGGCACTGCGACGGTCATCGCGCGCCCCGTCCGTCCCCGTGTCTTCTTCCTGCCCATGGTTCGTCTCCTGCAGCGCTTAAACTCTGTCGCGTGGCCAACCGGGCCGTTTCCAGAGGGTCAACCAAATGGACAAGCCACGTCCAAGCTCGTCGAAGCCGAGATCTCAGCGGACCTGCGCCGACAATCGCCTTACCGTGACGACCGGTACATCAAGCTCGTCCGCGGCGAGAAAGGCAGCCAGACCGTCGGGACCGAAGGCCTCCGGCATTTCGAGCCGTCCGGCGGGGAAGGTGCCGATGTAGCGCCCGTCCGATGCGACCACGTCGATCGGACCCGGCTCGCTTGTACCCGGCTCCATGCTCCGCTCGACCCACAGGTTACCATCCCAAGTTGCGCGCAGAGCCGCGATCACGGGCACTTCGGGGCGGAACTGCATGTTCTCGATCGCTTCCAGGTGCACGGATCGAAAGCGATCAAAGATCGCTTGGACTGCTAGAGGCACTTGTGCTTGTCCCGCAAGCACCGTAACCCTGCGGTTGCGACGCGCTTCGAGGCGCCGCTCGCGTTCCGCGCGTCTCATCGCCTCCGTCACCGGCAGGGGCCGCAGCGGCCGCCGAAGGATGTGCGAAACCTCGCCGAGATTGTCGGCGAGTTTGATGGCCCAGGCGGAGGAATCCGCAAATGCGACACCGCCCGACGGTAGCGCATCGTACAACACCTCGGGTTCGAATCCCCACACCTCGCCCACGACATCCTCGACATCTCCGAAACGGGGGCCTTGGTCCTCCCGCCCCGGGGGCGTCCAGGGCTCCAGCAACGTCCGCTCGGCCAGGTCGTCCGAAGACAGGTCGACACGCACGATGGAGCGCCCGCTCCGGCCTATCAGCGTCCAAGCGTTTGTCCTCTGCGGGCGGAGGCCCGGGCGCGTCGTGATTCCGAAACCCACACTCACTTCGCGCACCATGCGGTCGAAATCGCCACGGGGATCGAACACGTGGTATGCCTGATGCATCACGTCTTCGACCGCGGTGCGGCCATCCGCCCATACGATGAGTTGCACAGCCGCCCGGAACTCCCCTGGACCTTCCCCGACACGGCCAAAGTCGCGTACATGCCTCCCGGCCGCGTCCACCACAACGACCCGTCCAGCGCCCCCGGCGCCCGGTCCGTCCAGCAGGTAGAGGTTCCCCGCATCATCGAAGCCCATGCTCCGGATGGAAGAGAACTCCTCCCATCGGGCCACCGCGTCCGCAGAACCTATGCGGTACACCAACTCGAAGTCCGGTGAGAGAGGAATATCCTCCTCCGGCAGGTCGACAACCTCCTGAGCGAAGAGGGCTATCGCTCCCGTGGCCGAAACGAGCGCTCCGGCGATCCACATTCCACCGATGACCAATGATCGCAGATTCCGGTGCACGGCGGGCTCACCTCCGTTGGGCTCAACCAACTCTCACGCACCATCTACGATAGCCGTCGTAGACACCCGTGCGCAAGGAACACTGACTGACGCGCACGGCGATGGGGTTGCCCGCCCGCGCCTGCGACAACACCGACGTTGGCTACTCTTCCTTCGCTGAAGACGGAAGACCCGTGTCGCAGGTCTATGCCGCCCCGCGGTGTGAAAACGACGTTGGGGGCCGATTCACACTTCGGCCCTCCCACGATTCAAACCTGCCTTCCCGCTTATCCGCAGGCGCGGCAACGTCTTGCGTCCCGGCGGCCAGCCCGCCCGTTGCCGAACGGGCCACAGGGGTCGTGGCGGGAGCAACCCCCCTCGCCGAGGGCTAGGTGCGGCGTAGGGGCGAGCGTGGTTTCACACGCTCGCTCCCGCCTCCTGGGGTTGCTCCCGAACCAGATATCCCCTGCGGGAAGGCCGTTGGATGCCGAAGAAAGATCGGATCAATCGTCCGGCTCACCACCGTTTCGCCGAAGCGGTCCCGGCAGCAGCGCCACGCGCCGCCTTTACGGCCCTGACGCCCGCCCGCTCGCCCTCGCGGGGGGCTTCGTTCCCCGGGAGCCGACGTGGGGCCAGCCCGTCGGGCACACCCGCCCCGGGCACCGCGAGCATCGTCGCGATCTGATCCGCCAACCTCTCGATCACCGCAGGTGTCGCCAGGAAAACGGAGGTCCGTTCGCCAACGGTGATTCCGAGCACCATGGAGGTTTCGCCGCACATCGTGCTGGCCCCCATCCACATATCCGATGCCCTACGCCTAGCGTCCGCCTGCTGCCGAGCCTTGCTCTGAGCAACTCTGCTCCCGCGCATGATACCACCCTCCTCTACCGTGTTCCTCTCAACCGCTTCCTCGGTCGTGCGAGCCCCGGGGACCGATCGGACGCTTCCGGGGCTCTGGCGAAATCGCACATGGCAGCCTCCAGCTTACGCGGATGATTCGGACGGTTGCGGGGTAGGGCTCTCCTCCTGCGTGGGGTTGGGGGGTTCGTCTCCTACATCCAACGGACCGCAAAGGGTCCGTCCGTAAAGGCGAAACCGCACTTGCGCGTCCGGGGCGGAAACACTTGCACCCGGTCGCCGCTACTGCCGCAATGCCCGCCGTCGAATCGTTGCGGCCGGTTGCCCCGGCCAACCGTGGAGACGCTGCGGCTGCCTGCCAGTCGTCCGGGCACGGCGGCGGCGGGCAGGAGGTCCAGTTCGCCGGCGGCGGGTTGGACGGCCGCCCGCTCCCCGGCTTGGAGCCGTGCTGAAACGCGGAAGCGACGTTGGGGTCCGATGCGCACTTCACGCACCGGACCTCCCGGTCATCCGTTGGCGCGCAACGGCTTGCAGCCGCACCGCCCGGTCTGGCAACCACGGCTGCCGGCCTCCAAACCGGGGATGAATCCATCGTCCCAGTGTTGCTGGGAAACGTGGATGCGCCGAATCTTGGTCGGACATGGGAAGCGGCGGAGATCGCTCCCATCCCTCCGTTGGCGCACCTCTCACCCCGGGTGGAGGACGAGAGACCCATTCCTGCAAGGAGCAACCGCCGTGACCGACGAGCCCGCGACCAAACCGAGAACGCCCAGCGAGATCTTCCCCATCCTGAGCGAGGACTTCCGCCGCCGCGTGGTCAAGCGCGCCCTCAGGCACCGTTCCGAGTCCAAGGCGCTGCGGCGCCAGCGCGGGGCCGCCCTGCGGCGTCTTCGCGTGGACGGATACCGGGACGCCAGCCGTGCGCCCCGTCCCAAGCTTCTCCAGCCCGTCCTGGAGGCGATCCAGCACCACGACCACGACCTCGCGCGCGCCGTTCTCAACCATTGGGTGGACTCGAACGGTACGCTCCGCGACCGTACCGCCGAGCATCTTGCAAGCAGAGGCGTGTCCGTGCCCGAGCCACCCGACGCACGCTTCGATGCGTTCTGGACGCGCGAGGAATGGCGTGGCGAGCGCGAGGCGCTGGCGGCGGCCGACGACGCGGTGGACCGCGAGTCCGCCGGGCTGATGCTGTGCCTCCTCGCCCGGCGCTTTCCCGCACCGCCGCCCCTCGCGTCCCCGCTCTTTCAGGATTGGCTCGACATCCTGCAAGACCTCCGGCCCGACGCGCCCGAGTGGGACGAGGCCGACACCCTCGTCAAGTGGATGGACGACATCCGGCGAGACAAGGAGCGCGAACTCGTCGGCTGGTGCCGCGAACAGATCGCGAGCCTTTGCCGCACCCTTCGCGAGCGGTTCGGCGAGGAACTGCGCTACCTCGGGATCGACCCGGATCCATGGCCCGGACTGGTCGAGGAGCGGCCCGCGCTGACCGGGTCGGCGCTCCCGCTCCTCATCTTCCTGGAAGTCGGCTTCGAGGCGTACGAGCCGATTCGCCCCCAGGCCGCCTCACGCGACGAAGAGCTTGAGCGGTCCGCACAGCGCCGCGAGTGCGAGGACGCCATTCTCGCCGCGGTCGATGCGTGGCGGGAGCGCGTCGCCAAGCCCGACCCGCCGGACGAGGACACCTCCGGGAAGAAGGCCGACGCCGGGGAGACGCACCCGGCTTCCAGGGCGGCGGACCGTGCCGTGGCGGAAACCCGACCCTCGTTGGCGTCCGTGAACGGGGACGATGCCACCCGGCGCGAGATCGAGGCCCTTCGCGAGGACCGCGAGCGCCTCGAAGCAGACAACCGGACCCTCCGGGAGGAGAAGGCGCTGGGAGACGAGGAGGCCGGACGGCTCCGGGAGGAGGCCGCGCGGAGCCGGAGGATGGAGGAGCACTGGAGGCGCGCCTACATCGAAGAGCGCAGGCAGACCCGGGCGGGCGACGGCGAGCCGGTGGCGGCTGAGCCGGTGGGAAGCGTGCGTGAGGCCATCGCCCTGGCGCGGCGGATGTTCCCCGACAGGCTGCTCATCAAGCTCAACTCGCGCTCGAACGAGGAGACGCCGTTCGTGAACCCGGCGGAGGTGTTCGACGCGCTCGCATGGCTCGCCACGGCGTACCGGCAGGGGCCGACAGACCGGATCGGGGAAACCTGCCCCGGCTGGTTCTACAAGTCGAACCAGTCGGCTCCCACGATGGGGCGGTTCCGGGACTGGTACCGGACTCACGTCAACGGAACCGCGTGGAAGCTGGCCGCCCACCTCGGCAAGGGGACCAGCCACGACCCGCACCACACGATCCGGATCGCCTTCGCCTGGGACGAGCCGAACGAACGCGTCATCGTCGGATTCGTCGGCCTGCACCAGAGGAACCGGGCCTCGTAGGCGAGGCCGCGAGGCGCACGCGGCGATGAACCGGGCGGACACCGATAGCGCGGGCCGACAGGACCGGACCCGCGTTCCGTTTCGGCTCGCCGATGGCCTTCCCGCATGGGATTGCTGGTACGGGAGCGACCCGGCGGGGCGGGCGGCATGGGCGTGCACATGCCGAACCGCCCCAGTGCCGCACTAGGCATCCCAAAGGGCCGGGTCGCTCCCGTCCACGGCCCGGAGACCCGGATCGGCAGCGGCGATCCGCGGGCCGTGGCCCAACCCCAAGCCGTCCGGCGACTTGCGGAACCCGCGTTCCGCACACTTGGGCGCGATTTCCCTGCACAAGCACCCCGATGTCGTTTTCACACCTCCGGATCGGCAACGGGAACGTCGAAAACCGTCGTCGAATCATGGCCTCCCGCGCGGACCTCGGGAAGCTCCGGGACGGCGGCCGGAGGCATCGCCGCCGACGACAATTCCACCGGCCCGAGCGTCCCGTCTGGCGGAGAAGACTTCCCTCCGCGACCTTTCGTTCGCGCAGATCGTGCAGTCCGTCTTCGAGGAGGAATCGAACGATGGCACGCACGAAACGAAGCCGCCGGAGCTACGGTGCCGGCGAATGGGGCCGCAACCGGGTCCGGCGATTTCGATGGCATTCTCGGTGATCTTGTCCGTGTACCGCCGAATCTCCACTCCAGGAAATGGATCTTCCACGAGTGCTACGTAGCCGTGGTCAAAGAATGACGCGATCTCGGGCAGTGACTCACTGATGAGAGCCCCCATGCCTGACGGTCCATCAACAAGATAGGTTCGCGGCACACGGGCATTGGTAGCCTCCGAGTACCTAAGCGTTTGCACAAGGATGTTGCCTCCTGGCAGACTGGTGAACCCGTGCCGTGTGGTCATGATCCCTTCCGAAATACAACGTGGCTCCAACGCCGCCGCGCCTGCCCGGCCGCTGCCGTATCCCTAGCTGGAGGTAGTCCTCGATTTCAGATTCCCAGATGAGCTCTCCAGAGCCACGATCATATGCGCGCACCACCGGAATGAGACTGAAAGCAAACGCCAGCACGCCCGTGCTGTGCGGTGAGGGACAAGCAATGGGTCCGGACGAGAGGTCCCACCTAAGGGCCGCTGCATCGGCACGATAGCCCATGCCAAGACTCCGCATCGTCCCTTCAGGAACTGACACTCCGTGGATGTTGGGATAGGCCGACACCTGCTCGTCCTCAGATTCGGAGCCGGGGCCAGCAACGAACAACGTCGCACCGTCGGGGGTACAGGCATCGTGCGCGTCGGGCGTTGGCAAGCCAACGAATCGGAGGAATGCCCACTGGTCCCCGTCGTGTGCAAACAGGCGAAGGCGCGATCGGTCGAGGACCGCGACAGCGCCGCCTGCCAGCAAGACGAAGCCGGTCGCAAAGCGAAACTCCGTCGGACCATCGCCCAAACCTCCGAACTCGTCGATGTAGGTTCCGTCTGAGGCGAACCTGCGGAGTCGTTGCAATTGATCGTCGAAGATGAACAGGTCGCCGTCGGATGAAACCTGGGCGTGGGAGATGTGACCGAAGAGAGCAGGGCCAGCATCGTTGTCACCGACGCTCATGACGGTCCGGGCTTGCAGAAGCAGGTCTCCATCACGTCGCCAACTGGCCAGCGCAGTTGCGGAAAGCCGTTCGGGAATCGGGTCTCCGCTGATCAAAGAAGCGGATGGACTCGGAGCGTTTTCGGCGGTTGGATGCCATACGATGTTGGGACTGCGCTCACAGGCAGGCGTCACCGCACCACAGTAGAGTGCGAGGGCAATGACGCGCGTCCACATCGACGCTCGTAGACCCATCCACCACCGAGCCCAGCGACGAGAGGCTTCCGGCAGCCCCACCAAGCCGTCAAGTCTTCGCATCGCTCATCTCGTCATCGGACGCCGACCTGTCACCCTCGCTGCCGGACCAGAATGATGTTCAGCGTCATCGGATTCGGCTCAATCCGCGCGCCAATCGGCTGTCCGTCCGGACCCGTGCCCCGTGCTTCCCCGAACTCGACCACCAGGGTTCCCGAGATACGGTTGCCCACAAACGTTCCTCGCAGTCGCGAGTCCGCAGGCATTGGAGTGTCGAGTCCCGCATCCAGCTCAAGCGCCGCGTCCAGCGCGACCTGCGCGCCGGCCAGGTTGCCCTCGACCGCGCCATCGCCTTCGAGCGAACCGGGCGCGACCAGGGACATGGTGCCGCGGACGCTGCCGCCAGCCTCCGACAGTTCGTAGCGGTAGGTCACGACCCCAAGTGTGGCACTCCAGGTGCCCGTCAGGCCGTTGGGCTCCGGGTCGGTGGTTGCCGGATCGCCGCCGGCACAGGCGACGAAGGCCAGCAGCGACACGAGCGGGAGCGTCGTCCTGTACATGATGCTCTCCTCAGCCGCGCACGCGCGCGGCAAGAATGAACGAGAACCGGTGCCTGCCGCTGCGTGGTGCGTCGGGCATCACGGTATACTTGCCGCCAACCGCCATGCCGCCGCCGATGTCCAACAGGAAACCTGTCCCCCGCCTGTCAAAGAACAGGTACTTGAGGTTATCGGGGAACTCATTCAGCACGACCGGAAACACCGACGAGAATCCACCCAGGAACACGCTCACGAACAGCCTGTCCCTGATGCGTAGTCCAACGTGTGCTTCATGGTACAGCAAGGGACTATCGTCGTAGAGTCCGCGCATGATGCCGATTTCGCCGCCCCATGTGTACGAGCCCGGGACATCCACGAAACCGACACCGATGTCATCCCCGCCGACGCCGTAGACGACGAAGCCTTCGTTGTCGTCCTGCCCTGCGAGCGGCGCGACCGCCAGCATCAGGGTGGCGAGGGGCGCGAGTTTCATCTTCGTACCGGAATGCCGATTCCGGCCGTGGCCAGGACAGCCTCGGTCCAAGTCGTCTCGTCGATGCGGACAAGCCCGCGCAGCAGGGAGATTTCAGCACCGAAGGACCAGCCTTCGCCCCAAGGAATCGGGACCGCGAAGCCCGCACCCAATGTGCCGCTGAAGTCATAGGACTTCTCGCTGTGGAAGCAGCCCAGCACCACGTCGAAGCACAGAGCGCGGATCCCGAGCGAGGCGCCGACGGCAACAAACAGGTCCAATCCGTCGTTCCCGGGATCCCGTCCGAAGAGCACCAGGACGGGCAACTCGACGTAGTGCGCCAATCCCTTCCGTATCCAGAGCGCACCGATGCGGGTTGTCAGGCCGCTCCTCGGGAGGTCGAAGTAGACCGCACCCGCTGGCGCGGACGAATCGTCCACGGAGACCTTGCCAACATATTCGTCGGCCCGGCGGACGTTTGCGTCAGCGGCTCCGATCCGAAGGTTGACGCTCTGCCCCGAGATCGGGGTAGCGTCCAAGAGGGCAACGATGAGCAGGATCGCCAGCTTTCGCATTGCCTCACCTCCTGCTTGTCGGCACCCCGGGCGAGACAAAAAGGTCCGGTGAACTCGCAGGAAGCATCATGCGGTCGCCGGTTGGCGACCCTTCCGAGACTGGGCGAGGACGAAGAGGCCGATTCGGCGCGTTGAGCCGGAGCGTCCGCAGTCGGCCGCAGACGGTGGACACTCCGGGTCGGCATCGGACGTGTCCAAGCTGCCTCAAATCTCGGGCCTCCGGCCCCAGGATCGGCAGGCTCCGGCTCGGATGGCAGGCGCTCGTTGCTGGTCGGAATTCAGACAGGATTCGGTGCACCTGGTGCCCCCGGTCTGGCGCGCATCCCATCTCTCCGCGAGCTTTCGTTCGCGCAGATCGTGCAGTCCATCTTCGAGGAGGAATCGAACGATGGCACGCACGAGAAGAAGCCGCCGAAGCTACGGCGCCGGCGAGTGGGGCCGGAACCGGGTCCGGGTGTTTCCGGATCCGAAGACCGGCCTGTTCCAGCTTGAGTGGCGCGACAACGGCCGAAGGCTGAGCCGGTCCCTGAAGCACCGGGACTGGCCGCTGGCCAAGCGGCAGGCCGACGAGTTCGCCGCCGGGTTCGTTGGCCCGGACCTGAACGGCGAGGTGGAGGCCAAGCCCGAGCCGCTCACGCTGGACAAGCTGTTTGAAATCTACGGTGAAGAGGTGACGCCCACGAAGGCGGAGCGGGTCCAGCGTCGGGACAGGGTCGCGACGAGGATGTTCCTCGACTTCCTGGGGCGGGAACGAAGGCCCGAAACCCTGTCCCAGCGAGACTGGGACCGCTTCATTCGGGCGCGCCGGGTGGGCCGCGTCGGACCGAGCGGCAAGCCGGTGGGCGACCGAACCGTCGAATGGGACCTGACGTTCCTGATGGCGGTGCTGAATTGGGCCGCGAGGTCGAAGGACGAGCAGGGCCGCCCGCTCCTCGACAGGAACCCGCTGAAGGGCCTCAAGAAGCCCAGGGAGAAGAACCCCACCCGGGTCGTTCTCACGGAAGAGGAGTACCAGGCACTTCTCGGCGTCTCGCGGCAGGTCGGCTGGCGATTCCACGTCGCCCTCGTGCTCGCGCACGAAACCGGGCACCGGATCGGCGCGATTCGCAACCTGCGGTGGCCGGACATCGACCTCGAAGGCGGGATGGTGAGGTGGCGGGCGCAGCACGAGAAGACAGGCTACGAACACGCCACGCCGCTGACCGACGAGGCAATTGCGGCGTTGGAGGAGGCGTGGCGGATGAGCGGCGGAAGCGGGAACGGTCCGGTGCTGCCCGTGCCGGGTGACCCCTCGCGGTGTCCCGGCCGCGACCTCGCGCTGAGATGGTGGCACAGGGCCGAAACCCTCGCGGGGCTCGAACCGAAGCGTGGCCGGGGCTGGCACTCGCTGCGGCGCAAATTTGCCAGCGACCTGATGGACCAGCCGCTCAAGGTGCTCTGCGAGCTTGGCGGGTGGAAGAACCCACAGACGGTCCTGATCTGCTACCAGCACGCGAACGCGGGACAACTCAGGAAGGCTCTGGACGCCCGCAGAAGGGTTCGTAGCTGAGGATCCCAATTGGCGGGAATCAATCGGCGGGAATCGAACCGGCGAGACTCGCAAGTCTCACGAGCACAACAGGATGCGTCTTCGACCGCACATGCGGAAGAAGCTGTCGCGCGCTGAAGAGTTGACCGCCGAGCAGGCCCGACACCGAAGCCGCACCTTCTCGGTCTTCGTGGACGGCGACGGGATGTACGTGGTGAAGGGCCGGCTCGAGCCGGAGGTCGGAGCGGTGCTGATGCGGGCGGGGGAGGCGGCGTCGGATGCGCTGTTCCGGGGCGAGGGCGGGGCCCGAGACGGGGCGGGAAGTGGAAGGAGTGTCAGACGCGAGGCCGGCGACGCGCGCCCGGAGCCGAAGCACCGTCGAGCGGATGCCGTGGGGCTGCTGGCGGAGCGGGCGCTGGCGGCGGGGTTCGGGGGTAGCGAGCCCGGCGACGATCCGCCGACTCAATCCCGCGAGGAACAGCGCGCTCAATTGAACGTCGACCCGCCCCGCGTCGAGTCCGGCACCCGCGCCGAGCGCTACCAGGTCATGGTCCACTGCGATGCGGCGACGCTCGCGGCAGAGGGCGAGCCGGGACGCTCGGATCTGGACGGGATTCGCGTTTCCGCGGAGACGTCGCGGCGCATGGCCTGCGATGCCGCGGTGGTAGCGATGGTCCACGCGAAGGACGGGTCGATGCTGAGCGTGGGCCGCCGGACGCGCACGATTCCTCCGCACATCCGGCGGGCGCTGGAGGAGCGAGACCGGGGATGCCGCTTCCCCGGGTGTGGGTGCAGGTTCACCGAGGCGCATCACGTGAAGCACTGGGCGGATGGGGGCGAAACGAGCCTCAGGAACACGCTGCTGCTCTGTCGGCGTCACCATCGCGCCGTTCACGAAGGACGGATCAAGGTGTCTGTGAACGGCGACGGGACGGTGCTGTTCTTCACGCCGAAGGGAAGAATGCTGGTGGACGCGCCGAAGCGGGTTGAGCGCGCCGATCCGCTGAAGCGGCGCGGGTGTGCGGATCCGCGGAAGCAGCGCGGCGCCTCGTCGATGCGTGAACGCACCATGCTGCCAAACGGGGCTGCCCTCTATCGCGACTCCGACATCCCCTGGGAGATCGAAGCCGCAGCGCGGGAAGCCGTGGAGGAGTCTTTCGGATGATGCGGTGTCTTTCGCCGAAGCCCGTTACCAGGATCGCGGCGACTCCTCCGCGGCCGTCGTCACTCGCGCCTCCTCCTCGCCCCCCGGCGCCTCCTCCCACTCGTACTCGCGGTCGTGCACCCAGCGCTCGAACCACTCCAGGTGCACGTTGGCCTTGAAGAGCTGGTGTCTGAGTTCGGTCCAGCCGTGTCCGGCGCGCGGCGCCACGTAGAGATGCGTGGGCACGCCGTTGTGCTTCAGCCCGCGGTACATCTCCACCGACTGCGGCATGGGCACGCGGGCATCCTCCTCGCCCACCAGGAAGATCGTCGGCGTGCTGACCCGCCACACCTCGCGCAGCGGCGAGTCCTGCCAGTACTGGTCGACGGGCGCGTCCTCCTCCCAAGGGGTGCCGCCGAACCACGGGGTGCGGTAGACGCGGATGTCGCTCTGGGCGTACATCGACACCCAGTTGGCGGCGCCCGCTCCGGAGGCGGCGGCTTTGAAGCGGCCGGTGTGGGTGATGATCTTGTTGGTCATGTGCCCGCCCGCGCTCCAGCCCATCTTGGCCATGCGCGCGCCGTCCACCAGGCCTAGATCGATCAGGTGGTCGACCCCGGTCATCACGTCCAGGTGGGCCTGGTCGAAGTAGTTGCCGACCATGTTGCGCAGGAAGTCGTCACCGTACCCGGTGCTGCCCCGGTAGTTGGGCTTGAAGACGAAGTAGCCCATCCCGTTCAGCACCTGCACGAAGTTGCCCGCCGTGGAGAACTGGAACTTGTCCGAGGAGGCGGGGCCTCCGTGGGTCTGTACCACCAGCGGATACCGGGTGCCCTCCTCATACTCGAGCGGATAGAAGAGCAGCCCCTCCACCTCGACGCCATCCTCACCCCGCCAGCGGATGGCCTCCTGGCGCGGCTGAAGGAAGTCGTCGGTGAGGTAGTCGAAGACGCGGGTCACGCGCTCGGGCGAGCCGTCGCCGGACATCACCCAAAGATCGCCCCGGTTGTCCGCCCGATTCAGCCCGAAGACGTGCGCGTCCAGCGCGGGCGCGTAGTACCAGTTGATGACCTGGTGGTCGCCCTCCGTCAGCTGCGTCAGGCGCTCGCCTCCGATGTCCACGCGCATCAGCTCTTCGCGCACGCCGGTGTTGGCGCGGAAGAAGATGGCTTCGCCGTCGCCGGACCACGCGATGGCGTCGACGCCGTGCGGCATGTCCGGGAGCAGTACGCGCGCCTCCCCGTCTCCGGATGCCGGGACGAGGAAGAGATTGTCGTTGTAGTAGAAGTCGAAGTCTTTGTTCGAGTCCGCGTGGAAGGCCACCCACTGGTTGTCGGGAGACAGGCGCGCATTGTATTCCGGCACCGAGTTGCGGGTCAGCTGCCGGGCGTTGCTGCCATCGGAGCGCATCACCCAGACCTCGCGGCGGTCCACGCCCTCGAAGAGCGGCGACTCGCCGCGGTGGAAGGCGATGTGGGTGCCGTCGCGCGAAAGCGAGTATCCGGTGACCGAGTAGTCGCCCTCCGTGACCCGGCTCGCCTCGCCGTCGTCCACGCCCGCGCGCCAGATGTGGAGCTGCTGATAGTTCTCGTCGAAGGCAAAGACGTCGTCCCCGGCGGCGCGCGCGGCCTGCTCCTCCTCCGAGAGCTCGTCCGATGCGACGAAGTAGATGCTGCTCCCGTCCGGCGCCCAGGTGATGCTCGAGACCGCCGTGGGATGGTCGGTGAGGGGGTTCGCCTCGCCCCCCATGGCGTTCAGCAGGTAGATCTGGGTGTGGTCGTCTTCGCCGCGGCGTGCCAGGAACGCGATGCGGCTGCCGTCGGGCGACCAGCGCGGGCTCGTCTCCCCGTTCTCACCGTTGGTGACCTGGATGAGGTTGCCGCCGTCCGCGTCCACCCTCCAGATGTGGGCGACGGTCCCGTTTTCCTCCCAGTCGGCGTCCCGGCGAACGAAGAGCAGCCGGGTGCCGTCGGGGGAGATGCGCGGATCGCCCAGCGTCGGCACTTCGATGAGGTCTACGATGGTCATCGGGCGCGGCGCGGAATCCGTGTCCTGCGCCGCGAGGCCTGCCACCGGCCCCGTCAGGACCAGAACCAGGGCCAACGCCGCAAACGCGGGCCAGCGAGGAACGCGGCCCGGCGCCGTCCTTGTCCGGGAGTTGTCGTGCTCGTGCATTGGTCCTCCTGCGTCGCTCATACTCGTCTTCAAAACACTCATCCGTTCAACGGCTACAGTGCGCGGGGTCCGAAGGGTTATGGCCGGAACCCGGCGCGAGCCGTCCACTGCTTCCCTATTCGAAGTTCCCGGGCACCGCCTCGTGCATCTCCGCGGCCACGTCCTCGGCGCTCCGAAAGCGCGCAAGATCCAGATCGAAATCCGGAGCAGCCCGGCGCCGGATCTTGCCCACGAGCTCGCGGACTTCCCGCGGCGCCATTCCCATTCCGCGCAGTTCCTCGAAGCTGAGCGATCGGCCACCTTCCCGTACCTCCAGCCCGCCATCCTCTCCCGGCGCGAGCAGCGTCGCCAGCGCCTCCAGCTCCATTCGGCTCAGCTTGTCGCCGCACACCTGGTAGTCGATCCAGGCCTCGAAGCTCATCGGGGCCACGCGCTTGAGCATCCCGGCCATCACCCGCCCGAACTCCTGGATCTCCCACTGGGCGTGATCGTCCACGCGAAGCGTGAGGAAGTGCAGCAGATTGTGCAGATCGATCTTCCAGTACCACTGCGTGTAGGTCGACAGCGGCAAGTCGATGCGGGCCAGTTCGCGGGCGACGTCCTCCTCGACCATCCAGGTGTAGGCCCGGGAAGCCGAGGCGCGCACATCCTCCCATTGCCGGATGGCGTCCCGATAGAGGCGCTCCGGAGCGGCGTCCTCCTCCCTCCCCTGATTGTTGGAGGTGCTTTGCAACGAGAAACTGCCGGGATCGGGGCTGTAGAAGAGGAGCGGCATCAGGCTGTAGCGGCCCGAGTACTCGTTAATGGAGTTGTGGGTGACGATGCCGTTCGCCACGAAGTTGTGGTATGGACCCTCGACCTCGATGTCGTATGTCTCCCGCTCGCCCACGAACTCGAAGTGCTTGATCCGCACGAGCGTGGCTTTGTCGAGGCGGTTCCAGGGGATCCGGGGGCGCGGCACCCACTCGGACTTGACCGGTGGACCCCCAAGTCGTTCCACGTAGTCCAGCTCCCGTCCGGCGATGGAGCGGTGGCAGTCCCCGCAGAGCGTTGTAAGGTTGTTGGGATCGCGGGCGCGGTCGAGGTCCGCCCACACGGGTACGACGTGATGGCAGTGGAGCTCCGACCGCCTCTCCTCGCACAGCTGGCAGGTCCATCCGTTGCTTGCATGAATCTTCGCGGCGATCTGAGTGGTCCACCGGCCGATCGATGCGCGGTCATTGGATAACCCGCCGCGCCAGAAGTTGGACGCGGGACCGCTGCGTGCCGCTTGGATCGCGTCGAGAAACCGCTTGGACGGCTTTCGCGGTCCTAGCTGGTAGGTTCTTCCACGATTCCAGGGTTTGGCTCCAGTTTCGAAGCAACCTCGCCTGGGCTCAGTGAGGCGGTAGTGCCGAAGCCACTTGCGGATCGTGTGTACAGTCACACCACACGCCTGCGACAGGTCGGCCAACGACCGCCGGTGTCCGCGGTATTCGCGCTGCAGCCAGATCGGATCGCGGTAGAATGCGGGGCGCTCTTCGGCTGCGCCGTTGACGTATACGAAGTAGTCGCCGGGCTGCCACACCGCGCGCCCACCGATCTCGCGCAACCGGGTCGCTGCCCCAAGCGTGTTCCAGCCGTCGGCAAACATGAATCGGTGATCGGATGTGGCTTCGATGGACTTGCCGTCCTCCAGAACCATCCTGAACACCGGCTTCGGGCCGTTCCGGTACACGTCCACAATGCGGGTGTGCTGGAACGCGAGAGTGTCCTCGTTGACTTGCCTGAGCTTCATCCGGCGCACGCGATCACGGCGAAAAAACGGGTTCCGCTGCTTGTCGGGGCGAGTTCGATTCCGCGTGGGTTGGAAGCGTCGCCAGATCTCTTCGATGGGTAGCTTGTAGAGTTGGCGGCGCCCCCTCGCCTCGGCGCCAGGCAGGTCGAAGAAGACCTCGGTGCCCTCCGCCAGGCACGCCGTCCGGTGCCGCACCCACTGGCGGGCCACGAACATCGGCATGGCGCAGTGGAACTTGAGTTCGACCATCTCGCTGGGCGTGGTGTGCAGATGGCGGCGCAGGTAGCGGATGAGCCCGCGGGTGGCGCTGCGCCTGCGGGTGCCGTAGCCGTAGCTGACCCGCGCGGCGTGCTCGATGCTCTCGTCGGTCCCCATGTAGTCGACCAGGGCCACGAAGCCGTGGTCGAGCACGGGATAGTAGAGTCCGAGGATCTCCTCGGCCTCGGGAGTGGTGGGACGCCTTGTTTCCATGCGCGTTCCGGCTAGGCTTTCTGAGGATGGACGATGACGGACAACTCCTCTGGAGGTTAAACCCGATGCCGTTCACTGCGATAGATCCCGCGACCGGCCGGCGCATCAGGGATTACCCGGAGATGTCCTCCGGCGACTACGCACGCGCCGTGGCCGGTTGCCAGAACGCCTTCCTGGCCTGGCGCGACACCCCCATGGAGGAGCGGTCGCGGCTGGTGGGGAGTCTGGCCGTCATCCTCCGCCGGCGGCGCGAAGAGTTCGCCCAACTCATGACCCGCGAAATGGGGAAGCCCGTGGGGGAGGCGCGCGCGGAGATCGAGAAGTGCGCAATGGTGTGCGAACACTACGCCGAGCACGCTCCCGGCTATCTCGCTCCGCAACCGGTCGAAACCGAAGCCCGCCAGAGCTTCGTCACCTTCCAGCCGATCGGCATCGTCTTCGCCATCATGCCCTGGAACTACCCCTTCTGGCAGGTGTTCCGCTTTGCCGTGCCCAACCTGATGGCGGGGAACGGGACGCTCCTCAAGCACGCGCCCAACGTCCCGGGGTGCGGACTGGCCATCGAGGGCATCTTCCGCGAAGCCGGGTTCCCCGAAGGCCTCTTCCGCGCCCTGCTCATCGACCACGAGCGCGCCGCCGAGCTCATCGCCGACCCGCGCGTGCGAGCAATAACGCTTACGGGGAGCACCGTCGCCGGGAAGACGGTGGCCGCGACCGCCGCCGCCCACGTCAAGAAGTCCGTGCTGGAGCTGGGGGGCAACGACCCCTGCGTCGTGCTCGAGGACGCCGACCTGGAGCTCGCCACGCGCCTGTGCGTGACCAGCCGCCTCATCAACGCCGGACAGAGCTGCATCGCCGCCAAGCGCTGCATCGTGGTCGAGCCCGTGCTGGCCGAAATGCGCGAGCGGGTCGTGGAGGCGATGGGCGCGGCGACCTTCGGCGACCCCTTCGACGAGGCCAACCGCATCGGGCCGCTGGCCCGCGAGGATCTGCGCGACCGCCTGCATGACCAGGTGCGGGGGAGCGTCGAGGCGGGCGCGTCCCTGCTGGTGGGCGGCCGGGTGCCCGACCGGCCGGGCTGGTTCTACCCGCCCACCGTGCTGGCCGACGTGGGCCCGGGCATGCCCGCCTACGAGGAAGAGCTGTTCGGCCCGGTCGTCTCCATCGTGCCGGTGGCGGACGAGCGCGAGGCCATCGCGGTCGCCAACGACACGCGCTACGGGCTGGGCGCCTCGGTCTTCACCCGCGACCTGGAGCGCGGCCGGCGCATCGCGGCCGAGGAGATCGACGCCGGCAACTGCTTCGTGAACGCCTTCGTGCGCTCCGACCCGGCGCTGCCCTTCGGCGGAGTCAAGGAAAGCGGCTACGGCCGCGAGCTGTCCCTGTTCGGCATCCACGAGTTCGTGAACGTGAAGACGGTGTGGGTGGGTTGAGATGCTCCCCCAAAGACTCGCATATCCGGGGGTTGCTCCGTATCTTGGCACGTTGTGAAAGCGTGCCGGGCTCCCCGGCCAGCGACGCCACGAAGGAGGTGATGACCGTGACCGAAGTCGAGATCATCCGCGACCGCGGTCCCCGCAACTACTCACGCCGCAAGTTCATCAAGGGCGTGATCGCGGCGGGCGCGACCGTCTCCGCATCCAGCTACCTGTTCCGGGGCCCGGGCGTGTTGACCGCCGGCCAGGCCCGGGGCGGGGTGGAACGGCTCATGACGCTCACCGTCAACGGCCAGCAGCGGCGGGTGGACGTGCTCCCCTACGAGACGCTGGCGATGACGCTGCGCTACAAGCTGGGGCTGACCGGGACCAAGCTGGGGTGCGACCGCGCCGAGTGCGGAGCCTGCACCGTCCACATCGACGGTGTCACGCACTACTCCTGCTCGATGCTTACCCATCAGGTGCGCGGCCGTGAGATTCGCACCATCGAGGGGCTCGAGAGCCCCGACGGCGAGCTCCATCCCGTGCAACAGGCGGTCATGGACGAAGGCGGCTTCCAGTGCGCCTTCTGCGCCCCCGGCTTCATCATGAGCATGGCCGCATTCGTCGAGGACAACCCGGGCGCCAGCCGCGCTCAATGCGCGCAGGCGCTCTCCGGCAACCTCTGCCGTTGCGGCGACTACAACAAGATCCTCGATTCGGCGGAGCGAGCCGTCGAGTTGATGGGCCAACGCGCCTGACGAACGGCCTTTTACGGAGGAGGATGAAATGGCCGAGAAGGCTATTGGACGAGACATCGCGCCCCCGGATCTGCGAGCCAAGATCACCGGCAGGGCCAGGTACGCCGAGGACTTCCGCGCGGAGGGCATGCTCTTCGCCAAGCTGCTGCTCTCCCCCATGCCGCACTGCCGCGTGCGCCGCATCGACGCGAGCGCGGCGCTGGCGATGGAGGGGGTGGTCGACATCCTGACCGCCGACGACCCGATGATGCCCGAGATCACGGGGGTCGCGGCAGAGGCCGCCCTGACCAACGAGCCGCTCTACGAGGGCGAGCCCGTGCTGGCGGTGGCCGCGGTGGACGAGACCACGGCGGCGGACGCCATCGAGGCGATCCGGGTCGACTTCGAGCCGCTGCCCTTCGTGGTGGACCCGCTCGACAGCCTGCGCCCGGGCGGCCCCAACGCGCGCCTGGACGGCAACATCCAGTGGCGCGAGGGCCAGACCCGCGAGATCCGCGAGTTCAAGTGGACCGACGACGACTTCGACGCCGCGGGCCCCGACCGTCTGCCGATGGGCGAGCCGCAGGTGGAATGGAACGTCGGTGAAGTCGAGGACGGCTTCGCGGACGCGGATCTGGTGCTCGAGGAGACGCTGCTGCACCAGTCGCTGTCCCATCATCCGATGGAGCCGCGCAGCGTCATGGCGTACTGGCAGAACGGCAAGCTCTATCTGCACACCTCCACCCAGAGCACGGCGCGCACCCACGCGGGGCTGGCCAACCGTCTCGGCATGGACCAGTCGGATGTCGTGCTTGTGACGGAGTACTGCGGGGGCGGGTTCGGCAGCAAGATCTCCGGGGCGCCCATCAACGACGTGGCCGCGATCATGTCGCGCAAGACCGGGCGCCCGGTGATGCTGCGCATCAACCGGTACGAGGAGACGTACATCGGCCGGGCGCGCCCCGGGTTCCAGTCCTTCGCGAAGATGGGCTTCAGGAACGACGGCCGGGTCACCGCCATCGACCTCTACATCGTTCAGGACGCCGGTTCCTACGGCAGCTCCGGCGACTTCAACACCGCCGGCACGGTGGCGTCGCTCTGCTACCAGCCCGAGCACATGCGCTTCCGTGCGGTATCGGTGTACACCAACACCCCGCCCCGCTCGGCACAACGGGCTCCGGGCGGCGCCCAGATCGTGGCCATGCTCGAGCCCATCATGGACAAGGCCGCACGCGAGCTGGGGATCGACCGGCTTGACATCCGGCGGGTGAACGCCCCCGGACACGACGGCTGGCTTGGCCCCGCCCAGGGCACGATGTCGAGTTGCTTCGCGCGCGAGGCGCTGGATCTTGGCGCGGAGGTGTTCGGCTGGGAGGAAAGGACGCAACTGAGCGCGACCCGCCGCGGCACCAAGTCCATCGGCGTCGGCATCGGCATCAGCCCCTTCGTGGGCGGCAGCCGGGGGATGGACGGCCTGCTCGTGATCCGACCGGACGGCAAGCTCTACATCCACCAGGGCATCGGCAATCTGGGCACGCACTCCATCGCCGACACCGCCAGGGCGGCCGCAGACGTGCTGGACATGGACTGGAACGACTGCGAGGTGGTGTGGGGCGACACCTCGCGCAACCTGCCGTGGAGTTCCAGTCAGTCGGGCAGCCAGACCACCCACGCCCATACGCGCGCCAACCACGCCGCGGCGCTCGACGCCAAGGCGAAGCTCCAGGAAATCGCGGCCGGGGCGCTGGGCGGGTCTCCCGACGCCTACGACTGCGCGGACGGGCGCGTCTTCCAGACCGCCAATCCCGGCCGCGGCATGACCTTCGCCGACGCCGCCCGGCGCGCGATCGACATGGGCGGCAGATACAGCGGACACGAGTTGCCCGACGACCTCAACCCCATGACCGTGGCATCCGCGACCAACCTCGCCGGCGAGGGCCTGATGGGCGTTGCCCGCGACAACTACGGCGGCGACGGCAGCATCTGGTCGTGGGTGATGGGCTTCGCCCAGGTGGAGGTGGATGTCGAGACCGGCCAGATCGACCTGACCGAATACACCGGCGTCACCGACTGCGGCACCGTCCTGCACCCGCGCAGTCTGGCGGCGCAGATCCACGGCGGCGCGGTGCAGGGCTTCGGCCAGGCGCGCAGCCAGAAGTGGGTCTTCGACCCGCAGTGGGGCGTCGCCTTCGCCAAGCGCCTCTATACGGCCCGCCCGCCCGGCATTCTCGACGTTCCGCTGAGGATGAGGTGGGCCGCCGTCGACGAACCCGACCCGCAGACGCCGGTGGGCGCGAAGGGGATCGGGGAACCACCCATCGGGGCCGGGGCGGCAGCGATCGCTTCGGCGGTCGCGGACGCTCTCGGCGGCGAGTGCCTGTGCCGGACGCCGCTCACCACCGACGTGGTGCTCGCGGCGCTTACGGGCACCGAGCAGCCGTATCGTCCTCTCGAAACGCACGTGTAACCGGAGGCTCCGACCATGGCCGTCATTCGCGACATGATCCCGCCGTGCGAGCTCTTCCAGCCGGCGAGCATCGGCGACGCACTCAACCTGCTCGACCAGTACGGGGAAAACTCCTGGGTACTGGCGGGCGGACTGGACAGCTTCGACTGGTTCAAGGACCGCATCAAGCGTCCCGAAGCCATCGTGGACCTCGGGGGCATTGAAGAACTGAGCGGCATCCGCGCCGATGGTGACGGGCTCGTCATCGGGCCGATGACCTCCCTCACCGAGGTGGCGACCCATCCCGACATCGTCGGCCGCTTCGGGCTGCTCGCCCAGGCCGCCGAGCATGTGGCCACGCCCCAGATCCGCAACCAGGGCACCCTCGGCGGCAACCTCGCCCAGGACACCCGCTGCTGGTACTACCGCGGTGGATGGCCCTGCTACCGGGCGGGCGGAAACATCTGCTACGCCTCGGCGCCCAAGGCCATGAACGCCGAGCACTGCGTCTTCGGCGCCAGCCGCTGCGTGGCGATCAATCCCTCGGACACCGCGCCCGCCACGATCGCGCTGGACGCGCAGATGGTGGTCACCAATTCGTCCGGCGAGACCGTGTACGACGCCGAGGATTTCTTCATCGGCCCCGGCATCGACATCGAGCGCATGACCGTCATGGAGCCAGGCGACCTGCTCACCGCGATCCGCATTCCGGGAACCTGGGCCGGCGCCGACTTCTACTTCGAGAAGATCCGCGACCGCCAGTCGTGGGACTTCTCCCTGGTGACCGTCGCATCGGCGATGCGCACCTCGGGCGGCACGATCCAGGACGCGCGCATCTCGGTCAACGGGGTCGCGCCCTACCCGATGCGGCTCGACGAGGCCGAGCGGGCGGTCATCGGCCAGGCCCCGACCGACGACATCGGAGTCGCAGCCGGTGACATCGCCATTCGCCGAGCGCAGCCCTTGCGCCACAACGCGTACAAGCTCCCGCTCATGAAGAATCTGGTGCGGCGAGCCGTGCGCGCGGAGGTGTAGAGGTGGAGCTCTGGCGCAGGGCCGCCAATCCATGGAATCAGGAGGTCCTCATCGGGATCTCCTTCGACCTGATGTGGGCCGCGCTGATCGCGGGCATCGTCTTCGTGACCGGGCACGCCCTGTGGGTGCGCAGCCTGGCAACCGCCAACGGTCACGGCGATGACGCCCCGGCCCCCCCGGGCCTGCCCGCGCGCATCCTGCGCCACACCTTTTCCGCGCGCGCGTTCCACTGGCTGATGGCCATCTCCATGTTCGCCCTGCTGGTCACCGCCTTCTTCCCGTGGGCGGGAATCCAGTTTCCGTGGGTGACCATTCACTGGCTGGCCGGGGTGCTGCTCATCCTGACCGTCGTCTACCACATCATCCACTCCACCTTCTGGCAGGACTTCTGGTCGATGTGGGTGGGCAGGGACGACGTGGAGACCGCCAAGCGCGAGGTGAAGCGCTTCTTCGGCAAGGAGCAGCCGGAGGGCCGCAAGGCGGCCAAGTATCCGCTCGACCACAAGATGTACCACCACGCCATCGTGGTCGTGACATTCGCCGCCGTGGCCACGGGCGTGCTCATGATGTTCCGGGTCGACACCTGGTTCTGGGCGCGCAACCCCTACATCCTCTCGGATGGGATGTGGGGCGTGGTCTACGTGGTGCACGGGCTGAGCGGGGTGGCGCTGATCTCGCTGGTGATCGCGCACATCTACTTCGCGGTGCGGCCCGACAAGTGGTGGATCACGATGTCGATGTTCAACGGCTTCGTGAACCGGAAGGACTACCTCGAGCACCACGACCCCGAGCGCTGGGCGGGAGACGGCCCGCAGGGGCAGCTCCCGGAACAGACTTGACCCGGAGCGAGTTGCGCGCCCGCATCGAGGCGATCGAGGAAAGCTACGAGTTCTTCCTGGCCTACGCGGCCCAGGGGGCTGCGGGCACAGGCCCGGGTGCTTCCAGCGGTCAGGTGCGGCAATTCCTCGCCAGAACCGAAGAAGCCCTCGATGGACTGGGCGAGGGGTTTGCGGCCCTGGCGGAAGCGGCAGGGCTGACGCCGGCTGCGGCGTATCGCGCAATGGCCGACGTGCTGGGCCGGGATGCCGAAAGTACCCTGGCGGCCGTGCAGTTGGTATCTGCCCAGAAGTGGGTCAGCTCCCAGCTCATCGACAACCTGAATGCCTCCATCCACTTCCGGGCCCTGCTCACCGACCTCTTTCTGATCGACGAGATCCTCGATATCCAGGATGCCGCCCGGGGAGGCAACCCGTGAGAACTCGACATAGCTATGCCCTTGCGGGCCTGATCGCGCTGGCGTGCGGCGGCGGTGCCGCCCCGATGCCCCAGATGGCCACCGACCCGCCCGCGCCCGAGCGGCCCGACCCCGTAATGG
>VXMG01000108.1:0-27931 GCA_009841185.1 Gammaproteobacteria bacterium
AACCCCGCGAGACCGTACGCCTTCGAGAAGGTGCGCGCGATGATGATGCGCGGAACCGAGAGAGCGCGTTCGACGAGCGAAGCGTCGCCCGGGTCGTAGCCGGGGGATGCCACGTTGAACTCGTAGTACGCCTCGTCGAGGATGACCACCGGACCGGTCGCTCCCACTCCGTCCAGAAGCTCGTCGATCCAGGCCCGCGACAGCGCGGTGCCGGTGGGGTTGTTGGGGGTGCAGACGTAGATCAGGTCCGCGCCGGCGTCGAGCAACTGCCGGGGAGAGGGCGGCCGGCGCGCGTCCCCCAGCGGAACCCCCTGCAGGCTGTTGACGACCAGCAGGTGCGGGATCATCAGGAATGTGGGGTTGGGAAACGCCACCCGCGCACCCGGATCGCACACCGCCCGGAAGGTCGAGTCCAGGACGTCGTCGGAGCCGCATCCGGTGATGACGCATTCGGCGGGGACGTCGAACGTGTCGGCGACGGCGTCGCGCAGGTCGCTCGAGTAGGCCTGCGGATAGTTGGAGATGTCGCCCGAGGCCGCGTCGCGCATCACCGCAAGGGCGTCGGGATGGCAGCCCCAGAGGTTGGTGTTGTCGGAGAGCTCGATCTCGACCGGGTCCTCGATCGGGGTGTAGCGCCTGAGAGCGCGAAAGCCTTCGCGGGGGAACGGGGTCATGGGGTGATCCTTGCAAGAGCGGTCTCGGCGTGTCCGGGGAGTCCTTCCAGCCGGGCGAGGCGAGCCACCGGACGCGCCAGCGACGCGGCTGCCTCGGGCAGAATGCGCTGCCAGGTAAACGAGCGCACGAAGTGGTCGGCGGACAGGCTCGAATACGACCGCGACAGGCCGCCGGTGGGAAGGACGTGGTTGGCGCCGGTCATGTAGTCTCCGAAGGCGACCGAGCTGGCCGGTCCCAGGAAGACCGTGCCTGCGGTGGGCACCTGCTCCATGGCCGCGTCCGGATCGGCGACGTAGAGGGCGAGATGTTCGGGCGCGTACGCGCGGGCGAAGCCGGTGGCCTCGTCCAGCGAGCGCGTCAGGACGATCGCCCCGCGGGCGGCCAGCGCCTCGCCGACCACCCGCCGCCGCTCCGACTCCGCCACGATGACGCGCAGCTCGCGCCGCGCCGCCGCGGCGAGGCGGGCGCTGGGCGTGATCAGCACGGCCGCTGCGTCGGGGTCGTGCTCGGCCTGGGCGGCCATCTCGAGCGCGACCAGCCGGGCGGGTGCGGTGCCGTCCGCCACCACGGCGATCTCGGAGGGCCCGGCGGGTGCATCGATGACCACGTCGCCCGCCACCTGCCGTTTGGCCTCGGTGACCCAGCGGTTTCCCGGCCCCACCACGGCGTCGACCGCGGGCACCGACTCGGTGCCGTATGCCATGGCCGCCACCGCGCCCGCCCCCCCCACCGCGAACAGGCGGGAAGCGCCCGCCAGCGCGCACGCCGCCAGGACGGCCCCGGGGGGTTCGCCCTTCGGCCCGGGCGGGGAGCACACCACCACCTCTCCGACCCCGGCCTCGCGGGCGGGGATCACCCCCATCAGGACGCTGGACGGGTAGGCGGCCAGGCCGCCCGGCGCGTACACTCCGGCGGCGGCCAGCGGCACCCAGCGCCGCCCGACCACCACGCCCGGCTCGGTCTCCATCTCCCAGTCGGCGGGCAGTTGCGCGCGGTGGAAAGCGGCGATGTTGGCGGCCGCGCGCTCGAGTGCGGCGGTCACGTCCGTGGGAAGCCGCCGCGCCGCCGCCCGCCACCGGGTGCGCGGAACTTCCAGGGCGTCCAGCTCGACCCGGTCGTGCTCGCGCGCCAGTTCGCGCAGGGCGTCGTCGCCGCGCGCGCGCACGTCGGCGACGATCGCGGCCACCGCCTCGCCCACGCCCGCCTCTTCGGGCGGGCGCCGCTCCAGCAGCAGGCGGCGTTCATCCGCGCTCATCGCCTCCAGGGGCGCATCGAAGGCCAGCTTCAAGGCATCAGCCTCTCGATCGCGGTAACCAGGATGCCCTCGGCCCCGAGCTTCTTCAGCCGCGGAATTGTGCTGGAAAGGCAATCCGCGTCGACCACCGCGTGTGCCGCGACCCAGGGGCCCCCTCCCATCACCTCGATGATGGTCGGTCCGGAAATGCCGGGAATCACCTGCCTGACCTCATCCAGCCGGTCGCGGGGCACGTTCGCCATCAGGTATCGCTTCTCCCGCGCGAGACGGACCGATTCGAGCGCCAGACAGAGTTCGGAGATCCTGTCGCCGAAGTCGGCCTGGTCCAGAACCGCTTCGCCCGCGATCAGGCGGGCCGTGGACTCCAGGATGGTTTCCACCTCTCGCATCCCGTTCACGCGCAGCGTGGAGCCCGTCGCCGTGAGGTCCGCGATGATCTCGGCCACCCCCAGATGAGGCGCGATTTCGGCCGCTCCCGACACGGTGGCGATCTCGACCGCGATGCCGAGCCTCTCGAAATACGATCGCGTCAGCCGCGGAAACGCGGTGGCCACGCGCGTGCCCGCGGGAATGTCGGCGATGCCGCGGATGTCGCTCTCATCCTGCACCGCCACCACCAGCCGGCATCGGCCGAACTCCAGGTCCAGCAGTTCCCGCACCTCGCAGCCGCTCTCGGCGATCAGGTCCGCGCCCGTGACGCCCACCTCGGCGGCTCCGTCCGCCACCAGCTCCGGGATGTCGGCCGCCCGCAGGAAGATGGCCTGATGATCGTTGCCGAGCGGCGCGGTGAGTGAGCGGTCGCTGCGCATGCGGGCACGCAGCCCGGCCTTGCGCAGCAACCCCAGGGCGCTCTTCGACAGGCGGCCCTTGTTGGGCAGCGCGATTCTCAGGGGTGGCACGCGATTCTCCCCCGTTCAGGTCCGGAAATGGCTGCTAGCGGGGAAGGGTGGCGAGGGCGTCGGCCCGGGAGGTCGCAACCGGGATGATCCTGTCGAAGCCGCTGATCTGGAAGACCTCGGAAATCATGGGGGACAGCGAGCAGACCACGAAGGGGACGTGCTTCTGGTCGAGATGCCGGGTGACCCGCAGCAGGACGCGCAGCCCGGCGCTGCTCACGTAGCTGAGCTGCTCGCAGTCCAGGATCACGCCCCTGCCTCCCTTGTCGAGGAGGCCGTCCATCCCGGACTGGAAGTCGCGCGCGTTGCCGGAGTCGATTCGGCCGCTCACGCTCACGACGAGTGCCCGGTCCTGATGTTCGCTCCGAATCTTCATTCTGGCTTCTCTCCCTGGATGGTTACGCGGTATCCCGACCGGGTTGCGGGCCAGTAGTCCCAGATCGCGTGATGCTGCGTGCACCGATTGTCCCACATGGCCACCGAATTGGGCCGCCAGTGGAAGCGGCACTGAAAGTGAGGACGGCTGACATGGTCGAACAGGAAGTCGAGAAGGGCCCGGCTCTCGCCGGTGGGAAGGCCGATGATGCACTGCGTGAACAGCTTGTTGACGAAGAGCGCCTTGCGGCCGGTCACGGGATGGGTGCGGATGACGGGGTGCTTCGCCCGCGGGTAGGTGCGCCCTCCGTTGTCGCGGTCGAGCAGCCGATTCACGCGCTGGTAGTAGGGCGCGCCGTCGTGCACCGCCCGCAGCCCGCTGAGCAGAGACCGCATCCGCTCGGAGAGGGCCGCGTACGCGGCGTACATGCAGGCAAACAGCGTGTCTCCGCCGGTCTCCGGGACGGTGTGCATGCGCACGATCGAGCCCATGGGCGGGAGCGGGTCGCACGACACGTCGGAGTGCCACTCCTCGCCGGTCGCGCGCACCGAGTTCTCGTCCGCGTGAATCGGCATGACCTCGGGATGGCCGTCCACCCCCGGGTCGTTGGGATGCGCGACCAGCTTGCCGAAGCGCTGTCCCAGCAGCTTCTGGCTCTCGATGGAGATGTCCTGGTCGCGGAAGAAGAGCGCCCCGTGGGCCATGAGGCCGTCGTACAGAACGTCGAACTCGGAGTCAGACAGGTTGCCGAGGTTGATCCCGTCGACGTTGGCGCCGATTACGGGGGTCACCGGCGTGAAGGTGATGGCGTTTCGACTCATGGTGGGAATCCGGTGTCGACGACGGTCTGATCCGGCGCACAACGTGGTTTGTCCCGCCCAACGGGCGGTGTCACGGTCTCCGAAGTATGCCGGAATCGGGATCAGGTTCCGGCTCCGGCCCGCACGGGCGGGGCCGGACACGCCGGAGTGCGGAAACACGTTGGCACGAAAGGTGTTCGCGAGCAACCAATCGACCCGGGGGCGGGTGCTTCGGTCGGGCCCTGCGAGCCCGGCGAATCCTCAGAGATCGTACCTGAGGCTGAGGATCATCGTGAACGCGCTCGTGTCACACCCGTCCGCGACGCGGTAGTCCACACTGCCTTCAGCGAGAACCCGCGGGCATGAAGTAGCCAACGCCGCGCTCATTGCGGATGTAGGCCGGGTTGGCCGCGTCGTCGCCCAGCTTGCGCCGCAGCCGCTTCACGACGGCCCGCACCAGTTTGGGGTCGGGCGGGCGCCGATCGCCTCGTGGCCACGCCTGGCGCAGCAGCGACTCGTGTGTCAGCACCCGTCCCGCGTTGACCGACAGCACGCGCAGCAGCTCGTACTCGGTAGGGGTCAGCTGCACGGACCGGCCGGCGACGGCGACGCGCCTTTGGTCGTACCGGATGGTGAGTTCCTCCAGGACGAATGGCTCGGGACCGGCTACCCGTCGAAGCGCGGCCCGCACCCTGGCCGTCAACTCTGATGGAGAGAACGGCTTGACGATGTAGTCGGCCGCGCCCGCGTCCAGCGCCCGGACGGTGGCTTCGTCCCGTCCGTAGGCGGAGATGAAGATGACGGGCAGGTCGCTCAGCTCCGGTACCCGCTCCATCAACGCGATTCCGTCGGTCCCGGGCAGCAGCAGGTCCAGCAGAACCAGCCCGGGCTTGTGCATCGCGATGAGGCTGGCCACCTCCTCGGGGTCCCCGGTCAACACCGGGGCGTAGCCCGCCCCGGTGAGCGCGTCCCGGAGGTACCGAAGCATCCGCGGGTCGTCGTCGACCACCAGGATGCGCGTCTCCTCATGGTCTTCCACCGCCATGCGCCGGCCGGCGCGGGCCGCACCCGGCGCGGCCGTGACGGGCTCCTCGGCCACGGGCACCGTGAAGGTGAACCGCGTGCCTTGTCCCACGCCGCCGCTTTCGGCCCAGATCCGGCCCCCGTGCGCCTCCACCAGGCCCTTGCAGATGCTCAGGCCGAGCCCGGCTCCCGCCCCGCCTCGCTCCCGGTCTCCGCCCGTCGGCGCCGCGTACTTGCGGAACAGATGCGACAGCCGGTCCGGCGGCACGCCGCGGCCCCGGTCGCTCACGGAGATCGCGACATGCACGCCTTCCCGTCGGGCGTCGATCCGGATGGGCGACGATTCGGGAGAGTACTTCGCAGCGTTCGACAGGAGGTTGCCCAGGACCTGGACGATGCGCGTCCGGTCGGCCAGCACCCGAGGCAGGTCTTCGGGCAGGTCGATCTCGAGGGCGTGCCGACCTGTGCCGCTCACGAACGCGCTCCGCGCCGGGTCTATCAGGGAGACGACCTCCACCGGCTCGGGCGACACCGACAATGTGCCCGTCACGATGCGCCCGTGGTCGAGCAGCTCGCCGATCAGGCCGCGCATGCGGTCGGCCTGGTCGTCGATGACCCGGAAGAACTGCAGCATTTCGGCCGGATCCGGCGCCGGCGATGCGCCCAGAACGGTTGCCGTGGAGCCCTTGATCGAGATCAGCGGCGTGCGCAACTCGTGGCTCACGATGCCAAGGAATTCGGCGCGCATGCGCTCCAGTTCCTCCAGCGGCTCCAGATCCTGCAGCGTTACCACGACCGACAGGACCGTGCCGTCGGCCGCCTGGATCGGCGTCGAGTTCACCAGGGTGGTCACGCTCCGGCCATCGGGGACCGAAAGCGTCATCTCCTCGGCGCGCACCGTCTCGCCTTTGACCAGCAGCTGCGCCATCGGAAACTCGGCCAGAGCCACCTCTCGCCCGTCCGCGCGCCGACATGTCATCGTCTCCAGCAGCTGCGCCGGAGTAGACCCGGGGATATTCAGCGCGTCGACGATCCGGCGCGCTTCCCGGTTGAACGACACCGGGGCGCCGGTTGGCCCGTCGAATGCCACCACTCCCACCGGCGAGGTCTCGATAAGCGTCTCCAGATCCGCGCGCGCCCTGCGCTCGTCGCGGTGCGCGCGCGCGTTGGCGATCGCGGTCGCCGCCTGGGCCGCGAACAGCGTCAGTACTTCCTCGTCGGCGTCGGTGAATTCGCGCCCGCCTTCCTTCTCGCCTAGAAAGAAGTTGCCGACGTTCGTGTCGCGATGTCGTAGCGGCGTGCCCAGCATCGTCTTCGATGGCATCACGTCATCCGAGAAGCCCAGCGCCCGGACATAGGCCGGCAGGTCCCCTACACGAATCGGCGCGGCAAGACTCTTGAGCTGTTCAAAGAGCTGCGGGCCGTCCGCCCAGGCGACCAGCGCGTCCTGCTCTCCCGGATCAAAGCCGGACATTACCCACTCTTCGGCCTGTCCGGTGCCGCCGACGGTGACGATCACGCCAAAGCGCGCCCCGGTCAGGACGCGCGCGCTGTCGACGACCTCCTGCAGCACGGTGTCGAGGTCCAGGCTGGCGCTCGCTCGCAGCACGGCCGTGCTCAGCCTGGACACCCGTTCCCGGAGCACCTCGATCTCCATCCTCAATCCGCCCGAATCGCCCGCCATTCTCTCATCCCTTCCGAGCCGCCCGATCGCGCACGGCGCATGCGCTCCGGACGGCTCGCCCGTTGCTCGCGTGTCGCTCACTTGTCACGAAGATATATCCGATTTATCGCGCGACAAGCGGCAGCACATCCAGATTGCTTCTTCTTGGCCGAGGCCCCCCGACCGGTAGTATGTTTTCCCCATGGACGATCCGATTCGCCTGAGAGGCGCGCGCCAGCACAACCTGGCGAACCTGGATCTGGACATCCCGCGGCGGGCTTTCACGGTGATCACCGGGCCGTCGGGCTCGGGCAAGTCCTCCCTGGCGCTGGACACGCTCTTCGCCGAGGGCCAGCGCCGCTACGTCGAGTCGCTCTCGACCTACGCCAAGCAGTTCCTCGACCGCATGCGGAAGCCGCGGGTCGAGTCGGTGGAAGGGATTCCGCCGGCGGTGGCCATCGAGCAGAAGAACCCGACCCGGTCCAGCCGCTCGACGGTCGGTACCGCGACCGAGGTCTACGACTACCTGCGCCTGCTGTGGGCGCGCGTCGGGCACACGCACTGCCCGCGCTGCGGCCGGCGGATCCGGCGGGACACGGTTTCGGGGGCGGTGGACGGCGTGCTCTCTCTGCCGGACGGGGAGCGGATCATGGTCGCGTTTCCGCTCCAGGCCAGCGGGCGCGCCACCCACGCCCAGGTGGTCGAGACGCTGCGCGCCGCCGGCTTCCTGCGGGTCATGGCGGACGGCGCCACGATCGACCTGGCGGCGTCGGGCTCGGGTGATCCCATGCGCGCGGGCGCCGACCTCACGGTTGCGCGGGAAGCCCTGGTGGTGGTCGACCGGCTGGCCGTCGCCCCCGGTGTCCGCGACCGCCTGGCCGACTCCCTCGGGGTGGCCTTCGTCCAGGGGCTGGGCGAAGCCGTGATCGTGCGGCCGTCCGCAGCCCCCGGTGAATCCCGCCTGCGCTTCACCGAGCGCTTCCGCTGCCCGCTCCACCCCGACATCGAGTTCGCCGACCCGACCCCGAAGCTCTTCTCCTTCAACAGCCCCTACGGCTCCTGCACCACCTGCACCGGCTTCGGCGCGACCCTCGAATACGACGAGGACCTCATCGTGCCCAACCACGGGCGCTCGCTGGCGGGGGGCGCGGTGGACCCGTGGGAGAAGCCGCGCTACGTGCGCGAGCGCGCCCGGCTGCGGGACTTCGCCCGCAAGCGCGGGGTGAGCCGGCACGAACCCTGGAGCGAGCTGCCCGAGTTCTTCCGCGAGGAGGTTCTGCGCGGCTGCCCCGAGTTCATCGGAATCATCCCCTTCCTGCGCTCGCGCGAGCGGCAGCGCCGCAAGCAGTTCATCCGCGTCTTCCTGCGTCGCTACCAGAGCGCCGTTCCCTGCGCGAGTTGCGGCGGGGCCCGCATCCGCGCCGAGGCCCTCAACGTGCGCGTGGGCGGACGCACCCTCCCCGAGGTCTGCGCCTTCCCCATGGACGAGCTGCTGCCCTGGATCGACGGGCTCGAGCTCTCCGGGATGGAGGAGGAAATCGCGGAGACCATCCTGCGCGAAATCCGTGACCGCCTGGGATTCCTTGTGGATGTGGGGCTCGGGTACCTGACGCTTTCGCGCCAGACGCGCACCCTCTCGGGAGGGGAGGCGCAGCGCATCAACCTGGCCAACGCGCTCGGGTCGCGGCTGGTGGACACCCTGTACGTCCTGGACGAGCCCACCGTGGGGCTCCATCCGCGCGACACGGCGGCGATGCTGGCGCTGCTCCGGCGGCTCTCGCGCGCGGGCAACACGGTCGTGGTGGTGGAACACGACCCCCAGGTCATCGTCGCCGCCGACCACGTCATCGAGCTCGGTCCCGAGTCGGGCGAGAAAGGCGGGCAGGTGGTTTTCGAGGGTCCGCCCGCCGGGCTCGCGGACGCCGGCACCGCCACGGGGCGCCTCATTGCCGGCGCAGCCAACTCCTCGATCGCCCGCAAGCGGGGCCACCCGGGCGGCCGCATCGAATTGCGCGGAGCCCGCCTGCACAACCTGAGGGACGTGGACATCGACGTGCCGCTACGGGCTCTTACCGTGGTGACCGGGGTGTCGGGCTCGGGCAAGTCCACCCTGGTCAACGACGTGCTCTACCGCGCCCTCGAGCGCGAGATGAACGACGGCGAGACCACCGCCCGCCTGCACATCGGCGAACTCGTCGGAGAATACCGCTCCATCGCCAACGCCTCCCACCTGGCGGACGTGGCGCGCATCGACCAGTCGCCCATCGGGCGCACGCCCCGGTCGAACTCGGTCACCTACATCAAGGCGTGGGACGAGGTGCGCAAGCTCTTCGCCGCACAACCGCTCGCGCGCAGGAAACGGTATCAGCCGCGCCACTTCTCGTTCAACGTCGCCGCCGGCCGCTGCGAGGCCTGCCAGGGAGCGGGCCAGGTCGAGATCGAGATGATCTTCATGGCGGACGTCTACATACCATGCGATGTCTGCCGGGGGACCCGCTTCAAGAGCGAGATCCTGGACGTGACCTACAAGGGGCTCCACATCGCCCAGGTGCTGGAACTCACGGTCGATCAGGCCATCCGCTTCTTCATGAGGCAGAGGCGCCTCGGCAAGATCCTCTGGCATCTGCAGGACGTAGGGCTCGGCTACCTGCGGCTCGGCCAGCCCGCCCCGACCCTTTCCGGGGGGGAGGCCCAGCGGCTCAAGATCGCCCGCGAACTGTCCGGCGCGTCCGGGCGCCGGGGCAGCAAGCTCTACATCCTGGACGAGCCCACCACCGGACTCTCCGGCAACGAAGTGGCCAGGCTCCTGCAGGTTCTGATGCGTTTGATCGATGCCGGAAACACGGTCATTGTCATCGAACACAACCTGGATGTGATTCGCGCCGCGGACTGGATCATCGATCTGGGGCCGGGCGCCGGAGCCCGCGGAGGACGGGTAGTCGCCATGGGCCGCCCGCAAGAGGTGATGGCCGAGCGCGCGAGCGTGACCGGTGTCTGCCTCGCCCGCCTCCCGGAGCCGACCTTGCAACGGACGAGGCTGACGTGAGCAAGAAGCGAATGGGCGCTGCGCTCCCACCCGGGCCCGCCGAACCGTGACCCTGCGCCTGCGGCGCGGGCAGGCCCGGACGCCCCTCCGGAACGCCGGCTCGTCGAGGGCCGCAAACGTAGCTCTGCCCTGCGTTTTCCGTTATTTTCAACAGGTTCCGCAGGACCGCCGCATCGTCGGCCCCGAATGCGTTCATTTCACGAGGAGAAGCGGATGAGGAACGTACTCGCCATTCTCGCTCTCTCCGGAGTCCTTGCGGCGTGCGCCGGCGTGCAGCTGCCTCCCAAGGCGGGTCCGGAAGAAGTCGAAGTCATCGTACCCGCAATGGGTCAGGCCGCCCGCGACGGCTACCGGACGATCGGTCCGGTCACGGCCCGCGCGCCTCTGGGCACATCCAACGAGGACATGCTGCTCATGCTCCGGACCGAAGCCGCGGCGCTCGGCGCGGATGCCATCATCTTCGAGCGCATCGAAGACACCACGCGCAGCCAGGCGACCGCCGACATCGGCCGCAACCAGGGACTCATCGGCCACGCGCTCGCCATCTACTATCCGGCACCGGGCACCTGACGCCAATCAGGAGCGTTTCGTTCCGTCGTCGTCGCGGATGAGGGCGGGGCCTGCCGGCAGCGTGCTCCCGCGCGCCTAACCCCCACGAGGCATCTGCATGGATTCCGCCCCCGGAGAACGGATACTCGCGCGCCTGCTTGAAGACGAAATGCGGGAGTCGTTCATCGACTATTCGATGAGCGTCATCGTCCGCCGCGCGCTCCCCGATGTCCGCGACGGCCTCAAGCCCGTGCACCGTCGCATCCTCTACGCCATGAGCGAGCTGGGGCTCGGCCCCGGCCGCCCCTACAAGAAGAGCGCCACCGTCGTCGGCGAGGTGCTGGGCAAGTACCATCCGCACGGCGATTCGGCGGTCTACGACTCCATGGCGCGCATGGTGCAGGACTTCTCGCTGCGCTATCCGCTGGTCGATGGCCAGGGCAACTTCGGCTCCATCGACGGGGATTCGCCCGCGGCCTACCGCTACACCGAGGCGCGGCTCACCCCGCTGGCGACCCAGCTGCTCACCGACATCGACGAGGAAACCGTCGATTTCATCCCCAACTTCGACGGGCGCATCGACGAGCCCACGGTGCTCCCCGCGCGCGCGCCCAACCTGCTGGTCAACGGCAGCTCGGGGATCGCGGTGGGGATGGCCACCAACATCCCGCCCCACAACCTGCGCGAGGTGGTTGAGGCGACCATCGCGCTGATCGAGAACCCGGACCTCCCCCAGGAGGTGCTGGAGAGCATCGTCACCGGGCCCGACTTCCCCACCGGCGCCTTCATCTGCGGCCGCCGCGGCATCCGCGATGCCTACCGCACCGGCCGCGGCCGCATCGTCATGCGCGCCCGCACCGACGTGGAGGATGCGGGCAAGCGGACCAACGCCCGCATCGTGGTGCGCGCGATCCCGTTCATGGTCAACAAGACCCGCCTGATCGAGCAGATCGCCCAGATGGTGCGCGAGAAGAAGCTCACCCAGGTGTCGGCGTTGCGCGACGAGTCCGACCGCGACGGCATGCGCATCGTGATCGAGCTGAAGCGCGGCACGGTTCCCCAGGTGGTGCTCAACCTGCTCTACAAGCACACCCAGATGCAGGCGACCTTCGGCACCATCCTGCTCGCGCTGGTGAACGGCGTGCCCCGGGTGATGGGGCTGCGCGAGATCCTTTTCCACTTCGTGGATCACCGGCACGACGTGGTGGTGCGCCGGAGCGAGTTCCGGCTGGCGAAGGCGCGGGAGCGCGAACACATTCTCGAAGGCCTCAAGATCGCCGTCGACAACATCGACCGGGTGATCGCCATCATTCGCTCCTCGACGGATACCGCCACCGCCAGGGCGCGGCTGCGGGCAGAGCCGTTCTCGTCCCCTCTCACCGAGCGTCAGGCCGAGGCCATCCTCAACATGCGTCTCGCCCGTCTTACCGGCCTCGAAATCGACAAGCTGGAGCGGGAGCTGGCCGACGTGCGCGCCGTCATCGCGGAGCTGGACGAAATCCTCTCCAGCAGACCGCGGCGCATGCAGATCATCGTCGAGGAACTCCGGGAGGTCGCGAAGCGGTTCGGGGACGACCGGCGGACCGAGATCCTCACCGGCGTGGCCGACCTGGAGATGGAGGACCTCATCAAGGATGAGGAGGTCGTGCTCACCGTCAGCAGGCAGGGCTATCTGAAGCGCATCCCCCTGACCACCTACCGCGCGCAACGGCGCGGCGGGCGCGGGCTCAAGGGCATGGCCACCAAGGACGAGGACGAGGTCGGGCACCTCTTCGTGGCCTCCACCCACGACTACCTGATGATCTTCACCCGGTCGGGGAAGTGCCACTGGATCAAGGTCTGGGAGGCGCCCGACGCGGGGCGCTATTCGCGCGGCAAGCCGGTGGTGAACCTGCGCGACATCGACCCGAAGGACGAAGTCGCCGCGTTCGTGCCTGTGCGCACCTTCGCGCCGGACTGCTACCTGCTGTTCTGCACCCGCAAGGGCATCGTCAAGAAGACGCCGCTGTCGGCGTACGGCAATGTCCGCATGGTGGGCATCCACGGCATCCGGGTGGATGAGGACGACGAGTTGATCGACGTTCAGATCACGGACGGTGCCAGCGACGTGATCCTGGCCACGCGTGACGGCAAGGCGATCCGTTTCCGTGAATCGGATGTGCGTTCGATGGGACGGATCGCGCGCGGTGTGCACGGCATTCGCCTGCGGGAAGGCGACGAGGTGGTGGGCATGATGGTCCCCTCCGAGGACTCGTCGATCCTGGTGGCCACCCGCGGCGGCATGGGCAAGCGCTCCGCCGTCGATGATTACCGGCTGCAGCGACGCGGCGGGTTCGGCGTGATCAACATGAAGACGACGGGGAAGACGGGCCCGGTAGTGGCGGTGAAAGCCGTGCACCCGTCCGACGAACTCATGCTGGTGACGCGCAACGGCGTGGTGAACCGGCAGCGCGTGGAGGAGATCCGCGTGATCGGCCGGCTGACCCAGGGAGTGCGCCTGGTGAACCTGGACGAGAACGACGAACTGGTCGATCTGGCGCGCGTGATGGGCGACAACGGGGGCGAGGCCGCCCGCGAGGGCGGGGGCGATGGCCTGCAAGGTGGCCGGGAGGCGGTTTCCGCCGCCGGCCCGGAGAGCGCCGGGTGACGGTTCCGTCGCTCGAAAGCGTACGTGCGGCGGCGGCGCGCCTCGAGGGCGTGGCGGTGCGTACCCCGCTGCTCTGGTCCCCCGATCTTTCCGATGAGGTGGGCGCGAGCGTGCGCCTGAAGTGCGAATCGCTCCAGCGCTGCGGCGCCTTCAAGCTGCGCGGCAGCTACAACTTCATCTCGCGGCTCTCCGACGAGGATGTGGCGCGCGGGGTGATCACCTACTCCTCGGGCAACCACGCCCAGGGGGTCGCGCTCGCGGCCCGCATCCGCGGGGTGCGCGCGGTGGTGGTCATGCCCACCACCGCGCCCGCCGTGAAGCATCGGGGCGCGGCCCGGTTGGGGGCCGAGGTCGTGTTCGAGGGCACCACCTCGGTGGAGCGGCGGGCGCGGGCGGAGGAGATCGCCGCCGCCGAAGGGCTCGCGATCGTTCCGCCCTTCGACCATCCGCACATCATCTCCGGGCAGGGCACCGTGGGCCTGGAGATCGCCGAGGAGTGGCCCGAGGTGGACACCGCGATCGTTCCCATCGGGGGCGGCGGGCTGGCCGCGGGCACGGCGGTCGCGCTGCGGGCCCTGCGCCCCGGCATGCGCATCATCGGGGTGGAGCCCGAAGGGGCCGCGTCGATGCGGGCCGCGCTGGACGCGGGCCGCGTGGTGCGCATCGATGGCATCGACACGATCGCGGACGGACTCGCGCCGGTGCAGGTGGGCGACCTCACCTACGCGCTCGTGCGCGATCTGGTGGACGATGTGGTGCTCGTGGCCGACGACGCCATCCGCGACGCGGCCGTCTTCCTGCTCGAGCGCGCAAAGCTGGTCGCGGAGTTTTCGGGAGCGGCCACGGTGGCCGCCCTCCGGTCGGGGGCCGCGGGCTTCGGCGACCGGGTGGCGGCCGTGATCAGCGGCGGCAACGCGGATGTGGCTGCGCTGGTGGCGAGCGCGGAATCGGCGGTGGAAGTGCTGGACGGACTAAGCTAAATGAACTTAGTCCATTTCTGACCCCAAACCATCGTGAAGCGACTCATCCTCTTCGATATCGACGGCACCCTGGTGTGGGGCGGCCCCGCCAAGGAGGCGTTCACCGTCGCGCTGGCGCAGGTCTTCGGCGCCACTCCTCCCGCGAATCTGACGCTCGATCGGGTCGTCGAGCTGGCGCCCAAGGTCATCTTTGCGGGCCGGACCGATCCGCAGATCGCGCGCGAACTCCTGCGCAGGGCGGGGCTCGACGACGACCGCATCGACGAAGGATTGCCCCGGCTGTGGACGCTCTACCCGCGTGAACTCGAGCGGCGCCTGCCGGCGAACCCCGTCACCGCCCTGGCGGGCGTGCCCGAACTGCTGGCGGCGCTGGAGCACCGCGAAGACGTGGCGATGGGCCTGGTAACCGGCAACATCCGCGAGGGCGCGCGCCTGAAGCTGGGTTCGGCCGGGCTGGCGGCGGACGCGTTCCCGGCAGGCGGCTTCGGCTGCGACCGGGAAAGCCGCAACCACCTGCCCGCCGTCGCCGTCGGCAGGGCAGAGCAGGTGTGGGGGGTACGCTTTCCACCGGAGTCGGTGGTGGTCGTGGGAGACACCCCGCTCGACGTGGAATGCGGCCGCCACTTCGGGGCGCGCACCTTCGCCGTGGCCACGGGGCACTTCGGCGCAGCGGAACTGGAAGCCACCGGCGCGGACCACGTCGCGCCCGACCTGACCCGCACCCGGGAAGTGGTCGACGTGCTGATGGCGTAGGCCCGGGGAGGCGCGCCGGGCCGGGATGGGGCGCCCATCTTGTGCGCGGGTTCGCCGACGCGCCAAGTTAACCTGCGGCCGGAGGTGCGGGGCACACATCGCGCCCACCACCCCATCACGCGACCAGACGCGCGTGGTTTATCGACAACGACCGGCGACGGAGCAGTGGAGATGTCCAGCAGAGCACGGCAGCGAAAGGAAATGAGGCAGAAGCCCACCGGCGGCGGCGTCAAGCGCCTTTACCTCATCCTCGGTGGGGTGGTGCTCATCGGCGTGGTGGCGGCGGTCTACACGACCGGATCGACGGTGTTCAGCAACGCCGTCACCGAGCCCGTGGACCTGGGCGACCTCTCGGACGAGGAGCTCGTCAACCTGGCATACGGCAGCGAACTGGGAGACCCGGACGCTCCCATCTCGGTCGTGGAGTTCGGGGACTATCAGTGTCCGGGCTGCGCCATGTTCGCCTCCGGCGTCAAGCCCCTCATCGAACTGAACCTTGTCGGCACGGGGCGGGCGAAGTTCGTCTTCTACGATCTGCCGCTTGCCCAGCATTCCAACTCGTTTCTGGCCTCACGGGCGTCTCACTGTGCCGGCGACCAGGACCGGTTCTGGGAGTACCACACCACGCTCTTCGACAACCAGTTCTCCTGGGCTTCATCCGGGGATCCGGTCGGCAACTTCGTTGGCTACGCCCGCGCCCTCGGGCTCGACGACGGTGCGTTTCGCGACTGCCTCAACTCGGACCGGCACGCCGACCGGGTGTCGGCGAATCTTCGACTGGCCAGCGCGCTCAACCTGACCAGCACACCGAGCGTTCTGGTCAGCCGCGGGAGCGGAGCTGCAAGAAGGCTCCCGGACAACACCTATCCAACCATCGAAGACGCGGTCGAGCAGCTGACGGAAAGCCAGCCATGAGCGGAGGCGAAACCGCCACCGTCCGCCTGGTCTTCGTCGACAGAGGGGTCTATCACCACGAGGAGGTCCGGCTGCCCAGCGCCGGTCTGAACTCCAGCGAACGCCTCATCGACTGCCTGCGCGAAGACCCGCACGTGCTCGGCGATCTCTATGTGGACCTCAAGCGGCTGTGCGCCGCGTACCGGGTGGAGGACGGAGACACGTAGGAGACCGAACGCGAGCTCCCCGCGTTCCAGCCGGGGCGGCGAAGGTGGTTCAATCCGGGTCGTCGAAGTCGTTCAGCACCCCGAGCGCCCGTTCCCGCGTCCATTCGTGCACAACGGCAGGAGGCCACGCGCCGGCGTGCGCGCGCTCCAGGATCCTCTCCGCTTCCTCCTGCGCGCGCCGCGCCATCCCCGCCTCGAGCGCGTCCGCGTTCAGCGCGTCCCGCAGTTCGTCCTCGTCGAGGAGCCTCGGCGCCTGGCCCGGCTTCATCCACACGTCTACAAAGAGATCGGTGGTGCGCCAGATGTTTCCGGGCAGCATCTCGACAGGCGTGAGCAGGTTGGCGTAGAAGCCCGTGAACGCGCCCCGGGCGTTGTGGAAGCGGCCGATGTCGTGCCAGAGGCCCGGAAAGGTGAACCAGACGATGTCCGATCCGGTCTCAAGCACGACCTCCCCGTCCAGTTCCATCGGCGAGGGGACGCGGATGCGGCGCGAGAAGGTGACGATCACCTGCGGGTTCTGATGGATGATGGGCTGGCGGAAGGTCCGGAGGTGATCCGGGGGCCGCCGATAGTGGATGGTGACGTGGGGAAGAGAGCGGCCCGGCTCCGGGCTCATACCCGCTCCACGAAGATGTCCATGATGCCGCCGCATACCGCCGGGCTCCATCCCATCAGGTCCTCGGTGAGGTCGACCTTTACCAGGCGCGGGACGCCGTCCTCGATCACCTCGTGCGCGGCCTCGATGACCTCCGCCTCCCCGCACCCCCCGCCGACCGTGCCCACCAGCCCGGTCTCAGGGTCCACCAGCATGCGCGAGCCGGCCTTGCGCGGCGTCGAGCCCCGCGTGGAGACGATGGTCGCGAGCGCCGCCGGCCGGCCGGCCCGCACCGTCGCGAGAACGGCCTCGTAGACGTCCTGGTCGCCCGGTGCACTCATTTCACACTCCCTGTAGGCGGCTTCTTCGCCAGGAAGCGCTCGACAATTCGCTCCCGGCCCCTCAGCGGCGCGCCCGTCCCGCCGCGCCGCTCGAGGATCATCTCGCCCAGGACGCTGATCGCGATCTCGGCCGGTGTCTGCGCGCCGATGTCGAGCCCCACCGGAGCGCGTACGCGGGCGATGACCTCGTGGGGGATTCCCTCCGCCTCGAGCTGGATGAAGGTGGCGCGCACGCGGCGGCGGCTGCCGATCATGCCGATGTACGCCGGTTGGGCGTCGCCGTGGCGTGCCAGCAGCCGGCGCAGGCACTCGTAGTCGTACTTATGCCCGCGCGTCACCAGCACGAAATGACACCCCGCGTGGACGTCGATGCCCGAGAGAGGGTCGGCGAAATCGATGGTGCGAACCACGGCGGCCTCCGGGAATCGTTCGCGGGTGGCGAACTCGGGACGGTCGTCCAGCACGGTGACCTCGAAGTCCAGCAGCGTGCCCAGGGTGGCGAGGGGCTGGGCGATGTGCCCGGCGCCCACCACGATTAGTTCCTGGCGGGGACGGTGGCCCTCCGCGTACACCTGCAGACGCCGGCCAGCCGGCGTCTGCAGGTTGTGGAGGGACCCGCCGTGCCCGCGCGCCAGCCGCTCGCGGCTCGCGGCGGCCAGCGCGGCCGCGTCCAGCTCGGCATCCCCCAACGATCCTTCGACCGCGTCCTGGCGCACCAGCATGCGGGCGCCCGCCGCGCGACCTTCGCTGTCCGAGACCACCAGCAGCTCGACCGTGCCCCGCGAGCCGCGCAGCGACTCGAGAATGCGCGCGGCCGCGGCAGCCGCGTCGGGTCCTGGCCGCTCGGCCATCACCACGCGACCTGGAAGTGGCGGCGGTACTCGGACGGCGTGTCGATGTCGGCGACCACGCCGGCGTCCTCCACCGGACATTCGCGGACGCGGGAGGGGCGCCGCCGCACGACCGTGCGGGCTCCCTCGGGAAGAGCGGGATCGAGAAGTTCGGGGAACAGGCGGCGATGGAAGATGGCCGGGTGACCGCGCCGGCCGCGCCAGGTCGGAAGCACGATGTCGGCCGACCCCTCGTCGAAGCAGGCCACCAGCGACCGCACCGTGGCGCCCGTCACCAGCGGGTGATCGACCGGGCAGATGGCGCATCCGTCCATTCCGCCGCCCCACCCCGCCAGCGCCAGCCGGATGGACGAAATGGGTCCCTCGTCGGGGTCGGGGTTGGCCGCCACCACGGCGCCGGCAGCTTCCGCTTCCCGCGCCACGGAGCCGTCCGCCTCCCTCGCCACCACGACCACCGGGTCGCATCCGCCCGCCGCCAGGGCGGACACGACACGCACGAGAAAGGACTGTCCACCCGCATCGAGAAGCGCCTTGGCGCTTCCCATGCGGGTGGACAGTCCGCAGGCGGGCACTACGCCCAGCAGCTTCGGTGGACGATCCACGAGGCCGGAGTCCCGGCCCGGGTGACCGGGCGGACGCCCGTCCCGTCCGGTCAGAGGATGGGCCGAACCTGTGCGTTGCTCTCGTCGAGCGTGAAGGTCACCGGCTCACCTTCCACCATGAGCGGGACGTTCCAGTAGAGTTCGTCGAAGGAGCGCTCCCAGCGCGCGTATACCCAGTACTGCCCGGCGGGCGCCGCCATGGCCGCGCCACCCGAGGCGTCGGTGGTGTCAACCACCGGGTCCAGACCGCTCACGTCGATCATGAACTGGGCGACCGTGCCGTAGTCGGCGAACGCATCGTCGCCCCACATCTCCCGGAGCATCCTGACCTGGTCGGCCTGCTCGATCATGGATCCCTGGATGGAGGTGAACTCCTCGAAGGCGGTGTCGCGCTGGCGCTCCACCTGGGCGAGTCGCTGCTCCTTCTCGTCGAACTCCATGAACAGCACCCGGTACTGGGCCTCGGCGGGATTGAGCCGTTCCATTTCCGTGCTGAGGTTGAGAAGGTCCTCCCTCAGCAGCGACCACTCGCTCTCCCGGCTCTGCCATTCCGCCTGTGCCGCGGCGACCTGGTTCTGGGCTTCGAGCAGATCCGGTGGAATCTCCGGCTCGGGAGTGCCGGCTTCGCCCGCCAGGGAGTCGAAGATCGCGTCGCGGTCGAAGGGAAGGAGCTGGATTTCCATGTCGGCCAGCGGCCGGACCTCCGTTCCCTCGGCGCCGGCAACCTCCATCTGCGCGTTGATGGTGACCTCGGTCGGCCCGCATGCGGCGGAGGCGATGGTGCCGGCGAAAGCGAGGAAAAGGATTGCGTTCCTCATGGTGCAGTTACTCCAGGCTATCACGTTGAAACTGCCGAGCTGGCTCCTTCCGGCTCGCAGACGATCCATTCGACGGAATTCGGGCCGCAAAGTAACTGTCCCCATGCCGATGCATCAAGACGGCGGCCCCCCCGGTCCGTAGACCAGCACGCGTGGTTCGCCCAGGCCGGCTGCCGCCCGCTGGACCTCCTCGGAAGACAGACCCTCCATGGGCGCGCGCAGTTCCCCCGGCCCGCCGTCCGACTCCGCTTCGATGAGCAGTCGGCGGCCTTCGCGCTCGGGAGCCGCCATTGCGAGCGCCCGTGCCGACCGGAACCTCCGGTACTGCCGGCTCAGGTCGTCCGGGGAGAGGTTGCCGGCGGACAGGTGATCCACGATGTCCACGATGCGCTGCTCCCAGGCCCGCACGGTCGGCCACTGGGCGGCGATCGTCACCTGCAGCACAGGCCCTGCGGGCAGCTCGCGCACCTCGACCCGGCGGCTGATCAGCCCCGGAGCGGGAAGGTTGATGCCCAACTGCTCTCCGATCACGTGCGCGAGGAATTGCATTGGCCGTCGCGACATCGTTCCCTCAAACGGGTAGGCGGCGCGGATCCAGTTGTTCGTGATATCGTCGGCCACCGAGGTCCGGCCGCCCGTCTCCCACGCCCATCCCGGGGTGCGGGGCGGCAGCGCCGCGCCCTCCACCACCCAGGCCTGCTCCCCGCGCCGCGCCATCGTCCGGTGCGCGCCGACGATGGAGGCTGCTTCGGCGGCTTCGACCGCGCCCACCACGGCCAGCCGCGCCTCGTCCATTCGGTAGATGCGCGCCCGCGTCGCCTCCAGTGCCTCGGCCGTCATGCCACTCACGCTTGACGGAGTGCCCATGGGGGTGCGGGCGCGCTCCGCCCCGAGGAGCATGCGCCGAGCTTCCAGTTCGAACGCGCGCACGGGCGCGTCGCGCTGGAAGAACACCTGGCCCGACAACTCGGAGCGCGTCTCCGCGACCAGCGCCGCATCGAGCTGGTCGGCGAACAGCGTACGCGTGAGGATGCGGTACGCCGCCGCCCAGTCGTCCGACGTGGTCAGCAGGGTGACCCAGGTGCGGTCGCCCTCCACCTCGATGGCCGCGACCGCGCCCGTTTCCGCGAGGCTGGCGGCGACGGCCCGCTCGAGTACCCTGCCCAGGAGCCAGGCGGTTCCCTCGGTCCCGGGCGGGTCGTCGCCGTATCCGCCGGCGAAGGAGAGGGTGACGGCGACGGCGGACGTCCACGGCCGCTCGCTCACCACCACCAGCCGCAGCGTATCCGCAACCGCGGCCAGGCCGCTTGCGGGCCGACCGGCCGCCGCTGGCCGGCTACCGCCGTCCCCGCGGGTTGCCGCGGCGCCACCCCGCTGCACGGTCCCGAGGACGTGCGGCACCGCCACCGCGGGAGCGGCGAGCGACAGGGTCGCCCACAGCGCCGTCCACGCGAGCAGCCGCGTCGGAGGGGGCGGTTTCGGCATCAGTTCGCCACCTCGGCGGCAATTGCCTCCGCCGCGGCGACCTCGTCGAGGAAGGCGGTCATGACCTCGAAATCGACCTCCTCCAGGCGGCGCAGATAGTCCGCCGCCGCGTCGGCATCGCCCGTGGCGTCCAGATGTCGGCCGATGACCTCCGCCAGCCCGCCGGGCGAGCGTCCCTCCAGGATCAGCTCCGAGCGGAGCGATGACTTCGCGTTGCGCACGATGGTCGGGCTCAGCGCCGCCCGCAGGTCGCGGATGTAGTCTCGGACGCGGGCGCGCATCGCCGTCGCGTTTCGCGAGAAGGCCGCCGCGGTCAACACCAGCCACGACCGTTCTCCCAGCTCCCACCGCTCGAGTTGGGGCTCGAACTCGCCGCCCAACTCCCGAAGGCGGTTGTTCGCGATGCGCGCGAGCAGGGCGGAGCGCGGATCCCGCGCGTTCCCCGACGGATATGCCTCCCCGTACCAGACCCGGATGCGCTCGGGTCTGATGGCAGGGAACCTTCTTGCAGCCGCCTCCGGGAGCCGATCCGTCTCCGGCGCCGGCCCCGCCTCTCCCAGCTCTGCCAGAGCGGAGAACGCGGCCTCCAGCGGCAGGTCGGCCACCACGACCACGGAGAGGTTGCCCCGGCGGTGCGATTCCCGCCAGCGCTCCACCAGGCGGGCCGGGTGCAGCGCCGCCAGCGACTCGAGGGTTCCGGTCACCGGCGGAATCGGCGAAGCCATGCGCGAGCGCAGCCGGAGCCGCAGCGCGCCCCGGGCGGTTTCCCGCTCTTGCCGGTTCATGCCTTCGAGCCGCGTTCGGGCCGCCACGAAACCGGGCGATGCCGGGCGGGCCAGGAGCTCCCGCGCAACGCCGGCAAGATGGTCGAAGTCCGCGACCGCACCGTGCAGGCGATAGACGAGTCCGAGCGAGGTGCGGTGCGCCAGGACTTCGATGCCCAGCGTTTCCCGGAGCCTCCCGACGCGTTCCAGCGCCATGAGCTGAATGAGGTAACCGGCTCCGGCGCCGGACTCGGATTCGACGAAGGGGACCGTGATGCGGATCGCCGCAGCCGGCGAACCCGCGGCTTCGACGAAGGCGATGGTCGGGCCGTCAGGCGGGCTGAGAACCGTGTCCGGACGGAGCGATTCGGGGTCGGAGATGGCGCTCAGGAGGGCGACCCCGGCGAGGAATACGGCCGTCACCTGCTCTGGGCCGGATCAGGGGATGACGTCGATTACGAACCGGTGCGGATCGATCGGCCGTCCGTTCTGACGCACCTCATAGTGGACATGCGGAGCCGTCGTGATCCCTGTGCTGCCCACCAGCGCGATGACGTCGCCGCGCTCCACTTCCTGACCCGTCCGCACCAGAATCTGGCTCGCGTGGCCGTACAGGGTCTCGTACCCGAAGCCGTGTTCGACGAGCACGGTCAGGCCGTACCCGCTCCGGCGACCGGTGGAGGTCACCTTCCCCTTGGCCGTAGCCACGATGGGCGAGCCCGCGGGGGCCGAGATGTCCATGCCCTCGTGCGGGAGCGGACGGTGGTGTATCGGATGCATGCGGGAGGAGGAGAAGCCGCTGGAGATGAAGCCGCGCGCAGGAAGGATGGAGGGAAACGACTCCAGCCAGTCTCGATGCTGGTTCAGGGAATCCGCAGCCTCGGTGAGGCTGGTGCCGAGCAGTTGAACCCGCCGCTGGAGTGCCTTCAGATCGAAGGAGGTTGCGAAGGCGTCCTTGGAATACAGCGAGTCGAGGCCCCACAGAGGGTGCGAGCGGGGCGTGGTGGTTCCGGGGCCACCCACGCCCGCTTGGAGAACCTCGGCGTCGATGGACTCCAGGCCGGCCAGAGCGCGGGCCTGCGCATTCTGTTCCGACAGGCCTTCGACCGCGCCCTCAAGGCTCGCCACCTGCTGCCGGATGCCGGCCAGCTCCTCGACCATGGCCTGGTTCTTCGCGGCCAGTTGGCGCGCTTGCATCCGGTGCGGGCCACCGGAGAAGACGAAGAGAATGGCCGCCAGGACGAGGACCATGACGCCGGCCCAGGAGAGGAGCAGCCTGGGCGAGATTTCGAACTGCCGATGCCGCCCGCCGCCGGACGGCACTACCAGGATCGAAAACCTGGTCTTCAGCTTGGCGCCGAGTGATTGGTTTGGCATGCCTCAGGAGTAATCGAGGGCAGGGAGCGACAAACACGGCAGGGGCTTCAACCTATCCGTGCCGGCCGAAGCCAGTCAAGCCGAGGGCAGCCGTACCCGCGGGAAGAGAGGTTGGCCACGCGTGACGGCTCGTCCCGCCAGTGGAGCGTCGAGTGCCCGGTCCAGGGTGGGAACCCGGGCAAGCCCCAAGGTTCCCGCCAGCACGCCCATCTTCGCCGGCATGACCGGCTCCAGCAGTGCGGCGAGCACCGCAAGGCAACGCGCGAGCGAGGCCAGCGTTTCGTCAAGGTCCGGTGCTCTCTCCGGGTCCCTCGCCTGAACCCACGGCTCCCGCTCCTCCACGTACCGGTTCGCGTGCCGCGCGAGTTCCATCGCCGCGCCCAGGGCGCGATGCAGGCGAAGGCCGTTCATGAAGTCGCGATAGCGGCCAAGGGCCTCGCCGGCTTCGGCCGCCAGGCCCTTCCCCGCGGCGTCCGGGAGCGCCCCGTCCCGGTAGCGCGCGACCATCGACGTCACCCGGCTGGCGAGGTTCCCCAGAACATTGGACAGCTCGTCGTAGCGGGTGAGGAAGCGCTCGGGCGTGTACGACGCGTCGCTGCCGGTGGGCATCTCGCGCAGCAGATACCAGCGCACCGCGTCGACTCCGTGGGTCGCGATGAGGGCGAGTGGGTCCACCACGTTCTGCAGCGACTTGGACATCTTGGTTTCGCCCACGAGCCACCATCCGTGGGCGAGGATATGCCGCGGCAACTCCAGTTCGCACGCCATCAGGATGGTGGGCCAGTACACCGCGTGGGTGGTGAGGATGTCCTTGCCCATGACGTGCAGGTCGGCGGGCCACCACGACTCGATGGGGGTGCCGAATCCCTGCTCGTCCGGCGCGGCCTCGGGGTCGATGGCGCCCGATGCGGTCACGTAGTTGATGAGCGCGTCCACCCACACGTAGCAGACGTGCTCAGAGTCGAAGGGGAGGGGAACGCCCCAGCTCACGCGGCTCCGCGGACGGGAGATCGAGAGGTCCTCGAGCGGCTGCTGGAGGAACCCGAGCACTTCGTTTCGCCGCACCGCCGGAATGATCCAGTCGGGGTTGGCCTCGATGTGGCCCACCAGCCGTTCCTGGAAGGCGCTCATGCGGAAGAAGTAGTTGACCTCCTCGATCTGGCGTACGGGCCGGCGGCAGTCCGGACAGGTTTCCCCGGGCCCCAGGTCCTTCTCGGTCCAGTAGCGCTCCTCGTGGATGCAGTACCATCCGAGGTAGCGGTCCTTGTAGATGTGTCCCTTGTCGTGGAGCCGCTGCAGGAAGGCGGTGACGACGGCGATGTGATCCGCCTCGGTAGTGCGGATGAAGCGGTCGAAGGAAATGTCAAGCTCGTCCCACGCCTCGCGGAAACGGCCCGCCATCCGGTCGCACAGCTCGATCGGGGTCAGGCCGCGCCGGGCGGCCTCCTCGGCGATCTTGGGACCGTGTTCGTCGGTGCCGGTGAGGAATCTCGTTTCGGCGCCGGTCTGGCGGTGAAAACGGGCCAGCACGTCGGTGAGAATCGTGGTGTAGGCGTGCCCGATGTGGGGCTCGCCCGACGCGTAGTAGATCGGCGTCGTGAGATAACGTCGTCGGCTCATGTTCCGGGTCAGTTGGAGCGTTTCCCCCGGGGAACCGCGGACACCTCTTGCTTGAGTTCCTTCAGCGTCACCTTGCGGCGGGCTCCGTCGTTGGCCAGAAGGGTGACCGTCTCGCTCCAGATGTCCACCGCGACGACCTTCTGCCGCCCCAGCGAAGTGTTCACCGACCTGCCCTCGCGCGGGAACCGCCGCCGTGCCCGCACGTACGCGTCGTGCTCGTACTTGAGGCAGCACATGAGACGGCCGCAGCAACCGGAGATCTGCGACGGGTTCAGGGAGAGGCGCTGGTCCTTGGCCAGCTGAAGGCTCACCGGACGCAGGGAGGGAAGCCAGGTCGAGCAGCACAGTTCGCGTCCGCAGCGGCCGACTCCTCCGAGCATCGCTGCTTCGTCCCGCACGCCGATCTGGCGCAACTCGATGCGGGTGCGGAAGGTGCGGGCCAGATCGCGGACCAGGGCCCGGAAGTCGACCCGCCGCTCGGCCGTGAAGTAGATGATGAGCTTCTTGCGGTCGAACTGCCACTCCGCCTCGGTGACCTTCATCTTCAGCCTGTGGGCGGCCACCTTGTCGCGCGCCAGCGCGCGCACGCGGTCCTCGTCGGTGCGAAGCTGCTTCACGTGCCGGATCTCGTCGGCGAGTGCCTGCCGCAGGATCTTCCGGGACGGTTCCGGCGTTGCGCATCCACCGGATGTGCTGCACTTCCGTTCGGCGATGGCGCCGAGGGCGGTCACACGGCCGAGATCTCGGCCGCGCTCGGCCTCCACCATCACCCAGCTGCCCGGCTGAAGCGCGCCGGGCTGGCAGGTGAAGTAGTCCTTGCGTGTTCCCTTGAACCGGACTTCCGCGAACTCTGGCATCTACTCTCGAACCCGGGTGGGGTAGGTCCTCAGCCGCCGGCTCTCATGCTTCTGCCGGTCTCCGTATCGAGGCGCGGGCCCGTGAGTCCGGACTCGTCGATCGCCTTCCCGGCCCAGTCCCCGATCGCCTCGTACTTGCTCCAGCGCCGTGCCAGCAGTTCATCGGTGTCGAGCGCGGTCAACTCGGCCAGTTGTCGCCTGAGAGCGACGGAAACGCTCCTGGAGGCGGCTTCCCAGTCGGAGTGGGCGCCCCCGACCGGCTCCGCGATGATGTCGTCCGCCACGCCCAGCCTGAGCAGATCGCCCGAGGTCAGGCGCAGCGCCTCGGCGGCCTTCTCGCGGTGGTCCCGCGATCGCCACAGGATGGCGGCGCACCCTTCCGGGGAGATCACCGAGTACACGGCGTGTTCCAGCATGAGGATGCGGTCGGTCACCCCGATGCCGAGCGCGCCGCCGGACATGCCTTCGCCGATCACGATGGAAACGGTGGGAACGCGCAGCGCCGCCATCTCGCGAAGGTTGCGGGCGATGGCCTCGCCGATGCCGCGCTCCTCGGAGCCGAGTCCCGGGTAGGCCCCGGGGGTGTCGATGACGGTCACGACCGGGCGCCCGAACTTCTCCGCCATCTTCATCAGGCGCAACGCCTTGCGGTATCCTTCCGGATGGGGCATGCCGAAGTTGCGGCGCAGGTTCTCCTTCATGGCCCGGCCCTTCTGCTGGCCGATGACCATGAGGGACTGTCCGTCCAGGCACGCCCAGCCCGCCACGATGGCCTGGTCGTCCCGGTAGCTCCGGTCGCCGTGGAGTTCGATCCAGTCGGTGAAGATGCGCTCCACGTAGTCCAGCATGTACGGGCGGTTGGGATGACGCGCCACCTGCACGCGCTCCATGGGGGCGAGGTTCCGGTAGGTCTCTTCGGTCATGGCCGCGAGACGGCTGCGAAGGACCTCGATTTCGCGCACCACGTCGATGCCCTTCTCGTCCGCCAGCGCGCGAAGGCCGTCGATCTGCCGCTGCAGTTCGGCGATGTCGCGCTCAAACCTGAGATGTGTGGTCCCGGCCAAGAGCCGTCTCCATTCATTTCATGTTGGGCTTCTGGTGGGTAGGCGGAAACTGCCATGGTCGCGCATCGGGGCCGCGAATACAAGTGTTTACAGGTTCGGTCCCGATGAGCGCCCGTCAGTTGCCGCCCGTCTGCATGAGCAGATAGTCGTCCGGGTCGAGGGTCGTGCCGGAAGGCGCGGCCTCGAGCGGGATGCGGAACGTCTGTTCCCTCCCGGTAACCTCGACGCGGCTGCGTTCAGCGTTGCCGCCCACCTCGAACTCGATGTCCAGGGGGAGCCGGAAGGCGGGCCAGTCGGCCTGCTGCGTCTGCCGGATGGTGACCACCGCCTCGCCGGCATCCGCATCCCATGTGGTCTCGGAAGTGATCACGGGGAAACCGGGCCGGTAGAGCCACTGCTCGAAGAACCAGCCCAGGTCGGAGCCGGACGCCTCCTCCATGACGGCGCGGAAGTCGGAGGTGCTCGCCACGCTGTCGCGGAAGCGCGCGTAGTAGCTGCGGATGCCGGCGAAGAACGTCTCGTCGCCCAGCATGCCGCGCAGCATGTGCAGCACCCATCCGCCCTTCGGATAGTTGTTGGCGTTGAGCAGGTTGAAGAGGTTGGTCTCCTCGCGGTCGACCACGGGCCGGTTGACGTCGGTCGAGGCGAGCACGCGCTGCCGGCTTCCTTCCATCATTCCGCGGAAGTCCGCGGGTCCGTCGGCGTCCTCGAAGAAAAGCGCCCCGAAGTAGGTGGCGAAGCCTTCGGAGAGCCACAGGTCGTACCACTCCGACTCCGTGACGCTGTCGCCGAACCACTGGTGCGCGATCTCGTGCGAGACCGTGCCCTCCATGTTTCGGCCCTGTGCGATGCCCTGCTCGGTGTAGAAGATGGCCGAGGAGTTTTCCATGCCGCCGAAGCGGGTGGCGCTCTGCACGTTGGCGAGCTTCTCGTAGGGGTAGGGGCCGATGAGATCGGTGAAGAAGTCGACCATCTCCGCCGCGCGCCCGAAGATGCGGGCGCCGTTGTCGACGTCCTGGGGGTAGACCCAGTAGGTAACGCGCGTGCACCCGTCGCTGCGCGGCGAGACCGGGGAGGCGTCGCAGGCGGCCAGCCCCACCTGCCGCACGGCGAGGTCGGCGCCCCCGATGACCATGGTGTAGCTGGGGATGGGCACCGAGGTGGTCCAGCGCCAGGTGCGCCGGCCTTCCGCGCCTCCCAGGGCGTCGTCGCCGGTGGGGGCGGGCGGCGCCGCGATGGTGCCGTTGGCGATGACCTGCCAGGCCGCGGGCGCGTGGATGGTGTACTCCACCGTCGCCTTGTCGCTCGGGTGATCGACCGACGGGAACCAGAAGCGCGCCCGGTTGGGCCAGTTGTCGGCGAAGGCCGCCGGGTCGCCGTGCACGTTGTCGCGCAGGATCAGGCCGTCGTCGGGGGTGCCGCCGTAGGCCACGACCACCTCTACGGGGCCGGCGGCGTTCGGGGGCGCGAAGACGCGCAGCTTGCCGTCGGCGTACTCGAACGGGGTGCGGACGCCGTCCACCTCGATGGCGTGAATGGCCAGCCCCACCAGGTCGAACTCCATCGGTGTCTCGGGGTCGGCGGGGGGCGCAACCACGATGCGCGCGCGCGCGTCGAAGTCGCTCCGGTCGAGGTGGAGCGACAACTCCAGGTCGTAGTGGAGGACGTCGAAGGCGCCCGCGTACTCGCCGGGGAGGGGGGCTCGCCCGGCCTCCACGGGATCCGGCTCGGAGATGCTCATCACGGCCCCGGGCTCGAGGGGAACGTCCGGGG
>VXMG01000077.1:0-27246 GCA_009841185.1 Gammaproteobacteria bacterium
CATATCCGGCCCTTCTCGCGGAGCCGCCAGTAGCCCGTCTCCCTGGGCAGGTAGTGGGGCTTCAGGTAGACGCGGGTGGCCGGAAGCGACTTCACGCCGTCGTAGGGGAGACAGATGGATTGGTAGTTGGCGAGCAGCCCGAACTCGCGGGGCGTGAACACCGGTTCGCTCTGCCGCCGGAACGACTTGCTCGCGCCGATGGTGCCGCGGCCGCCTCCGGCCCGACCGGACAGGAGCGAGAACTCGGGCCTGCCCGTGTTCTCGGTGAACGTGTACGATGCCCGCGTCTTCATGACGGAGCCGCACATCTCGGACGCGAGCCGTGCGGAAGCCTCGTCGGACAGCGACAGGAAGATCCGGGTGCGGAGGGTCTGGACGAGCGTGCGCCATGCCTCCCCGGAAGGAAGCACCGAGCGGAGCGAGGAGAGAGACTGCGTGGCGACGATGGGGATGCACCGGCACTGCCGCGTGAGCGCGAACGCCTTCTCGTCGCCGGACGGATCATCCTGCCCGACCGTGGCAAACGCCTGATACTCGTCGCAAATGAACACGGCGGGCCGCATGTAGCGACCGGGACGGCGGGCGGCCTCCGCCGGACGCCGGAGCAGCGCCTGCATCCACGCATTCTTGAGCAGGACGCCGATGGCGCGGGCGAGCGCCGGATTCGCTCCGGCGGGCATGTTCAGGGCGAGGACCTTGCCTTCGTCGATCAGCTGCGCGAGCGGCGGCAGCCTCCGGCGCAAGCCCGGCACGGGTTGGCCGTTGCTGCTGGCATCGTGGTTCTCGGCGGGCGCGGATTCGGTGGGTGGCGGGGGGCAGAACACGCCAGCGACCTCCGGCTGGTCGAAGAGCGACAGAAACACGCTGATGCCCTCGACGATCGAAGTGCGGAGCTTGGCGTCCAGCGCCATCCAGTCCTTGTCGTACCACCGCGCGATGGCCTCGACCTGTTCGACGACCTCCCGGCCCGCACCTCCTCCGGCCTCTTCCGTCTTGTAGCCGACACCGAGTTCGTCGAGTTGGCTTTCGAGTTCCGGGACGAGACGGCACCGCACGTTGCCGGTGCCGGGCACGCGTTCCCACGCCCACTTCTCCAACGCCTGCGGGTGGGCGATCATGTCCTCCTGCGAGATGACGGCGCGGAGCGGACGGAGCCGGTCGGCCAGCTTCCGGGCCTCGGCGATCCTCCGGCCAAGGAGTTCCGCGTCCACGGTGCAGCGGTAGATGTCCCGGAGCGTGACCCAACCGCCCGGCAGGAGCCGGTGAAGCTCGATGATCCACCGGACGAGGTTCGTGTACGCCTGTTGCCAAAACGGTTCCCTGCTCTTGCCGAACAACTGGTTGATGAGGGACGCGACGCCGTAGGCCAGCGAGTACGAGTCGAGGAGCGGGTCGTCGAGCGGGTTCCACTGCCACGAGCCGCCGAGCCCGATCTCCATGTAGTCGCCGCCCCGCCCGGCATCGTCGAGGATGCTCCGAACCCGGTGGCAGAAGTCCCCCTTAACTTCGAGTACGAGCGCGCCCGCGCGCTTGCGGGGATCGTCCGCGCGCCACGAGAGAAGCTGCTGGGCGAACGGTTGCATGCAGCCGCTGGTCTTGCCGGTGCCGACGGCCCCGACGACGAGCACGCCGGTATAGAGCCCCTTCTCGGGGATGACGAGCCAGGACGGCCGCTCGCTCTCCCGCGCGACGGTCGGATGGTGCGTCTCGCCGATCACGAGCGACGGCGCATCCCCGTTCGGCGAGGTGGGCCACTCGGGCAGCCTGCCGCGCCGCCGGAACCTGAAGAGAGGCTGAAACCAGACCCGCCAGACCGAGAGAACGACCGAGCCGGCAAGGATCACCGCGACACCGGGCGCCGCGTAGTACCAGAGGCGGATCGCGGCGTGGATGCCCGGATCGTTCTGGGCGATCAGGTCGAGATAGAGGTTGTCGCCGGGGCCTGGGAACGGCAGTTCGAGCGCGTGCGCGCCCGCCGTTCCGATGGCGGCTCCGATGACGGCGACGGTCGAGTTCTTCATCGGCGAGGTACCCTTCCCGGAGGGATCGTTGGTACGGGAGCGACCCGGCGGGGCGGGCGGCATGGGCGTGCACATGCCGAACCGCCCCAGTGCCGCACTAGGCATCCCAAAGGGCCGGGTCGCTCCCGTCCACGGCCCGGAGACCCGGATCGGCAGCGGCGATCCGCGGGCCGTGGCCCAACCCCAAGCCGTCCGGCGACTTGCGGAACCCGCGTTCCGCACACTTGGGCGCGACTCCCCTGCACAGGCACCCCGATGTCGTTTTCACACCTCTGGATCGGCAACGGGCTCCCCCGACCGGCGCTCAAATCCGGACTCCCGAAAGGCGGCTCGAACGCCACACCGAATGGCCGTCGATCGTGCCTTCGGGGCGCGCCGACCGGAGCAGCTTCCGCATCTCGGCGATCCGGCGGAGGCAGGCCTGAAAGCCGCCCATGTCCGCAACCGCCTCGTCGTCCATGCCGAGGATGGCCCCCTCGATGCGCGCGATCTCGCGCCGGGCCGCGGGGACGATCTCGGGCGGATGTAGGGAACGCGGGGTCGTGTCTTCGCTGGTCCAGTTCCCGAGGATCGTCCGCGCCCGGTCAAGCGGTCTCCCGGCACCCGCGACCCCGACGGCCTCTACCGACAAGCCGTCCTCCCTCAGCGCCTCCCAGAGCCTCCGGTGGCGGTCCCGCCACGAATGGAGCGCCGTCGAGGTGTCGTAGCCGGGATCGGCGTGGACGAACACGGCGCGGCGGGAGTCCAGCGCCACGGGCATCCCGCGCGGGAAGTAGCGCCGCGCCCCCCCGGCCGCGCCCCGGTAGACCCGGACGGGCAGCAGGGCGCGGTCGATGCCGAGCGCCTCGAAAGCGGCGACCTTCTCCGACTCGGTCGGCAGCCAGGGCATGCCCGGATGCTCGATGACATAGTCGAACGAGAGCAGGCGGCGAACGACCACCTCGGTCGAGGTGATCCTCCGAACGCGGACATCCCCGGCACCGAGCGCGCGGTAGACGCCGCGAGCGCAGACCCGGCAGACCTTCAGGCCCCCGACCGTCTCCTCGGCCACCAGCCTTCGGTCCTTCAGGGCCTGCACGAGCCGGAGCACCTTGAAGCGGCTGGCTCCGAGCCAGTCCGAAAGCTGCGCGCGGGTGAACACGCCGCCGTGCAGGCTCGCCAGCGCGATCCACTCGGCCCGGCGGCCAATCAGGCCGAAGGACCCGAGCGCTTGTTCACGTCCCCTCAGATGCGCGATCACCGTCGGTTCCCCTCTTCCGAGCCCTCTTGGCTCGGGGAACCGCCGCGACCGGGAACGCGCCGACACCGCAGGACCGCTCCCCGGCGGGACCTCCGTTACGATCTTCATGCAGGTGAACCCGAACATGCGGTCGGCAAGCCGCGCAAGGGAGTGGGAAATAGGCCATTTCCCACCTCTCGACGGGACAACAGATTGCCGGATCGGGGTTCGGACACCCGTCGCCAGTGACGGCTCGGCGCGGGCTCTACCTCTCTGCGGAGGAGTGTCCTCGTCTGCTCGTCGAACCTGTGTTTCGGCCTCTGCATGCCCGAACGGTGGAGGACCGTCCGAAGGGAAGTCAATCGGTAGGAGCGATCCTACATTCCAAGGCGTTCCAAGGCGTTCCAGGGAGGGATCCGAGATGTCGGACGCCGCCGCCAGAAGGGGTCGAGAGGCTCCTCCCCGACTGGGTTCGCGGCAGGTCCGGAAAGTGGTAGTCCGTTCAAGTTCCGGAGTATTCTGAAGGCACTGATCGGGCGAGCCAGCTCATCCCGCCCCTTCAGCACCTCATGCCGGATCACCGACGGTTCAAGCTCCCCAGCGATTGCGTGGAAGGTTTCCTGGGCGGCGTGCAGATCCTCCACGGTCTCAGCGGCCGGCACCTCCGGCTCGGGCAGGTTCTCGCCACCCAGCGCGCTGTCCCTTCGCCACAGAAGATCCTCCGAACGCTCACCGACTTTTTTAGCCCGGATTTCTCACACGAGTCGATTGGCGGGCAAGCTGACGGGTCGGCGTCGCGTGGAGGCCAGGAACTTCGGCTTCGAGTCGCGTCCGTTTCGGCTTGAGCCGACGCCCTTCTTGTGTGCCATCTCAGGTTTCCTCTTCGGCTCGGACCGCTTAGAGGTGACGATCTCGTCAATGCGCACTTCGGTGAACTTCTGACGATGACCCTGCTTCTTGCGGTATCCCTTCCGGCGCTTGCGCTTGAAGACGATGAGCTTCCGGTCCTTGCCGTGCGCCAGCGCCTCCGCTCGCACCGCGGCGCCCTCGACGGTAGGCGTCCCGACCTCCGGCTCGCCATCGGTTCCACCCGTGATCAGCACGCGGTCGAAGGTGACGGTAGAGCCCTCCTCGGCGGCACGCTTTCAAGCTGCCGCCTGACCTCATGGTTCGACGGTGCTCAAAGCTCGCCGGCTGCCTGCTCGTCCACCGTTCACTGGCCAGAGCTTCGATCCCGTCGGGGCCGACGCCGTGATCGACCGTGGCTTCCTTTCCTCGTTGTTCTACATTGCACCGTGCAAGCCGCCACCTGAGCGGCATGCCACCGCCAAGGCTGACAAAAGGAGGCTTGAGACCATGGAAGCGATGCTTGCAGCCTTGCTTGCAGTTACGGTGGCCGTGGGCATCGGGCTGGAGTTGTCCGAGCGCAAGAAGCGGCGGAAGGTCCGGAGGGATTCGCGCAGCGCCGAATTCAAAGCGGTCGTGGCCCGCTTGGCCCACATCGAAGAGGTGCTTGAGTTGAAGGAGCGGTCCACTCCTTTGCACTTTGTGTATGATCCGGATGTCATGAGGTTGTTGCTGGCGTCGTCGGGCACGGATATCGACGCGCGCGACGAGAACGGCTGGACCGCCCTGCACCGTGCTTCGGCTCGAGGGCTCGAGAGCCAATCCCAAGTAGTTCGCCTGCTCCTCAAGCGGGGCGCTAACCCGCATGTCAACGACCGACGCGGAAAAACCCCTCTGCACGTCGCTGGGCCCTGGGGTAATGCTATTTCGGTACGGTCACTGCTCGAAGCGGGAAGTGACCCCAACGCACAGGACGACGACGGAAAAACGGCTTTGCATCACGCCATGGAGTTCGGGAATGGGGACGTAGCACGGCAGTTGCTCGACGGTCAGGCTGACGTGAATGCGAGGGACGCGGAAGGTGGCACCCCGCTATATCGAGCGCTGGCGGCGAGGCCGGGGGTGTTGGATTCGTCGCCCACTCCCCCGAACGTGGCGGCGGTGAGGTTGCTGTTCCGGGCAGGCGCGGACCCAGATGCCAGGGATGAACGTGGAAGAACTGCGCTGCATAGGGCGGCAAACTTCGAGAATGGACATGCGATTCGGCTGTTGCTCGAAGGCGGGGCTGAGGTAGATGCAAGAGATGAAGACGGCGCTTCCCCTTTACAACACGCCGCAGCGGCGATTCTGCCCAAGGACACGGAGGCCATGATGTTGCTGCTCGAAGCGGACGCAAATCCAGACGCGCGGAACCGAGACGGAGAAACCCCGCTGCACAGCGCCGCGGAACGCGGTCATGTGGACGGCGTGTCGCTCTTGCTCGCACGGGGAGCCGCCATTGACGCAGCGGATAGATGGGGTGCCACTCCCCTGCATCGCGCGGCAGCGCAGGTAGGGCAGAACACGGCGGCAACAGTCAAGATGCTGGTCGAAGCGGGCGCGAATCCGGACGCGCGATCCGACTCGGGCCACACCCCGAAAGACGTGGCGACCCCAGAGGCGGCCGCAGTAATCGCAGACATCACAATTAACCGGAGACAGCCATGAAGCGCTTAATCGTTTGGGGCTTCGCGGTGCTGGTGTTGCTTGCACTCCTGATCTCCGTGGATCCCGAAACGGAGCCGGCTCACGATGGCGAAGTCGGCGTCACGCCTGGTAGCCCCAGCCCGTTTTCAGCCGAGGAGTGGACGGCGATGGAATCTGCGGATGTCTTGGGCCGCGTGACCTTCACTGCGGTCACCGCTGCGGCGCGCGTGGACGGATATGGCAGCCCACCACTGTTGGCCGTGTCCTGTAGGGACGAAGAAGCCGTTCTCGTCGAGATCGAGCCCACGACGCAGGAGGATGCATGGAGCAGGGCGTACATAACGGTGCAAGTGCGCTTCGATGAAGGACATATCGAGAGCTTGCGGTTCTACGTTCACTTCTATGACGATGGCGGGCAGTTCGCCCGGCTGAGGGGAGACCAGGAACGCCTCTGGTTCCTTCGCGAAATGACAACCAGCGACCGGGTAGCGGTGCTGGGGGACGACAAGGGGGCCGTATTCAGCCTTCGGGGTGCTTGGGGGCCAGCGCGCCGAGTCCTCGAAACGTGCGGGGCGTGGTAGACCGCCGCGACCTGCCCGACGGCAACGGTGAGAAGTCTAGCTTAGCTAGCTAAACTAGCTAGACTAGCTGGGGGCAATTCGTTGACGAGAGGCACGTTGGTCTGCTGCGCATATGCCGTCCCGACAGCCAGAGTGGCCAAGAACAACACGACAGCCGAGATCGCCAACTGTCGCGATAGACAGCGTTATCTTGAGCTTGCCGACCATGCCGCGCCTCCAACACCGTCCACCATCTGCAAGCCGCTCCGTTCAGACCGGTTCGACAACCTTCGACCGGAACTGTCGGTGAGCCCGATCCCTGAGTTCCACCAACCACACGAAGCGGAACAGATCCCTGTCCAACACGTCCCGGTCGGAGGGACGGGCTCCGCCCGCCCCGGAGACGGGAAGGACCGGCGGGCGCGGAGCCGGAGCGGATCGGGGAAACCGGTCCACCGGGTCTGGTCGCGCGCCCAGTCCACCGTGGTGGGTCTCCTCCTTGCGGGTCCGGGTGTTCTCGGACCCGAAAACCGGCCTGTTCCAAGTCGAGTGGCGCGAGAACGGTGGACTCGTAGGCGAACGGAAGCGGGCGGCTCCACGCCGGGACCCGCTTGTCCAGTCCCTCTCCGTGTACTTTTCGGACTGGGGCAAAACGCCCTCCAGGGTGTGTGCGACGGGCTTGGCTTCCACGACGCCGATGGCGCGACCTCCGGCGTAGAGCAGGTAGTCGGCGGAGCCGGACTGGTTGTGGTCGTCTGGCCACAGCGAAGCGCTCGACCGCGATCTCGCCCGCGCGGCCCCGCGCCTCCCAGAGATTGTAGGCTCCTCCGCGACCGGGTGACGCGGGGGCACGTTTCAGCATGAGCGGGGATATGGCACTCGGTGCCGGAATGCGACGAGCTCGCGGATGGTTGCTACTCCCGCAATTTCCCGGGAATTGGGGCGGCTTGCCCGCTGCTCGGTCCGGGCAGTGACCAGTCGTACCCAACGGCAATAAAGGGCAGATCGTGCAGTCCTGGTTGAACTTACGTGGTTTCTTACCGTGATTCGAGCCACCTTCAATCTGCCATCCCGGCAGGATGTGATTATCGCCGCCCCGCTCGCTCACTGCGAATCCTGGCCATCAGCGCGAACGGATCGCCGGGTTCCTCGGCCGAGCCGAATTCCCGATACAGCGTCGCGACATTGACAACGATCCGTTCGGCATCGCCCCACGAATCGAAGTCGGCAAGCGAGATGTCCATCGCCGCGTCATACACGCTCAAGCCCGCGTCGAAGCGGATCCTGGCCTGGTCGCGCACATACACAAGGTAGTCCCGCACGGCCTGGATGCCGCGCTTGTCGGTGATCGGACCGTGGCCCGGGACCACGACTTCAACGGGCAACTCGAGCATGTAGTCGCACGCGGCGATCCAGTTCGCTACGGGTCCGACCCACAGGATGGGGTGGCCCTCGATGAACAGTATGTCGCCCGTGAAGATGAGCCGATCGTCCGGTACGTAGACCAGGATGTCGCCCGTCGTATGGCACGGGCCGAACTGCTTCAGGACGATGCTCTTGTCTCCGACGCGCGTCCGGTAATGATCTTCGAAGGTGGTTGTCGGAAGGACCTGCGTGATGCCTTCGAAGTCGAAGGCGCCGAACGCCTCGATGAGGAAGCGCCCCGTTTCGCCCATGCCCGGGGCCGCGCCCATGAGCATTGTGAGCCGCTCCGGACTCTGGGTGGTCATCTCCTCGGCCGCGGCGCTCGAGGCGATGATATCCGCCCCGGCCACCAACTCGTTCCCGTTGCAGTGGTCGGGGTTCGCGTGGGTGTTGACGAGCTTGTCGATGTTGCGCGCGGCCACCGGCTCGGCGTCGCGCATGGCGGCGAGCATGGCGCGGGTGAGCCTGAGGTCGAACAGGGTGTCCACGAGCAGACTCTCATCGCCGTCGACGATGAGCCCCGCATTGCTCCAACCCCAACCGCCATCCGGCTGGATCCACGCATAGCATCGGGACCCCAGCTCGTGCAGGCCGTGGGTGAAGGGCCGAACGCCAAGTGTCATATGGCCGGATCCGTGTCGGGTTCGGACCTCCCCAGCCCCGTCCAGATCGCCACGAGCATCACGCCGAGGAGCGCCCAGGAATATGTGTTGACCAAACCGGCCTCGAGGGCCGACACCCGCGGGATTCCGAACGACTCGCCGGATGCCGTGGCCGAGGCGGCCAGGATTGTGGGAATGAAGAAGGGGAGGAGAAACGGATAGGTGCACACGGTCATGTCGAGCAGGTTGGCGCGCCTGAAACGGCCGATGCCGGCGCGCCTGCCCGAGTCCCGGACCAGGTCGCCGACGGCGAGGATCGCCATGACCGAATGCGTTGTCAGCAGGACCGCCACGCTGGTCACGCCGAAGATGCGGAACTCCGCAGCACGCGCGGTTTCGGCCGCCGACCGGGAACCCGAACCCTGTGCCAGGCGGTCCAGGATGCCTGCCTCCTGCGCGGCCCCCACAATGCCCATCAGCAGGATGGTGAACACGACGATCCCCACCGCCCCCTCCATCCCGTCAAGGATGAGCCCGCGGGCCTGGAAGGCTTCCGGGTCGATGTAGACGAGGTCGGCCGGCGCAACGAGCCTCAGCGCCAGGGCCAGGACCAAAGCCGCGGCCACACCGGAAAAGAGGCTCTCCACCAGGCCACGCCCCCGCCACAGCATCACGAAAGCGGCCAATGGCGCCAGCAGCATGGGGAGCGCGGCCGGGTTGCCCTCGAGCATCACGCCCTGCCCCGGCGCCTGCGTGACCTCGGTCTGCCCGCCCCCCAGCAGAGTGAGCACGAGGGCCGCGACCGCCGCAGCCGGAAGCGCGTACCGGAGGCGGCTCCGCACCACGCCCCCCATGGGCGCCCCCTGGCTGCTCGCCGAGGCGATCGTGGTGTCAGACACGGGCGAGACGTTGTCGCCGAAGGTGGCCCCGGCCAGAATGGCCCCGATGAGGACGGCCGGACTTGCCTCCAGGACGCCCGCCGCGGGATAGAGGAGCGGAGCGCAGATCAGGATCGTGCCCAGGCTGGTCCCCGTGGCCGTGGAGAACAGGACCGCGATAAGGAACGACATGAGGACGAAGCCCCCGCCGCGTACACCGAGTTCGCTCCCTGCCCAGATGAGGGCGTGGACGAGCCCCGCCTCGCGCAGCACGACCGAGAAGACGCCCGCCAGCAGCCACGCGGCGACCATGAGCATCACGATCGGGCGGGACATGCCGCGGAGCGCGGCCGCGCTGTATGCGGAGGCGTTGCGGGCCACCAGCAGCCCCACCCCGAGAGCTGCAAGGAGCACCGGCCACAGCCCGCGCTCGTCGGGAGCACCTGAGAAGCCCAGCCACGCCGCGGCGGCGGCGAAGACCAGGATGGGAGCCGCCGCGCCGGCAAGGCCGAAGTGGAAGCCGAGCGGTGCCGGCGGCTGCGCGTGCGAGCGCGGGGAGGGTGTCGGATCGGGTGCGGGGTTCACGGTGTCGGGCGGGTTTTCCGGGTGACGGGACACGCCCTATGATCGAGGATCGGTCCCGGCTGGGCCAGCCTCCGCAATCCGTTTCCTGGCGCATGAGGGCACGTATATGAGCGTCGATGACGTCTTCGAACTCTACGACCTGCGGGTCGAGGTGGTCGCCGGCGAGCGCGACATGGTGTGCAACCACGAGGCGGGCGACTACTTCGAGCTCAGCGGAGAGAACCTGTCCTTTCCCGCCGGTCAGACCTTTCCGCTCTACCCCCTGGCCGCGCTCCTTCCCCTCCTCCCCGCAAAGCAGCGCGACACGCATCCCCATGACTGGATGACCACCGACACCGAGATCGCCTGCCCCGACCCGCACTGCGGCGCCCGCTTCCGCATTACCCGGACCGGCAGGTCGACCTTCCGCCATAGCGAGGTGACGCGTGTTCCGCTGGACTGACCGCCCGTGCACGAGATGCCCCCGGCATGCGAGCGGGGAAGCATCCACGGACTGCCGCCGGTGAATCCAGTGCGATCACTTCTCAGGCTGCCTCCGTCCGGGGTGATCCGGGGGTGCTGGCAGCTCTCCGAAGGCCACAGCGACGGTTGGAGCAGCGAGCGCGCCTTCGCGGCCCTGGACGCCGCGGCCGCGGCCGAAAACCCCCTCGTCCTGGACTGCGCGGACATCTACACCGGCGTGGAGCGCACCATCGGGGACTGGCTGGCCGGACGGCCGGACATCGCTGGCGACGTCGCCGTCCATACCAAGTTCGTGCCCGACCTCGACGCCCTGTCCACTATCGATCGCAACTACGTCCGCCGCGTCGTGCAGCGGTCACGAGACCGCCTCGGGGTCGACGCACTCGAACTGGTGCAGTTCGCGTGGTGGGACCTCTCGCAACCGAAGTGGGTGCATGCCGCCGAGTGGCTTGCGGAGCTCCGGCAGGAGGGGATCATCCGCCACCTGGGCGTCACCAACTTCGACCGGGCCGCGCTCGGCACCCTCCTGGACGCGGGCATCCCGGTGGTGTCCAGCCAGGTCCAGCTCTCGCTTCTCGACCGCCGTCCCCTGAAGGGCCTGACGAAGCTCTGCCGCGAGCGGGGCGTCACGGTGTTCGCCTATGGGGCCCTGGCGGGCGGGCTTCTGTCCGACGCCGGCGGTCCACCGGAGGAGTCCCGGTCGCTGACCAAGTACCGCCTGATCGTCGAGGAGGTGGGCGGCCGGGAGGTGCTGGGCCGGGCTCGTGGGGCGCTCGCGGAGCTGGCCGCGCGGCACGGGGCCGCCATGGCGGACGCGGCGGTCGCCTACGTGCTCAGGCAGCCGGGCGTCGGGGCTGCGATCGTCGGGCTGAGCCGGAGAGGGCTGATGGTCGACGGGCGCCGAGTACATCTCTCCCCGTCCGATGTGGCACAGCTCGAGGCGACGGTGCCGGAGACCGTCGGGGGAGAAGTGTTCGAGGTCGAGCGCGACCGTCAGGGCCCGCACGGCCGCATCATGCGCTACAATCTGAACCTGGAGCACTGACGGGCTCGGTTGCCGACTCCGGCGCATCGTCCCAATTTGCCAGGTCCATCCCGTCCATTCCCCGTCAGAGTCGAACCTGCGCGCAGGAATGGCGGGATATTCTGCAGGTACCAGTTCCGGGGAGGCGCCCGTGCGACGCACGATCAACGCAGGATCGGCGGTCGACGCCGGCCTGCCGGCGGCCCGCGGGCTGTACAGTCCCCGCTACGAGCACGACAGCTGCGGGGTCGGCTTCGTGTGCGACATCAAGGGCCGCGCGAGCCGGGCGATCCTCGACGACGCCAACCGCATCAACTGCCGCATGGGGCACCGCGGCGGCATCGGCTGCGAACCCGGAACCGGAGACGGCGCGGGCATTCTGACCGGGCTGCCGCACCGGCTGCTCGACCGGGTGGCCCGTGAACAACTGGGCATCGCCCTCCCCCCTCCCGGCCAGTACGGGGTCGGCATCGCCTTCCTTCCGCGCGACCGCCGGGAGCGGCAGATCTGCAAGGAAAGCACCGAGGCCATCATCGCCGAGCAGGGACAGCGGCTTCTCGGATGGCGCAGGCTCCCGCACAGCGCCGAGCGCGCCGGGCTGACCCCGACCGCGCTCGGGTCGATGCCGCACCTCGAGCAGCTCTTCGTCGGGGCCGGCGAAGGGTTCGTCGACTCCGCCTTCGAGCGCCAGCTCTACATCATCCGCAAGTACGCCAGCCACTGTCTGCGGGGCGATCCGCGCCTCTCGGGGCGGGAGCTGCCCTACTTCTGCTCGCTCTCGTCCAACACCGTCATCTACAAGGGGATGCTGACGCCGCATCAGCTCTTCGAGTTCTTCGACGATCTCCGCGCCGCGGACTACGAGTCGCACATGGCGATGGTGCACTCGCGCTTCTCCACGAACACCTTTCCTTCGTGGGACCGTGCGCAGCCCAATCGCGCCATGTGCCACAATGGCGAGATCAACACGCTGCTGGGCAACTGCAACTGGATGAACGCGCGCGAAGGCGTTCTGCGCTCGGAGCTGTTCGGCGACGAGCTGGAGAAGCTCTTCCCCATCATCGAGCCCAACTGCTCGGACTCGGGCAACTTCGACAATGTGCTCGAGTTCCTGCTCATGACCGGACGCAGCCTGCCGGAGTCGGTCATGACCATGATCCCGGAGGCGTGGCAGCAGCGGCCCGGCATGCCGGCCGACAAGCGCGCCTTCTACGAGTTCCAGTCGTGCCTGATGGAGCCCTGGGACGGCCCGGCCCTCATCCCCTTCACCGACGGGCACTGCATCGGCGCCGTGCTCGACCGCAACGGGCTGCGCCCGAGCCGCTACTACGTGACCGACGACGACCGCTGCGTGATGGCCTCCGAAGTGGGCGTGCTGCCGGTCGCCCCCGAGCGCGTGGTGAAGAAGGGGCGGCTGCACCCGGGGCGCCTCTTCCTGATCGACTTCGATGCGGGGCGCCTGGTGCCGGACCACGAGATCAAGGCGGAGTGGGCAAGGCGGCGGCCCTATGGGGAGTGGCTGGCGCGACAGCGCCTCGAACTGGGCGAGGCCGACGATACGCACGGCTACGACGAAGCGACCGTCCTCCGGCGCATGCGGGCGTTCGGCTATACCGCCGAGACCGTCCAGTTCATGCTCCTCAGCCTGGTGCGTGACCGGCGCGACCCGCTCGGATCGATGGGCAACGATGCGGAGCTGGCGGCGCTCGCGGACCGGCCGCGCATGCTCTACGACTACTTCAAACAGCGCTTCGCGCAGGTGACCAATCCCGCCATCGATTCGATCCGCGAGGAAGTGGTCATGTCGCTCGAGTGCTACATCGGTCCCGAGGGGAACCTGCTCGAGGTCACGGAAGAGCACGCGCACCGGCTGCGCCTGCCCCATCCGATCCTCTCCAACCGACAGTTCGCAGCACTCTCGCAACTCGAGGAACGCGGATGGCGGAGCCGGACGCTCGACGCCACCTTCGCGCGCGGCTCCGGGAAGCGTGGTCTGCTCGCCGCCCTCACTCGCCTCGAGAAGGAGGCCGACCGGGCGGTCGAGGAGGGCTACCGGGTGCTCGTGCTCTCGGACCGCGCCATCGGCCCCGGCCGCCTCGCCATCAGCTCCCTGCTCGCCGTGGGCTGCGTGCACCACCACCTGGTGCGCACGCATCAGCGCACCCGCATCGCCCTTGTCGTCGAGACCGGCGAGGCGCGCGAAGTGCACCATCATTGTCTTCTGCTCGGCTACGGTGCGGACGCCATCAATCCCTATCTCACCTACGAATGCCTCTGGCATGTCCGGCGCACCGGGCGGATGGACGACTTCGACCACGTCGCTTCCGACGACGACGTGGTGGCCGCGTATCGCAAAGGGGTCGGCAAGGGCATCCTCAAGGTGATGGCCAAGATGGGCATCTCGACCCTCCAGTCCTACAAGGGGGCGCAGATCTTCGAGGCGGTGGGGCTCGGAGCCGAGGTGGTGAATCGCTGTTTCACCGACACCGAGAGCCGCGTGGGCGGGATCGGGTTCGAGGTGCTGGCGGAGGAGATCGAGCGCCGCCACGAGCTGGGCTTCGCGGGCACGGCGCAGAGCAACGGACGAGCCCTGCCCAATCCCGGCGACTTCCACTGGCGCAAGGGCGGGGCGCGCCACATGTGGGATCCCGTTTCGGTGCGCGGCCTCCGGGTCGCCGCGCGCACCAACTCGCCGGAGGCCTACTGGCGCTTCGCGCGTCACGCCAACGAGGAGAACACGCGCAAGGCGACGCTGCGCGGCCTGCTTCGGTTCCATCCCACCGGTCCGCCTGTGGATATGGACGAGGTCGAGCCCGAGGCCGAGATCGTGAAGCGCTTCGCCACCGGCGCGATGAGCTTCGGCTCCATCTCGAAGGAAGCCCACGAGTCGCTCGCCCTGGCCATGAACCGCATCGGCGCCAAGTCCAATTCCGGCGAGGGCGGCGAAGATCCGGCGCGCAACGTCCCGGATGCGGACGGAGGGCTGCGGCGCTCCGCGATCAAGCAGGTGGCGAGCGGACGCTTCGGTGTGACGATCGAGTACCTGACCGCGGCCGAGGAGCTTCAGATCAAGATCGTGCAGGGCGCCAAGCCCGGGGAGGGGGGCGAGCTTCCGGGCCGCAAGGTGGACGACTACATCGCGTCGATCCGGCATTCCACGCCCGGCGTGGGGCTGATCAGCCCGCCGCCGCACCACGACATCTACTCCATCGAGGACATCGCCCAGCTCATCCACGACCTGAAGAACGCCAACCCGCAGGCGCGCATCAGCGTGAAGCTGTGCGCCGAGATCGGCGTGGGCACGGTGGCCACGGGGGTGGTCAAGGCACGCGCCGACCACCTGGTCATCTCGGGCGACAGCGGGGGCACGGGCGCCTCGCCGCTGACTTCCATCAAGCACGCGGGCCTGCCCTGGGAGCTGGGGATCGCGGAAGTCCATCAGACGCTTGTGATGAACAACCTGCGCTCGCGGGTCATCGTGCAGACCGACGGGCAGCTCAAGACGGGCCGCGACGTGGCCATCGCCGCGCTGCTGGGCGCGGAGGAGTTCGGCTTCTCCACCGCCCCGCTGATCACTCTGGGCTGCGTGATGATGCGCAAGTGCCACCTGAACACCTGTCCGGTGGGCGTGGCGACCCAGGACCCGGAGCTGCGCAAGAAGTTCTCCGGGAAGCCGGAATACATCATCAACTACCTGTTCATGGTCGCGCACGAGCTGCGGGAGATCATGGCGCGCCTCGGCTTCCGCACCGTGAACGAGATGATCGGGCGCGTGGACGCGCTCGAGGCCGCGCCCCGGCCCGGGCACTGGAAGGCGAGGAGCGTGAACGTGGACGCGCTCCTGATGCCGGCGCTCGAGCCGGAAGACTGTCTGGGGGTGTATTGCCGGCACGAACAGGATCACGGGCTGGAGGATGCCCTCGATCACACCCTGATCCGCCTGGCCGGACCGGCCATCGAGGAAGGCCGGCCGGTGCGCCACGACATGGCCATCTCCAACGCGAACCGGGTGGTGGGTGGGATGCTGTCCAACCACATCATCCGCCGCGTGGGCCCGGCCATGCTTCCCGACGACTCCATCCACTTCCGCTTCCGCGGGAGCGCGGGACAGAGTTTCGGCGCCTGGCTGGCGCGCGGGGTTACGCTGGAGGTGGAAGGCGACGCCAACGACTACGTCGGCAAGGGGCTCTCCGGCGGCAGGATCATCCTGTATCCGCCCAGGGCGTCCCGGTTCAAGGCGGAAGAGAACATCCTGATCGGCAACGTGGCGTTCTACGGCGCCATCAGCGGCGAGGGCTTCTTCCGGGGCATCGCGGCCGAGCGCTTCTGCGTGCGCAACAGCGGCGCCACCGCCGTGGTGGAGGGCATCGGCGACCACGGCTGCGAGTACATGACGGGCGGGCGCGTCGTGGTGCTGGGCGAGACCGGGATCAACTTCGGGGCCGGAATGTCGGGGGGGATCGCCTATGTGTGGGATCCTCGCGGGACCTTCGAGGGCCGCTGCAACATGGACCTGGTGGTGCTCGAGCGCCTTGTCGACACGGATGAGCGCGAGGAGATTCGCCGTCTCATCGAGCGGCACCGCGAGTACACGGGCTCTACCGTCGCGGCCGCCATCCTCGGCGATTGGGACGCCCGCCATCCGGAGTTCGTGAAGGTGGTGCCGATCGACTACAAGCGGGCTCTCGAGGAGCGCGCCGCCGCGGGCCGTTCCGAGGTGCTGCCCGTCGCCGCGGGCACCTGAAGGCGGGCTGCATGGGCAAGGTCACGGGCTTCAAGGAATACGCGCGCGAGGCGGCCCCCTACCGCGACCCGGCCACCCGCATCCGGGATTTCGACGAGATCTACACCCCGCATGCCGATGAGCGGCTGAAGACCCAGGGCGCGCGCTGCATGGACTGCGGGGTGCCGTTCTGCCAATCGGACGACGGCTGCCCCGTCTACAACCTGATCCCGGAGTGGAACGACCTCGTCTACCGGGGCCGCTGGCGCGAGGCGCTCGATCGCCTGCACAGCACCAACAACTTCCCGGAGGTCACCGGGCGGGTATGTCCCGCTCCGTGCGAAGGCTCCTGCGTTCTCGGCATCGCCGATCCCCCCGTCACCATCAAGAACATCGAGATGGCGATCGCCGACCGGGGCTTCGACGAGGGGTGGGTGCGGGCTCATCCGCCGTCCGCCCGCACCGGCAAGAGCGTGGCGGTGGTGGGTTCGGGCCCGGCTGGGCTGGCGGCGGCGGCGCAGCTCAACTCCGCGGGGCACCGGGTGACGGTCTACGAGCGCGACGACCGCATCGGGGGCCTGCTCATGTACGGGATCCCCAACATGAAGCTCGACAAGCGCGTCGTGGAGCGGCGCGTTTCGCTCCTGCGCGAAGAGGGGGTCGAGTTCGTGACCAACGCCAACGTAGCCGATGGCGGCGGAGGGTCGCTGGATGTGCGGCAACTGAGGAGGCGCTTCGACGCCCTGCTCCTGGCCACCGGCGCGACGCGCGCGCGGGATCTGCCGGTTGGAGGACGGGAACTGCCCGGCATCCACTTCGCCATGGAGTACCTCACCGACAGCATCCAGGCGGGGCTCGGCGATCATCCGCCCAGAATCCCCGCGGCCGGCCTCGATGTTGTCGTCATCGGTGGGGGCGATACCGGCACCGACTGCATCGGGACCTCCCTGCGCCAGTCGTGCCGCCGGCTGATCAACTTCGAACTCCTGCCGCGGCCCCCGCAGGAGCGGGCTCCGGACAACCCGTGGCCTGCCTGGCCGCTCATCTTCCGCGTGGAGTACGGGCACGAGGAGTCGGTCGCCCATCTCGGACACGATCCGCGGGTCTACGCGATCTCGGCAGAGAGCTTTTTCGCCGGGCCGGACGGCAAGGTCGCGGGGGTACGCACACTCGACGTCACCTTCCATGGCGGCCGCATGCGCAAGATCCCGGGCAGCCAGCGTGAGTGGAGCGCGGATCTCGTCCTGCTATCGATGGGGTTCCTGGGCCCGGAGCACGCGCCCGCGGAGCCGCTGGGCATCGAATACGACGAGCACTCCAACTACGCCGCCGAATTCGGTGCCTACGCTACGAACGTGGACGGCGTGTTCGCCGCCGGGGACTGCCGGCGCGGACAGTCGCTGGTGGTGTGGGCCATCCGCGAAGGGCGCGAGGCCGCGCGCGAGATCGACCGCTGGCTGATGGGCGAGACGCGACTGCCCTGAAGGTCCTCTCCTGAACGTCGTCTACCCCTGTCGCGACGGGCATCGACAGCGCACCTTGTCCGCTGTGGCCGCGAGCGTGATCTTGCGGCGCCTTCCAACCCGCCAACCGACTCAAACAGCTCACCGACTTCAGGGAGGATCAGACATGCGCAGGTTCGCCGCCCTATTCCTGCTTGCCGGGGTACTCGGGCTCGGGGCCCCCGCGGAGGCGGATGCCCAGCTCCTCGAGGTGGGAGAGATGGCTCCCGACTTCGAGCTGCCCGGGGCCACCCGCTTCGGCGTGCTGCAGGACCCGGTTCGACTCAGCGACTACCGGGGAGAAACCGTTGTCCTCGCCTTCTTCTTCCGCGTTCGAACACGTGGCTGAACGGTGCAGATGACAGCGTACCGTGATCAGTACGCAAGCTTGTTCAACGAAGGCCGGAACGTCGTCGTCGTCGGGATCTCCAACGACAGTCCCGAAGAGCTGGGCTCCTGGCTCAAGGACGAAGACTTCCCCTTCCTGTTCCTCAGCGATGCCGGAACCGAAGGCGCCACCTACGAGGCGTTCGGCGGCGGCAAGCGCGACAACAACATGGTTGACAGCCGCTCGGTCATCGTGGTCGGCCCGGACGGCCGCATCGCCGGGGTGATCCCGCAGTTCGCCCAGGTGGACCCGACCGCCTACGAGGAACTGGCGGCCATGGTCGACGAGGCCACGCCCGAGCCGTAGGCGAGATTCGATAGCCGACTCATCTCCCGGGCCCGGGGTTCCGGGTCCGGGGGGTGGGGGCTCCCTGCGGGCGCACCTACCCTGTCCCCCTTCCTGGACCTCGTTCCCATGCTGATGTGCGCCGATGTGCAGGCGTCGGTGCGCTTCTACTGCGATGTACTCGGGTTTGAGGTGGTCGACCGGATGGACGATGTGGGCGCCACCGGCTTCGCGTCTCTGCGCAACGGTCCGGCGCAGGTCATGCTGGCGAGCCCGACCTACATCCCGCGGGCTCCCAGGGTCGAGGGACGTTATCCGCAGGCTGCGTACTACTTCTACGTGGAGGATGTGGAAGCGCTGAGAGCGGCGGTCGTGGAGGCCGGATGGCCAGCGACCGAATGCGTGGACCGATTCTATGGGCTGAGGGAGTTCGAGGTGGTGGATCCCGAGGGACATGTGCTGCTGTTCGGACAGGACATCGATCCGGTTCGGCAGGGGGGCCACGGAGGTCAAGAGAGTCGGGCGACCTGACAGAATGGCAGACAATCAGGTATGAGTCTGCCAAAATGGCAGACTACCGGTGGCCTGAATCACGGCAGGGAATCACGTAAGTTCAATAAGGGCTGCGCGATCTGCGTTTCCTGCCTTCCGGCCGTGTCTGACCTCTCCTCCCCCGAACAGCGGGGAAATCGTGACCAAATGGCGGGAATTTCGGACGGCATTCAGGCGCATGTCAGCTTGCGCTACCGAGCACCGGCCGCTGGCGGTCAAACGATCACCTTTACTCGTTGAACAGCAGGCCCGACTTGAGCGCCAAGTCCACCCAGTCCGACCGGTCTCGCAAATCGAGTTTCTCCTTCAGGCGGGCGCGGTAGTTCTCGATTGTCTTCCGCGCCAGGGACAGCTTGCCGGCAATCTGGCTTGCCGTGTAACCTCTGGCGGTGAGCCTCAGAATCTCGCGTTCGTGATCACTCAGCCGGGACAACGGGGATTCCGGCTGAGCGTCGAATTCACGCCGCCTCCGCATGTAGAGTTGGGATGCCTCGCGTGGCATGGTTGTCCGCCCGGCGGCGATCAAGTCCACGGCCCCGACGAGGTCTCCAGGCCCGCGGCTCTTCTTGATGAACCCCATCGCGCCGGCGGACATGATGGGTTCAAGATACTCTTCGTGGTCGTGCCTGGTGAGGATGAGGATCCCCGTGCCGAGTTCCAAGGCGCTGATTCGCCGGGTTGCCTCGATGCCGTCCAGGCGCGGCATATCGATGTCCATCAGTATCACGTCGGGCTTGAGCGTCTTCGCCAGTCGGACCGCCTCTTCCCCGTCGGCCGCCTCGGCGACGACTTCCATCCTGCCGGTACTCTCGATGATTGCTCGAAGTCCCGCCCGAACCATCTCATGGTCGTCGCAGATGAGCACCCTCGTATCGCAACTCACAGCTCCGCCTCCGCCGTTGCGCGCTCGGCAACCGGAACGCGAACCCGGATCTCGGTGCCATTGCCGGGGCTGCTGTGCACCGCGAAGACTCCGCCGATCACGGCGGCGCGCTCGTTCATTCCGAGCAGCCCGATGCCGCTCCGCTCCGAGGCCACGGCGACGGTGTCGAAACCGACCCCGGCGTCCCTCACTTCGACTTGGACCCAGTCGGAACCCTGGGTCACGGTCACGAGAGCTTCGTCGACTCCCGAATGCTCGCGTGCATTGGAAAGGGACTCTTGGACGATACGAAACAGGGCCAGCGCCTTCGCCGGATTCAGATCGCGCCCGACATCGGCGAGGTCGCCATGCACGGTGAATCCCGCTTCGGAAAACTCGCGGAACAGGATTTTCAGCGCAAAGCTCAGTCCGAAGTGCTTGAGTTCCAGTGGCGTGAGGCCTCGGCAGATACGCTCTATCGACGCGATGGCATGATCGATGGCCGAGTTCAGTTCTGCGACACTCTCGTCGTCCCCGGACAGGTTCTCCGTGTCCTGCATGGTCGTGAAGCGGTGCTTGATGAACACCATTCGTTGGACGATGTCGTCGTGCAACTCGCTGGCGATGCGGGTCCGTTCCGCTTCCGCCGCCTCCTCCCTCGCCATTGACATGCTTCGCCACCGGTCAAACAGGGACAGGTCGCGAACCGTGCAGACCACCATTGGTCCGCCACGGGAGGGGCGCCAGGGGCTGAGTGCGATTTCCGCCGGGAACTGACTTCCATCCTTTCGTTCCCCATGCAGGAGCAAACCATGCCCCATTGGCCGAGCAACGGGTCGGCGTGCGTATCCCGCCCTGAGCCCCGCGTGTCGCGCGCGGTGCTGGAAGGGCACCAGCCGATCAACACTCAGCCCAACCAATTCATCGCGATCCCATGCGAACATGGTCGTGGCGCGCTCGTTGACATCCCGGACCACCCCGGCGTCATCCACTACCAGGATGGCGTCCGGCGAGGCGTTGAGGACTTCTCTGAGCAGTGCGTCGGCGAGCATGACGCATTGTAGCAACCCGATCAGCAGCGTGCCACGCCGGAGCACATGAAGGGAGAGCACTGCCGGGGAACGCCGGGGCCACCATTGACCCCGGCGTTGATAGCCGAGTCTCCTTGGATTCGATCTCTTGAGTCCCATGGAATCACACCCCGCCCGCAGCCCGCACTTCGTTGGGGCGGCCTTCGTATGCGGCTCCCCGCGCCACCCAACTCAAGATTGCGTTCGAGCCGGTCTTCCTCACCAGAACCCGCTCGGACTCCGCCTTCGGGCGTCCCCCCGGCCCTGTGCCCAGGGAGCGTTGGACAACAAGTAGCTGCGGGGTCGACGCCGGGCCAGCCAGGGCACCGAAGACGTACTTGTCTGCTCCGCTGTTGGCCCAGCCCATGCCCGCCGCAACCTCATCGAACAAGCCCGCCTTGCGAAGATGCGCCCACCCGCGCAAGGCGTCCGCGTCCAGAGCAACTCCCAGAGCGGAAAAGCGCATCCCGGCGTCCCGAGCGTGTCCGGCGACGAGGATCTTGGCGTCCCTCACCGCGCGCGATACCTCGGGTAGATTCGACCAGCCACACGACGACGATCCCAGATACACGAGCACGATCTCGTCTTCGGCGCCGGTCGCGGCTACGCTGCCGGGCCTGTATTCCCGCGCTTCGCGCGCTGGCACGGCAAGCTCGATGCCCACCGAGGGCATCAGGCCCGCAGTGGCAAGGGCGATACCCGCAACCGACCCAACCGCGAACACGATGCCGGCGATCCATGTCCTTGTCTTGCCAATCATAGCGGAGCCACCTCCTTCGGCGCGGACGCCATCTTGATCAACCGGGAATCACCGAAGGTCCGCACCTCGATCCGGGGGTACGGATCCTCGTACAGCGCGACATATCCTCCCTCGAAGGGAACGGCCCTCGGCACCTCGTCGCCGAGAAAGGCTCCGGTGCCGGACTCGGAGTCCAGCAGGTAACTCTCGATGGAGACCGTCCGTCGAACCATGCTTGCGCGGCCCACCTGAACCAGCAGGTGGCCTTCCGCAATGGGGTGGACCGAGCCCAGGACATCCCATTGGGACGGGCGTCCCTTGCGAACGTAATTCCGTCCCCTCTCGTTTACCCCTTGGTAGACGGGCAGCCCCGAGAACGATTCGAGCTTCGAGGCCCACACGAGCGAGCCGTCAAACGAGTCGAAGGCCCGGATCAGGGGAATGGTCCGATGGCCAAGCACCACCACGCCGCGTCCGCCGTTCGCGCATGCCAGCGCACCCTCCGCGAGCGACATCTGTATGAGCCAGTTCTCGTCCCGGTAGCCTTCGCCGAAGGCGGGGGCAACCGAGTCGCTCCCGGAGAGTGGCAGTTGATGGACGAGCGTGTTCGTATCCTGACGGTAGCCGTTGATAAAGACTCGCCCATCACGCATTGAGCAGACCGCGCGAGGGCCGACCGGGGCTTCGATCGTCCGGGTCGCGCTCCATCCGTGCTCGGTGGGCGCGAACACCTTGACGCGCTGGTCACGCGACGCGACCAGAATTCGCCCGTCGCCAAGCAGTTCGATCTCGATGGCGTGCCGTAGTTCGGACGGACCGTCTCCGAACCCGCCGAACTTGTGGACGAATCGGCCGAGGAAATCGAATACCCGCACCTCCTGCGCTTGCTCGTCGAGAACGTAGACGAGACCGGCTGTGTCGACCGCGACATCGGCGACGCTTCCGAAGACCGTGGGATCGGAATGTTCCGAGTGATCCATCCCCGCGGCGCCGATCTCGACCAGAAGGCCCGCGCTCCGGATCGCGTCGCGCGTGGCGGTCCATTTCGCCAGCCGTTCGGGTGCCATGTCCGCCGGAACGCTGTCGCGAGTGATCGGCGTGGCCCCCTCGGTCCCGGGAATCCGACCGGGCAACGGATGAACTGTTTCGTTGTTGCGCGGGCCTTCACAAGCGCCCGCCGCGAACCCGAGCGCGGCCGCGCTCAGGAAGACCGGGAAGAATCTGGTTGGTGGTGGGAATCGAGTTTTCATTGTGGCCTCACAATCACTTGAACCGGGTTTGAACGGGAAGCGGCTCCGAAGTAGCCGAAGATCCCCTCATCGCCGCTGAGCCCGAAGCTGGGCCAGGGCTGGATCACAAGACGGTCGTAGCGCAGCCGGGCGAAGCGGGCGAAGTTCTCGTCGAAGCCGACGAGGTGGAGGTCGAGGCGGAATTCGGGAGGCCGCCAAGCGTTCTGGGGCGAACTGGAACCATAGCCCCAGACCATGATGCGAGCGCGCTCAGCCGCCGGGTTCAGCTCCCGGGGGGCGAGGCGCTTTATCCATCTGGGTTCCTCGCTCAAGTCGCCTGCGCTGTCCACGACGACCTGCACGACATTGGCGGCCTCCGCTACGATGAACTCCACTCCGGCAGGCGTCTCGTATCGTACATCGACGCCGAACGTGTCACCGGTTGGCGTGGCAACGAACTGCACCGATGGCTCGACAAGCACTGGAGCGGAAGGGACGGTCGTAGCTCCCGAGAAGGCGCCGAGTTCCGTAGTGCCCGACAGGGTGTACCGGCCGCCCACCTCGATGGGCTCCGGAAGCTGGGCGCGCAAGCATGATACAGGCCCCTTCCAAGCCACCGACCCGGATATCAGATTGCACGCCCAAAGACCCTCTGGCGTATGCGAGTCCGGACCCTGCGAGAAGGTGGCCGTCCATCCCGGACCGGACAGTTGGGCACCGACCACCGGCGGACCGGCCAGTGTGTCGCGGTGCGGGTAGGTGGCAAGCAAGGTGGCGGTGTCGAATCCCGCACTGATCACGGCGGCGACCGCTATGACGTCTTCGTCGGGGACGAAGACTTCCGTCGGATGCGTGTAGTCGCACGCGCCCGCAGCCACGGCGGCGCCAAGTGCCGTCAATGCGGCGATGAGGTGAGCAGGGCCGTGCCCACGGCGCTTGGCCCCGCCGCCCGTAGCCCTGTCTATCGAATTGTCATGCATGATGAGATCCTCTCTCGATCGGTTGGTGGTCCCTAGAATCGGAATTCGAGACCCAGGAACGGGAGCATCGGAAGCTGTGGTGCGTACACGCGCTCGGTCACGCCGTCCCTACGTTGCTCCGGCGCGACGCCAACGACGTTGGGAAGGCTGAAGAGATTGGCGATGGAGGCGAACGGCGTCAGCGTTCCGCCGCCGAACCAGTCCACGTCCTTCGAGCCGCGCCAGCCCACGTCGATTCGCAGGTAGGGCGGCAGCGTGGCCGAGTTGTAGTCTCCTGCGAAGTTCAGGACATCGTCGTAGAGACCACCCGCGCGCGCATCGGGGGACTGGTAGGCGACGAAAGGCAAGAAGGCCACGATGGGTGTCGTCGGCTGTCCGCTGCGCGCAGAGAAGCGCACCGACCAGGTCGAGCCGCCACGTTGCAGACTCGCACTCAACTCCCCTTCGTGATCCCTGTGGAATCGGGGTGTATAGGTGCGGCCGCCGACGGTTCGGGTCACTTTGGCCCAGCGGTAGCTGCCGACCACGGTCGCCCCGCCGCCGGCCGGAGACCAGCTCCATGTCGACTCCAGCCCCTTGGCCGTGCCGCCGCCCAGTTCGCGCCTGGACGGCTCGACGAGCATGAGCGACTCGATGGGATTGTTGTTCAAAACGGGCAGGCGGAGATTGTCCATCCGCCGGGCGAAGGCCTCTACTCGAACGCGCACGCCGTGGGTGCCACCCTCCCAGCCGCCGGACACTTCCGAATTCCTTAGAAGCGGACCTTCCTGGACGGGAGCCAAGAGGTCGTAGGCCAGATAGCTCGACGACACCGGCTCTTCGCTGCGGATCGACGAAAGCGCCTGGTGCGACCTGCTGGCGGAGAGCCAAGCCTTCCAACTGGGCCGTTGGTACGACGCCTCCGCGAAGGGCGACAGCGCCCCCTCGACGCCGAAGAAGTGGTCGGCCCGAAGGCCCCCCCCAACCGCGAATCCCCCACCCAGGGTTGCCTTTGCGCTGCCGAATGCAGCGACTCTAGTCGCTGCGGGCGAAAGATCGAACGCCTCGAAGAGGTCGTACGGGTCACTGCCGTCCCACTCCCTGCCGACCGCGCTGTGCGCCGCCTCGAAACGGGTCGCCTGCACGCCTCCGTCGAGCGTCAGGTCGCCGGACTGCCGACGGAGCCGCACCTCGGCCCGGTACTCGCCCATCATGCCGCGCACGATGGAGGAGGTGTCGGCGTCCATCGCCTTGCCCCGAAACACGGTGTAGTCGCCCGAGAACCGGCTGTGTCCGACGCTCAGATCGACCAGTGTGGCCGAGCCGAGCCGGTCCCGGTAGTGCGCGGCGAGCGCCATGTTCCCCCAAGTCGCCCGTGAGGCCCGGCCGAGTGCCGCGTCACCCTCGGGAACGTCTTGGGGTCTCGAATCCAGGCCTTCGTCGTTCCAGTAGCCCGTCAGCGAGAGTCGGCGGACGCCCCCGAGGTCCTTCGTGAACTTTCCATGAACGTCGCCGAAGGAGTACGGCACCGTGGGGTTGTCCAGAATCGCGCCCAGCCCCGCCGTGAGGAGGTCGATGTACGAGCGTCTGCCGTCCACGAGAAACGATGCGGACTCGCCCACAGGCCCCTCGGCGGACATGCGCAGCGAAGCGATTCCCATCGAGCCGCTTGAGCGGAAACTGTCCCGCGCTCCATCCCGAGTGGCCACGTCGATGGCGCCCGAGAGTGACCCGACCGCCAGCGCTTCGCTTGAGGATCCCGTGAGCAGCGTCACTCGATTGACGGCCTCGGCGTTGAGGGCCGCCACGAATCCCCCGACATGGAACGGGTTGAAGATCCGCACTCCGTCCAGGAAGACCGGCGTGCCCTCGCTCGCCCCGCCCCGGATGAACGGCGCGGCCACCCAGTCGGACGCCGGTGAAGCGGCAGGCGATAGCGCCGTGGCCCGGAGAACGTCCGTCTCCAGTACCACGGGCTGTGCGCGAACCAGTTCCCGATCCACCACGAAGGCTCCCGGAGATGACGACAAGGGGTCCGCCGCCCGTCGTGCATTGATGCGAATCTCCTCAAGCGCGATCGGCTGCGGTCGAAGCAGGATCGTGAGTTCGCCGTCCAAAGCCTGCGCCAATTCCATTCGCCAAGGCGCATATCCAAAAGCATCCACGGTGACGATGCCGACGGCATCGCCAGCACCGAGTCCCGCTATCGCAAATGCACCGAACCTGTCGGTGACCGTTTCCCTGGACCGAACCTCCGGGATCTCAACCGTCACTCGCGCGAAAGCGACCGGCTCCAAGTCCGTGCTGTCGCGGACCACCCCGGTCACCGCCGCCTGCTGCAAGGCAACGGCCACCACCGTTGCTGCCACGTTGATCATTCGTTTTCTCCTTTCTTTCTTTTCCTGTCTTCCCCCCTGGTGTGGTCGAACCAGGGGGCGGCAGGCCAGCCCGCGCCCACCACCCCCCGATTCGGGGCGGACCCTACTCGTCGTCGTCTCCGGTGCCGTTGCCGCCGCCCGGCAGCTTTTGGCCGCAGGCGTACGTCACGCACTCGTCGTCGCCGATCATGTCGCACCCGGTCAGGTATCCGGTGTTCATGACACACTCGTCACCACGCCAGAACTCCCACCAGGCGGAGGGCTCGCACTCGTCCTGCTCGCAGGTCTCCTCGGACTGCGCGTAGACGGGCTCAAGCCCGATGGTCCCGCCCACGGCCACACCCGTCGTGAAGAGCATGGCCAGTGCCAGGAAGGAAAACACCCTCGTCATTGAGATTCTCCTGTAATGAGGGTTGGTTGTGATGGCCGCGAAGAACCGCGGCCGATTGACGCAACAACGTTCGGGCTTTGCCGCGAAGTCGAATAGAGTGCTGAACACCCCACTTGAGAGGGAATTCGCCGCACGCCGATGGGGGTTTCTCGGAAACGCGAACCGTCCGACGCCTGACCTTCACCCTCCGACGACCCCGAGCACGGCTCCGACTCACCGTCGCTGTGGCGATGGCCTTTCGTGGAAGCGGGACAGTTCGCCCGCGATTCAGTTCCTTGACTTCCTGCCAAGCCGCTCTCCACCGTTTCCGGCATGGAGAAGGCGAAGCAACAGTTCGATCCAGCGGCGGGCAGGGCGGTCTCCAGCCTCAAGGAACGTGCGAGCGCGCTGGAACCGCTGGGCTGGAAGGGACGCCGCGCCGAATGGATCGCGCTCGCCTGCTCTCACGGCGGCGTGTTCACCCGCGTGCAGTGGACGAGCTTCCTCGGGTGCCACCACGAAAAGGTCGGCCGCGCCGTCCGCAAGCTCGTCGCCCAGGGCGTGGCCATCGAGGAGAAGCCGCCCGGCATCAAGGGCATCGGCCGGATATGCCGGATCCACGGTCGCCCGATCTACAAGGCGCTCGGCTTGGGGGACCGCCGCCGCCGGAGGATCACCTCGCCGGAGGTGGTGATGCGGCGCCTGCTCGGACTCGACTACGTGCTCGAACATCCCCGCCTGCCGTGGCTTCCCACCGAAGCCGACCGGGTGGCCGCCTTCGAGGCGCTCGGGATCGGGCGGGGCCTCCTTCCCCAACGGGTCTACCGGGGCGCGCTCGGGGGTCTCCGCCGCTTCTTCCCGCTCGGGCTGCCCATCGCGCT
>VXMG01000054.1:0-34964 GCA_009841185.1 Gammaproteobacteria bacterium
GCCTACCACGCCCCCAGCCGCCCCCCGGTGGTGGAGGCGGAGGCGACCCATCGGGCCATCATGCTGGCCGGGGTGGTGGGCGCGCCCCTCTGCATCGCGCACGTCACCTCGTCAGGTGCGGCGGGTCACGTGGCCGCCGCCCGCGAGCGCGGCGACCCGGTCGTGGCCGAGACCTGCCCGCAGTACCTGGTGCTCGACGACACCGTCTACGACCCCTGCGGCGGATTCGAGGTCGCCAAGTTCGTGTGCAGCCCCCCTGTGCGGGCCGCCGAGCACCGCGACGCCCTCTGGAGCGCCCTGGCGGACGGATCCATCCAGCAGGTGTCCTCCGACCACGCCCCCTTCCGCTACCACGACCAGAAGACCACCGGGCGCGACAACTTCACCCGCATCCCCAACGGTCTCCCCGGGATCGAAACCCGCCTGCCCCTGGTGTTTGCCGGCGGCGTGTCGACCGGTCTGATCTCGCCCCAGCGCTTCGTGGAGCTCGCTTCCACCAATCCGGCGCGCATCTTCGGCATGTACCCGCGCAAGGGCACGCTGGACGCCGGAGCCGACGCGGACGTCATCGTCGTGGACCCGGAAGCGGAGACCGAAATCGACGCCGCCAGGCTCCACTCTGCCGTCGACTACAGTCCCTTCCAGGGGATGCGAGTGAGGGGCTTCCCGACCTGGAACATTTCGCGCGGTGAGATCATCGTCGACCGCGGGGAGCCGGTCGCGGAGCGGGGCAGGGGACGCCTGGCCGAGCGCGGGCGGATCGATCCGGCGGCGCTGCCGTAGCGTGCCGAGGTCGCGGGGGTGTCGCGCCCGGTGAAGTCCGAGCCGGGTTCGGAGACGGGCACGTGAACTTCGACGACATCCGCGCGGCCTTCCCGATCCTCCATCGCCGCAACTACCTGAATTCCTGCTCGCTGGGCGCTCTGTCAACCCGCGCCGAGGAGCGTCTGCAGGACTTTCTGGACCGCTGGCACGACATGGGCGCCTCGGCATGGTACGAGCACTGGTGGGGGCTGCTCGCGGAGCTGCGGCATCGCGTTGCGAACCTCTTTGCGGCCCCCGCGGGGACCGTCGCGCTCATGCCCTCCACCTCCGCGTGCCTCGCGGTCATCTCAGGGAGCCTGGATTGGACGAAGCGCAACCGCATCGTAACCACCGAGCTCGACTTCCCTACGCTTCTGTACCAGTGGAAGGTGCGCCCGGAGGTGGAGATGGTCGTGCTGGAGAGTCCGGACGGCGTCCGGGTCGACCCGCAGCAGTTCGAGGACGCCGTCGACGAGCGCACGCTGGCCATAGCGACCAGCCACGTCTTCTTCACCACCGGCGCCATCCTCGACATGAAGTCGATCGCCGAGATCGCGCACGGGGCGGGAGCATATTGTCTCATCGATGGCTACCAGGGCGCGGGCCAGATTCCTCTGGATCTCCCGGCGACCGGCGTGGACTTCTATACCGCCGGCCCGCTCAAGTGGTTATGCGGAGGCCCGGGACTCGCGTATCTCTACGTGCGCGAGGACCTGATCCCGGCCCTCGAGCCGAGGATCACGAGCTGGTTCGCCACCGAGGACCAGTTCCGCTTCAACCCCGGCGAATTCCGATATCACGCGGATGCGCGCCGCTTCGAGCTCGGGACCCCCGCTCTCGCCACGGTCCACACCGCGCTCGGCGGTCAGGACATCATCGAGGACGTCGGCGCCGAGGCGATTCGCGCCCGGAACGCGATGCTGACGGAACGACTGATCGACGGCTGCCGGGCCGCCGGATTCTCGCCCCGAGTCGCGAGGGACCCGGACGAGCGCTCGGCGATTGTCCCGGTTCGTCATCCGGCGCCCGCGGACGCCGTCCAACACCTCGCCGACCGCGGAATCATCGTGGACAGCCGTCCCGGCGTGGTCCGAGCGAGCCCGCACTTCTACAACACGACAGACGAAGTGGACGAATTCGTGGACGTGTTGGCGGAGGCGAGACCCGCGACGAGGGCAGGCCGGAGTCGACTTACCCCAGCAGGTCGTCCCGCACCTCGTCGATGATGCCGTAGAAGCAGCACCACTCGCCCTCGATCACCGCGGGACGCGAGCGCAGGCCGAACACCACGCCGTCCTGCGGGGCCACGACTGCAGCGCGCTCATCGCCGTAGAGATCGAAGATCCGTCCCAGCGGCGTTCCCGCCGGGATCGACGTCTCGAAGGGCACGTTCGGCTCGCCGACCCACATCCCGGAGGCCGGAGCCAGCAGCGCCTGCTGGTGCCCCATGCGCCACCTGGCGGCATGGCGCGCCTCGCCCTCGAGCATCCCGTAGTGGCACATCACGTTGCGGTAGCTGTCCGCCAGGTCCTCGGCCACGGCGTGGAAGTCGGACGTGAGGGTGCGGCAATTGCCCCCCAGCTCGATCGTGATCCCGGCCTTGCCCAGTTCGGCGATCTTCGAGGAGGGATTGGCGCCACCCACTCCGCTGCGGAACACGAGGTCCCATTGCGGCCCCATCGCCGCTGCGAGCTCGAAGCTGGGCGGGTTGTCGGAGGCGAAGATCATGTGCGCGAGGTAGGAGTGCTCTCCTCCCGAATGCACGGCGATCTGAAGGTCGCAGGCGTCCTTCATGGCCTGCCAGTGCGCCCACGCCGCCCGCTCGGTCGGGTAGCCATCGGCCCGCCCCGGGTAGATGCGGTTCATGTCGTAGGAGAAGGTGTCCAGCGGATCGCCGCGCTTGCCCGCCTCGAACGCGGGCACGTTCATCGCGGGAACCCCCACCACCGTCCCGCGCACCTCGGCGGCGTCGAGCGTCGCGAACAGCTTGAAGATCGAGAGCGCTCCCTCGGGCTCGTCTCCGTGGGTCGCGCCGTTGATCCACAGGATCGGGCCGTCGGATGCGCCCCGGCATATCAGGATGGGAATCTCTCGCGCGACCGCCGCCGCGTCCGATCCGACCGGGATCACGCCCCGGGTCAACGTGCCGGGAGGCGCCTCCGCGCTCCCGACTGCCAGCGTTTCGCTACTCATGTACGCTTCCTGTCTGGTTCCTGTATGCTGCTTGGCCCGGTCCGCCATTCTGCTGCCCTCGCATCAGGCCGCCGGCTCCAGTGAAAACGGCACCCCCAGCTCTTCGGCCAGCGCCCGCAGCCGCACCACCGTCGTCGGGTCCATCGGGATGCCGTGCTTCAGTCGATGCCGCGCGCGCTCCTGTTCCGCCTGCCCGGGCAACTGCACCGGCTTGTCCGGTTCGATGGGCGGCGCGCCGAGCACATCCGCAATCAGCCGCTCGAGCCTGTCCTCGAACTCCACTCGCTCCATGAACGCCTCGATGTCGATGGCGATCATGGTATGGGCCACGTCGTAGTTCTCGTCGTCCTGGAATACCTGCGCCCCGAACAGCGACCCCGTCAGCACGCCCGTGAGAATGTCGGTGATGAGGCTGAGGCCGTAGCCCTTGTAGTCGCCGATGGGGAGCAGGGGGCCCTTCATGGCGGCGTCCGGATCAGTGGTCCGGGCACCCGCGGGCGTGAGCGCCCAGTGGTCCGGCATCGGCAGGCCCGCGCGCCTGAGCCAGCGCATCATCCCCTTGCCGGACTGTGTCAGCGCCATGTCCAGCACGATGGGATCGCGTCCTCCGGGCCTCGGAACCGCCATGCCCCAGGGGTTGGTGCCCAGGATCGGCCGGGTCGCGCCCCATGGCGCCATCTCCGCGCCCGCGTTCGTCATCGAAATCCCGATCAGCCCCGCGTCCGCCGCACGCTTGGCGTGGAAGCCGGCGATCCCGAAGTGGTTGCTGTGCCGCACCCCGACCATCGCCACCCCGACCTTCCGCGCCATCTCCACGGCCCGGTCCATGGCCCGACGCGCGGCAACATATCCGAGTCCCTTGTTTGCATCGAGCAGCGCCGCGGCGGGCCGCTCTCGTACCCACGTCATCGGCGCATCGGCAAGAATCCCCCCGTTGCGCATCCGCCGCGCGTAGCGAAAGAGCTTCTCGAGTCCCTGATGCTGCCCTGGATGCCACCAGAGCGACGCCGTCACAACCCCGTCGGCGTTGATGCGGGCTTCCTCCGCGCTCGCGCCAAGCGCCCGCAACACGTCTTCGGCGAATCCGCGCACCGAGGGCTCGCGAAAGCGCTCGACCGCGACCCGTTCGTCCAGGTGGTAGGTGATGGCAGTGCTCCCCGGTCCGCGGCTCGGCTACTCCCCGAACCCCCAGCTGTGCGCGTGGGGCTGAATCAGCTCCGCCGTCATCCCGGGAAGCTGATCGGGATAGACGAAGGCCTCGTAGCCGTCGTTGGCGTCGAAGATGGTGTCCTGGAAGAAGGGGATGCGGCGCTTCCGCAGCCCCGCGACGTCGCCGTCGATGTCCTTCGTCTGAAGCGCGATGTGGTCCAGCCCCTCGCCCCGTGAGTTGAGGAAGCGGTTCACGCGCGACTCCGGGTCCCAGTTCTGCACCAGGTGCAGCCAGCACTGGTTGGGGAAGAGGATGCGGGCATCGAGCTGCTTTCCCTTGCCCTGGTCGTTGCGGTAATCCTGGGCCACGAGCCCGAAGCAGCGCTCGAAGCGTTCGCACGCGTCAGCCAGGTCGTGCACGCACAGCCCGATGTGCTGCAGGCGGAAGAGCTCCATCGAATCGCTCACGGGCTCGCCCACGGCTTCCGGCGGATAGTACCAGCTCCGGTCGTGCGACTGGATGAGCTCGATGGTGAGGCCGGGCAGCCTGTCCGGATAGACGAAGGCCTCGTAGCCGTCGTTGGCATCGAGGATGCGGTCCTCCCACACACCCACGCCGATCTCGCGGAGATGGGCGACATCGGCTTCGATATCGTCCGTTTCGAGGCAGATGTGCTCCAGCCCCTCGCCCTTCTCCTGGAGAAACCGGTTCACGCGCGACTCCGGATTCCAGTTCTGGACGAGGTGCAGCCAGCACTCGTTGCCGAGCAGGATGCGGGCGTCGAGCTGCATGCCCTTGCCCTGGTCATCGCGGAAATCGCGGGCCTTGAGCCCGAGAACGCGCTCGAAGCGCGCGCAGGCGTCCTCGAGATCACGCACTACCATGCCGATGTGCTGGATACGTAGAATCATCCGGTTACGGGTGTTGAGAGGATCGTTGCGACCCGCCGGGACCGATCCGCCTCCCTCACCGCTTCCAACGACCCCGGCTTGCCGCCATCTTTCGCCCGGCAAGATGCATCGTTAACCGAGGGGACGCGAGTCAGGGGACGGGCCGGTGGCGGACGACAAGGCGAAGAACAAGCGAATCTCCGGTGCCAGCCTCAGGCACGCGTTCCACGAGATCATCTGGCCGCGGCGCAGGCTGGTTCTGTTCGGCCTCGTGCTCATCCTGATGAACCGGCTGGCCGGGCTCGTCCTCCCCATCTCCACGCGCCCCCTCATCGACGACGTGATCGCCACCGGCGACCTGCCCGGCCTGTTCCGGCTCCTCGGGGCGGTGGCCCTGGCGGTGGTCGTGCAAGCGGCCACCTCGTACACGCTGACCATGAGGCTGAGCGTCGAAGCGCAGCATCTCATCGCCGAGCTTCGCACGCAGGTGCAGCGACACGTCCTGAGCCTGCCCGTCCGCGTCTTCGACAACACGCGCTCGGGCGACCTGGTGTCGCGCATCATGGAGGACGTCAGGGGCGTTCGGAACCTCGTCGGCACGGGCCTCGTGCAGCTCGTCGGCGGGGTGATCACCTCCGTGGTGGGCTTCGTATACCTGCTGAGCATATCCCCCACGATGACGGTGCTCACGCTGGGGCCTCTCGGGGCCTTCGCCTTCATCTCCACCAAGGCCTTCCGCACGCTGCGCCCCGCGTTTCGCGAGCGCGGCAAGATTCGTGCGGAGGTCACGGGCCGCCTCACCGAGTCGCTCGGGGGCATTCGCGTCATCAAGGGTTTCCATGCCGGAAGGGCCGAGGGAATGATCTTCCGCGATGGCGTCCTGCGCATCTTCCGCAACATCCGGAAGACGCTCACCACCTCCAGCCTGGTCACCAGCGCGGGCACGTTCTTCATGGGGATGGCGGGAGTGCTGGTGATGGGGTACGGCGGATGGCTCATAGTGCAGGGCCAGCTCACGGTGGGCGAGCTCTTCTCCTTCACCTTCCTGCTGGGCTTTCTGATTGCGCCCGTGATCCAGATGGCCAACATCGGCACCCAGATGACGGAGGCCTTCGCCGGCCTCGACCGCACCGCCGAACTGCTCTCCTGGCCGACGGAGGACGACGATCCGAAGCGCGTCGTGGAGGTGCCACCGATCCGCGGCCGGCTGCGCTTCGAGGATGTCCACTTCCGGTATGAGGAAGACAAGCCCGTGCTGCGGGGCATCAGCTTCGACGTCGAACCCGGCACCGTCGTGGCGCTGGTGGGGAGCTCGGGATCCGGCAAGTCCACCATGGCCAGCCTGGCCGCTTCCTTCCTGACGCCCGATGAGGGCCGCGTGCTCGTGGACGATGTCGACCTGAGCGAGGTGCGGCTGGCGAGCTACCGCAACCAGTTGGGGCTGGTGCTCCAGGACGACTTCCTCTTCGACGGCACCATCAGCGAAAACCTGCTCTTCGCGCGCCCGGACGCGAGTGGGGACGAGGTGCGGCACGCCGCCGGGCAGGCGTTCGTCACCGAGTTCAGCGACCGCTTCCCGGACGGGCTCGACACCGTGATCGGCGAAAGGGGGGTCAAGCTGTCGGGTGGCCAGCGCCAGCGGGTCACCATCGCCCGGGCGATTCTCGCCAACCCGCGTCTCCTTTTTCTCGACGAGGCGACCTCCAGCCTGGACACCGAGAGCGAAGCCCTCATCCAGGCGTCCCTTGCCCAGCTTTTGCGGGGACGCACCACGCTGGTGATCGCGCACCGGCTGTCGACCATCCGGCGCGCCGATCTCATCCTGGTTCTGGAGGAGGGCCGCATCGTCGAACGTGGCCGGCACGAGGATCTCATCTCGCGCCGGGGACGCTACCACGAACTCTACACGGTCCAGGCGAGGATTTGAGAGAGTATGAGACTTGCGTTTCCCGTGCGCTGCCTGAAAACTGATGTTAGCCCCGACGGATGTCGGAAGCATGTGGACGGAGGCGTTATGTCGCATCCTGAAGGCGTTTTTGTCGTTTCCCCGGGAACCTGTCCGTGACTCCTGGGTGTGCAATCCAACCATCTCAATCCCGACGTTGTCGTTTTCCGGCAAGTCGGGGTTGCCGCAAACGCAAGATACTGCCCGTTTCCATTCATCAGGAGGGTCTTCCGAATGAGCTTGCCCGCAAGTAACTCGAATCGATTCCTCAAGCTGACCGCGTTCATGCTCCTGTTCGCGGCGCTACCCGCAGCGGCGCACGCCCAAGGCTCCCTCGAGGGCACGGTGCGCGATGCCGCGACCAACCAGGGAGTCGTCGGCGCGCAGGTGTTCATCTCCGCGCTGAACATCGGCAGCCTGACCGGTAACGACGGTTCCTTCAGCATCGGCGGGGTTCCCGCCGGGTCGCACATCGTCGAGATCCAGCTGATCGGCTACGCAGCCGAGCGGCAGGAAGTGTCCATCACGGACGGGCAGGCGACGCAACTGGACGTGATCCTGAGCGAGGAAGCCATCGCGCTCGGAGGCATCGTCGCCATCGGGACGCGGGCGCGGCCGCGCACCGTGACCGAGTCCGCGGTCCCCATCGACGTGATCCCCAACGCGGAGATCGTCAACCAGGGCGACAACGACTTCGCCAACCTGCTCCGCAACGTGGTGCCGTCGTTCAACGTGAACATCCAGCCCATCAGCGACGCGGCCACCTTCGCCCGTCCGGCCAACCTGCGCGGCCTCGCGCCCGACCACACGCTGATTCTGTTGAACGGCAAGCGGCGCCACCGCACGGCGGTCATCACCTGGTACGGGAACGGCCTCGCAGACGGGTCGCAGGGCCCGGACATCGCGATGATTCCGGGGTTGGCGCTGGAGCAGGCCGAGGTGCTGCGCGACGGCGCGGCGGCCCAGTACGGCTCCGACGCCATCGCGGGGGTGATGAACTTCATCCTCAAGAACGACCGTTCCGGCGGCGCCATCGAGATCAAGACGGGCGGAAACATGATGTCGCGGACCGGGGCGCGCTTCGAGGACGGCACGATCCCCGGCGACGGTGAGATGTACAGCATCGCGGGCAACTTCGGCCTGCCACTCGGGGAGAACGGCTTCCTCAACCTGACCGGCGAGTACGGCAACGCCAACCCGACCGACCGCAGCACGCAGCGCCGGGACGCGGTAGGGCTGGTCGTACACGAGGGCAACACGAGCGTGCGCACGCCCGCGCAGATCTGGGGCTCGCCCCAGGTCAGCGACGAACTCAAGATCTGGGCGAACACCGGCTATCTGTTCAGCGACCGCCTCTCGTTCTACGGACACGGCAACTACGTGAGCAAGCAGGTGGAGGGCGGGTTCTACTTCCGGAACCCCGGCACCCGTAGCGGCGTGTTCGCCACCTCGGGTTGCCCGCGCTATTTCGGCGACCAGCCGTGCGATCCGGAATGGGAGCGGTCCATCCTGCTGGTCGGAGACCTGCTCGAAGCGCAGGGCGGCATGATGGGCGCGGCCGGTTGCCCGAGGGTGCTGGTCGACCCCGCCAGCGGGACCATCAGGGACCGTGAGGCGTTCAACCAGGTCATGGCCAACCCCAACTGCTTCACCTTCCGCAAGATCTTCCCCGGAGGCTTCACGCCGCAGTTTGGCGCGTACGTGCTCGACGGCTCCGCGGTGGCGGGCCTGAGGGGCACCAGTGGCCGCCTGGACTGGGACGGCAGCGTGGCCTGGGGCAAGTCCAACATGGACTTCTACATGTACAACACGGTCAACGCCTCCCTGGGGCCGGACCAGCCGTGCAGCGACGAGGGCACCTCGGTTGCGGTGCCGGACCAGCCCTGCACGCCGTACTTCAACCCGGGCATCTACGACCAGCAGGAAGTCAACCTGAACTTCGACGTCTCCTACGCGGTGAACGAGCGCGTGAACCTCGCTGGCGGCGCCGAATGGAGAAACGAGCGCTTCGAGATCGTCCCGGGCGACCAGGCCTCCTGGACCGAGGGACCGCTCGCCAGCCAGGGCTTCACTCCGGGGTCGAACGGGTTCACCGGCTTCGGTCCGCTGACCGAGGGTGTGTGGAACCGGAGCAACGTCGCGACCTACGGCGACCTGGAGATCCGGGAGCCGGAAGGTGCGTGGACCTTCGGCTTGGCGGCCCGCTACGAGAACTTCTCGGACTTCGGCAGCACGCTGAACGGCAAGATCTCCGCCCGCACCAGGGTCTCTGAGGGCTTCGCCCTTCGTGCCAGCGCGAGCACGGGGTTCCGCGCCCCCACGCCGGGGCAGTCCAACGCGTTCAACATCTCCACGATCTACGACCCGGTCATCATGGACCTGACCAACAACGGCACCATCCCCTCCACCTCCGATCTGGCCGTGGAGTACGGGGGCGAGCCGCTGGTGCCGGAAACCTCGGTCAACCTGGCCGTGGGCGCGGTGGTCGAGAGCGGCAACTTCAACATGTCGTTCGACGCCTATCAGATCAGCATGTCCGACCGGCTCACCTTCACCCAGGACTTCAGCCTCAGCCCCATGGACATCGACCGCCTGCTCGCCGAGGGCATCATCCGGCCCGGCGGCGTGCTCGCCAGATTCCGCTTCTTCATCAACGACTTCTCGACGCGCAGCCAGGGCATCGACTGGGTGGCCGCGTACCGGGTGGCGGGCGGCGACGGTTCCGGCACCACCTTCAGCACCGCCTGGAACGTCAACCGCACCACCGTCACCGAGTTCAATCCGCAGACGCTGAGCTCGGGCCGAATCCGCATTCTGGAGGAGGGACTGCCGAATCTGCGCGCCAACGTCTCGGTGAACCACGACTTCGCCAGCGGCATGCGCCTCCTGGTGCGGGCCAGCCACTGGGGCGGCTACTACGATGGCGAGCAGCCCTACTACGAGTCCGATCCCGGCAACACGATCGACTACCCGTCCCGCGTCCTCTTCGACGTGGAGGCGGCCTATTCCCTCAGCGACAACTGGATGCTGACGTTGGGATCCCAGAACGTGCTGAACACCAAGCCTCAGGAGTATCCGGGTGCGGCGGACGGCGTCGGCAACCGGTTCGGCCAGTTCACGCCCTACGGCTTCAACGGGGCCTTCGTCTACACCAAGCTGGGGTACACGTGGTAACACGCAGCTGAATCCGGCTGATCCGCCATCGGCGGAAGCAGCATCACAAGGCCCCGGAAGGTTGCACGGCGACCTTCCGGGGCCGTTCTTTGCAGGGTGATGTCTCTGTCCAGGCCCATCCCCCGCCTCCTCGCCATCGCGCTGCCGGTCGCCTTCGGCTGCGTTTCGTCTTCGCCGCTGGAGCTGTATCGGAGCGGCGAGGCCGCATGCTACGACCGCTCCGTCGAGCCCCAGACCGCCGTCGTCGACTCCCACCTCCACTTCCGTCCCTTCGGGGGGCCGGAGATCCCCTTCCAGGAGCTCGTCGGGTACCTGGAGGAGACGGGCGTGCTGTTCGCGAACGTCTACGGGATCGGCCAGACGCTTCCGGACTTCTCGTCCTGCACCTACTACCTGGACTGTCCCGGCACACCGTTGACGCCGTCGCCGCAAAACGACATCGCCAACGCCGCCGGCTACCTGGCAAGGCCATCGTCGCGCGTCCATCTGACGATGTCGATGACCTTCCCCGATCTGGCGCGCCCCGCCACCATCCTCCCTGAAATGCGGCGCCTCGAGGAGGAATACCCCGGCGTCTTCTCGTGGATGGGCGAGGTCAACCTGGTGAAGCAGGCGGTGTTCGCGAACGGCCGCGGGGCGGTTCCGCGCGACGCGCTGGACGACTGGGCGCCGTTCATGGCGGCGCTCCGGGACCGCGACATGCCGCTCGCCATCCACTCCGACCTGGGCAACGACGAGGATCCGATCCTCTATCTTCCGCTGATGGACGAGGCGCTCGGCCTGTATCCGGAAAACGACATCGTGTGGGTGCACATGGGCCTGTCGCGGGAGCTGACGCGGATGGCCCCGGCCGAGCACATCGCGATCGTGGCGTCGATGCTGGACCGCCATCCCCGCCTGATGCTCGATATCTCCTGGCGGGTGCTGGACGACTCCTACTTCTCGGACCCCGAGGCGCGGGCACCCTACGTGCGGTTCCTGAACGAGTACTCGGAGCGCGTTCTTCCGGGGACGGACTTTCTGGCCTCCAGGGACAAGGACTTCGACGTCTACCGCTCCGAGCTGCAGGTTACCAGCCGGATCCTGCGCTACCTGGACGACACCGCCTTCCGCAACATCGCGCTCGGCCAGAACTACTTTCGCCTGCTGGGGCTGGATTACACGGCGCCGAGGATATGCGCGCCTTCCTGAAAGGGCCCCGGAACGTCGGCGACAGCGCCGGGCGGGCTTGCGGCTACAGCCGGGCGCGTATCTCCCAGAGGTCCGGAAACACCGGCTTGTTGAGCGTCGTGGCCAGATAGCGGGACCCCGCGGATCCGCCGGTTCCGGGCTTATGGCCGATGGTCCGCTGCACCATCTTCATGTGGCGGTAGCGCCATTCCTGCAGCCCCTCGTCCAGGTCCACCAGGCGCTCGCACAACTGGGCGTTGCGGGCGTCGCCGCGATAGATGCGGACCAGGACGTCCTGCATGGCCTCGTCCGTCACCACCGGCCGCGTCACATCCCGTTCCAGGCTCGTGCCCGGAACTTCGTATCCCTCCGTGGCCAGATAGCGGAGGAAGCAGTCCCACAAGGTGGGCGCGCTCCAGCGGCGCTCGAGATCCAGCCGCGCCCGGCTCCCCGGTTCGAAGCGCTTCATGGCGGCCCGGTGCTTCCAGCCGAGGCAGAACTCGAGGGCGCGGAACTGGTCGGACTGGAAGCCGCTGGCGGTGTCGAGATGGTCGCGGAAGGTCAGGAACTCGACGGGGCTCATGGTCTCGAGGATGTCGAGCTGCGCGACCAGCACCTTGAGGATGGTGAGGATGCGCTTGAGCGTATGCTGGGCCCGGGGCGCGTCTCCGTCCTCCAGCAGACGGCAGCAGTAGTCCATCTCGTGCAGAAGCACCTTGAACCACAGCTCGTAGACCTGGTGGATGACGATGAACAGCATCTCGTCGTGTTCAACGTCGTCCCGCGGCTTCTGGAGCCGGAGCAGCTCATCCAGCCTGAGATAGCGCTCGTAGTTGACGGCTTCCGGGTTGCGTGTCACTCGCTGAGCCTCGCGGGTTCCTCCAGGTAGCCCTCCTCGATGAGGATGGCCTCAATCTCGTGCCAGACGGCGAGCTGGCTGTCGTGGGCGCCGTCATGTTCCAGCGCCACCTCGGAGATGCGCCCCTCCCATTCGTTGACGAGATAAAGCGCGTCCAGGACCTCGTCGTCTTCCTCCGACTCCGCGGCGCCGTGCGCCTCCAGGACCAGAAGCACGTCCGCGGGGGTGACGTGATAGGCAAAACTCAGGTCGCACCTCCCGCGGATCGTGCCTCCGGCAGGCCATCACTCGCCGCCGTGATCGTGGCCCTCAGCAGACGCTCCTCGGGAAGGACTCGGTGACGGCCCGGTTAATCTAAAGCGACGGGCCGGACTCCGCTTCCCCGCGGGAGCGGATCGTCTCGACCCGTTCGGCCAGCCGGGCGTCTCCCAGCGACGCCGCAACGCGCTCGAAGCCGGCGGTCGCGCCGCGCCAGCGGAGTTCATCGAGGTCGTCGAACAGCGAGGCGTCATCCCGCAGGGTGGCCAGATCCCGGAACAGCAGGGCGTCCCGCCATCCGCTGCGGAGATTCGCCTGCAGCCTCGGCGCCCCCCGCACGCCAACGGCCCAGGGGAGGCTCCGGCGCGGGATGGCCTCCAGGTGCCCGTAGTGGGCGAGCACCGTGGAGGTCGACTTGGCGCCCCAGCCCGGAATGCCGGGGAATCCGTCCGCGCTGTCGCCTACGAGCGCCAGGTAGTCGGGGATCGAGGCAGGCCGCACCCCGAACTTGTCCACCACCCCGTCTTCGTCGCGCAGCGCGCGCTGCCGCCGGTCGAACTGAACGATGCGCGTCCCCGAGACGCACTGGCTGAGGTCCTTGTCGGGCGTGCAGATGAAGACCTGCTCGACCGCAGGGTCCGCGCCCGCTAGCCGGGCCGCCGACGCCAGCCCGTCGTCGGCTTCCAGCTCGACCATCGGCCACACCGCGATCCCCATCGCCGCCAGAGCGCCTTCGAGGGGGTGAAACTGTGCCCAGAGCGCGGGATCGATGCCCGCCGAACTCTTGTAGCCCGGCCACAGATCGTTCCGGAAGGACTCGATGACGTGATCGGTGGCGACCCCGATATGCGTGACGCCCGCCTCCAGCATGCCCAGCAGGGAGTGCAGCACGCCAACGAGAGCGCCCACCTCGCGGCCCGCCCGGTCTTCCCGCGACGGGACCGCGTAGAAGTGGCGGAACAGCTCGTAGGTGCCGTCGATGAGATGGACGTTCACGGGCGGTCGGATGTTCGGGGGCCGGGCGATCGTGAAGGGGAACCATGCGGGCTGGACGGTCCGGTGCGCAAACACGCCGCGAACGTCGAAGCGCGCACCCCCGATGCGCGCGCCGGTCCCCGATTGACACGCGATTCCGGGCGCAGCCTTATTGACGAAGGGACTCCGATGTCACAGCGCCCTGGTGCGCGCAGCATCCCCCCGATGCGCGGCATCGCTCGATCAGCAGAGGAGGTATCGACATGCATGCTCCCGCCCGCCGAACCATTGTCGCCGCGTCATGGATGGCCATCGCCGGCCTTGCCCTTCCTGCCGAGACGCGCGCCCAGGTGCCGCCGCAGCGCACCACCGCCTTCGTCAACGCGAACGTCGTGCCCATGGACCGCGAGGGCGTGCTCACCGAATACACGGTCGTGGTCTCCAATGGGCGCATCATGGACATGGGCCCGTCGGCATCGGTCGACCCGCCCGCCGGCGCCATGGTCATCGACGCAGCCGGCAAGTATCTCATGCCCGGCCTCGCCGAGATGCACGGGCACATGCCCGGCGGCAACATCGAGGAAACGGTGATGTTCCTCTACGTGGCCAACGGCGTCACCACCGTGCGCGGCATGCTGGGGCAGGACGGGCATCTGTCCTTGCGCGAGCGGGCCAACGCGGGGGAGATCATCGCGCCGACCCTCTACATGGCCGGCCCCAGTTTCAACGACGGGAGCGTGAACTCCCCGGCTGAGGCAGAGGACCAGGTGCGTCGCCAGAAGCGCGAAGGATGGGATCTGCTGAAGATCCATCCGGGACCCACGCTCGACGAATACAACGCCATGGCGGTCACCGCGCAGGAGGTGGGGATCCGCTTCGCCGGACATGTGCCGGGGGACGTGGGGCTGGAGCACGCCATCCTCATGGGCCAGGAGACCTTCGACCACCTCGACGGCTACATCGAGTTCCTGGACGCCTTCGAGGGCGAGGTCGATGAGAACCGGCTCGACTACATCGTGCAACTGACCCGCGACGCGGGCGCCTGGGTGGTTCCCACGATGGTGCTCTGGGAGGTCGGCATCATCGGTCGCGGCGACGCCGCCGAAATGGCGCGCTACCCTGAGATGCGCTACTGGCCCGGATTCCAGGTCGAGGGTTGGGAAGGCCGACAGCGGGCCGCGGCGTCCCGGACCAGCCCCGAGCGGGCAGCGCAGTGGGCCGCGAACCGCAACCGTGTGCTGAAGGCGCTGTCGGACGGAGGCGCCGGCATTCTTCTGGGCACCGATTCGCCCCAGATCTTCAGCGTGCCGGGCTTCTCGATCCATCGCGAGCTGAAGGCGATGGCCGACGCGGGGATGTCCGCCTGGGAGATTCTGCTCAGCGGGACACGCAACGTTGGTGAGTACTTCCAGGGGAGGGACTCGTTCGGCACGGTGGCGGTCGGGCGGCGCGCGGATCTCCTGCTGCTGAACGCGAATCCGCTGTCCGACGTGGCCAACGTGGCCGACCGCGCGGGCGTCATGTTCCGTGGCCGCTGGTTGGCCGAAGAGGAAATCCAGAGAAGGCTGGAGGAGATCGCGGATGAGATGGGGAACTGAGCCGAGGGATCGGCGCCGGATGTTGCGCAGAGCCACTGCGTCGTCAGTTTATCTGTCAACAATGACAATGACTTACGCGACTGTCTTCTTGCTCGCACCGTTTCTCGTTGCGAGTCCGGCTATCGCCCAGGGCGTCGACGCCGACGCGTGGAACGCCGCCATTTCCCGCTTCGAGCAGAAGATGGAGGCGCAGGTGGCGGCCGACGATGTCGGCGGGGTCAGCGCGGCCGTTGCGAGGGGCAGCGACGTCGTATGGGCCCGGGCCTTCGGTTGGGCCGACCGCGACCGCCGCATCCCGGCCGGGGTGGGCTCCATCTACCGGACGGGATCCATCTCCAAGACCGTCACCGCCGTGGCGATGATGCGGGCGGTGGAGCGGGGCTTCGTCGACCTCGACCAGCCGCTGAGCCAGATCTTTCCGGCGACCGCCCGCTTCCCCGACGCCAGGGAGGGTGCTCCAGCCCCGACCGTGCGCCAGTTCGCAAGCCACACCTCCGGGCTGGTGCGCGAGCCCGATTGGGACATCGCCGCCTCCGGGCCCATCGAGATCTGGCAGGAGCGGATCGTCGAATCGATCCCGCTGAGCCGCTTCCAGAACGCGCCGGGCGTGGAATACTCCTATTCCAACATCGGCTACGGGACGCTGGGGCTGGCCGTGGCGAGGGCCGTGGGGCGGCCCTTCATGGAGTTCGTCGAAGAGGACGTCTTCAAGCCGCTGGGCATGACCAGTTCCACCTTCGTCATCGGACCCGAACTCGCGCCCCGGCTGACCGTCGGCTACGTGAACCGGGGGGACGGAAACCCGGACCCGGAGCAGCCGACCCGCGAGCATGCCGGCCGCGGCTACAAGGTGCCCAACGGAGGCGTCTATTCCACCGTCGGCGACCTGGCCCGTTTCATGGGCGCGCTGCAGGGGAGGGCATCGCCCGCCATCCTCTCCGCCGAGAGCGTCGCGGAGATGAGCCGGGTTCACACGCCCGAGGACCCCGACAACGGGTATGGCCTCGGCGTGATGATCCGCACCACGGACGACGGAGCCCGGCTCATCGGGCACTCGGGTTCGGTGGCCGGCTACAATGCGTACATGGTCTTCGAGCCCGCGTCGGGGCTGGGGGTTGTCCTGCTCCGCAACTACAACCAGGGCGAGGCAAGCCTGGGCGCGGCGGGACAGGAACTCCTTGTGGAGCTGCTGGGAGCGCTGCGCTGAGCTGAGCTAGCCTGCGTCGAACAGGCGCATCTGGCCGCCCCGCTCGGGCCTGCGGAACCCATCGGTCGCCAGCTCGTACGATCGCCGCTTCAGCCCGAGCTTGCGGCAACTGACCCGGAAGAGGTTCCCCAGATGTTCGGCGAAGGGGCCTCTCCCGCGCCCCCGCCGCCCGAAACGGGAGTCGTAGAGCCTCCCCCCGTGCACTTCCCTGAGCCGCCCGAGCACCTTGTTGCGCCGGTCGGGGAAGTGCTGCTCGAGCCATTCGGCGAACAGTTCCTTTACTCCGAGAGGGAGCCGCAGCAGCATCATGCCGGCGTGGGAAGCGCCCGCCTCGCGCGCGGCAGCGAGAATCTCCGGCAGCTCGTGGTCGTTCAGCCCCGGGATCAGCGGGGCCACATTGACCCCCACGGGAACTCCGGCGTCGGCCAGTGCCCGCACAGCCGCCAGCCTGCGGGCGGGAATCGAGGTTCTCGGTTCCATCACCCGGCGGAGCTCCTTGCGCAGCGTCGTGATCGACAGCGTGACCATCGCCGTCCCATGCTCCGCCATGCGGGAGAGGATGTCGATGTCCCTCGCCACCAGGTGGTTCTTCGTGACGATCGACACGGGATGCCGGCACTCGAGAAGCACCTCCAGGCACGCGCGCGTGATCCGCAGCCGGCGCTCTACCGGCTGGTAGGGGTCGGTGACGCCGCTGAGCGCGAGCGTCCGAGGCTTCCAGGCGCGCGCGGACAAGGCCTTCTTCAGCAACTCCGGGGCATCAGGTTTGACCATGATCCGGCTCTCGAAGTCGAGCCCCGCGGACAACCCCAGGTACTCGTGGGTGGGTCTCGCGTAGCAGTAGCTGCACCCGTGCTCGCAGCCCCGATACGGATTCAGGCTGACCGAGAAGCCCAGGTCCGGACTCGAGTTGTGCGAGATGACGCTGCGTGACCGGTCGATGAAGAAGCGGGTCTTGCGGGGATGCTCGCCCTCACCAAGGAGCTCCGCTTCCGGCTCCAGATGAAGCCGCTCGAAGCGGTTGGGCAGGTCGTGCGAGGCTCCGCGGCCGCGGACAGGCAATCGCGTGGGGGTTTGATTTTCCATCATGGTCGGGAACCATGGGTTCGTCCCTCGGGCTGTAAGACTGGCTCCAGCTCCTCGGGATTCGGTATTTATTCGGTAACACCCAGGGGGTAGCGGCGCAACGGCGGCGCGCAATGAGGGGCAACCGGTGTCGCAACCCCGGCGTCGGGCGTATGCTGGACCCTTGGACACCGCAATCGCAGGCTGAACCGACTCCGGGGAGGCGAGGGCATGAAGCGCGCACGAAGGCTTGACAGGGCGACGGAGATCCGGGAGGGACATTCGAGGGCGCGGCTCGGCGCGACTCGGGCGCGGGCGCGATTCCTCCTGCTTTCGACGGCCTGGCTGGCCGTGATGGCCTCCGGCCTCGAAGCCCAGCGCGTCACCCTGCCCGACAGCACCGAGGTAACTGCCATCGTGGCCGGCCGCCTCATCGACGGGGTGGACGGAAACGTGCGTGAGAACGTCACCATCGTCGTGCGCGGCACCCGCCTAGAGGCGGTGGGCGCGGACGTCGCGGTGCCCGCGGGCGCGACCCTCATCGACCTCTCCGACCACACCGTGATGCCCGGCTTCATCGACCTGCACACGCACATCACCAGCGACCCCGGGAGCGGCCGGGAGAGTGGCCTGCGCCGCTGGCCCGGCCACCTGGCCATCGCCGGCGTCATGAACGCCAGAATCACCCTGGAGGCGGGCTTCACCACCATCCGCAACGTCGGCAGCGACGACTTCGCCGACGTGGCGCTGCGCGATGCCATCAACGCGGGCATGGTGCCGGGCCCCCGCATCTACACGGCCGTGCACTCCGTCGGGATCACGGGCGGACACTGCGACAACAACGGCTATCGCCCGGACATCTTCGAGGAGCCGGGAGTCGAGGACGGCATCGCCCAGGGGATCGAACGCGTGCGCGAGGCTGTCAACTACCAGATCAAGTATGGCGCCGACGTGATCAAGTTCTGCGCCACCGGCGGCGTCCTGTCGTTGGGCACCGCAGTCGGTGTGCAGCAGTACATGGAGGAGGAGATGGTCGTCCTGGTGCAGACCGCCAACCTGGCCGAGCGTACGGTAGCTGCCCACGCCCACGGCCTGGACGGGATCAAGGCCGCCGTGCGCGCCGGCGTCACCTCCATCGAGCACGGGTCCATGCTCGACGACGAGACCGTCCGGCTGATGGCCGAACACGGTACCTACCTGGTGCCCACCATGATGGCCTTCGAAGACGTTCGCCAGCGGGCGCTGGCGGGAACGCTCGGCGGGCTGCCTGGCCTGAAGGCGCTGGAGATCTACCCGTATTTCCGCGAATCCATTCAGCTGGCGATGCGGGCGGGCGTGAAGATCGGATTCGGCACCGACGCCGGCGTTTTCCCGCACGGTGAGAATGCGGGGGAGTTCCGTTTGCTGGTGGATGTCGGCATGTCGCCGGCGGACGCGATTCTGGCCGCCACCCGCGAAGCAGCGAAGGTGTTGCATCGAACGGAGGAACTGGGCAGCGTGGAGGCGGGCAAGGTCGCGGATCTCGTAGCCGTCCGCGGAGATCCGCTGGAGGACATCGATCTGCTGCGGAACATCGACTTCGTCATGAAGGACGGCGTGGTCTACAAGCAGGACGGACGCGGCGCGAGGCGCCCGGCCACGGAGTAGGGCGGGACCGGCGCATACCTCGCCGCCGGGTCCCGCATGACGCCTATCCTCTAACGGGAGATGAGGGGAATGACGACGAATCGACGCGACTTCCTGCGGATGTCGGCCGTGGCCGGCGGCGGGCTGGGCCTCGGGCTCGGGTACCCCGCCTCGCTGAACGGGCATGGTCACGAAGCGGTCCAGCTGCCGCGCAGGGCTTCCCGCATCCTCCTTCTCGGAGGCACGGGGTTCATCGGTCCTTGGCAGGTGAACCGCATCCTGTCGCAGGGCCACGAGCTCACCCTGTTCAACCGCGGCCGCAGCCAGCCGCGCATGTTCCAGGACCAGTTCGCCGGCCTGGAAAACCTGATCGGCGACCGGGACGGCGACCTTTCGTCCCTGGAGGGCAACCGCACCTGGGACGTCGTCATCGACAACTCCGGCTACACGCCCGACCAGGTTCGCGCCACCGCCCGCCTGCTGGTGGACCGGACGGATCAGTATCTGTTCATCTCCACGCAGGCCGCCTACATGTCGCGGGTAGAGACCGGGATCGACGAGGATGCCCCGGTGGGGCAGGCGGATCTGCCGATGGAGGAATGGGAAGGCTACGGGCCGATGAAGGCGCTTGCCGAGCAGGAACTGCAGGCCGCCTTCGGGGATCGCTGCACCATCGTTCGCCCCGGCCTGGTGGCCGGCCCCGGAGACCGCAGCGACCGCTTCACCTACTGGTGCGCGCGCATGGACCGGGGCGGGGAAGTGCTCGCCCCCAACACCCCCATGGATCCCGTCCAGTACATCGACGTGCGCGACCTGGCCGAGTTCATGGTGCATCTGCTGGAACAGGAAACGAGAGGGGTCTACAACGTGATCGGACCGGAGGGCGACCTGCACATGGAGGAGTTCCTGTACGGGATCAAGGCGGTGACGTCGACGCCCTCGAGCCTCACCTTCGTCGCTCTCGACTTCCTGCGGGAGCAGGGCGTCCGCCCCTGGAGCGACCTGCCGGTCTGGCAGCCACCCGTGGGACCAACCTCGGGCTTCGCGCGCATGAGCCGCGCCCGCGGCATGGCTGCCGGCCTCCGCTATCGGCCGCTCGCGGTCACCGCGGCCGAAACGCTCGAGTGGTGGAAGGAGCTTCCCGAGGCGGACCGGGCGACCATGCGTGCGGGCTTGGCCCCCGAGCGCGAGACCGAGGTGCTTGCGGCCTGGCACCGGAGGTCGGGCTAGCCGCCGCGCGGCGAACTCCTCGCGGTGCCTCGACGCGCCCCCGCCGGCCTGCGCGCTCACGCCGGAATAGGCCGCCGGACGCCGGGGCTTGCAGCCGGCGGGGAAAATTCCTTGCGTGGCATCGGGCCGTCGGTTACGGTGCCGATGCATGCGCCCCGGTCACGCCCTGACCGCAGTCCCGCAAAATCCCGGAGGAATCGATGACCCGGTTTGTGAAGCTGTTCGCCCTCGGCCTGCTCCTGCTCCCGAACGCGGTCGACGCGCAGCAGGCTCCTCGACCCGGGAGCGGCGGAAACCCGATCGACCCCGACGCCCCGCGCCCGATCGACGCGCTGGAGTCGGTGTGGATCGAGGAACTCACCTTCATGGAGGTGCGCGACGCGATCCGCTCCGGAAAGACCACCGTCATCGTGCCCACGGGAGGGGTTGAGGAGAACGGCCCCTACCTGGCGGGCGGCAAGCACAACTACATCCTGCAGCAAACCGCCGAGGCGGTTGCGCGCAAGCTTGGGAACGCGCTGATCGCTCCGATCATCAAATACGTGCCCGAGGGCGAGATCGACCTGGAACCCGGCACCATCCGCTATCCGGGCACCATCGGGGTCAGGGTCGAGACCTTCAAGGCCGTGCTCACCGACGTCTCCACCGCCCTGCGGGCCAACGGCTTCGAACACATCGTCCTGATCGGCGACAGCGGAGGCAACCAGCAGCCGCAGGTGGAGGTCGCGGAGGCGCTCTCGGCCAAGTGGACCGATGGCAAGACCGGCATCCACCACATCCCCGAGTACTACAACTGGGTGGACCGCCAGCAGTGGCTGCGCGAAAGGGGCATCAACGAGGTGATGCAGGACCCCGGCCTGCACGACGAGTTCAGCGCCACCTCCATCATGATGCTCACAGATCCCACCACGGTACGAATGGAGCAGCGCATCCGCGCGGGACATTTCTCCATCAACGGCGTCGACCTGGCCCCCATACCCCGCACCCTGACCCTCGGAAGCGAGCTCGTGGACTGGATCGCCGATCTCACCGTGGCCGCCATCCACGAGGCGACCGGGGAGACCGACGGAAGCTGATGTTCGCCGGCTCGGCCTCGGCCGGACCGGTACCCACAGACACGCGTTCGCAGATCCCCGCAGACATGCGTTCGCAAGCCAGGCGGAAGGGAATACCACCCCTCTAAAGGAGACCTTCATGGAGTCGCGCACCGCCACCCGAATCTTCGCAACCGGCATCGCCCTGATGCTCGCCGTTTACGCGCCGCCGCTGGAGGCGCAGGAGCTCCACTCGGGAGAATTCCGGGCCGGAGAGTCCGCGATCGTACACCACAATCTCATGGTGCCGATGCGGGACGGGACGCTCCTCTCGACGGACGTGTATCGTCCGGCCGCGCCGGGGCGCCATCCCGCGCTGCTGATCCGCGACCCCTACGACAACGGGTCGGACGCAGCCTCCTGGGAGGAAGGCCTGCTCTGGGCGGAACGCGGATACGTCTACGTCCACCAGAACGTGCGTGGCCGCTTCGACTCCGAGGGGAGCTGGTATCCCTACCTGGCGGAAGCCAACGACAGCCACGACACCCAGAACTGGATCGGCCGGCAGGAGTGGTCGGACGGGCAGGTGGGCACCCACGGCAACTCCTATCTCGCCACCACGCAGTGGAAGGGCGCCGAGTTCAGGTCGCCCTACCTGAAGGCGATGGCCCCCCGGGTGACCCCGTTCAACTACTACTTCGACACGGCCTATCCGGGCGGCGCGCTCGCGCTCGGCTCGCGCATCGGCTGGGCCTCGGGGATGGGCGGGCGCACCGGCCAGGCGGGCAACCCCGACTGGGACCAGGTGCTCTGGACCATGCCGCTGCTGGAGATGGGCGCGGCCACGGGGCAGGACAATCCCTGGTGGCGCGACTTCGTGATGCACCCGACCTACGACGCCTACTGGGAAGTGCTCGACTCCGAGGCCCGCCTGGAGGAGTTCGCGGCGGCCTCGCTCAACATCGGCGGTTGGTACGACGTCTTCCTGGACGGAACCCTCGTCAGCTACACCGGCATGGTCGAAAAGGGGCGCACCGAGTACGCGCGCGAGAACCAGAAGCTGCTCATCGGCCCCTGGCCCCATGCCAGCGTCCCCAACTTCGTCTACGACGGCATCGACTTCGGGCCGGACGCCACGGTCGACTTCGACAGCCTGCACGTAAAGTGGTTCGACGCCCTGCTCAAGGGGGTCGACAACGGCTATCTGGACGAGCCGCCGGTGCGGATCTTCATCATGGGCGAGAACGTCTGGCGCTCCGAGAACGAGTGGCCCATCGCCCGCACCCAGTACACGAACTACTACTTCCACAGCGGGGGCAATGCGAACGGTTCCTCGGGCGACGGCACCCTGAGCACGGACATGCCGGGAGCGTCCGATCCGGTCGATGAGTTCGTCTACGACCCCATGAACCCGGTGCCGACCCGCGGCGGCAACCTCATGTTCGGGCCCACGCCTCCAGGGCCCTTCGACCGCGCCGACATCGCGGAGCGCGACGACATCCTGGTGTTCACCACGCCGCCCCTCGAAGAGGCGGTGGAGGTCACGGGTCCGATCACGGTCACCCTGCACGCGTCGAGTTCCGCGACCGACACCGACTTCACGGCGATGCTGGTCGACGTCCATCCGGACGGAAAGGAAATCAACATCGCGGACGGCATCCTGCGCGCACGGTATCACAACAACCCGGACTTCACGGACTTCGAGTTGCTCGAACCCGGGACCGTGTACGAGTTCAACATCGACCTGTGGGCCAGCAGCAACCTCTTCAGGGAAGGTCACCGGATCCGCGTCGAGATCTCGAGCAGCAACTTCCCCAAGTACGACCGCAACCCGAACACGGGCGGCCCGGTCCACCTCGAGACGGAAGTCCAGACCGCCAATCAGACGGTCTACCACAACGCGCGGTATCCGTCGCACGTCACGCTGCCGGTGATTCCCCGGTAGGAGCTACGGGCGGCAACCACATAAGACGAGACTCGCAAGGAGGCAGCCATGTCAGGGTTTCGACTCCCATTGTTCGCGCTCGCGGGTGCGGGACTTCTCACCGGATGCGCCACGGAGTCCGGGCCGCTGGCGACGATGGCCGCCGAAGGAGCCAATCCGATCACGGGCGAGGGGCTGTCCAATCCGAACCCGACGCGCATCGGTAGCTGGGCGACGCTCCCCGAGGGACGGCAATGGGGATCCACCGCGGGCGTGGACATCGACCCGACGGACGGGCACGTCTGGGGGTATGAGCGCTGTGCGGCGGGCTCCGCGGGAGGCCCCGGGATCAACTGCGACAACAACCCGGTGGACCCCATCTTCAAGTTCGACAGGAACACGGGAGAGATCCTCGCCAACTTCGGTGCGGGAATCTTCGTCACTCCGCACGGCATCGACGTTGACGAGGACGGGAACGTCTGGGTGACCGACTTCGCCGGAAACGAGGCGGGCACCAAGGGTCACCAGGTGCACAAGTTCAGCCAAACCGGAGAACTGCTCATGAGCCTGGGCGTCGCGGGGCAACCCGGAGACGCTCCAGGCCAACTCAACCAGCCCACGGACGTCATCGTCGGGCCCGGCGGCAGTATCTTCGTCGCGGATGGTCACGCTGGTCAGGGACTGACGACCGACGCGCAGATGGAGGTGGCGCGGAACGCTGGGCTGACGGGCCGAATCGTCAAGTTCTCGCCGGAGGGTGACTACCTGATGGAGTGGGGGGAGATCGGCACGGAGCACGGACAGTTCCGTACCCCTCACGCCCTGGCATTCGATGGTCAGGGTCGACTTTGGGTCGCAGACCGAGGCAACCACCGCCTCGAGATCTATGACCAGAACGGGAACTATCTGGAGTCGCGTTATCAATACGGCCGCATCAGCGACGTCTTCATTACCGAGGACCAGGTGGTGTACGCCATCGACTCCGAGTCCAACCGTCTCCGGCACATCAACTGGAGGAACGGGATCCGGATCGGGCCAGTGGACCAGGACGCACTCGTGGGCTTCATTCCGGGCTGGGACTCCGATAGCCGACCGAATCACGGCGTGGCGGGGGAAGGCGTGGCGGTGGACGCGGACGCCAACGTCTACGTGGCCGAAGGACCGGCCTCGCTCTTCGACGCGGGCTCAGCCTTCACCAGGTACGTGGTGGCGGCCGGCATGTAGGGTCGGCGACGCCGCGGGAGCAAGCCCGGGAGCACAGAACCGCGGGAGCGCCGTGCTTGCCAGCGGGAAGGCCGGGGGCGTAGGTTGAGGCAATGCCATGTCCGGGCCCCGTGTGTCCCGGCGGCGCCAGTGTGTCCCCACGCAGCGGCCTGCAGGCGGAGGTGTTTGTGAGAGCTCTCCTTCCGGGACTATCGCTCCTGGGTCTGGCCCTCTTCATGGGCCATGATCGCGCGCGCACGCCGAAGTTTGCCGGCGAACCGCAGGATCCCGCTCACGCCTTCGCGACGGGCCGCCTTCCGGATGCATCACGGGGTCCCGATACGCGTCCCGGCACGCCCCCGTCCGAAGCGCTCAACGCCGTCGTCCGCCAGTACTGCTTCGTCTGCCACAACGACGCCATGATGACCGGCAACATGACGGTCCAGAGCTTCGACGTGACCGCCGCCTGGGAGGACTGGGAGACGGCCGAGCGCATGATCGCGAAGCTGCGCACGGGGATGATGCCTCCGCCCGGAATACCCCGTCCCGGCGGGGACACGCTGCTCGCGCTCGTCGAGACGCTCGAGCAGACCATCGACGAATACGCGGCCGCCAATCCCAACCCGGGCAACCGCAGCTTCCAGCGGCTCAACCGCGCGGAGTACGAGCAGGCCGTCCAGGATCTCTTCGGCATCACCGTCGACGCCAGCCAGTGGCTTCCCCCGGATCTCTATCTGGGGAACTTCGACCACATGGCCGTATCGCAGCCGCTGTCGCCCACGCTTCTCAACTCGTACCTGAACGCCGCCAACGATGTCAGCCGCCTGGTGCTGGGCCATCCGGGAGCAACCTCGGACTCCAAGACCTACCTCGTCTCCACCTACCAGTCCCAGCACGAGTGGGACCATGTGGAGGGCGCGCCCTATGGCACCCGCGGCGGGATCGTGGTCGACCACCATTTCCCCGCCGACGGCGAGTACGTCTTCGAGATGTCGTTCTGGGCGGGAGACCATGAGCGCTTCGCCGAAATGGACATCTCCGTCGACGGGGAACGGGTCGCCCTGGTTCCTGTGGAGGAGCTGCGCCGGGACGCGGACTTCGGGCCGAACTGGAACCAGTTCACCGACCCCATTTTCATCAGCGCGGGCCAGCGTCGGGTTGCGGCGGCGTTCATCAGGAAGCAGGACGGGCCCTACGCCGACCTGCAGGAGCCCTTCGGCTGGTCCAACGCCGGGGTTCGCTTCCGCATCGGGACGGGGTTCGTCGTCCTCACCCACCTGAGAGATCTGACCATCCGCGGGCCCCTGGATCCGCAGGGCGTATCCGAGACCATGAGCCGGCAGCGGGTCTTCACCTGCCGGCCAACGTCGTCCGAGGCCGAACGGTCCTGCGCCCGGGAGATCGCCGCCAGGCTCGCCCGGCAGGCCTATCGCCGGCCGCTCACCGACTCCGATCTCGCGGGTCTGATGTCGTTCTACGACGTGGGGGCCACCGAAGGAGGCTTCGAGACCGGCGTGCGCACCGTCCTGGAGGCGATCCTGGCGAGCCCGCACTTCGTGTTCCGCATCGAGGAAGCCCCGGAGAGCGCGCTCGAGGCGGGGGAGAGCTACCGGATCAGCGACCTCGCCCTCGCCTCCAGGCTGTCGTACTTCCTGTGGGGAACGCAGCCGGACGACGAACTGGTTTCGCTCGCGAGCCGTGACCGGCTCTCGGATCCGCGCGTCCTGGAACAACAGGTGCGCCGAATGCTGGCCGACCCGCGCTCCGAGAGCCTCGCCACCCGTTTCGCCACCCAGTGGCTCAGGCTTCAGGATCTCGAAAGGGTGCAGCCGGACGCCTTCTGGTTCCCCCACTTCAACGAGCAGCTCAAGGCCGCCATGCGGCGCGAGACCGAGTTGTTCTTCGATCATCTGGTCCGCGAGGACCGGAGCCTGCTGGAGCTCTACGGCGCCGACTACAGCTTCATGAACCAGCGTCTGGCGGAGCACTACGGCATCCGGGGCGTGGTCGGGGAGAACTTCCGCCGCGTGGACTATCCCGAGGGAATGCTGCGCCAAGGGCTGCTGGGGCACGGCAGTGTGCTGATGTCGACGTCCATGGGGACGCGGACGTCGCCGGTGCTGCGCGGCAAGTGGGTGATGGAGGTGCTGCTGGACGCGCCGCCCCCGCCGCCTCCGCCCGACGTGCCTGCTCTGGAAGAGACCGAGGACGAAGGGGAGGGCCGTCTGCTCACCACGCGCGAGCGGCTGGAGATCCACCGGCGGAACCCGGTTTGCGCCGCCTGCCATCAGTTCATGGATCCCATCGGGGTGGCGCTGGAGAACTTCGGCGTAACCGGGGAATGGCGGATTCGCGAGAGCGGATCCCCTCTCGACGCCCGGGGCCAGCTCTACGACGGCACCGAGCTCACCAACTCGGTGCAGCTCGCAGACGCGCTGCTGGAGCGCCCGATCCCGCTGGTGCGCACCTTCACCATGAACCTGCTGGCGTACGCCCTGGGGCGTCGCGTCGAGTACTACGACGGGCCGACCATACGCGCCATCGCGCGCGAGGCGGAGAGCAACGACTACAGAATCTCATCCTTCGTCCTCGGCGTCGTGAAGAGCGATGCCTTCCGCACCCGGCAGGATGTCGGGACTGCGACGGCGGACGGGGTCGAGGGCGCACGGGACGATTGAGAACATGCCACGGGGCTCGTGCCCCGGGGCGCCACAATAGAGTAGAGGGAGCACGACGATGACGACCAGCTTCATCACGGGCGCGCACATTCCCCGCCGCACCTTCGTTCGCGGGATGGGGGCCACGGTGGCTCTGCCCCTCCTGGATGCGATGATGCCGGCCGGACCAGGCCGGTGGGGACGCGCGGCGGCCGCGCTCGAGGACCGCACCCGCCTGGTGTGCATCGAGGAGGTGCACGGCGTGCCGGGATGCAGCGAGTGGGGCGCGAGCCAGCATCTGTTCGCACCCGAGACGATCGGGCGAAACTTCCGCATGACGGATGCGAACGTGCTCAAGCCGCTCGAACGCTTTCAGGACTACCTCACCATCATCAGCAACACCGACGTCCGCATGGCCGAGGCCTACGAGCCCAACGAGATCGGCGGCGATCACTTCCGGTCGACGGCGGTCTTCCTGACCCAGTGCCATCCAAAGCAGACCCAGGGATCGGACATCTACGTGGGGGTCTCCCTCGACCAGTTGCAGGCACGCCGGTTCGGGCAGGACACCGCGCTCCCGTCGCTGCAGCTCTGCATCGAGAACCTGGGGCAGGGCGGTGGGTGCTGGTACAACTACCACTGCGCGTATACCGACGCGATCAGCTGGGCGTCGCCGACCGAGCCGCTGCCGATGATCCGCGATCCGCGCGCCGCGTTCGACCTTCTCTTCGGCGCCGGCGGAAGCAACGAGGAGCGGGCGGTCCGCAGGCGCACCAACCAGAGCATCCTCGACTGGATCGTGGACGAGGTGGCGACGCTCCGGGCCCGGGTGGGCACCGAGGACCGCAACCGGCTGGACCGGTATCTGGACAACGTGCGCGAGGTGGAGCGCCGCATTCAGAAGGTGGAGGAGTTCAACTCGACCGGCGAGCAGCGGGAGCTGCCGGAGGCCCCGGCGGGCGTCCCCGATTCATTCGCCGAGCACATGGAGCTGATGTTCGACCTGCAGGTGCTGGCCTTCCAGACCGACATGACGCGGGTCGTGTCGTTCAAGATGGGCCGCGACGCGTCGAACCGGATCCACCCGGAAAGCGGCACCACCACGCCGTTCCATCCGGCTTCGCACCACGGCAACAGCGAAGAGGCCATTCTGGACTTCAACCAGATCGCCCAGTACCGCATGAGCCCGCTGCCGTACTTCCTGGAGAAGCTGCAGGCGAGCATGGAGGGAGACGCGAACCTGCTCGACAAGTCGGTGATCGTCTGGGGTTCGCCGATGGCCGACGGCAACGTCCACAACCATCGGCGCTGCCCGCTCATCCTGCTGGGCCACGGCAACGGACGGCTCGAGGGCGACGTCCACCTGAAGGCCCCCGACGGCACCCCCATGGCGAACGTCTTCCTCAGCCTGCTGCACCGGTTGGGGCACGAGGACATGGACAGCTTCGGCGACAGCACGGGCGAATTCGCGCTGGGGTATCCCGGCGGCGCCGTGGCCGCGGCGGAGTCAGCGAGCCGATAGGGTCCTGCCGATGAATCCCACGACCGCCCTGGCGATCATCGCCCTGCTGGTGGCCGGTCCGGCGGCGAGGGGTCCCGTGGCCGATGCGGCCATGCGCGGCGACCTCGAGGCCGTTCGCGCGCTGCTGGAGCAGGGGGCCGATGCCAACGAGGCCCAGGGCGACGGAATGACCGCGCTCCACTGGGCCGCGCGCAACGGCGACATCGAGATGGCGCGGCTGCTCGTCACCGCGGGAGCCAACGTCGAGGCGGGAACCCGGATCGGGCGCTACACCCCGCTCCACCTCGCGAGCCGCGCAGGAGGCGCCGGGGTCGTGGAGGCGCTGCTCGCGGCGGGTGCCGACGTGCACGCCAGGACCACCAACAGCGGGGTGACCGCGCTCCACCTGGCCGCCGAGTCAGGGAGTTCGGAGGCGATACGGCTGCTGGCCGGTGCCGGCGCCGACCTGAATGCTCGCGAACGGGAGTGGAAGCAGACCCCGCTGATCTTCGCAGCCGCCCGGAACCGGGCGCAGGCCATCCGCTCGCTTGTCGAGCTGGGGGCGGATATTTCGCTGTCCGAGGCCGTTGTCGAGGATGTGGATCGACGGGCGGCCGTGGATGTCGCCGCGCAGCACAGGCTGTATGAGGTGCTCGCCCAGTTCCGCCCGGACTGGCTGGAGAACGACCCGCGGGCGGACCCGTGGGGACCGGTCGACGAGGGCGAACGCCCGACACCCGGCCAGGTGGCGGTAGCCATTGAGGCCGCGCGCGAAGTGCAGCGCAGGGGCGATGTGCTGATCCTTGACGGCGAGGTGCAGGGCATCTCACCGATATCGACCAACCCCCCGCCGGGCCAGCCGGCCCTGGTGGGCAGGTGGGGCGGGCTCACCGCGCTCCTTCACGCGGCCCGTGCCGGGCACAGGGAAGCCGCGGACGCGCTTCTGGACGGGGGCGCGGACATCAACCAGACCAGCGGAGACGGAACCAGCCCGCTGCTGATCGCCATGCTGAACGGGCGCTTCGACCTGGGGCTCCATCTCCTCGAGCGCGGAGGCGATCCCAACGTCGCCAGCGACCCGGGCGCGACGCCCCTGTTCGCCGTGATCAACGTGCAGTGGGCCGGCACCTCCTTCTATCCCCAGCCGCGCGCCCACGAGGCGCAGGAGGCCGGCTACCTCCACGTGATGGAGGAGCTGCTGCTCGCGGGAGCGAATCCCGACGCGAGGCTCGAGAAGGACCTGTGGTGGGCCCATCAGCGTCTCGTCAGCGCAAACCTGGAGGGAACCACGCCCTTCTTCCGCGCCGCGCTTGGTGTCGACGTAGCCGCGATGAAGCTGCTGGTGGCCTACGGGGCGGACCCGGGTATCGCCAGCCGCAAGCCGGCGGGAGCGGAGGTTGCCCCGGTGGCTGCGGACTACTCGGCTACCGTGGACGAAAGCGGCATCCCGCCCGTTCCTCCCGGAGGCGCCGCCATGTACCCCATCCACGCGGCCACGGGCGTGGGCTACGACCAGCGCGCCGCGAACGAACATCGGTACGTGCCGGGCGGATGGCTTCCGGCCGTCAGGTATCTCGTCGAGGAGCTGGGCGCCGACGTGAACGCCCGGGATCTGGACGCCCGCACGCCGCTCCACAACGCCGCTTCACGCGGTGACAACGAAGTCATCCTCTACCTGATCGAGCGCGGCGCCGACGTGCATGCGGTGACGCGACTCGGCCAGACGACCGTCGACATGGCCAACAGTCCGAGCTACAATGTCCGCCCGTTTCCGGCGACGATCGCTCTGCTCGAGCGCCTGGGCGCCATCAACAACCAAAACTGCGCCATGTGTTAGTTCTGGGGCTGAGGGCTGTGCGCCCGAGGCCCCACAGACCCGGCGAATCCAGGGCGGATTCCCGGGAGCAGGATCGATGCCGTTCCCCAAGCAGGAGGTGGAAGCATGAAAATCCTTCGTAAGGTCTTCACCTTAACCGGCGCGCTCTGCGCCATGGCCATGATTGCCGCTCCGCTGTCCGCCCAGACCGGCACCGTCACCGGCTCGGTCCAGGAGGTGGGCACCGGGCTGCCGCTGGCGGGTGCGCAGGTGAGCATCGCCGCCGAGGGCGTGGGCAACGTCACCAATGCCAACGGCCGTTTCGTCCTGCTGGGCATTCCGGCCGGCAACCACGTTCTGGAGATCCGCTACATCGGCTACGGGACCGAGACCCAGGACATCACCGTGGTCGCGGACCAGACCGTGAACATCGATGTCCAGATGGAGTCGGAGGCAATCGCCCTGGACGAGGTGATCGTGACCGGCACCGGCGTCGTCACCGAACGGCGTCGGCTGGGCCAGACCGTCGAGACGCTGGGCGCCGAAACCATCAATACCGCGCCCGTATCCAACATCACCGAGGCGCTCTCCGGGCGTGTCGCCGGGATGGTGCCCGGGATCGCTCCCAACGTGGGGACCTCGAGCCAGATCCTCCTGCGCGGAGCGGTCAGCCTCACGCAGCGGAGCGCCCCGCTCATCTACGTCGACGGAGTTCGCATCGACTCCAACTACAGCAAGGTGGGCGGCGCCCGCCAGGCCACCTCGCTCGACCGGCTGAACCCCAACGACATCGAGCGCATCGAGATCATCAAGGGCGCGGCGGCCGCGACCCTGTACGGCACCGAGGCCTCGAGCGGGGTGATCCAGATCATCACCAAGCGCGGGAGCGCGGGCGATCCGGTGTGGACCTTCGGGACCGGCTTCGACGGCACGAGGATTCCGGAAGCCCGCCTGAAGGGAGTCTGGGGCTACAACTTCGACACCAAGCAGTTGCAGACCCTCGGCAAGCCCGTCCTCGACTACCTCGGCGGCTGGGGTTCGGTCATGGACTTCAACGCGGACGTGCGGGGTGGGACCTCCACCGTGCAGTACTTCGCCTCCGGCCGTCTCCGCGACGAGGTCGGGCAGATGGGCCGCGAGTACCGCGACTTCCAGGGAACCATGGACGCCAACCTGCGCGCCAACCTCACGGTGCAGGCGACCGAGAGGCTGGGCATTCGCGTGGACATGAACACGGTCTTCAGCGACCGGCGCCAGCCCGGACAGAACGGGCTCAACTGGGGCAGCGGATACCTCTGGGGCTTCTTCCTGGCGACGCCCCGGAATCCGGCGCCGCGCTTCCCCTACGGTGGGCGCTACGGCGTCAACGCCTACGAGATCGCCTGGCCGCCGCCGCACGGTTACAGCGGACCGCTCGCCGCGAGCGACCACTTCCTGCCGCTGGACAGCGACCCCATCGCCAGCGTGACGTCCAACCAGGACGAGCAGCGCGTGACGCTAAGCGGGGCCTTGACCTACGACTGGGGCAACGGCATCCGCTCAGAGCTCATCATGGGCCGCGACCGGATGACCGAGGAGTACATCGAGCACGTCAACAAGGGCCTCAACATCTATCACGAGCAGGGCGAGCGGCTGGTGCGCACCTCCGAGCGCACGGCTACGACGCTGGACTTCAAGACGTCCTGGAGCCGCGATTTCAGCGAGAACCTGACCTCCACCCTGCTGGTGGGCGGCCAGAGCTTCTGGGAGGAAGAGTGGTTCAGGACGCTCGGGGTTCGGGACTTCCCGCTGCGCCAGCTCGCGACCCTGCCGGCCGGATCGCAGCTCCTGCCGCCGAACGAGACCTTCCAGGAGGTCATCAACGCCGGCGTGTACGCCCAGGAGGAAGTCGGGCTGTGGAACCGCCTCTTCCTGAACGCCGGTCTGCGCGTGGACGGCAACTCGGCCTTCGGTGAGAACTTTGCCTTCCAGGTGTACCCCAAGGGCGGCGCGTCCTGGGTCGTGTCGGAGCATGACTTCTGGCCGTTCCAGAGCTGGGACCAGTTCCGGGTGCGGGCGGCGCTGGGCGCGGCGGGGCTGCAGCCCGGCGCGTTCGACGCCACCCAGACGTGGGTGCCCGGCATCGGCGTGGACAACCTCTCCATCGTGAGAACCGGCAATCCCGGAAACCCGGACCTGAAGCCCGAGCGCACTCTGGAGTGGGAATTCGGGACCGAGTTCGGCTTCCTCGATGGCCGGGTGGGGCTGGACGTGGTGTACTACAACGCAACCACCAGCGACGCGCTCCTGCCCGTGCCGTCCGCGGCCTCGACGGGATTCCTCCAGCCGGTGGTTTCCAACGTCGGCAAGATCCGCAACCAGGGGTTCGAGTCTTCGCTGGACGTGACCTGGGTCCGGCGTCCCAGCCTGAGATGGTCGACCACCTTCCAGGTGGCGCTGAACGACTCCGAGATCCTCGACATGGGCGGCGTGCCCCCCTACCGGGTTCACATCCAGGGCGGCACCAGCGCCGGCCGGTACTATCCCACGATGAAGGAAGGGTTCACGCCCGGCGCGTGGATCGCTCCGGTGCCCGATCCCAGCAACCCCTACACCGTAGCGGTGCCCATCGAGCAGCTCACGAGGCTGAACCAGATCACGCCCAACAAGCTCAAGAATGCCGCGGGCGGCGATTCGCTGGAATACGTGGGGCGCCCCATCCCGCTCTGGACGGGGAGCTTCCTCACGTCGCTCGACCTCCCCGGGGGCCTGAGCGTCAACGCCACCTTCACCGGGGCGTACGACTATCACATGTTCTCGGAGGTGTCGGTCATTCAGGATGCCTTTACCCGGAATTCACCGCGCGTGGCCGAATTCGAGGCCATCCTGGACGATCCGAACACCTCGGTGGCGGAACGCCAGCGGGTCGCGGAGAACTTCGGCAACCAGCATCCCTCGATGATCTCCAGCTACCTCTTCAGGGCCGATTTCCTGCGCTTCGCCGACCTCTCCTTCAACTACAACGTCCCGGAGAGCTTTGTGACTTCGCTCGCGGGCATGAATTCCCTGGTGGTCAGACTGTCGGCAACCAACCTGTTCCTCTGGAACAAGTGCCCCGTGGACGTCTGCATGTCTGATCCCCTGACCCCCTATCACGGAATTCCCGATGCCCGGGCCGGTGGACCCTATAACGCATTCGGCATGAACTCCGACTACGGTCAGCCGCCGAGCCCCAGACGCTACGGCATTCGCTTCCAGGCAACGTTCTAGGATGCGGGTGTGCGATGGGTATCGAATCGATCGCCAATGGCGATGAGCGGATTTCTGAAGCAAGGGAGATAGTCATGCGGATGCGCATATTGAGATTGGGAGCACTGTCATTCACCGTACTGATTGCAGCGGGATGTGGTGACCTGTTCAGCGTCGACAACCCGGGAAGCCTCACGCTTGCCGACCTGGAGGACCCGAACCTGGTTCCGGCGCTGGCCGCCACGCCCGAGGGCGTGGTCTGCGACGCATATGACGGCACGGTCGCGGCCAACGCCCTGCAGTCCGACGATGTAACGTTCATATCGAGCTTCACATTCACCGAACTCCACATGTGGGGGCACATGGAGGGGTTCAACACGACCCAGAACGCGGTCTGGAACTCTCTGTCGTCCGCCCGATGGATCGCAGAGGAGGCCATCAGGAGGTTGCAGGAGTCGAACCCGGCGGACACAACCATCGTGCGCGGCATCTTCTGGGAAGCCTTCGCGCGCATCACTCTGGCCGATCACTTCAAGGAGGTGCCCTTCAACGGCGAGGCGCCGCTGGCGCCCGATGTCGTGCTCGAGCAGACGCTTTCCGCGCTCGACCAGGTGGCGCAGACGAGCAACCCGGACCTGCGGGCGGCGGCCCTCGCCACCAAGGCCCGGGTCCACAGGTCGCTCTTCTTCGAGCGCGGCAGAGACATGTCCCAGGTGGCGGCCGCCATGCAGGCGGCCGAGGCGGCGCTCGCGGTCAAGCCCGACTTCTACTTCGCGTGCCGCTACCAGCAGCCGGGCTCGCTGAACAGCCTCAACACGTACCACCAGTCGATCACGGGCGTAATCATCGATCCGCGCAACGTGGCCATCGAGGATCCGGTGAGCGGCATGGTGGATCCGCGCGTGGGGACGCGCGTCGGCCCGCCCGAGCTCCGTGCGCCGCCTCCTCATACGGGCGACGTGCACCGGTTCTTCAAGTATCAGGGGCTCGACGCGGATCTTCCCGTCAGCCGCTGGCAGGAGGCGCGGCTGATTCTGGCGGAGGGCCACCTGTTGGCAGGCAACTACCAGGAGGCAGTCAACCAGATCAACATGGTGCGCGCCAACTGGGATCTGCCGCCGTTCATGAGCATGGACATTGGCGAAGTCCACCAACAGATCATTTACGAGCGCAGACTCGAGTTCATGATCGAAGGGCGGCGGCTCCAGGACCACCGCTACTACGACATCAAGCCGTGGCAGTGGGACGAGGTGACGAAGCAGCTGGGGACAAACCGGCGCTGGCCCGTCTCATCCGAAGAGATCGCCGGCAACCCCCACTACCAGGGCGGTAGCTGACATCGCCGCCGACCCCCCCCCCCCCCCCCCCGCGGGCCCCCCCGGGGGGGGGTGGCCGGGGGGGGGGGGGGGCGGCCGGGGGGGGGCGGGGGCGGCCCGGGCGGGGGGGGGTGTAAAATA
>VXMG01000054.1:34974-128567 GCA_009841185.1 Gammaproteobacteria bacterium
GGCCCGTCTCATCCCACGATACCGCCGCCAACCCCCACACCCAGGCCGTTAGCGCACATCGCCGCCTACCCCCGGCCCACCCGCCCGCGGCAGCAGCCGTTCTGGGTGCGCCGGGGGTCGCGCGTGACCTGACAGGCGTGGCCTGCGCCCGGCCGGGCGTATTAGCTGCGAACTAGGGGAAGCGCAGCCGCACGAAGGGTTCCTGGGGGCCGTCCGTCGGGGGCGTGGTGGGTGCGCCTTCGCTGCCCCGGACGATGTTGACGATCGCCCAGACGACCGCCGACCCCGCGACCGCGACGACGCCACCCACGAGAAAACCCGTGCGCGTGCGGTCGACCTCGCGCACGTCGATGCCGACGACGTTGGCGGGATCTACTACGAGGCGCTGGCGCAGGCCCGGGTCGACGCGCGCGCCCGTGGGCGCGAGCACGGTGGACACCAGCACTTCGGGTTCCCACTGAAGCAGTTCTCCGGTGACCTCCGCGGCACCCGCCCCCGTCATCTCTTCGAGCTGCGCGGCGCCCTCCTCGGAGAGGCGCAGGCGGACGTCGGTGCCGGGCGGGACCGTCCCCAACTGGGCCGGCACCCATCGGGCGCAGCCGGATACCGTCAACAGAAGAGCCAGAATCAGACCGGCGCGTGTCATGTTGGCCTCCGGCTAGGGAATGCGAATGCGCACGAAGGGCTCGCTGGGCGCGGAAGGTGGGGGATTGGTTGCCGCCGTGCCTCCGCCGGCCAGTTGCGACACCACCCACACAATGGCCGAACCCGCCACCACGGCGACGCCTCCGACGAAGAGTCCGGTGCGTGTGCGGTCCAGTTCCCTGGTATCCACCCCGAGGATGTCTTCCTGGTCCACCACGAAGCGCTGGCGCAGGCTGCTGCTGTTCGCACCGGCTCCGGCGGCCTGCAGGGCGGCCGAGACCATCACCTCGCTGTCCCACTGCAGCAGCTGTCCGGAGACCTCGGACCGGCGCGTCCCGGTCAATTCCTCCAACTGCGCGGCGCCCTCGTCCGACAGCCGCAGTCGAACGTCGGTGCCGATCGGCACGTCGCCGACCCGGGCCGGAACCCATCGGGCACAGCCCGAGACCAGGATCACGAGCGCCATCAACAGACTCGAACGTACCATTCTCCGACTCCGCCAGGGTCCATCATTGCATGATCGCGGGCTGCCCGCCGCGCGACGGTGCCCCGCCCAAGGTATTCCGGCGCCGGAATTCAGGGCAACCGCGTCTCGCGCATGCGCCGCCGCGACGACCGTTCATGCGAGACGCGTGCCATCGGCAGGTGATCGTCCATGGGCGACACTCAGTACACGTCCAGGTCCGCCGCCGACACCACGCGCCCGGTGTACCCCGCCTCGCGTACTTCGCGGATGAGGTCCTCGTCGGTGGCGGAGCGGTAGAGCTGGTGGTAGAGCACAAGAAGCCCCGGACGGGTCTCCATCGCCAGCGCGGCCACCTCGGCGGTCGAAGTGTGCGCCGCCGCGTGGTAGATCTGATTCCGGTGCCGGTCGAAGAAGTCGCGCGAGTACACCTCGTGCACGAGCACGTCGCAGCCGTTGCAGGCCTCGACGAGAGATGGACTGGGACGGGCGTCCCCCGAGATGACGATGGTGCGGTCCGGGGTGACGAAGCGGTATCCGAAGGAGACGGGCCAGCTGGTGTGCTGGACGGGAATGGCGTCCACGCGCACGGTCCCGTCGTCGTAGACCGTTCCCGCCTCGATCTCCCGCGTCAGGGCGCGGTAGTTGTGGGCGGTGCGGCCCTCGAGGCCGAAGAGGCGCATGTGGACGTCCTCGACCCACGCCTCCTCGATGTTCGTGGTCATGCGCAGCGTACCCGGTGGTCCGTACACCTCGACGGGCATGTTTCGGCCGTTCTGCCAGGGGGTGAACATCAGGTCCGGGAGCCCGACCGTGTGATCGCTGTGCAGATGCGTGATGAAGACCCGCTTGAGGTTCGATGGCGCCAGGGCGGCGATGCCGTTACGGGCCGCCGCGGCCGCCCGGCGCACCACGCCTGCTCCCGCGTCCACCAGGTAGGACTCCTCCCCGACCACCACGGCGACCGAGGGCCCGAAACGATCCGGGTCGGCGATGGGCGTTCCGGTTCCGAGAATCACAAGCCGGGTCGCGGGTTCCTGGGCCCGAACGGTGGTTGAACCCGGGAGGATGGCGGCCGCGGGCAGAGACGCCAGCAGCGGCGCGGTCAGGAAGACCCGGAGGGGTGCGGGTACGCGCAGATAACGGTTCATGGTGGGTCGCCCGCCTGCGTGGAAGGGTTGGACGGGACGGCGTCCGTCGCCGCTCGGGGCCCGACTCACAGGTCCGGTGCCAGCGGCGCGCGCCGACCATGACGGTAGCCGGTGACGTGTCGCGGCGCATCTTCCCCACTGGCGCCCCGCCGTCCGCAGCATCGATCTTTCGGCATGCCCGAACTCCCGGAAGTCTGCCTGTATGTGAATGCGCTCGACGCCCGCATTACCGGGCAGCCGATCGAGCGCGTCCGGCTCCGCTCGCCGTCACTGCTCAAGACCTTCGATCCCCCGGTGTCGGAACTCGTGGGCAAACGCGTGCGCGCCATCGGGCGCATCGGCAAGCGCATCGCGCTGCACCTGGACGACGACCTGCACGCCGTCATCCACCTCATGATCGCGGGGCGCTTCCAGTGGCGGGAAGCCGGGGCACGCCTGCCCGGGAAGCGCGCGGCGGGGGCCCTGGACTTTCCCAACGGCACCCTGATCCTGACCGAGGCCAGCACGAAGAAAAGAATGTCGATGTGGGTGGTGCGCGGGGACGAGGCCCTGCGGCGGCTCGATCCCGGGGGCGTCGAACCCCTGGAGGTCGACTTCCCCGGGTTTCAGGCGGCGCTCGTGCGCGAGAACCGGACCCTCAAGCGGGCGCTCACCGATCCCAGGATCCTGAGCGGCATCGGCAACGCGCACTCCGACGAAATCCTGCTCGCGGCGGGCCTCTCGCCGGTGCGCCTCACGCGCCGGCTGTCGGCCGGCGAACTACGCCGGCTGTACGACGCCACCCGGACCTCTCTGCGCGCATGGACCGAGCGTCTGCAGGCCGAGGCGGGCGGGGGCTTCCCGAAAAAGGTCACCGCGTTCCATCCGGCGATGGCCGCCCACGGGAAGTTCGGCAAGCCTTGTCCGCGGTGCGGCACCCCGATTCAGCGCATCGTCTACGCCAGCCGCGAGACGAACTATTGCCCGGAATGTCAGACGGGCGGCAGGCTGCTGGCCGACCGGGCGCTGTCCAGGCTCCTGGGTCGGGACTGGCCGCGCACGCTGGAGGAGCTGGAGGCGATACGGACGCCGGACACGGCATGAGGAGGGGCGCAGGGATGTCGGCACGGGATATCGACGGGTGCTAGAGCGCATTCATTTCCCGGACGCGGACGGGCAGGCGGATGAATTCCCGTTCAACATCCCGGCCCTGCAGGGCCTCGGGCCCTGGAGGTCGCGACTCCGGTAACGCTGCTGGTTGGGGAGAACGGCTCGGGCAAGTCGACCGTGCTCGAGGCTCTTGCGGCGGCGACCGGGCTGCCCACCGTCGGCAGCAGGAGTGCGGACCGGGACCCCACGCTCGCGCCGCAGCGCCGTCTGGCGAAGATGCTGAGGCTCGCGTGGAGCAAGCGCACGCACCGCGGCTTCTTCCTGCGCGCCGAAGACTTCTTCGGTTTCGCGCGCCACATGGCCCGGCTGAGGACCGAGTTTCAGCAGGAGCTCGCCGAGGTCGACGAGCGATTCCGCGAGCACTCCCCGCTGGCCCGGACACTCGCGCGCGGTCCCGCCGCGGGCTCCATCGCGGCCATCGAGCGGAAGTATGGGGCGAACCTGGACGCCAACTCCCATGGCGAAGGCTTTCTGAAGCTGTTTCGCGAGCGCTTCGTCCCGGGAGGGCTCTATCTGCTGGACGAACCGGAGGCCGCGCTCTCTCCCCAGAGCCAGCTCGGCTTGATGACCATGATGCGCGACATGCTCGACCAGGACTCGCAGTTCCTGATCGCCACCCACTCGCCCATCCTGATGGCCGTCCCCGGGGCGAGGATCTACGACTTCGACGGGCGGCCTGTTCGCGAGGTGACCTTCGAGGAGATCGAGGCCGTGAACCTGACCCGCGATTTCCTCAATGCTCCGGGACGCTTCCTGCGCCATCTCTGGAGCTGATCGCGCTGGCGCGCGCGCCTCCCGCATGGTTCGGTGGAGCGGAGGTGCGGCTTGATATTTAGGCAAGCCTAACTTATTCATTAGGCAAGCCTACAAAACCTGTGTGACCGGTCGTCTCCCTTTCACCGGTCGCTTCGCTGGGATTCCCCGGACATGATCGATCCCGGATTCGCGCTTCTCGTCTTCGCCGTGGCGGCGGTGTTTGCCGCTGCCCTGCTGTGGCCGCGCAAGGGGCTCCTGGCCCGGGTCCTGGGGGCCGCGCGCATGACGGAGCGGGTGCGAATCGAAGACGCGCTCAAGCACCTCTTCAACTGCGAGTACCTGGCCCTGCCTTCTACGCTCGAGAGCCTTGCGGGAGGGCTCGGAATGCGCCGCGGTCGCGCCGGCCGTCTGGTGGCCCGCCTGTGCGAACTGGGGCTGGCGGAAGCGCGCGGAACGGCCGTCTCGCTGACCGGACAGGGCAGGTCCTACGCCCTCCGGGTAGTGCGAACCCACAGGCTGTGGGAGCGCTACCTGGCGGACCGCACCGGTGTGGCGGAGGCCGATTGGCACGCGCAGGCGGAGGTGCGCGAGCACCGCATGTCGGAGGCGGAAACGGATGCCCTGGCGGCGCGTCTGGGTCATCCCCGCTTCGACCCTCACGGCGATCCCATACCGACCGCCCGGGGCGAGGTGCCGCCCCGCACCGGGGTCGCGCTGACACAGCTGCGCGCGGGAGCGGGCGCCCGCATCGTGCATCTGGAGGACGAACCGCGCGAGATCTACCTGGGATTGCTGGTAGAGGGGCTCTCCCCGGGCATGGAGATCCGGGTCGTGGATGTCTCGCCGAGGGGGGTCAGGTTTCTCCTTTGGGGCAGGGAGCACCTGCTCGATCCGGTGGCGGCGGCGAGCGTGACCGTGGAGCCGGCGGAGGACATGGTGGTGCCGTCCTCACCGCCCAGGACGCTCGCCCAGCTGGCGCTCGGCGAGACCGGCGTGGTGGACCGCATCGCGCCCGCCTGCCAGGGTCCCGCGCGGCGCCGCCTGCTGGATCTGGGCGTCGTTCCCGGCACGCCCGTGCGCGCAACCCTGCGCGGGGCGGGCGGCGACCCCACCGCCTACCAGATCCGCGGCGCGACCATCGCGCTCAGGAGGGAGCAGGCGGCCAGGGTGGAGATCGCGCCCGTGGCTGAAGAGGCGTCCCGCAGCCGCGAAGCGGGGTCGCCATGATCGCGCGAGCGCGCCGCCGGAGGGGATGCGCGACGGGCCACGAGTCCCGCCTGGTGAAGCTGGGCATCCATCCCGGCCGGTGGGACTACCTGGTCGCGCTGGCCGGCAACCCCAATACCGGCAAGAGCACCTTGTTCAACGCGCTGACCGGGCTCCGCCAGCACACGGGCAACTGGCCGGGGAAGACGGTCGTGCGCTCGGAGGGCGCCTTCCTGCACGACGAACACCGGGTGAAGGTGGTCGACCTGCCGGGCACCTACTCCCTGCAGGCCGGCAGCACCGACGAAGAGGTGGCGCGCGACTTCATCCTGTTCGGCCGCCCCGACGTGACGGTGGTCGTGGTGGACGCGACCCGCCTCGAACGCAACCTCAACCTGGCCCTCCAGATCCTTGAGATCACCTCCCGGGTGGTGGTGTGCCTGAACCTGGTCGACGAGGCGCGCCGGCACGGCATCGCGGTCGACGAGAAGAAGCTGGCGCGCGAACTGGGCGTGCCCGTGGTCGCCACGGTGGCCCGGCGGGGCGAAGGCATCGACGAGCTGATGCGCGCCGTCCACGACATGGCGACCGGCGGTCCGGCTACGGCGCCCTTGCGGGCCGCCACCCACACACCCGAGGTGGAGCAGGCGGTCTCCGCCCTCGCGCCCACCATAGAGGCGGCCTTCCCCGGACTCCCCAACGCCCGCTGGGTGGCGCTCCGCCTGCTCAACGCGGACGAGCGCGTGCAGGAGGCAGTGCGTGCCGGCGACATCGGCGGCACGGGCACGGAAGGGGCCGCGCGCGAGGAGGTCCTCGAGCTGGCCTCCCAATTGCGCTGGAAGCTACCGACCGACTTCCACGACTCCCTCGTGACCGCCTCCTACCGCGAATCGGAACGCATTGCCCGGGCAGCGGAAGTCCGGGGGCTGCGCCGCATGGGCATCGACCTGGACCGTACTCTCGACCGCGCCCTGACCAGCCGCTGGACCGGATTCCCGGTCATGCTGCTCATCCTCACGGTAGTGTTCTGGCTCACCATCGCAGGGGCCAACGTCCCCTCCTCGCTCCTCGCCACCCTGCTCGTCGACCAGGTCCACCCCTGGCTCCTCGGAGCGGGCTCCGCGCTCTCCATGCCGTGGTGGCTGTCGGGGTTCCTCTTCGACGGAGTGTACCTTGCCACCGCGTGGGTGGTGAGCGTCATGCTCCCGCCGATGGCGATTTTCTTTCCCCTCTTCACGCTCCTGGAGGACTTCGGCTACCTGCCGCGCGTGGCCTTCAACCTCGACGGGCTCTTCCGCCGGGTGGGCGCCCACGGCAAGCAGGCGCTCACCATGAGCATGGGCTTCGGCTGCAACGCCGCGGGGGTGGTGGCCGCGCGCATCATCGACAGTCCGCGCGAACGCCTGCTGGCCATCGTCACCAACAACTTCTCGCTGTGCAACGGCCGCTGGCCCACGCAGATCCTTATCGCGACCATCTTCATCGGTGCCGTCGCGCCCGCGCACATGGCCGGCCTGGTCTCGGCGACCGCCGTGGTCGGGGTGGCCGTGCTCGGCATCCTCTTCATGTTGGCGACCTCCTGGGCGCTCTCGAAAACCCTGCTGCGCGGCGAAGCGTCCACGTTCAGCCTGGAGCTTCCCCCCTACCGGCCGCCGCGCGTCCTGCAGACGCTCTACACCTCGCTCATCGACCGGACCCTGATCGTGCTCTGGCGCGCGGTCGTATTTGCCATGCCCGCCGGCGCGGTAATCTGGCTCACGTCGAACATCCTCGTGGGCGACGCAAGCCTGGCCGAGCACTTCGTGACCTGGTCGAATCCGCTCGGTGTGCTGCTGGGGCTGAACGGGGTGATCCTGCTGGCCTATCTGGTCGCGATTCCCGCCAACGAGATCGTGATCCCCACGATCCTCATGCTCACGGTGATGACCGCGGGCATCGCCGGCGCCGGCGAGGGGGCGGGGGTCATGTTCGAGCTGAGTTCGGCCACGGATGTGGAAGCCCTGCTGGCAGCGGGCGGATGGACGCTGCTCACCGGCGTCTGCCTCATGCTCTTCAGCCTGCTGCACAATCCCTGCTCCACCACCCTGTACACCATCTACAAGGAGACCGGGAGCGTGAAGTGGACCACGGTCTCGGCCTTGGCGCCGCTGGGGATCGGGTTCGTGGTGTGCTTCCTGGTGGCCCAGGCCTGGAGGCTGGTGGCGGGCGCCTGACCGAGGCTTCGGCCAACCCCTCCCTCAGACGTCGAATTCCGCAACCACCGGGGCGTGGTCCGACGGTTTCTCCGAGAAGGGCCCCTTCTTGCGCGCCTCACGGTCCACAAAGGCGTCGGTCGAGCACTCGGCGAGGCTCTCGGTGGCGTAGATGTGGTCGATGCGCAGGCCGTTGTTGCGCGGGAAGGCGAGTCTCTGGTACGCCCACCAGGTGTAGATCGACCCCTCGGGGTTGTGCCGCTCGAACACATCGCAGAGCCCCCAATCGCGGATGCGCTCGAGGGCGCCTCGTGCCGCGTAGTGGCACAGGACGCTGTCCTTCCAGTCCTCCAGCTGGTTCACGTCCCGGTCCCGCGGTGCCACGTTGAAGTCACCGGCCAGCACCAGCGCCTCGGAGGGGGAGGCGGTCTGCTCAAGATGCTCCCGCAGCCGGCGCAGCCAGTCCAGCTTGTAGCCGTATTTGTCCGTCCCCACGCGCGCGCCGTTGGGGACGTACGCCGAGAGCACCCGGACGCCGTTCACCGTGGCCGCCACCAGCCGGGCCTGCGGGTCGCGGTCGCCGGATCCCATGCCCACCTCGATGTCGCGCGGCGGGGCGCGGCTCAGGATGGCCACGCCGTTGTAGGTCCGCTGCCCGTACACCGCGGCGTGGTAGCCCAGCTCCTCGACCGCCTCGAGCGGGAACGCGTCGTCCATCACCTTCAGCTCCTGCAGGCACAGGACGTCGGGCCGATGCAGGCGCAGCCAGGTCAGCACGCGCTCGCGGCGAGCGTTGATGGAATTGACGTTCCAGGTCGCGATCTTCATCGGCGACGAACATAACGCCGACTCGCCTCCCACCCCAGCATGCAGCGCTTGCGCGAGCGGCCTCCGCCATAGTTACCCGACTCCCCCGTGGCGCGAATCACGCGATGGCAGGGGATGAGGAAGGAGATGGGGTTGCTGCCCACCGCGTTGCCCGCCGCGCGCGCGGCCCGTGCGCTGCAGACCTCCTCGGCGAGGCGTCCGTAGGTCGTGACCGCGCCGGTGGGAATGCGCAGGAGGGCGCGCCACACGGCGAGCTGGAAGTTGGTTCCGCGCACATGCACCGTCAGCGGGCCGGCGTCCGGATCGAACGGCGCCGAGAAGATGGTCTCCGCGATCGAGCCGGCCCGCGAGTCATCGGCTTCCAGCACGGCTCGTCCCCAGGTACGACCGAGCCCCCGCTTCTCGGTCTCCACATCCCGGGCGCCTGCGAACGAGAGCCGGCAGACGCCCCGGTCCGTCCACGCTACGAAGACGGGCCCGAACGGGGAATCTCCCGTCCCGAAGCCGATCCGGAGCCCCGCGCCCCCGCTCCGGTACTCGCCCGGCGTCGCGGCTTCCACCGCCACGAAGTGATCGTGCAGCCTTCCCGGGCCGGACAGCCCGCTTCCGTACGCCGCCGAGAGAACCGATTCGGCGTTGTCGAGCAACTTCCTGGCGTGCCGGACGGTCAGGAACTCCAGGAAGCGTTTGGGCGTGACTCCGGCCCACCGGGAGAACAGCCGATGCAGATGGCTCGGGCTGAGCCCGACCTGCGCCGCCACCTCCGCGAGGTCCGGCTGGCGCGCGCGATGGCTGTCGAGGTAGCGGATGGCGGACTCGATGCGGTCGTAGTCGGTCATGTTCACCTGAAGCTCCGGAAGGGGTCTCTGGGTCGCGCGTTCGCCTTAAGCTGATGCTTCCGTCCCTCGAAATCGACCCGATCCTTGCCACGACGACCGGATCGAGAGCGGGCCGGCGTCCGAACGTTGCCCGAGTAGTGCCGATCACGCGATGATTATCGTTGCACGCGTGTCCGCGCGGAGTCGGGAACGGCTGGTGGCGGCGTTCCCGGTGACGTCCCTCGCCAACGCACGGGAAGGACCATGAACGCCCCCGTTTTCATCCACGGATTGCTCGTCACGGCCGGGACGCTTCTCGCTCCCGCGATTCTGCCGGCCCAGGCGCCGGTGCCCGACAGCCCGCTCCCGGCCGATCCTGCGGTCGCGGTGGGCGAACTCGCGAACGGACTTCGCTACTACGTGCGCGAGAACGCCACGCCCGAGAATCGCGCCGAGTTTCGCCTGGTCGTGAACGCCGGCTCCATCCTGGAGGACGAAGACCAGCTCGGTCTCGCCCACTTCACCGAGCACATGGCCTTCAACGGCACCGAGAACTTCGAGAAGCAGGAACTGGTCGACTACCTGGAATCGATCGGGATGCAGTTCGGTCCCCACATCAACGCCTATACAAGCTTCGACGAGACGGTCTACATGCTTCGCGTTCCCATGGACGATCCCGAAGTGCTGGAGACGGCGTTCCAGATCCTCCAGGACTGGGCGCGCGGCGTGGTTTTCGACCCGGAGGAAGTGGACAGGGAGCGCGGGGTGGTGATCGAGGAGTGGCGGCTCGGGCGGGGGGCGCAGGCGCGGATGTTCGACGCCCAGCTCCCCATCCTCTTCGAGGGCTCCCTCTATGCCGACCGCCTGCCGATCGGGAAGACGGAGGTGCTGGAGACGGCTCCCGCTTCGGTGCTCGAGCGGTTCTACCGTGACTGGTACCGGCCCGACCTCATGGCGGTGGTGGCCGTGGGGGACTTCGAGGCGGATGCCATCGAGGGCATGATCCGCAGCGGGTTCGAGGGCCTGGCACCGCCCGCGAATCCCCGCCCGCGCGCTACGCTGGAGGTGCCCTTCGATCACCCGCCGCGGGTGGCCATCGCGACCGACGTCGAGGCGCTGCAGTCGCAGGTGTCGGTGCTGTACAAGAGGCCGGTGGCCGCCAGGGGCACCGTGGCCGCCTTCCGCCGCGGCATCACCGAGAGCCTGTACGAGGGCATGATGGCGGCGCGCCTCGAGGAGCTGACGCAGCAGGCCGACCCGCCCTTCCTCATCGCCTTCCCGGCCGGCGGCAGCTTCGTGCGCGTGCTGGACATGTACCAGCTCCTCGCACTGGTGCCGGACGGCGGGCTCGAGCGCGGACTGGAGGCGCTGCTCACGGAGGCCGAGCGCGTCCGCCGCCACGGCTTCACCGCGACGGAGTTCGAACGCCGCAAGGCCGAGGTCGCGCGCGCCTTCGAGCGCCGTTTTGCGGAGCGCGAGAACCAGGAATCCGCCATCCTGGCGGGCCGCTACGTTCAGGCGTTTCTGACCGGCGCCGCCTTCACCAGCCCCGAGGACGAGCTGGAGCTGGCGAACGCGCTTCTGCCCGCGATCACGCTGGAGGAAGTCAACGGCCTGGCGGAGGAGTGGCTGCAGGAGCGGGGACGCGTGGTCATGGCCAATGCGCCCGAGAAGCCGGACCTGGAGGTGCCCGACGAGGAGGCCATCCAGGGCGTGTTCGCATCCGTGGTGAGCCGGGAGATCGAGCCGTACGAGGACACGGCGGTCGACGCGCCGCTGGTGGCCGCGATTCCCGATGGATCCCCGGTGGTCGACGAAGAGGTGGTGGAGGAAGTTGGGGTGACCGTGTGGACCCTCGAGAACGGCGTGCGGGTGGTCCTCAAGCCCACCGACTTCCGGGACGACGAGATCCTCTTTGCGGCCACCAGTCCCGGGGGCAGCTCGCTGGTTCCCGACGAGGAGTTCGCGGGCATCCGCATGGCTTCGGCGGTGGTCGTGGAGGGCGGCGTGGGCGAATTCGACAAGCTGGCCCTGGACAAGAAGCTGGCGGGCCTGGACGTGCGCGTGTCGGCGAGCGTGGGCTCGCTGACCGAGGGCATCGGCGGCAGCGCTTCCCCGCGCGACATCGAGACCGCCTTCCAGCTCATCTACCAGCGCTTCATGGCCCCGAGGAAGGACGAAACCGCGTTCGCGGCCTACAAGACGCTCCTGTCCGGGATCTTCGCGAACCGGGGAGCCAGCCCCGCCGCGGCGCTCGGCGACACCGTGTCGCTGATCCTGACGCAGGGGCATCCCAGGGCACTCCCGCCGGACGACGAGATGATCGAGCGCCTGGATCTGGACGCCTCCTTCGCCTTCTATCAGGATCGATTCGCCGACGCCAGCGACTTCGTCTTCTTCTTCGTGGGCGCGTTCGACCCGGGCGAGATGCGGCCGCTGGCGGAGACCTGGCTGGGCGGACTCCCGAGCCTGGGACGAGTGGAGACGTGGCGGGACGTCGGGATCGATCCTCCCGACGGCGTGATCGAGAGGGAGGTGCGCAAGGGGCTCGAGCCCCAGAGCCAGACCCGGATCGTCTTCGCGGGGGACGCCGAGTTCTCGCGCGAGGAGGAGATGGCGCTCGCCGCGCTCGCCGATGTGCTGGACATCCGCCTTCGCGAGCTGCTGCGCGAGGATCTGGGCGGCACCTACGGAGTGGGCGTAAGCAGTTTCCTGTCGACCCGTCCGGACGAGGAATACTCGGTGCGCATAAGCTTCGGCTCGGCCCCGGAACGGGCAGAGGAGCTGGCGGCGGTGGTGTTCGGCGAGATCGACCGCATCCAGTTGGAGGGGCCCGATGCGGAAACCGTGGAGAAGGTGCGCGAGACCCAGCGCCGCAACAGGGAGACCCAGTTGGAGCAGAACCGCTACTGGCTGGGCCGCCTCCAGCGCCTGCACCAGCTCGGCGTGGACTACGGCTACGCGACTTCCTACGAGTTCATCGAGGGATGGACGGCGGACCACGTGCAGGAGGCCGCGCTCCGGTACCTGCGTGACGACCGGTTCGTGAAGGTCGTGCTGTACCCGGAGAACCCCGTGCCCTGAGGCTACCCCGCGAGCAGGGTCAGCGCGACCGCGGTCACCAGGGCCACCGTCACGTTATCGTCCACCGGGATGGGCGCCCGCTCCGCCGCCGCGGCCACCAGGCCGACGGCGACCGCGGGGCCGGGTCCGGTGAACGGCAGCACGCACGCCGTTGCGACCGCCCAGAATAGGGCGGACCCGAGTAGCGACGGCTGTCCCGGTGCCGCGCGGCCCCACAACTGACCGCACACGCTGGCGCACGGATCGGCCAGCGCGACCACGAGGATGCTGGGGATCCAGACCCGGCTCGGAAACACCAGCATCACCGCCGCGGCGCCGATCACGTACCAGGTCGACGACGCCCACTTGCCCGACTCCCGCGGGGAGGCGAGGTGGCGGAAGACCCGAAAGAACTTGCGGTTGAGGTCGGGTCGCCGGAGGCGCAGGACATCCGTCCCGACTGCCACCGCGATGATCGCGCCAAGTCCGACCGAGAGCGCCAGCGGCGGCAGGAAGTCCAGCCAGATGATCCCGACCAGCCCCAGGCCGCAGCCCGCGTGCACGACGCGGCGCCACGGCTGCAGGCCGCGTGTCTGCTGCACCAGTTTCTCCAGGGCCGGGTCCATGTTCCGGAAACTAAACCCCCTTGCCGACCGTTCGCTTCTTCGTAAGATGGAAGGCGCCGCGCACACCTCGCCAGGAATCCAATCATGATGGCAGCGCTGAGAGCCTACGACGAGCGCATGCTGGATGTCATCACGGCTCGCCGGAAACGGTGGCTGGACATCTTCATGCGCGGTGTCACGCATGCGGGCGACTGGCCGTCGATGGTGGGCATCACGCTGATCCTCAGCTTCGGATTCCCGTCCGGACTGCGCCGGGTGGGACTCGAATGCATGGCCGTCCTGGCGGTGTCGCACCTGGCCGTGCAGTTGATGAAGCGCACCATCAACCGGGCGAGGCCGAAGCTGCGTCCGACCGGGCTGTTCGTCCTGAAGCCCCCCGACCGATTCAGCTTCCCCTCGGGCCACGCCACCGCAGGGCTGGCGGTCGCCATCCCGCTCTACGTCGCGCTCCCCGCGCTGGCGGCCTTCACCGTTCTCGGCCTGGGGCTGGCCATCGGCGTGTCGCGTGCCTACCTGGGCGTGCACTATCCGGGCGACGTGCTCATGGGCTGGGTGACGGCGATCGTCACCGCGCTGATCGTTTGACGGGAGCCTGCCGGTCCAGCCTGGCAGCTGCCTGACCCGAGTCGGCTTCGTCTAGGCAGGCCCGGTGGCGCGGTCGCCCGGTGCCGGCATACGGTAGCCCACCCTTCGCTCGTTGATGATGTAGGCCGGTCGAGCCCCGTCCTCGCCCAGCTTGTCGCGAAGCCTCTTCACGACGGCGTGCACCAGCCTGGGATTGACGGAGCCCCGATAGCGGGTGCCCCAGGCGAGGCGCAGAAGCGCGCGGTAGGTCAGCACTCGTCCGGGGTTGGCCGAGAGCACGCGCAGCAGCTCGTACTCGGTGGCTGTGAGCTCGAGCGGCTCGCCGCCGAGGGTCACCCGGCGCCGATCGTAGTCGATGGCCAGCTCCCGGAGCACGAAGGATGCGGGCTCGGCGCGCCTGCGCAACGCCGCCCGGATCCTCGCCGTCAATTCCGTCGCCGAGAACGGCTTGACGATGTAGTCGGCGGCCCCGGCTTCGAAGGCCTTCGCGATCGTTTCGTCCCGCGCGTAGGCGGAGATGAAGATGACCGGCAGGTCGGCCAGGTCCGGAACCTGTTCCATCAGCCTGATGCCGTCGGTCCCGGGCAACATCAGATCGAGCAGGACCAGGCGGGGCCGCTCCGCGCGAATGATGCTCGACAGTTCCCGCGGCTCGCCCGTCTCGAGCACGGCGTACCCTGCCGTGGTGAGCGCATCGCGGACAAAGAGCAGCGCCTGCGGGTCGTCGTCCACCACCAGGATGCGCGTCGCTTCCCCACCTCGGTGGGAGCGGTGCCGCGCGTAGGACTCCTGCGCCGTCACGTCGCCGCCGGCCTCTTCGGCGACGGGGACGGTGAACGTGAAACGGGCGCCCCGGTCCTCGCCCTCGCTCTCCGCCCAGATGCGCCCTCCGTGCGCCTCCACCAGCCCCTTGCAGATGGCGAGGCCCAGACCCGTCGCCACGCCACGCTTTCCGTCGCCCGCACCGGCCCGCCCGGAGAACAATCGCGCGAGCCGTTCGGGCGGAATGCCCTTGCCATTGTCCGAGACCGAGATCGCGACGTGGACGCCGTCCCGCCGGGCGCTTACTTCTATCGGGGACGATGCCTGAGCGTGGTTCGCCGCATTGGAGAGGAGGTTGCCCAGGACCTGCACGATGCGCTGCCGGTCCACGAGCACGCTCGGAAGGTCGGGGGGAATGTCGACGCGCACGCCATGCGGGCCGCCGGCGCTCAGGAACGTGTTCCTCGCCCGGTCGATCAGCGCCCCGACGTCGGAGGCTTCGGACCAGATCGACAGGGTGCCCGTCGCGATCCGCCCCGCATCGAGCAGGTCGCCCATGAGGACGCTCATGTTGTCGGCCTGTTCGTCGATGATCCGGAAGAACTGCAGCATTTCGGCGGAAGAGAAGCGCCTGGAGGCCGCGAGCACCGTGGTTGACGAGCCTTTGATGGCGGCCAGCGGCGCGCGCAACTCGTGCGTCACGATCCCCAGGAACTTCGCGCGCGCACGCTGCTCCGCGCGAAAGGTGCGGGCATTGGCGATCGCCGTCGCTGCCTGTGCCGCCAGCAGCACGAGAACCTCCTCGTCCTCGCGGGTGAACTCGCGGTCCCCGTCCTTTCCGACCAGAAAGACACTGCCGGCGTAGACGCCCCGATAACGGATCGGCGTGGCCTGCAGCGCCCTGGATGGAATGGCGATGGGCAAGAAGCCGGACGACCGGAGCCAGCTCGGCAGATCCCCGATCCGCACCGCATCCGGAAGGTCGCGGAAATGCTCGAAGACCCGGAGCGCATCTTCCCACTCCTCGAGCTGCAGCCTCTGCTCCTGCGTCAGGCCGGAGGCGACCCAGGATCCGGGTTCGCCCGCGTCGTCGACGGTGGCGATCAGGCCATGGCGGGCACCGGTCAGGGCTCGGGCGCTGTCGACGACTTCCTGCAGGACGATCTCAAGGTCCAGGCTCGCATTGATGCGCAGGATCGCGTTGCAGAGTTGCGAGACGCGCTCCTCGATGCTCAGCGCGTCCGGGTGCCCTGTCACTGGCCCACCCCCCCGGAGCTCGCCCGGCGTGTCGTCGCCGGACACCGTCGGATCACCAGGACATCAGCAAACGCGACCCGGACTATCCTCCCAACCGTCATACAAGAACGGGTTTGGGCTGCACGCATGACTGTTATCACCTGAATATCAGTAAACTATCTCGAAATATGACTGACAAATCACATGTCATCGGCTACCTTGAATGATGCGCCACGGTAGCATGGGGTGCTATGTCCCGGCTATGACTCCATTCGTCCACCGGAGGCGCGTGTTCAGGTGACGCGGCGAGACAGGTATCATGAACCCACCGGATCTGTTCGAGCGCGTGGTGGTGTCGCTGCAGGAGGCCGCGCTCGGCAAAGCGCGCTGGTCGGAAGCGGCGCTGCTGATCAACAGGATCAGTGGGACGAGGGGCAGCGCCCTGGCGTTCGCCGACGGCCGCGCCCAGGCTGATGCGCACTTCCTGTTCATGCAGCTCTGCCACGATGGCGAACGCCGCGAGGACCTCGAGCGGGAGTACTTCGGGCAGTACTGGGAACGCGACGAGAGCATTCCCCGCGTCGGCCGTCTTCCGGATGGCGCGCTGGCGCCCACCGCCCAACTGTACACGGATCGGGAGAAGAAGAAGTCGCCGGCGTACACCGAGGCGAGGCGCAGGACGGGGATGCAGCACGGCCTCAACGTGCGGTTGGACGGGCCGGGCGGATCGAACATCGTACTGAGTCTCGCGGACTCTCTGGAACCGGGAGGCTGGAGTTCGGCTCAGCTCGCCGCGGTCCGGCGCCTGCTCCCGCACGTGCGCCAGTTCGTGCGCGTTCGCAAGACGCTGACCGATGCGGGAGCGCTGGGACGCTCGCTCTTCGCGCTGCTCGACGACAGCCGCTGCAGCGTCATTCAGCTCGACCGGAACGCGCGGATCATTGCGGCGAACGACCGGGCGTGCCGTTTGCTGCGAGAGGCCGGAGAGTTGTCGGACCGGGACGGGTTCCTTAGCGCCACTTCGCCTCGCGACAACGGCGAGCTGCAGCAATTGCTGGCTCAGGCGCTGCCGCGGCTGGGCGGCCCCGGATCGTCCGGGTCGATGACCATCAGGCGTTCGTCATCCCGCACGAACATGGTCGTGCACGTCACCCCCGTGGCGGCGCGCCAGCGGGACTTCCGCGCCAGGCATGTCGCGGCGCTCGTCCTGATCGTCGACCCGGAACGCCAGCCCAGCATCGACGTCCGCCTCGTGCAGGTGGCGCTCGGCCTGACCCCGGCCGAGAGCCGCCTGGCGGTCATGGTGGCCTCCGGGCAACACGCACGCGACATCGCCGCGCGCACGGGACGCAGCGAAGGCACGGTGCGCTGGCACATACAGAACATCTTCCGCAAGCAGGGCATCTCCGGTCAGGCGGACCTTGTGCGGCGCGTGTTGTCGCTGGAGGGCTTTCCGGACTTCAGCCCCTGACGTCGGACCCGGACAGGCGTCGTGGCGATCGTGTTCCAGCCTTGCATGTCCTTCGCACCCCGCTGATTCGTTCCGGCCTTCGCAGACGGCTACAGAGCTTTCGGCCTTCGCGTCCGCGATTCGCGTTTCATTGACCGGCTCCCCGGTCTCCGCGCGCGTCGGGGTTGCCGATCCCCGGTTTCGGCGGGCCTCGCCGTACCTTCAGTTGGCGGCCGTGCCACTCCGCCTTGTATTCGAGCTGGCGCAGCAGTTCGCTGCTCGCGCCCTCTACTTCAATCTCGCCGGCGTCGAGCACGACCCCGGTGGTGGTCTTGTGCTGCAGGTCGCCCCGGCGGTTCCTCACCTTGCGCGCCTGGTTGCGCACGAGGGCGAGGGTCCGCTTGCGGCCTTCGGACCCGAACTCACATCGCTCCAGTCGCCGCTCGAGCCTCGCCAGGCGGCGTCGCGCGTTCCTGAGCGTCCTGCTTTCGCGGACAACGTGGACGGACCCGCCGTCGGCCGACACCGTGATCTCGTTGCCTTTCTGGCGCACCGCCGCCCTGTCCGTTCTCGGTTCCACCCTGGTGAGCGGCGCGCACTCGAACAGGCACGAGAGCATCCAGCGGTTCCCCGCATCCAGCCACGCCCGCCCGGAGAGCAGACCGCGCGTCTTGCGTCCGCGTGGCCCGGAGAGCCTCCCCCCGGGCAGCTTCCCGCCCTTCCAGCGCACCCAGCCGAACTTGGGCAACCGAACCCGGTTGTGCTCGAAGCGGATACCCTGGTTGCTCAGGTAGATGCCGGGCTCCCGGCCGAACCTCTTGATCTGGGGGAAGCCGCGTTGCCGGCGTCTGCCGGGCTTGCTGAACCAGTTGCGAAAGGCCTGGTCGAGATCGCTGGCGACACGGTAGGTCGCGCTGGCGGGGGATCCCCGGTGTTCCGGCTTCCGCTGCCACTCGCGCGCGAAGGCGCGCATCTCGTTCAGCGACAGGCGCCGTCCGATCTCTCCGTACCTGAGTTGGGAGGCTGCGAGCAGGGCGTTCGCGAGCTCGCGCAGGCCGTTCCTGCAACTGAGCAGGGCCGCAGCCTGGGCGGGGCTCGGGTAGAGCCTGCAGCGCCAGCCGACGTAGCGCCGGGTAGCCGATGTGTCCACGGTCACGTCGCCCGCGCGCCGGGTGCCGGCGCGGAAACCTGATCGTGCGTCCCCGATCCGTTGGCGGAGGGGGGCTCCCACACGGAATCGACCCACTCGTTGAATCGCTCGACGACCCGTTCCGGATCCCTGGCCGCGGCCGCGAGCGTGCATCCGGCCATCCGCGCGACGTTGATCTCCAGCGTGCGGCGCCGCAGCCCGACCTGGTCGGCGACCGCCTCCCAGTCGGCCCCGGCGCGGGCGCGAACCGCCCAGAGCAGGACAGCCCAGTTCATGAGCTCCTTCAGGCGGCACCGGAGCGGCGGGTCCTCTCTCCAGTACTGGCGCAGCGTGGATGCGGCCAGGTTGACCTGACCCGCCAACCGACGAACTGAACTGGGCGGCGCGAACCTGGTGGCGGCAGCGTCGTCGTGCAGGCCGCACACCCGGCTGATGGCCTCCCTCACGGACGGTCGCAAGGATGGATCGGAGAGCAGCCTCAAACCGAGACCGTACATCGGATCCCGGCTCGGCCTCCCGGAACTCTCAGGAACTTCCACGAGGCAGCTCTCCTTGCCCGTTTGCGCACGACTATCGCAATATGGCAGGAACACCGTTCCGTCGCGCCTTTCAGGAAAAAGGGTATCGCCCCTATATTCATACAGGGTATCGTACCTGCTGAGTTGAGGGTTGCGCGCCCTGGTCCGAAGCACTATGGACATGCCGCCCGAGACAATCATCGTTTTATTCGTATATATTACCGCGCTTTTTTCGTATCAAAAAACAGTGGTCATCTTCAATAATCCGAGGTTTTTCGCGACGGGCTCGCGTCGAGGAGCGGAGTGATAGTCCGTAACTGGTTGCCAAATATGAAGGTTCCCAAACTGGCACCACCTTTGCCTATCCGGGGGCACGCGACTCTGTCCAGCCGTTTCAGGCCGGTACTCCATTCCCACCACTCAGGAGGTTCCATGAACTGACTCAAACTCATTGCCACGGCAACGCTGATGGCCCTGACCTTCACCGCCTGCGACGAGGGCACTCCGCCGCCTGTGGAGCCGCCCCCGCCGCCGACTCCCGTGGGGACGATCTCCGGGACGGTGACGATCGAAGGGACGGCCGCCAGCGGCATCACCGCCACTCTGTCGTCGGGTGCGACCACGACGACGGGGTCGGGTGGCAGCTTCGCCTTCTCGGGCGTGGAAGCCGGGACCTACACGGTCACCATCAGCGGCTTCCCCGAGGATGCGACGTTCGCCCAGGTGACGCAGTCCGCGACCATCGCGACCGATGGTCAGAACGTGCAACTCAACTTCGCAGGTGAGTACATCCGGTCGTCCTCGGTGGTCGGCAACGTCGTTGCAGCCGACGCGATGATGAGCGGCGGCGACGGCCAGCCCGAGACGCTGGTCGGCGTGACCGTCACGCTCGGCGGCGAGCACGCCATGGGCGAGACCATGGAGACCGGCGAGGACGGCGGCTTCATGTTCACCGGGCTTCGGGCCGGCACCTACACGGTGACGATCTCCGATTTCCCGGAGGACGTGTCCTTCGAGACGGTAAGCGTCGAGGTCGAGGTCGAGGTGGGCGAGGTCGGCAGCGCCGACTTCACGGGCCACTTCATCCGCACCTCCGCGGTCGAGGGCCAGGTGGTCATCGAGGGCGAGGGCCTTGCCGGGGTGACGGTGACCCTGAGCGGCGGTCCGGCCGACGAGAGCTACACGATGCTGACCGACGCCGACGGCATGTACCGGTTCGAGGAACTGCGCCCCGGCGAGTACACGGTCAGCATCTCGGACTTCGACACGCGCGACTACGAGTTCGCGGCCACGTCGCAGGACGTGAGCGTGGACCTGGACGAGACGGGAACGGTGTCGTTCACGGGCGTCCTGCTCCGCACCTCCGGCATCAGCGGTCGGGTGAGCGTCGAAGGCATGGGTCTCGGCGACATCGCGGTCACGCTGGCTGGCGGCGATGAAAGCCGCACGGCGATGACCGACGCGGGTGGCCAGTACTCCTTCGCGGGTCTGGCGGCGGGCGACTACACGGTCTCGATTGCGGTCGAGAGCGACGCCTACGTGTTCGACTCGATGAGCGCGGACGTGACGCTCGGCGACGACGATGCGAAGATCGTGAACTTCGATGGCGCGCACGCGCGCACCGCGAGCGTCTCGGGGATGGTGTTCCTTGACGAGGCGGCCAAGAACGACATGTACGACGAGGGCGAGCATCCGCTGGCGCACGCCGGCATTCCGGTGGCGCTGGTGGGCCCGGGCGTCAACGAGCAGCGGCTGGGCGCCACCGACGCGACCGGCGCGTTCTCGTTCGAGGGGCTGCAGGCCGGCCCGTACCAGTTGGTCGTGCTCATCAACGCCACGGTCGCGGCAGCGCTCGCGGCGAACGACGTGGCGTACGGCGGACCGGGCGAAGGCTACTCGGTCGCTCTTGGTGTCGGCGAGGCCGCAGCGCAGAACGTGCCGTTCGACATCACGCACACGACCGTGAACTTCACGGTGTCGCTGAAGCACGGCGACGAGACCGGCGACGCGCTTCCGGGGGCGACCGTCATGCTCGAAGGCGCGGACGGCGCCACGGTCGGCAGCGGCGAGACCGGCGAGGACGGCTCCGTGACGCTCAAGGTCCGGCGTGACCGCACCGAGGGGAATATGGTGATGGCGGGCGTCTCGACCGACGGCTACGACGTGGCCGACGGAATGACCAAGGTGTCCTGGGACCCGCAGATGTTCGCGACCGCAGCCGGGAACTCCAACGACATCGTCAACCTTAACGTCGACGTGAGCGTCAGCGGCGCCACGGTCACCACCGATGCCGGTGGCGGCGACGCGCTCGCCGGCTGGGCGATCGGCGTCATGTCGGGCGAGGACGCGGTCGACGGTGCGCCAGAGATGCTGGACGACGACGGCAACGCGTCGTTCATGACGGCCGTGACACCCGACGATCTGCCCGCGACCTTCACCATCTCGCTCGCCGATGACCAGGATGACGAGATGGACGGGGGCGAGAGCTTCGGGGCAGAGCCGGTAACCCACGTGCACACCGGCCTCAAGCTGGCCGGCACGGTGGACGCCGGCATGTTGGAGGCGGCGTTCACGACCCAGACCCTCATGGTCTACGTGCACTACGAACGGGATCATGTACACGGGTACACTGGCAACGTCCTGGAGAGCGACGTCAGGGCTTCGACCGACCACTTTGACCTCGACATCCGCTACATCGACGACGCCGGACGCTCGCGTTCGTTCACGAAAGACGAGTGGGACGAGGTGGCGAATTCGCAGTTCGCAGCGGATTCCGAGACTGCGTCGGGCAGTCTGATCCACCGGGGTCACGGCAAGACCGGGCTGGCGGTCTTCAGCCACCTGCCAGCGGATGCGAACGTCGTCGTCAAGGCGAGCAAGGCCAACTCCGACGCGAACATCGAGATTCTCGATCCCGACGAGCTCGCGACCTACCGGAATCTGGACATGAACGGCGTGATGGGCGGCGCCTTCGGCGACATGGGCGGCACCAGCCACACGGTTAGCCTCTGCCCGCTGATGGCCGTCGATCCGACCGACCAGAACCACGATGAGTGTTCGTCGTTCGCCTACGTCAACACCCACCAGGTGACCGGGCAGGCGTGGAAGCGTCTGGTCACGGCCGATGCCGCCGGCGATGGCTTCAAGTACACCGACCTGCGGCACGTGACCGGAACCACGGTCAGCGTCGATCCGGTCGAAGGCAAGAACCTGGGAGACGATTCCGGCTCCTTCACCGCCGCGTCGACGAACAGCCGGGCAACCCCGCTCGACGACCGCAAGCAGTTCGACTTCGGTCAGATGGCAGAGGGCGTCTACAAGGTCAGCGTTCCGACCGGCTGGACGACCAGGCAAGGCGCTCCGGGCAGCCTGACCTCGCTCTCGTCGGAGTTCCGTCACACGGGAGACCTGCAGATCGACGTTGTCCCGGCAACGGGTGTCATCTATGGCAGGATCATCGACTCCGACAGCTTTGCGGTGGCAGGCGCGACCGTGGACGTGAACGGTGAGCAGGCCACGACCGACGCCAAGGGCCGCTATATCGTGGAGGGCTTCGGTCCGGTCACCGGCTTCGACGGACGTCCGACCCAGGACATCTATCGGAACAAGCGAATCGTCGTCGTCGCGGCGACGATGGAAGACTTCAAGGTCGCCGCGGACACCATGCTGTGGAATGGCAGCCACTGGGACATTCCCGATGGCGACGCCAGATGGGAGGATTCCAACCCCGCAGGCGTGATGGAGATGACGCCCGCCAACGCTCCGTTCATGCATGACATGCAGCTCGGCGGCGTAACCGCGACGGTCGACATCACCGGCCGGGTCACCGACATCCTGACGGGTGACGGAATCGCGGCTGTGGAAGTCAAGGTCGACGGCGTGGCGCCGCTCAACAAGGCGACGCGTGGCCAGTACGCGGGCAAGCTGGTTACGGGCGCCGACGGCACCTACACGGCGCGGATCGAAACCAAGCAGCGAGGCCAGACTGCCAGCGTCTCCGTGGCGAAGAACCACTACCACTTCCCGGTCGACGCGTCGCCTGTCCTGGCCGACGGGAACTCGCCGGCGGTGGTGAACTTCCAGGGTTACCAGAACGGCACGATTACAGGCACCGTGGAAGGTCCGAGCGGCCGCGCCCTGGCTGGTGTGACGGTCACCGCGACATCGACGGCCGAGGGTGCAACCACGGCTGCGGATGAGGCGATGACCAATTCGGTGGGTCAGTTCACGCTCAGCGTGCCACCGGTCAGCACCTACCGTATCGAAGCGATGCTGGGCAACCACGTCTTCACGTACCCGAACAACAACCAGACCATCTTCGCCGGTCCTGGCCAGACCGTGAGCTTCGGCCGCATCAAGGCCGCGACGGCGGGGGCTCTGAACCTGACGGCGGTGCGTGAGCGCGTTGTTGACGACGCCGCCACCGAGGATGTCGACGAGTCCACGCAGCGTTGGGGTACCACCATCCTGGTGAACTACGACGCCGACGTTGACAACATGCCTGAGGGCTACGCCGCGCCGACGTACACGATCCAGACCAACACCAGCACTGACCCAACTGCCGCCGGTCATCCTTGGGTGGATGCGACGGCAACGGCCGTGCAGGAAGACGGCGCGGATGTCCCGGGCAGTTTCACGATCCCGACTCCGGACGCTGCCAGTGGTGGTGACGGTGAGTTCAAGGTTCGGGTCGTAACCACCGCTGACGAGACCACGCCTTCGACGCCGCCTGTTACGTACTCCCACACCTCGGCCGAGGTGACGGTTGCGGCGATCGATCCGTCAGCCACTGGTGTGAGTGCGAGGCGTCAGGCAGCTGCTGACTCAGACGAGGCAGCTGCGACCGGCGACTTTATCCAGGCCAGCTGGACCGCCTTGACGAATGCCAACTCCGACTTCCGGGTCGTTGCGCAGGTCAACGCCGCCTCTACGGGTAGCACGGTGTGGGTGGTCCTGATTGAAGCCGCCGCCAACGACAGGTCGGCTGTCTCGGTGGAGATCGGCGACGACTACGCCGGGCCGTTGAACGTTGCCACTGCCAGCGGTACAGGCGCGAGCATCCCCGTCACCGCAGCGGAGCTCAGAGCGGCCATCAGCATTGCCGTCGAGTCGGTGCAGGGTACCGCGGGTACCGGCGACGATGCTCCGAAGTGGATGCGCTCTACGGCAGTCAGCCTCGCTGAGCGGGAAAGCAGCTAACCACCCTTCAACACCATCAGCCTGGCTGACTCGTCACCAGCCAGGCTGATGGTCGCAGGACGGCTCACCCCCCGTCCGGGAATCCCGGGCGGGGGGTGACGCACGTTTTCACCTGACCAGAGACAGTACGATGATTGCGAACCAGCCTGGTGTAGCAGCCCGTTCCCTCCTGACCGCCGCAGTGGCATGTGCGTCGCTGGTTCCATCCATCGGCGCGCGCGCGCAGGAACCGTCTCCGGATGGTTCGCACGACGTGGCGCGGCCGGCCGCGCGAGGTGCCAGGCTGGGCGCGGCCGCTCCCCCCATCACCACCATTACGAGCGACTGGACCAGGGCCAACGAAGCATTCCAGGTCATCATCCGTTTCTCGGAGGCGGTGACGGGCTTCGATATCGGTGACATCCTGGTGGAAGGAGCCGTCAAGGTTCCCCCGCTGCGCGGTTCGGGGCGCAGCTATTCGATCGACATGACGACGCAGGCGAACTATCAGGGCCCGGTGGTCATCACCGTCCCTTCGGGCGTGGCGCAGAACACCGGCGGGGAGGGGAACATCGGTCGGGCGATCACCTTCGACGCCGACAATCGGGCGCCTGAGGTGCAGGACGCGAAGATCGACGGCACCAAGCTCGTCCTTGGCTTCGACGAAGAACTCGACGAGACCTTCGTGCCCTCGGTGGGCGACTTCTCGGTGTCGTTCAGCACGGGCGGCCCGTACAGGGTCACGCCCCTGTCCTCCGTCGACGGCGTGGTGGCGCGAGAGGTGTTCCTGACCCTGGACACCCCCGTAGAAAGGGAATACCTGGTTCGGGTGTTCTACGACGACCGAGGTGTCAACGCGATCAGGGATCGGGTCGGAAACCTTGCCTTCGGCTTCACGAGGGCAGTGCGAAACGTGACCGGGCAGACCCGCACCAACGTGCCCGGCGAGCCTCGCAACCTCACGGCGGCCGCCGACGGACCTACGGCGATCGCGCTCGATTGGGATCCGCCGACCTCGGACGGCGGAACCAGCATTACCGGGTATTTGATCGAGGAGTCGACGAACGCAGGCGACACCTGGAGGGACCTGGAGACCAATACCCGGAGCACCAACACCACCTACCGCCACACGGGCCTGTCCCCCGGGACCACGCGCCATTACAGGGTCTCGGCGATCAACTTCAACGGGGCCGGAACCCCTTCCGACACCGCCAGCGCCACCACCGCGGACCCGCTCCCGCAAGCGCCCCGAAGCCTGAGGGCACGGGCCCAGGGAACGTCCGTCATCGAGCTGAGCTGGACCGCCCCCGCATCCAGCGGCTCGGCTCCGATTACCGGCTACCGCATCGAAGTCTCGAGCATGGGGACCGGGGGATGGACGCCGCTCGAAACCGACACCGAGTCCACCACAACCCGCTACACCCACGACGGCCTCAGGCCCGCCACCACCCGGCACTACCGCGTCGCGGCGATCAACCGCGCGGGCAGGGGCGCGTGGTCGAGCGTCGCCCAGGCGACCACCGCCACCACCACCCCGGGCGCGCCCACGAGCCTGAGGGCGGTGCCGGGCGGAGTGCGGGGAACAGACCGGATCGTTCTTACCTGGAGTGCCCCGACGGACGATGGCGGGAGTCCGATCACCGCCTACCGCATCTGGTGGCGTTCCAACATTACCTCCGATTGGGTCATCCTCGTGGCCAGCACCGGCAGCACGGGCACCACCTACGTGCACACCGGCCTCGCTCCCGCCACCACCCAGTTCTATCGCGTGTCCGCGGGCAACAGCCAGGGCTTCGGGGCGTTCTCCAACGTGGCCGAGGGCACCACCAACTCAGCGCCTCCCGGGCCGCCGCAGAACGTGCGCGCGCGCAGCACCGGGCCGCACGGCATCCTCCTCGCCTGGGACCGGCCGGAGACCGACGGCGGAGAGCGCATCACCGGTTATGCCATTCAGAGGATCGGGCCCAACGACAACAACTGGATCATCCACCGTTCCAACACGGGGACGACGGCGACCACGTTCACGGACACCGGCCTGGAGCCGGTGACCCGGTACCAGTACCGGGTGGCGGCCATCAACCGCAGGGGCCGAGGGGAGTTCGCGCCATCGCCCCCGGACCTCCCGGCGGCGGCCATTACGCACGCCGACAAGGCCGGGGCCCCGACCGGGCTGACGGCGCGGGCGGTCGGCACGGCGCGCATCGACCTGTCGTGGAACGCGCCCCGCTACACCGGCGGCGTCTCGATCATCGGTTACCGCATCGAGACCTCCGACGACGGGGGCGCGACTTGGACCATCCTCCGCCGCAACACCAACTCGACGACGACGACGTTCTCCGACGTGAACCTGCAGCCTGCCACCACGCGGCACTACCGGGTCGCCGCGAGGAATCTCGCGGGGGACGGCGTGTGGTCGAACACGGCCCGCGCGACCACCGACGCGACCGTGCCGGGGGTGCCGCGGCGTCTGAGCGCCGAGGCGGCCGGGACGTCGCAGATCACCCTCTCTTGGCAGGCGCCCTCGGACAACGGAGGCGCGCGCATTACCGGCTACCGCATCGAAGTGTCGGCCGACGGGGGCGGGAGCTGGGAGGACCTGGTGGGGAACACGCGCACCACGGCCACCGTCTACCCGCACACGGGGCTGGCGCCGGCCTCGACGCGCCATTACCGCGTCTCCGCGATCAACCGGGTCGGCGTCGGCGACGCGTCGCGGGTCGCGGGCTCCACCACCGACGCGACCGTGCCCGACGCGCCCACCGGGCTGACCGCCAATGACGTCACGCCCACGCAGATCGACCTGTTCTGGCTCGCACCCGCCTACAATGGCGGTGCACGCATCACCGGCTACCGCATCGAGGTGTCGGAAGATGCCGCGGTTTGGGCGGACCTGGTGACCAACACGGAGTCCACGGTTACCGCCTTCTCGCACACCGGCCTGCTGCCGGGGAGCACGCGCCACTACCGCGTCTCGGCGATCAACCGGGCGGGCACCGGCGCGGCGTCGGCGAGCGCCTCGGCCGCGACCGACGACCCGGTGCAGCGCGCGGGGCGGCTCAACACGCGTGTGCTGCCGCACGTGGCGGCCGCGATGACGTCGAGCACCGTCTCGGCGATCGCCCGCCGCGTCGACGCGGTGGCCAGCGGGATGGGCATGGAGCGCCGGGTGGAGACGAACGGGCTGTCGTCGATGGCCGCGAGCCTGTCGGGCGCGGGCGGTCTTGGTCTCGGCCTCGCCCAGGGCGATCAGGCCGGCCTCGCCGCCCTCTTCGGGGGCACCTCGTTCCAGATGCCCTTCGGCGCGTCCGACGCGCAGCAGCAGTCGGCCGCCGGCACGCAGTTGGCGAGCTGGGGCGCGGGCGAGTACCACCATCTGGGCGAGCCCGGCGCGACCGGGGTCGACTGGAAGGGCAACATGGTGAGCGCCCACGCGGGCGTGGACGTGCGCGTGGGGCCGGACATCCTGGCGGGTGTCGCGGGCTCATACTCGTCGGGCTCCTTCGACTTCATAGACAGGACGGGCGCCACCGCGGTGACCGGCACCTACGGCACCAGCATGACCAGTGTGCACCCCTACCTGGCGTGGTTCTCCGGAGCACCCGGCACCTCCCTGTGGGGCTCGGCCGGGTTTGGTCGGGGCGACGTCGAGGTCGATGACGTGCGCGAGGGGTTCCGCACCAGCCCCGCCAGCATGTTGACGGGTGCGGGGGGCGCCAGCTACCAGCTGCTCGCGCGTGGCTCGGGCGGTGTCCGCGTCAAGGCCGAGGGCTGGGCCGGCCAGGTGATGGTGGACGGCACCGAGCAGATCGAGGAGGTCACGCTGAACATGCAGCGCGGCAAGCTCGCGCTGGAGCTGACGCAGGGCATCCGCGCCAGTGAGGGCCAGGAGATGGCGTTCGTGCTCGAGGGCGGGATGCGCTACGACAACGGCGACGGCATGAACGGAGCCGGCGCGGAAGTCGGCGGCGGTCTGCGCTACACGAACTCAGGGTTGGGACTGACCGCGGAAGGCCGCGGCCGGTTCGTCATCTCGGCGCGCGACGGCTACGAGGAATGGGGGTTCGGCGGCACGCTCATGTTCGACCCTGCGGCCCGGGGCGAGGGGCTCTCGATCCGGGTAGCACCCTCCTACGGCGACCACCGGAGCGGGGTGAACCAGTTGTGGGAGCGCGGAGTGCACGACGCGGTGGGCGGCCACGACCTGGTCATGAGCCCCACGGTGGACGGCGAGATCGCCTACGGCATCGCCGGCTTCCAGGGGACGCCCTACAGCGGCTTCCATCTGACCGAGAGCGGCATGCGCGCCTTCAGCAGCGGCGTGCGGTACGAACTCGGGTCAGGCGTGGGGTTGCGGCTGGAAGGCACGCGGCGCGAGAGCGGGCTCGGCGGAGCGCGGCACTCAGTCGGCGTCCGCGGAAGAATCAAGCTCCGATAGGGGAGAATCGTTCAGGGCGGGATCCCAGCCTAATCCCACGAAAACCCGTAGTGCGTCTCCAGGAAGAACCTGAGCGACCGCGCCAGGGCGCCCGCAAAGCGCCGGCGATTCTCGTCCGTATCGCGGATCCCGGGGCCATGGAGTTCGATCTGCACGCCGTCGATCACGCCGCCATCCAATGACCCGTGGCGGCGAGTGCTGTAGCCTCCGCTGAAGAAGGGTTCCCCATGCGGATCGGGAATCAGCGGGCTGGGCACCGTCGTGACGCGCTCGCCGAACAGCAGCGCGCCCAGGCTCTCGGGTCCCCGCACGATGTCGGCAAAGGTGAGGTCGACCCGGCGGGCAAGCGAACGGATGCTCGACTGCTCCGGGAAGCGCGGGGCGTTCAACTGGGTGTCGGAGCGGCTCAAGTCGCTCCCGGTGAGGAGATATCCCAGTTCGACCCGCGGGGTGGGGTGCGAGTGGCCGTGCAGGTCCACGTAGAATCCGCGACCGTGATCCTCGGCGACGCGGTCGCGCGCGATCACGATGAAGCGATGGTATTCCCGCCAGGCCTGCTCCGCGAACTCGCTCCCCTGGGCTGCCTCCACGATCTCCCGGTTGGGGTCGAGGCGCGTGCGCCGCAGCCGGCTGATCACGATGTGCGGCTGGCCGCCCCCGAAGTAGGCGATGATCGAGTCGCGGACCGCACGGGTCGTCTCCTGCGTCCACGAGTCCCGCGCGAGAGTCCCGTAGGTGCGGCGTGGAATCTCGTCGGGCTCCTCGCCGCCCCCGTGGCCCGCGCTCACCACCAGGGGAAGGTCGCCGGCGATGTACTCGACGTACCGGTTGCGCCCGAAGTAGGTCCGGCCGGGTACGTACTCGGCGACGGGCTCGGGGATGTACACTTCCAGCCTGGCGGTGCCGGACACGTCTCCCGCCGTGGCCCGAACCTCGGTGCCGCCCGTCGCGACGGCGGTGGCCTGCCCGTTGGCGTCGATGGTCGCGACGGAGGGATCCGCGACCGACCAGGAGACCTCCGCCCCGGCGATGGCCGCGCCCCGCGCATCGGTCACCCGGGCTTCGAAGCGGATGGTCGAGCCCCGCTCAAGCAGCAGCTTCTGTTGCGGCGAAACGGCGACGTACGCGGGAGGCGAGGGCGAGGTGCCGCCGTCGCATGCCAGGACGGCGAGCAATATCGCGGAAAGCCATGTGCGCATGTAGCTTCTCCGGGTCCTCTCCCGCGGATACCTCTGAATAGTGACGGTCCCCGGCATCCGCAATCAAGGGCAGGGGGAGCGATGCCCGCCACGGAGCCGGGACGCGAGGAGAACCGGTGAAGAGAACGACATGATCCGCACCGAGGCGCTCAGCAAGGAATTCCGGTCTCGCGGGGCCAGGCGGGTGCAGGCGGTGGATCGTCTGGACCTCACCTGCGACCCGGGCGAGATCTACGCGCTCCTGGGACCCAACGGGGCGGGGAAGACCACGGTGCTGCGCATCCTGAGCACCCTGATGGACCCGACCTCGGGTGAAGCGTGGGTGCGGGGACACTCGGTGCGCACGCACAAGGCGGCCATCCGCGCCCTGATCGGCTTCGTGTCGTACGAGACCCGCGTGTACGAACGCCTCACGCCGCGCGAGATCGGCCACTTCTTCGGCCGCCTGAACGACATGGCCCCGGGCGCCATCGAAGACAACCTCGCGTACATCTTCGATCTGCTGGACATGACGGAGTTCGCCGACGAGCGCACCGATACGTTCTCGACCGGCATGAAACAGAAGACCGTGCTCATGCGCGCGCTGGTGACCAACCCGCTGATCCTCATCTGGGACGAGCCCACCTCCGGGCTCGACGTCCTCACTGCCAAGCGGGTGATCGACTACATCCGCCTGCTGAAGGGGGAGGGGAAGACCGTCCTGTTCTCGACCCACATCCTGTGGGAGGCGGAAAAGCTCGCCGACCGCATCGGCATCATCCATCGGGGAAGGCTGAGGTCCGAAGGGACCCTGCAGTCGCTGCGGGCCCGAACCGGGCTCGGGGACCTCGAGGACATCTTCTTTTCCCTCGTCGGGGCCGACGGGGAAGCGGGCGGCCAATGATTCGCAAGGCGCTGCTGATCTACGGCAAGGAGATGCGGGTTCTCAGGCGGGACGCGCGGCTCATCGGAGGGATGGTGGCGAGCGCGCTCGTCTTCTTTCCCCTGCTTATGGGGCTGGCCAGCAACCTCGACCGGCTTACCGGGGACGACTCCGAGCCGGTCCCGGTGGTCGCCCCGGGGAGCGACGATGTCCTGCGCCGGCTGCTCGACGCCAATCCACTGGTGCGCGTTGCGACGCTCGAAGAGGTGGCGGAGGGCGGCGAAGCCCACGTGACTGTGCTGCGGGAAGGGGCCGCGTACCGGATCCGGGCGGCATCCGCCGAGAACGCGGTCTGGGCCGCGGCGGTGTCGCTGCGCCAGGATCTGCAGGCGGTGCAGCAGCGGGCCGTCGAGGACAGGCTTGCCGAGCGGGGCCTGCGCATGCGCGATCTGCGTCCCTTCGAGGTCGTGCTGATCGACACCTCGGGCGGCATCGGGGGGGCGCTCAGCCTGCTGATCCCCTACATGGCGGTGATCCTGCTGGTCACCAACGCGGCGCGGGCGCTCTACGTCGCGGTCGGGGAGAAGGAGAAGAACACGCTGGCGGCGCTGCTGGTGTCGACGGTGCCGCGTCCCGCGATCGTAGTCGGCAAGAGCCTGGCCATCATGACGTTCGCGGTGGCGGCGTCGCTCCTGCTCATCGTCGGGATGATGATGGCGGCCCGCCTGGGGCTCGCGCCCGAGGACTTCGCGGGGCCGGGCGAACTGTCGCTGGCGCCGGCCCAGCTGGCGGCGCTGGCCGTGAACCTGGCCGCGCTCGCCCTGCTGATCTCGGCCCTGGTCATGGTGATCGGCACCTGGGCGCGCTCTCAGCGCGAGGCGGGAATGTACACTGCGCCGCTGGTGTTCCTCTCGGTCTTCCTGGCCATCTTCGCCCTCGCGCCCGCCTCCTTCGGAGCAGCGGTGTACGCGGTGCCCATCCTCGGCAACGCGCTGGCGATGCGCGAGGCCATACAGGGGCAGGTCGACTGGCTGGCGCTGGCGCTCCTGGCCGGCGTGAACGCCCTGGGCTTCGCGCTGCTGACGTGGTGCTCGATCCGCCTCTACGGGCGAGAGTCGGTGCTCTTCCGGGTGTAGGCCGGGCCTTCCGGATTCAGCCTACGCCCTCCACTGCTCCAGGAGCTGCCGGTCGCGCTCCAGGTTGAGTTGAAGCTGGTTGCGCCGTTCCTCGGGAAGCGTCCTGAACCATTCCAGCGTGTCGAGGGCGGTGACCGCGATGGGGCGGAACTTGAGCCCCCTGGCGACGGCCCTGTGGGACCGGACGCGCGAGATTCCGCGAACTCGACCTTCGGTGGGCGGATACCAGAGCGGGAACCGCGCCTGCCGCTCGGCGAGGAATGGCTCGTCGATCCACGTGAAGGAGAGCGGAGTGCTCGTGATCGCGCGGATGCCGTAGACGAACTCGGCCATCGAGGTCGGAGCGAGGGCTGGGCCGGCGGCGTTGAAGGTGCCTCCGATGTCGCGCTCGAGGCACAGGATCATGAACTCGGCCAGGTCGCGCACATCGATGTACTGGACCGGTGTGTCCCGGCTCCCCGGAGCGATGATCTCGCCGCCGTGGTCGATGCGCACGGGCCAGTAGGTGAAGCGGTCGGTGGTGTCGCCGGGCCCCGCCACGACGTGGAGCCGCACCACGGTGCCGCGTTCCCGGTAGGTGTCCGTGACCGCGTTCTCGCAGAGGATCTTGAGGGGTCCGTAGTAGCGGTCGACGTCTTCGCTTTCCGGATCCTCGATTGGGAGGAGCTCGGAGTCCTCGGTGAGTTCGTCCTGGTCGAAGCTGTACACCGATCCGGTCGAGGTGAAGAGGTACCGGCCCACCGAGTCGCGCAGGAGCTCCGCCGAGTCGCGCACGTGGCGGGGCACGTAGCCGCTGTTGTCGATCACCGCATCCCAGGTGCGGCCCTCAAGGGCGTCGAGCTGGCCGTCGCGGTCGCCGATCAGCGTCTCCACGCCGGGGAAGAGGTCCGGGGCGGTGCGTCCCCGGTTGAAGATGCTGACCTGGTGGCCCCGGTACATCGCGTACCGCACCTGGTGCGGGCCGATGAACCCGGTGCCGCCCAGGATGAGGATGCTGAGGGGGCGCGAGTACGTCATGTCAACAGCTCCTAGCGGATCCCCGGCGACTCGAGCAGGGCGGTCGCGCGGCGGCTCGATTCGGTGATGGCCTCCAGCAGCCGGTTCCGCTCGCGCACCAGCGTGGCCATGGCGAGGCGGTAGCGCTCGCTGCCGGGCGCCTCCTCGGCGAGGATCCGCGTCGGGGCGAGGCCGGGAAGCGGGCCGGAGACCGCGCCCGCGTCCGGGTGGTGCGCGGTGAGCGGGACGTAGAGCACCCGGTGCAGCGGCCGCAGCACGTCCACGAGCGCCATGTCGAGCTCGGCTGAGCCGGTCGCGCGGGGGAGCGCAGCCTCCAGCCGGCCCGCCAGCGCGAGAAGTTCGCCCTGGGCCTCGGAGGCCTGTGAGAGATCGAACTGACCGCTGCCCAATTCGGAGCGCGCGGCGATGGCCGTGCCCAGAGCCTCGACCTGGCCCACCAGGTCCACCGGCAGCACCTCCCGGCCGAGCAGCGCCGAGAGCGCGATCGCGTACAGGTAGGTGTCGCCCTCCAGGATGTCGAAGTCGATCTTGTCGAACGTGTCCTCCGGAGTGTGCCACCACCAGTAGCCGCCGTCCTCCTGCGCGCGGTTGCGGTAGAGCTGCAGGAGCGGCACCCCGACTCCGTTGAACGACTGGTCGGAGTTGCGTGCCGGGCGGGTGGGCTGGATGTCGGCGTCCTCGCCGCGCTGCATGGCGAAGCGCGCGACCTCGGCCAGCGAGGCGGTCGTCGCGGCTGCGAAGAGGCGCGCGCCCATCTGTCCGATCCCGTCCACGTTCACATGGGCCACCGCGCGCGAGCGCAACTCGTCGAAGAAGTGGTCGGCGAACCAGGTCGATCCGCCATAGCGCGCGTTCGAGTGACCGGGCCACCAGGCCACCACCAGGCCGCGCCGCATGCGCTCGCGCTCGGCGTGGAAGGCGAGGGCCAGGTCGAGCATCGCCGCGTTCGACGCGCCCTCGTCGGTCGCCGCGTAGTGCCATCCGTCGATGTGCCCGCCAAAGAGCACATAGGGGCTCTCCGGCTCCGGTCCGGGGATGCGGGCCACGGCGAGCCGAAGCTCCTTCCATCCGGCGTCGGTGCGCGCCGACAGCTCGACCTCGAGCGGTCCGCCGGCGAGCAGCGCCCGAAGTCGCTCTCCGGCGCTGCGCGCGATGTGCGCGACGGGCATGTTGGGCAGGCGGTGGTAGTTGAGCAGCGAGGGCGTGCCCCAGGTCGAGGTGACGATGAGGTCGTTCACCCGCTCCTCGGGGTGCACGAAGATGACCCCGGCGGCACCCAGCCGGTCCAGGACGATGACCGGGATGTTCCTCGGCTGTCCGTCCAGGAGCACGATGGCCCCCGCGACGCCGGGACGGTCGCGTGCGCCGGCTCCGTCCATTCCCTCGCCGGCGAGCACGATGCGCTCGCCCGTGCCGACCTCGACGGGAGGCAGATTGGCGGGCGCACCCAGGTCGACCAGCGGCGCGCGCAGCGAGCCCACCGTGGCGGAGAACGACGAGGTGATGGCGCTGAAGGCGGGGCCGTCGGGCACGGACACCGATGCCGAGATCGGATCGGATACGTAGGTCTCGAAGGCGTGCACCTCCACCGGCACGCCGGCTGCCTCGAGCGTCGCGACGATGTAGTCGATCGCAGCGTTCTCCCCCTCGCTCCCGGAGAGGCGGTCGTGCTCCACGATCGCGCGCGCATGGGGCTCGAGCGATGCGGCGGAAATGTGCGTTCGCACCGCAGCCGCCAGCAGATCCGCGTTCATGTCGGCCTGCATGCCCGACTGCTCGCCGGGGCCGCAGGCGGTCGTCAGCCATGGCGCGAGCACCAGCGCGATGAGGGCAACACGGTGTACGGATCGAGACATGGGACGTTCCTCCGGGACCATTGGGGCAACGCCATGGATGATGGAGCAGCGTCCCGGGCGACGCCAGCCTGTGCGCGGTTCGGACGGTGCGGGAACCTGCGCCTCGTCGCTACTATCAGGGCATCGGGCCCTCGCATATCAGGCTATCGGGGCGCTTCCCGGGAGGAGGCTTCATGAAGCGAACAACCGGACTTCACATCCTTGTGGTACTTGCGCTGGTTTCGTCATGCGCGCCGGCCGACCCTGACTACTCGGCCGTATTCGACGGCACCGCGGGCCGCTGGATCGACCTGACCCACGACGTTTCCGCCGACGCCGTCTTCTGGCCCACCGCGGATCCGTTCGTGCTGGACACCGTCGCCTACGGCATGACCGAGGGAGGGTACTTCTACGCCGCCTTCAACTTCGCGTCGTCCGAACACGGCGGCACCCACGTCGACGCGCCCATCCACTTCGCCGAGGGAAGGATAACCACCGCGGAGATCCCCCTTTCCGCCCTGATCGGGCCGGCCGCCGTCATTCGCGACCCGGCGGGGGACAATCCGGACCACCAGGTGGGGGTGGAGGCGATCGCCGCGTGGGAGGCGCGCCATGGTCCCATCCCCGCGGGGGCGACCGTCCTGCTCGACACCGGCTGGGCCGACCGCTGGCCGGACCCGGTCCGCTACCTGGGGACTGCGCTGCGGGGCGAGGAAGCCGTTCCCGAACTCCACTTCCCGGGACTGGACCCGGAGGCGGCGCAGTGGCTGGTCGACAACCGCGACATCGCTGCGCTGGGCCTCGACACGCCCAGCCTCGACTACGGGCAGTCGAGCGCCTTCGAGACGCACCGAATCCTCTACTGGGAGAACATCCCGGGCTATGAGAACGTGGTTTCGCTGCCGGAACTCCCCGAGTGGGGCGCCTTCGTCGTGGCGCTGCCGATGAAGATCGCAGGGGGCAGCGGAGGGCCGCTGCGCATCGTGGCGTTCGTGCCCGACTGAGGAACGGCGACCGGACTAATCTAGTTTAGTCCGGTTAGCTAATTGCCTCTCCAGCCCGGCCCGCGAACGAAGCGGCCGGGCATCGCGCCGGTGGGTTCGGAGTCCTCGAGCACCATCACGCCGTTGACGAACACGTGCGTCACGCCTGTAGCGAGCTGGTGGGCGTCCTCGTAGGTGGCGTGGTCGATGATGGTGGCCGGGTCGAACACCACGACATCCGCGAAGTAACCTTCCGCGAGCCGCCCGCGGTCCGAGATGCGCAGGTTGGCGGCCGGAAGCGAAGTCAGCTTGCGCACCGCCTCTTCCAGCGGGATGACGCCTTCCTCGCGCACGTACCTGCCCAGCAGGCGGGCGAAGTTGCCGTACGCGCGCGGATGGGTGCTGTTCTGCAGAAAGACGCCTTCCGGCGCCATGGACGCGGCGTCGGAGTCGAACGAGACCCAGGGCAGGGCGATCTGGCGGCGCACGTTCTCCTCGGACATGAGGAAGTAGACGACCTGCACCCGGGTGCCGTCCTCGATCACCAGGTCGATGGCGGTCTCCTCGGGCGGTGTGCCGCGCTCCTGGGCCACCTCGGCCAGCGTCATCCCCTGGTATCGGCGCAGCTCCTCGTTGCGGAACCCGACCAGCAGCGCCCCTTCGGGTCCGGATGCGAGCAGCAGGTTCTCCCACTCGTCGGTCGGGGTGCGCATCTCTTCCACTACGCGCGCGCGAACCTCCGGATCCCGGATGCGCGCCGCCCAGGCGTCGTAGCCGCCCTCCTGCACCCAGGGCGGCATGGCGGCGTCGAGCCCTGTGGAGCCGGCGGTGTAGGTGTACATGTCGGCGGTGATGCCCAGCCCCTCGGCGCGGACCTGTTCCACGCGCGCGATCACGTCCTCCAGCTTGTGCCAGTTCTCGCGCCCGGCCGCTTTCAGATGGTAGATCTCGGCGCGGATGCCGGCCTCGCGCGCGATGGTGATGAGCTCCTCGACCGATTCCAGCAGCCGCGCGCCCTCGCTGCGCAGGTGCGAGATGTACATCCCGTCATACTCGGCGGCGACCTCGGAGAGCGCGATCAGCTCGTCGGTGTCGGCGAAGAAGCCGGGGGTGTAGATGAGCGCCGAACTCACCCCCACGGCGCCCTCCTCCATGGCGGTGCGCACCAGAGCGCGCATGCGCTCCAGCTCGTCCGCGGTCGGGGGGCGGTCCTCGTAGCCGATCTCGTGGATGCGCGCGGTGGTGGCGCCGAAGAAGGAGGCCACGTTGGTGGCGACGCCTTTGCGCTCCAGGAAAGCCAGGTACTCGCCGAGCGTCGTCCACGGCACCTCCAGCGGCGCGTCCGGCGGCAGCCCCAGGGCCCGCGCGGCCGCTTCCGTCCCGCCCAGCCAGGACACGAAGTCATCGAGGAAGTCCGCCTTCATGGCGTCGTTCGCCGGTCCCATCGATGAGCCTTCGCCGAGGACTTCCAGCGTCACCCCCTGGCGGATATCGCCGAGCGAGCGGCCGTCCACGATGAGCGATTCGTTGGCCCAGCTGAGCATGTTGATAAAGCCCGGGGAGACCGCCATCCCCGAGGCGTCGAGCACTTGCGCGGCCTCGGCGCCGGAGAGGTCGCCCAACGCCGCGACGCGGTCTCCGCGGATGCCGACATCGGCGACCACCGGGGGTGCGCCGGAGCCGTCGTAGACGGTGCCCCCGCGGATCACGACATCGTATCCGGTCCCCTCACCCGCGCATCCCGCCGCGAGCGTGCCCGCGCACACCACCGCAGTCGTCCGCCACAGCGCGCGGCTCATGCCGACACCTCATGCGCCGGTCCGGATCCCTTCGGCACCCGGATGCTCTCCACGAGCCGGCCCACCTCCTCGGGCGGCGCGGCGCTCGAGCGCGACACGATGCCCGCGACCACGAAATTGATCAGCATGCCCACGAAACCGATGCCCTCCGGCGAAATCCCCAGGAACCAGTTGTCGGCCGTGTTGGCGGCCGGATTCACGTAGTTGAAGTAGATGATGTAGGCGGCGGTGAACACGATTCCCGAGATCATGCCGGCGATGGCGCCCTCGCGGTTCATGCGACGTGAGAAGATGCCCAGGATGATGGCCGGGAAGAACGAAGCCGCGGCCAGCCCGAAGGCGAACGCCACCACCTGGGCGACGAAGCCCGGGGGGTTGATGCCAAGGTAACCGGCCAGGACGACCGCGAAGGCCGCGCTGATGCGCGCCCAGACGAGTTCTCCGCGCTCGGAGATGCCGGGCCGGAAGACTCCCTTGAGCAGGTCGTGGCTAATGGCCGAGGAGACCACCAGCAGCAGCCCCGCCGCGGTGGAGAGCGCCGCCGCGAGACCGCCCGCCGCCACCAGCCCGACCACCCAGGCCGGCAGCCCGGCGATCTCCGGGTTGGCCAGCACCATGATGTCGCGGTCGATGGTGAGTTCGTTCTGCACCGCTTGCCCCGACTCGTCGACGGCATCGGGGCCCACGAACTGGATCAGCCCGTCCCCGTTGTGGTCCTCGTAGGCGATCAGGTCCGTGTTCTCCCACGTGGTGAACCACTCGGGGACCGCCTCGTAGGGCTGCTCCGACACCGTGTTGAGCAGGTTGGTGCGCGCGAACACGGCCACCGCGGGAGCCGTCGTATACAGGATTGCGATGAAAAGCAGCGCCCATCCCGCCGAGATCCGGGCATCGCGCACGCGCGGTACGGTATAGAAGCGGATGATCACATGGGGCAGCCCGGCCGTGCCCACCATGAGCGCGGCCGTGATGGCGAAGATGTCCAGCGTCGACTTGGAGCCGTCCGTGTAGGCCGCGAAGCCCAGTTGTTCGTGGAGCCCGTCGAGCCGGTCAAGCAGGTATTCGCCGCTGACCAGGTCGGCGCCGCCAAGCCCCAGCTGCGGCACGGGATTCCCCGTGATGAGGATCGAGAGGAATATGGCGGGCACCATGTACGCGAAGATGAGCACGCAGTACTGCGCCACCTGCGTGTAGGTGATGCCCTTCATCCCCCCGAGCACGGCGTAGAAGAAGACGATCGCCATGCCGATTGCCACGCCCCATTCGATCGGCACCTCGAGGAAGCGGCTGAAGACGATGCCCACCCCGCGCATCTGCCCGGCCACGTAGGTGAACGAGATGAAGATCGCGCACACCACCGCCACCACCCGCGCCGTCTTCGAGTAGTAGCGCTCGCCCACGAAGTCGGGAACGGTGTAACGGCCGAACTTGCGCAGGTAGGGCGCCAGCAGCAGCGCCAGGAGGACGTAGCCGCCCGTCCACCCCATGAGGTACACCGAGCCGTCGTATCCGAGGAAGGCGATCAGCCCGGCCATCGAGATGAAGGACGCGGCCGACATCCAGTCGGCGGCGGTGGCCATGCCGTTCGCAAGCGGATGCACGCCCTTGCCCGCCACGTAGAAGTCGCGGGTGGAGTTCGCGCGGGACCACACCGCCACGCCGATGTAGAGCGCGAAGGAGATCGCGACCAGGGTGAAGGTCCAGGCCTGAACGTTCATCGAGCCGCCCCCCTCATTCCTCCTCCACCCCGTACTCGCGGTCCAGGCGGTTCATCAGCCGGACGTAGACGAAGATGAGCACCAGGAAGGCGTAGATGGCGCCCTGCTGGGCGAACCAGAATCCGGCCTTGAATCCCGTGCCGGGGATCCGGAAGCCGTTGAGCGCGTCCGCGAACAGGATGCCGCAGCCGAACGACACCAGGAACCAGATTGTCAGCAGGATGGCCAGATAGCGCAGGTTGGCGGTCCAGTATCCCGGTCGGACGGATGGCGGAGAGGTCATCGGCGGATCCTCGCGCGGAGCGATGAGGTTCAGGAGGTCAGACCCGGACGGCGGTACAGATCTTCGGGCGGGCGGGCTTCCTCGCGGAACGCGCGCCGCAGCAGCAGATAGCCGCCCACCGCGAACGCCCCGCCCACCGCGTTCAGCCAGAAGGGCTGGAACTGCACGGCATCGCCCATGCTGCTCGTGAAGCCGGGAATCTCCACCGTGGTCAGCCCGGCAAGCCAGGCCGTGCCGTTGGCGACCGCATGCGCGAAAAGGCAGGGGATCAGCGATCCGGTCTCGACCAGCAGCCAGGCCAGCAGCACTCCGGCGACCAGGGCCGAGATGAACTGCCAGGGGTTGGTGTGCATGACGGCGAAGAGGAACGCGGAGAGCAGGATGGCGCGCCTCTTCGAGTAGTTGGCGAGGAAGCCCCTCAGAATGAGGCCTCTGAAGAGCATTTCCTCGGTCACCGGCGCAACGACCACGAGCAGGAAGAAGCTGCTGATCGGGCGCGCTCGGGTGTCCAGGAGTCCTTCGAACGCCTCGGCCAGTGCCGCGGGCGGCGGGAAGAACAGGCGAGTCAGGTTGTCGACCTCGGAGAGCAGAATGACCGTGCCGAGGATGAGTACGGCGGTGAGTAAGAGCACCCGCGCGGAAGCTGCCGGGAGCGGATACGTCTCGCGGAAGTCGACCCCGCTGCGCCGCGTGGCGCCCACAATCACCAGGCCGAATGCGAGCACGTTGCCGAGGCCAAGCGCGAGCGGGTGTTGGCTGTAGGTTCCCTCTGTCGGGTCGAGCAACATGAACGACAGCCCGATTGTGACCTGCAGTACCAGCACCAGCACCACCAGCCAGAGGGCCTTCCCGAAGGTGGGGTAGGAGCGCGTGGACGGGGCCCGCGCGGGGGCCGTCCCTTGCCCGCTATCCGTGGGCCACCCGGCCTCCGGGGCGGCCGGATGCTCGGATGTGTCCTGGCTGTCGGTCACGGGCGACTACACCCAGCCTTTGCTGCGGAAGTCGCGCAGGGTCTCGGCCCACTGCTCCATGTGCTCGGGGAGGGAGAAGGAGAGGCGGTTGTAGTCGAGCATGGGCGGGAACCTGCGGCCGACCAGGAGGCCCGCGTCGCTCATGCGGTTGATGTAGGTGTCCAGATCGCCGCTGATCCGGTGCATCAGGAAATTGCCGTGGGTGGGCAGGTATTCAAGGCCGAGTTCATCCAGGCAGGCCTCGGTGACCTCGCGGGCCTCCCGGTTCACCTCGCGGCTCTTCGCCATCAGCTCCTCGTCGCCGAAGCAGGCAATGCCGGCCGCCAGCGCGAGCTGGTTGGCGCTGCTGTGTATCGCGAAGTCCTGCAGACGCCGGACCGCGAGCGGGTGCGCGATGCCGAAGCCCAGGCGCAGCCCCGCCATTCCGTAGATCTTCGAGAAGGTGCGCACCACGATCACGTTGGGGCGGTCGTGCACCCACTTGAGTGCGGACCAGTATGTGGGGTCTTCCACGTACTCGTAGTACGCTTCGTCCATGAGGAAGAGCACGTGCTCGGGCGCGTCGGCGATCCAGTTGTCGAGTTCGGCGCTCGGCGTAATGGTGCCCGTCGGGTTGTTGGGGTTGCAGATGTAGACCATGGCCGGACGGCCGTCCTTCTCGGACTCCTCGCGCATGCGGTTCAGGTCGTGCTCGTACCTGGCGTTAAGGGGGACGGTTGCGACGTCGTACGGATAAGTATCGCGATAGTCGTTCACGTCCTCGAAGGTGGGCTCGGCCAGCACCAGCTTGCGAAGCGGCGACGCATAGGCCTGCACGATCATCTGCAGGATCTCGGTCGAGCCCGCCCCGAGCACCAGTTGATCGGAGTTGATGCCGTAGTAGGCGCACATCCTGTCGCTGAGCTGCCCGATCAGATCGCCAGGATATCGGTTCGCGAGGTCGAGGTTGTCGATGACGGCCTGACGCGCCGCAGGCGACAGCCCCAGGGGGTTCTCGTTGGAGTTCATGCGGATGGCGCCGGCCTGCAGGCGGGGCGACCAGGCGGCGCTCGCGAAGCGGGGGAAGCCCAGGCCTCCCATGCCGAGGGCTCCGAGCGTGGCGCCGGAACGAACGAAGAGTCTGCGGTCCATCGGGTTCCTCACGGGGAAAGATGGGACAAGGCGAAAACCCGGCTGATGATAGAGGCGCGCGGAGTGCGGGGCAACGCGCCCCTTGCACGTAATCGCGGGCACAGTGAACGTTTTCCGGCGCGTTGGCCGCCGGCCGGCCGCCAGCGCTGCATGGTGGAGCACAAGCCATCGCGGGACACGTTGCCGCGGGGGCCACCGGGACCACGGAGATCACCTGCCGGAGACATGAGACTACAGGCACCCCCGCGCTTCGTGCCGGTTCGCGAAACCGTCGAGGACAGTGGCCTCGAGCCCGGTGCATTCCTGAGATGGGGCCGGGGCCGCGCGCGCGGCTTCTGGGCGCGAGGCCGGGGATGGCTGGCACATATCGGGGAACTCGACTCGCTGGTGGTTCATCCCGGGTCCAGGCCGCGGAATCGCTTCCTCGAGATCCAGGATCGTGCGGCACGTCGTGCAGGGCGCGGGAACGGGAACGGGTGGCGAGGAGCGGGGCCGGAGCCGGCGCTACGCTTTTACGGAGGCTTCTCCTTTCGGGACGATCACGTGCCGCGGGATTTCTGGGCAGCGTACCCGCGCGCGCGCTTCGTTCTTCCGGACCTGGAGCTCGAACATGACGGGGAGGCCGTGCGGCTCAGCGCCCAGGAGCTGGTGGCTCCCGGGGAAGACGTGGCGACGGTGCGCGGCCAGTTGCGGGCGCGGCTGGACTACACGATCAAGGGCGTGGCCCTCGCTGCTCGCAAGGGGGATGGTCGGGCGCCGCGGCCCGCCGCCCGCCTGCGTTCGGGGCGCCGGAACTGGCAGCGGGCGGTCGAGGAGATCCTTTCGGCCATCGAGGACGGCCGGATGGAGAAAGCGGTGCTGGCGCGGATTCTCGACGTGTCCACAACGGGCGCCATCGATCCGGTGGACGTGCTCGCCTACCTGCGCCGCGAAAACGCGGATGCCCATGTGTTTCTCTTCGAGCCCGCGGCCGGGTCGCCGATCGTCGGCGCGACCCCGGAGGCGCTCGCCATGGTGCGGGGCGACCGCTTCCGCGCGACCGCCGTGGCCGGTTCGGTGTCCCGCGGCGCGACCGACGAAGAGCAGCGCGCCCTGGCCCGACAGCTCCTGAACAGCGCGAAGGACCGGGTGGAGCACGCGTTCACCGTGAAGGACATGGTCGCGCGCCTGGAGCCGCTGTGCCGGACGGTCGAAGCCGAGGCCGAACCGCACGTTCTCACGCTGGCCCGCATCCAGCACCTGGAGACGCGCATCAAGGCGGTTCTACGGCCCGGCCCCTCGGTGCTGGACGTGCTGGCGGCGCTCCACCCGACGCCCGCGGTGTGCGGTCTGCCCCGGGATGCGGCGCTCGACCTGCTCTCCAGGAACGAACCCTTCGAGCGCGGATGGTACGCGGGTCCCGTGGGGTGGTTCGACACGCGCGGCGACGGGGTCTTCGTGCCGGCGCTGCGCACGGCCGTGGCGCGCTCGACCACCTGGCGGCTCTTCGCCGGCGCCGGGATCGTGCCCGGTTCGGATCCCGACGGGGAGTGGGACGAGACCGGGATCAAGTTCGAGCCGGTGCTGCGCGCGCTGGACGCGGCCGGGGCCCGCGGGATCCGCTGAGCGGCGGCCGAAGTTGACCGGTCCGAACCGGAACCTGATGTGGGCGGCCGCCCTGCTGGACGAACTGGCGCGCGCCGGCGTGCGCGAGGTGGTGCTGGCGCCCGGCTACCGCTCCGCCCCGCTGGTCATGGCCGCCGCCGCGGATGCGCGATTGCGGGTCTTCACCCACCTGGACGAGCGGTCGGCGGCGTTCTTCGCGCTCGGAGTGGGCAAGCGCGCCCGCCGGCCCGCCGCCGTGATCACCACCTCGGGGACCGCGGTCGCCAATCTCCTTCCGGCCGTGGTGGAGGCGTCGTACAGCGAGGCGCCCCTCCTGCTGCTGACCGCCGACCGCCCGCACCGGCTGCGGGGCGCGGACGCGAACCAGGCGATCGACCAGGCCGGGATCTTCGGCAGGCACGTCCGCGACTTCGTGGAGGCCGCGCCGCCCGAGGCGGAGGAGGCCGCGCTCGTCCATCTGCGGGCGCTGGCGGCGCGCGCGGTCGCCTCCTCCGTCGGTTGCCCCGCCGGCCCGGTGCACCTGAACCTGCCCTTCGCCAAGCCGCTCGCGCCCACCCGCGTCCCCGGCGACGTTCCGGACGGGTTCGCCGCCGCGCATCCGCTGGCCGTGCGGGGCCGTCCGGAGGAGGCGCCCCTCACACGCATAGCGGTGCGCCGCCCGGCACCGCCCGCCGGCCACCTGGCCGAGCTTGCCGCGCGGGTGCGGGAGGTCGACCGCGGCCTGATCGTGGCCGGTCCCTCGCCCGAGCCGGAGCGCGACGGGCCCGCCGCGAAGGCCCTCGCCGCCGCCACGGGCTATCCGCTTCTGCCCGACGCCCTCTCCGGGGCCCGCTTCGGAGACGCCGGGGGGGCGCTGCGCATCGGCGGCTACGACCTCTTCCTGGGGGACGCGCCCACGCGCGAGGCGCTGCGCCCCGACCTGGTCCTGCGTCTCGGCGCGAGCCCCACCTCCGCGAATCTGCTGTCGCTCCTGGAGGAAGCGGGAGGCGAGCAGTGGGTGATCGACGCGGGGGATCGCTGGAAGGATCACCTGAACGTCGCCAGCCACTATCTGCGCGCCGACGTGGCGGCCTTCGCCGAAGCGCTGGGCGCGGCGATGGCGGTCGGATCCGCGCACACGGGTGGCGAGGCCGCCTCTAAGGCCGAGGGGCTCGACCGCTCCGGCTCTGGCAATGAGGTGAAGGCGAGGTGGCACGCCCTCTGGCGCAAGGCGCAGGGGGCCGCCGCGCGCGCGATCGAGGAGGCCTCGGAGGGCGAACTCTTCGAGGGCATCGTGTGTGCGCAGGTTGTGCGCGCCGCACCTCCCGGGAGCACCGTGTTTGTGTCGTCGAGCATGCCGGTGCGTGACCTGGACGCCTTCGCCCTCCCCCGCCGGAAGCCGCTTCTGGTTCACGGGAACCGCGGAGCCAGCGGCATCGACGGCATCCTGTCGTCGGCGGCAGGCGTCGCAGCCGGCGGAGAGGGCCCGGTGCTGGCCATCGTCGGCGACGTGGCGTTCATCCACGACATGAACGGGCTTCTGAGCGCGCGCGACCACGCCGAGGTCATCTTCGTTCTGGTCAACAACGACGGGGGCGGTATCTTCCATTTCCTGCCCATCCGGGACTTCGAGCCGGCGTTCACCCGGCACTTCGCTACGCCGCACGGGCTGGACTTCGCGCACGCGGCCGCGCTCTACGGGCTGCCGCACGAGCGGGTGCGGACGGGGGCGGAGCTGGTGTTGTCGCTGGAGCGGGCGATCGCGCGGGGAGGTAGCAGGATCATCGAGGTGGAAACGGACCGCGAGCGGAACCGGCGTTGCCGGCGGGCGGTGTATGAAGCCGTCGGCCAGCCCTGAGCGCTGCTGACGGGTTGTCCGCGCACGACATTCCGCGGAATCGTCGGGAGAGGCGCCCGAGCCAGGGCTGTCGTGAACGCCGGGGGTCACGCATGAAGCAGAGACCGGGAGATCGTGAATGAAAGAGCCGGATTGGAAGCAGGTCCGCGAATACGGGGACATCACCTATCACAAGAGCGGCGGCGTGGCGCGCATCGCCTTCAACCGTCCCGAGGTGCGCAACGCCTTCCGCCCGGAAACGCTTTTCGAGCTGCAGGAAGCCTTCCGCGACGCTGGCGAGGACATGAGCATCGGGGTCGTCCTCTTCACCGGCAACGGTCCCGCCAAGGACGGCAAGTACGCGTTCTCGTCCGGGGGAGACCAGCGCGTGCGAGGCGACGCCGGGTACGTCGGGGGCGACGGGGTTCCGCGGCTGAACGTGCTGGAACTGCAGCGCTACATGCGCACGATGCCCAAGCCGGTCATCGCCCTGGTGGCCGGATACGCCATCGGGGGCGGCCACGTGCTGCACGTTGTCTCGGATCTGACGATCGCCGCCGACAACGCGGTCTTCGGCCAGACCGGGCCCATCGTGGGGAGCTTCGACGGCGGGTACGGCTCCTCGTATCTGGCGCGGATCGTGGGGCAGAAGAAGGCGCGCGAGATCTGGTACCTGTGCCGGCAGTACAACGCCGCCGAGGCGCTGGAGATGGGGCTGGTCAACAAGGTCGTGCCCGTGGAGGAGCTGGAGATGGCAGGCTGGCGCTGGGCGCAGGAGATCCTCGACAAGAGCCCGCTGGCGATCCGCTGCCTGAAGGCCGCCTTCAACGCCGACGTGGACGGTCAGACCGGGCTCCAGGAGTTGGCGGGCAACGCGACCCTGCTCTTCTACATGACGGAGCAGGGGCAGGAGGGCAGGAACGCCTATCTGCAGAAGCGCAGGCCGGACTTCCGCAAGTACCCGTGGCTGCCGTAGCAGCTGAGGCATGACCGGCGGGAGCGTCTCCCGGACGCAGGCCTGGATGATGGCCTGCCGGCCCCGTACCCTCACCGCCACCATCGCGCCGGTCGCCGCCGGTACGGGGCTGGCGCACATGCACGGCGGCTTCGCCCTCCTGCCCGCGCTGGCCGCGCTGGCCGCGGCCGTGCTGATCCAGGTCGGCACCAACCTGGCCAACGACTACTACGACTACCAAAAGGGGGGAGACAGCGAGGGGCGGCTGGGTCCCGTGCGCGTCACCCAGGCCGGGCTGATCGAAGGGAGGGACGTGCTGCGGGGGGCCTTTCTGGCGTTCGCGCTCGCCACGGGGGCGGGGGTCTTCCTGGCGCTGGTGGCGGGGTGGCCGGTGGTGGCCATCGGCGTGGCCAGCATCGCCGCGGGAGTTGCGTACACCGCGGGCCCCTGGCCGCTGGCGTATCACGGGCTGGGCGACCTGTTCGTGTTCGTCTTCTTCGGCCTGGTGGCGGTCGCGGGGACCTGCTTCGTGCAGGTGCTGGAGTTCCGCCCGGATTCCCTGACCGCCGGCGTCGCCCTGGGAGCCTCCAGCACGGCGATTCTGGTGGTGAACAACCTGCGCGACATCAAGACGGACGCGCGCGCGGGAAAGCGCACCCTGGCGGTGCGCATAGGAGGCGGGTGGACGAAGGTGCAGTACGTCCTGCTGGTCGTGCTGACCGCGGTCATTCCCCCGGCGGGGATGGCACTGCACGGCTGGAGTCCCTGGGTCCTGCTCTCCCTGTGCGCGCTTGCGGCGGTGGCGGGTCCGCTGAAGCTTGTGCTCGACCACCGCGAGCCGGCCGTGCTCAACCGCGCGCTGGCCGGGACCGCGCGCTTCGTGGGGCTCTTCGGGGTCCTGCTTGGACTTGGGTTCGCGCTGGGGTGACCAGCGGCGGGGCGATGGTGCGCGCGTGATCGAGCGCCCGGTGGAGGACGTGGTCGCCGCGGGCGCACGGGCGCATCCGGGCCGGATCGCGCTCGACGATGGCGGTGCGGCGCTGAGCTACCGTGATCTGGACGCGGCGGCCAACCGCCTGGCCCGGCGCCTGGTGACGCTCGGCGTGAAGCCTGGGGACGCGGTCGCGATGCTGGCGCCGGCCGGCCCCGGGGCGGTGGCGGCCATGTACGCGGCGCCGCGGGCGGGCGCGGCGCTCGCCCCGCTCAGCCCGGCGCTGGGGCGCCATGAGATGAGGGACGCCCTCGCGGCCGTGCGTCCGGCGGTCGTGTTGTGCGATCCGGCTCACCTGGAGCTGGCGCTCGATTTGGTCGGGGCGGCGGGCGGAGGAGGGAAGTCACGGGTGTTCTGCCTGGGGAGCCGCGATGCTGCGGCGGGCGACCGGCGGCCCGGCGCCGGCCATCCCGCGACGGACGATATCCGCGGGGTGGCGCCCTGCGACGAGCCCCTCCCCGGGCCGACCCCGGACGACGTGGTCGCCATCCTGCGCACCTCGGGGACCGGGGGGCGGTCGCGCGCGGTCGCGCTCACCCGACGAAACTTCCGCGCCAGCGCGCGCGCCGTGCGCGCCCGCCTGGAGCTGGGACCCCAGGATGCCTGGCACGCCTCCCTGTCGCTCGCCCACATCGGCGGGATGGCGCTGGTGGACCGGGCGCTCGCGGCCGGCAGCCGGGTGGTGACGCGTGGCGAATGGCGGCTGGAGGCGCTGGCCGAGCTGCTCGAGGCGGGCGCCGTCAGCCATGTCTCCCTGGTTCCCACCATGCTCGGCCGCCTGCTGGACGCCGGCCTCCCCCACCCGTTCTCCGCCTCCCTGCGGTGCGTGCTGGTGGGGGGGGCGGGCGCCCCGCCCCGCCTGGTGGAACGCGCGCTGTCCGGCGGGCTGCCGCTGGCCCTCACCTACGGGATGACGGAGGCCTGCTCGCAGGTGGCGACCGCCCCGCCCGCCCTGGTGCGCGCCAAGCCCGGCACGACGGGGGCCCCCCTCGATGGCGTCGAGGTCCGCGTCGCCGCCGCCGGCGAGATCGAGGTGCGCGGCGACATGGTGGCGCGCGCCTACCACCGTGGTGGTCCCATCGCCGGTCCGCACGGCTGGCATCGCACCGGCGACCTGGGCCGCCTGGACCAGGACGGCCACCTGTGGGTCACCGGCCGCAAGGCCCGCCGCATCGTGAGCGGGGGGGTCAACGTCCACCCCGCCGAGGTCGAGCGGGTGCTCGCCGCGCACCCCGCCGTGGCGGAGGCGGCGGTGGTGGGGCTGCCCGACCCCGAGTGGGGAGAACGGGTGGCGGCTGTGATCGTCCCCTCCGTTGCTCGCGAGCTGCACGTCGAGGCCATCCACCGGCACTGCCGGGAACTGCTCGGCCCCGCCGCCCGCCCGCGCGCGCTGCTGGTGCTCGCCGAGCTTCCACGCAACCCGAACGGCAAGATCGACCGCACACGCCTCGCCGCCCGCCTTTCCGGCACGACGCCCCCATGACCATGGTAGAACGCTGCTCGACCCTGTAGCTTTGGCCGTCCCGACAGCCAGCGCGCACCGACCCGTCCGCCATCGTTCACCCACTGCCCGGCCCCGTCCCGGCCATCCTCCGACCCATGAACCTGCTCGACGAATACACGTGGCGCGGCCTGCTCTACGACGCCACCGACGGCTCCGCGCAGGCGTTCGCTTCCGAGTCCCGGGTCGCGTACATCGGCTTCGACCCGACCGCCTCCAGCCTGCACGTCGGCAGCCTGCTGCCGATCATGGGGCTGGTGCACCTGCAGCGCGCGGGACACACCCCGGTCGCGCTGGTCGGCGGAGGGACAGGTCTGATCGGCGACCCCTCCGAGAAGGCCGCGGAGCGCGCGCTGCTGTCGAAGGAAGATGCTGAGGCCAACGCCGCCGGCATCCACTCCCAGCTCGCGCACTTCCTCGATTTCGAGGTGAAGGGCAATCCCGCGCGCATGGCCAACAATCTGGACTGGCTGGGCCGGGTGGGGATGGTCGACTTCCTGCGTGACGTAGGCAAGCACTTCTCCATCAACGCTCTCCTCGGCAAGGACTCGATCCGCAGGCGCGTACAGGACCCGGAGGCGAGCATCTCGTTCACCGAGTTCAGCTACGTTCTGCTGCAGGCCTACGACTTCCTTGAACTGCACGATCGCATGGGGTGCACCGTGCAGATGGGCGGCAGCGATCAGTGGGGAAACATCACCGCCGGCATCGAGCTGATTCGGCGCGTGCGGGGCGCCCGAGCGTACGGGGTCACCTTCCCGCTCCTGACCACCTCCTCGGGCACGAAGTTCGGCAAGACCGAGGGCGGTACCGTGTGGCTGGACCCCGCGCGCACAAGCCCCTACCGGTTCTACCAGTTCTGGATGAACACCCCGGACGCGGACGCGGGCGCATACCTGCGCCTCTTCACCCTGTTCCCGCGGGAGGAGGTCGAGGAGCTGGAGGCGTCCATCGAGGCGGAACCGCATCGACGCCTCGCGCAGAGGGCGCTGGCCGCCGACGTCACCCGCCGTCTCCACGGCGAGGACGGGCTGGGCCGCGCGCGCAAGGCGAGCCAAGTGCTTTTCGGCGGCGAAGTCGAAGGGCTGGAGGCCGGCGAGATCGCGGACATCTTCGCGGACGTGCCCTCCAGCCGGGTCACGCGCGGCGACCTGCAGGACGGAGGTCTGCCGCTCGTGGATCTGCTACACCGTTCCGGCCTGGCGGCTTCGAAGAGCGATGCCCGGCGCGCCATCGCAGGCGGCGGCGTCTATCTCAACAACCGAAGGGTCGCGGAAGCCTCCGCGCGGGTGGCGCCGGACGACACGTTGCACGGGGAGTTCGTGGTGCTGCGGCGCGGCAAGAAGCGGTACCACCTGGTCCGTGTGGGGGACCGGTGAGTACGGTGGCCGCCGTGCCTGGCTGACGCCGGCCGGGGCGCTCGACGCTACACGATCTCCACGTCGTAGCAGATCCGCCAGTTGCTCATCGCCTCCGGGTCGGGCGGCCCCTCGTCACCCGGCCGATGACGGCCCACCCAGGATTCCACGGGGCCCGAGAATTCGCGTGAGTAGCGTTCCAGCTCGTCGTCGGCCGAGAACCTGTCCGTCTCGACGCCGCGGAGCTCGATACACAGCGAGTCGCCCGCCTCGCCGTCATACATGACCTTGTTCAGATGGTCGAGCTTGTTCCAGCGGCGATGGTCCGAAATGGAATAGTGGCCCTCTTCGGGGAACCGACGGTCCTGCGTGCTGTCTCCGCTGGTGACTTTGGTCCAGAAGACGAACTCGCCCTTGTTCTTATACCAGGGTTCGAGCTTGTCAAGTACCTGCAGCCAGCGAAGCGTGACCCTGATGTTCATTCGGTTTCCCCTGTTGATCCTGAGGTGATGTTCGGGACGGGCGCGGATGCGACAGACGAGACAGTAACTCCGGGTTCGGCGCCAATTCAACCCTTGACCCCTTCGCGGGGGTTCTGCATCGTGGGCTCTCCCTTCCGACGTCTCCCCAACAGCATCGGTCTCGTACGCATGGACTCCAATGGCAATCCCAAAGTCGGCGTGATCATGGGCTCGAAGAGCGACTGGCCCGTGATGACGCATGCCGCCGCCACCCTCGAGTCGCTCGGCGTTCCCCACGAAGTGCGGGTGATGTCCGCCCACCGCACCCCGGACGTAGTGCTTGACTACTCCCGCACGGCCGAGGAGCGCGGGCTGGGCGTGATCATCGCCGCCGCCGGCGGAGCCGCGCACCTGGCTGGCGTGGTGGCGTCGAGCACCGCGCTGCCGGTGCTGGGCGTGCCCATGAGTTCGGCGCTTGACGGCCTCGATTCGCTCCTCTCCACGGTCCAGATGCCGGGGGGCGTGCCGGTGGCGACGCTGGCCATCGGCAAGGCCGGGGCGGTGAACGCCGCGATCCTGGCCACGCAAATCCTCGGGGTCGCGGACGCCGGGTTCCGGGAAGCGGTCAGGGCGGACCGTCAGGCCCGTCGCGAGGTGGTGCTGGCCACCTCCGACCCGCGTGTCTGAGGGCGCCTCGCTCCGCCTTCCCGCGTCGTCCGGAGGAGCCGCATGCTGAACGAGATCAGGCAGAGGATCGAGGAGGAGATCGAGGCGCTCTCCCGGGAACTGCAGTTCGAGCTCCCGGTGCGCATTCGCAAGGCCGTCGAGCTCGGCGACCTGCGCGAGAACTCGGAGTACAAGTCGGCGCTGGAGCGGCAGCAGTTCGTGAACGCGCGCATCGGACATCTGACCGGGCGCGTGGCCGAGTTGTCGCAGATCGACGTCGAGGGCATGCCCGCCGACAGGGTTGGCTTCGGTTCGCGGGTTACGGTCCGTGATTGTGTACGGAACACCGAGGTAACGTACACGATCGCGGCCGGCGACTACATCGACATCGAGGCGGGCCATGTATCGATGGCCTCCGCGATCGGCCGCGGCCTGATGGGCGCGCGCCCGGGAGAGGAGGTCGAGGTGAAGCTGCCGAGCGGGATACGGCGGTTCGAGATCGTCGAATTGGAGACGTTACCACAGCAGATGGGGTTGGAATAATGGTATTGACGCCTTCCACTATGGTGGCGCTGGGCGCGCGCGCGCCCGATTTCCGTCTCCCGGATCCCTCCGGCCGGGAATGGACGCTCTCCGATGTGGAGGGGCGGAGCGGGCTGCTGGTCGCCTTCATCTGCAACCACTGCCCGTTCGTGAAGCACCTCCGCCGCGAACTGGCCGAATTCGGGCGCGAGTACCAGGCGCGGGGGCTGGGGGTGGTGGCCATCAACTCCAACGACGTGACCACGCATCCGGCCGACTCGCCGGAGCGCATGGCGGAGGAGATCGACGAGGTCGGCTACACCTTCCCGTACCTCTTTGACGAGTCCCAGACGGTGGCCCGGGCCTACGCCGCCGCCTGCACGCCCGACTTCTTCCTCTACGACGGCGGCGGCAGGCTCGCGTATCGGGGCCAGTTCGACGGTTCCCGTCCGGGCAGCGGAGCGCCTGTGACCGGCGAGGATCTGCGCGCGGCGGCCGACGCGGTGCTCGATGGGCGGGCGCCGCCGGCCGATCAGCACGCCAGCGTGGGCTGCAACATCAAGTGGAGGCCGGGGAACGAACCCGCGTGGTTCGGGACGTGAGTGCGCGTGGCATCGCTCTTCGACGCGGCGGCGCCACGGCTCGGGGGGCGGTCGTGCTGACCGGTGGACCGGGTGGCGAACCGCGCGTGGCCGGTTGCGTTCGTCCTACAAGCCGAGTCCTTCCCGCCGCGCTGCTCGTGCTCGCGGTCGGCGGGTGTGCCGAGGGCCCCGCAGCCGACGCGGGCCTCCCGCCCCTCCACTACGTCGCCTCCGCAGAACAGGTGGGACCGGTGGCGTACCGGGACCCGCTCGGCGTGGTGTCGCCCGATGGCCGCTGGCTGGCCTACACCGAGCGTGACCGCCTGCATGTGGTCCCGGCCCGGGGTGGCGCCGAGCGCGTCATGGGGTCGGGCGCCGCGTCGATGCGTTTCCTCGCCTGGCTTCCCGACAGCCGTCATGTCGCGGTGCGGGAGCGCGTCTTCGACCGCAGCCGGCAGGAGTGGTGGCTCTACGACCGGGCGGACGGCGGCCGGGAGCCACTGTGGCCTGGCCGCGACGCGTCCCCCGACCTGCTCGCGCTGGACATGCTGGCGTGGTCGCCGGACGGGACCACCGTCGCCGGCGTGTCGTCGGCCGGAGGCGAATCCACCGTTTGGCTGCTGGACGAGGACGGAGGCAGCGCGCGCGCGGCCGCGACCGGACCCCGCCTTTCCTTTCCCGCGTGGTCACCGGACGGGCGGCTCGCCTGCCTGTCCTTCGAGGACGACCATCAGCGGCTGCATCTGCCCTGCGACGCGCCCGCGCCGTTCTTCACCGACCAGGAGGTGTATGGGCCGCTCGCCTTCTCACCGGACGGCGGCCAGGTCTACTACGCCGCGCCCGGAGAGGGCGGGTTTCTGGATCTCTGGGCCAGACCCGCCGCGGGCGGGGTGCCCACCCGCCTCACCGGCTTCATCCGCGACGCCTATGCCCCCTCGGTTGGGGCCGATGGCCGCATCCTCTTCAAGTCGCAGGACTACCGCGTGTTCGTCGCGACGGCGCCTGCCGAAGGGGGGCCGTCCGCCCCGCTGACCACGTTCCAGTCGGAAACGCCGACCTGGAGCTGGGACGGATCCGAAGTCGCCTTCACCTTCGGCAGCTGGCGCCACGTCACCGACGATTTCCACTACCCCGACATCGCACAGCACATCGGCATCGTCGGAGGCGACGCGAGTGAACCGCACGACGCCCCCGAGCGCGTGGTGCGCCAGTCCTACTCCGAGGACCAGGGCATGCACACCTCGCCCAACGGGCGCTGGATCGCCTTCCATACCCACGTGGAATCCGACGACATCTGGCTCATGGCCGCCGACGGAAGCGGCGAGGCACGCATGATCAGCGAAGACGGCCACGAGACGGGATGGGCGCGCTGGTCGGCCGACGGGCGCTGGATCCTCTTCCCCAGCTATCGCGTGGACGACGCCGGAGCGCGCCGGGCGCACCTGTTCGTCATCGGCATCGACCAGGAGACCGGCGACGTGACGCAGCCCCAGACCCGCATCGAACTCGAGGGATTCGAGCAGGACGTGATCCAGGGAGAGTGGGCCGACGCTGGCGAGACGGTCATCTTCGAGGCCGCCGAGGCGGTCGGACGCAAGAGCCTGTGGCGCGTGCCCCGCACGGGCGGGACCCCGGAGCGCATGCACAGCTACGGCTCCGACCAGATGCATTCGGGGATAGGGATGTCGGCCGACGGACGCTGGGTCGCGTACGTGGACCGGGCCGGGGACGGGTTCTTTCAGATCTTCCGGGTTCCCGCGGGAGGCGGAGCCGCCGAGCAGCTCACCTTCGACCCCTCCCACAAGACCCAGCCCGCCTATTCGCCCGCAGGGGATCGCATCGCCTTTACCGTCTTCGACTACCGGGCTCTATTCTGGCAGATCGAAACCGCGTTCTGACGGAACGCGCCATTGTCCGGAAGTGAGCCCGTGGCTTGACATCACCGTTGCCAAGTTAAAGAATCGACCGGCAGCACCTTCAACGATTACCTACTACCCAAGGATCCGACACAGAATGTCTACGACTGAAGCACGCCTCCGCGCCCTCATCGATGAGCACCTGGATCTGGACCACGAACCGGACTTTGATTTGGCGTTCGGCGAAGCCGGTGTTTCCTCTCTGGACTGCGTCGCCTTCGTGAAGCTGGTGGCCAGCGAATTCGGCGTCGAGATTCCGCCCGAGGAGTGGATGGGAATCGGATCTCTGCGCGGCCTGGCCGCGCGCATCGACGCCAGCTGATCGGGGCGCATCCCGTCTCATCGCGCACCCGCCCGGCCGGGCGGGTGCCGGTTTCGACATAGCGCATCGGGGGTGTGGCGGCCGCCAGCATGAACCGGGCAGCCAGATGGGAGATCCCCGAGCCGCGCTCCGTGCACGAGGTTCGTCAGGACGACGGCAGCGTCACGATTCTGCGCAGGCATGGGAATCCGGCCGGCCCGCGTCTTCTGCTGGGCCACGGAAACGGGTTGGCCATGGATTTCTACTACCCGTTCTGGTCACTCCTGACGGGTGAGTTCGATGTGCTGCTCTACGATCTGCGGAACCATGGCTGGAATGCCGTCGGGGCACGCCCGGAGCACAACATGCCCAACCTGGTCCGCGACCAGGAGCGCGTCATCGAAGCAGCGGCGCGCCGGTACGGGGAACGGCCCACGACCGGGGTCTTTCATTCGCTTTCCGCCCTGACGGCGCTCCTCTCATCCACGCTGGGGACGGGTGGGTGCGACAGGTTGTCCGCGTGGGTCCTCTTCGATCCACCTCTCTACCGGCCCGGTCCCAAGGACCCGGATTACGACGCGATCGCCGAGGCGGCGGCCGGGATGGCGAGCCGCCGCGCCGCCCAGTTCCGGAAGAGGGAGGACTTCACGGAACTCCTCAGTTTTTTGCCGCTGCTCACCAGGGCGGTTCCGGGAGCCGCGGATCTGATGGCTCGGACGATTCTGCGCGAGTCCTCCGGGGAAGGGGGCTACGAACTCCGTTGTCCTCGCGAGTACGAGGCGCAGATCATCGCCTACGTGAGGACCTTCGCGTTCCTCGTGGACTTCGGGAATCCTCCGTGTCCGACGAAGGTCATCGGCTCCGATCCCACGCTGCCGTACGCGTATCTGCCCACCTTCGACCTCAGCCAAATCGAGACGGTGGACTACGACTTCATTCCGGAGACGACGCACTTCCTCCAGGTGGAGAATCCGGCGGATTGCGTCGCGATGATGCGGGGCTTCCTCGAGGAGTCCGGGCTGCTCCGGTAAGCGGCGCGCCCGGCCCCGGATCAGGCTGATCTTCGCAGCCCACGGCCCCCTACGCGCCCCACGCGGCAATGACCATCGCCTGCCCGATGAGCGCCACCCCGTTGTAGCCGACGTTCAGCCACGCAAGCCCGGCTTTCCGGCCCTCGAACGTGACCCCCTGGTGCGCGACCGGGAGCACGAAGGCGATCAGCGCCATGAGTCCCACATGAACGCCGACCATCGTGGATCCGCCGGCCGCACCCATTGAGGATACGTCTCCCGGAGCAACATCGGCGATCAACTGGGCCAGAATGAAGGCGGTGACCAGCGACAGCAGGAAGCTGATGCCGTAGGTCTTCAGCGGATTGAAGCCCTCCCGGATCTCCTCGGGCGTCGTCTCCATCAGCGCCAGCCAGCGCTTGCCGAAGAGGGGTCCGTACCAGAGCATGCCGACGATCATCGGGACGATCCCGGCGACCAGGACTGCGAGCAGGTTGACATCGTGCATGGGATGTGTTCTCCCGTGAGCTGAGGTGAGGGTGTTTCTGCGATCCGGTGCCCGGCGAGTTTCGGCGCGAAGCTCCTGCGACCACCCGTCAGCCGGAGCCGCCGACTGCCTCTACGCGCACGGTTACGATCTCGGTGTCGTGGTACTGCTGATGGCGAACCGAAGACGCCAGGTGGCGGAGCAGGCGCAGCGACACCTCGCGCTCCATTGAGGCTTCGTCAGAGGGCTCTTCGAGCAAGGCGATCCGGTCCTGCAGGTTTCCGGTCCCGGGGCCGACAACGAACTCGAGCACGGCGCCGCCCTGCTCCCTGCTGGCCGAGAGCAGGAGACGCCGGCGGCCGCTGGCCCCCTCTCGTGCCGAATCCTCGTCGCGCGAGAGCGTGAGCAGCGCCTCCTCGGCGACGGCCCCGAGCCGGCCGGCCATCTCTTCGCCCCACCCGCTGCGGGACGCGAAATCGCCCAGGAACCGGCGGATCGCCGGTAGCTCCGCGCTGCCGGATCCCGTTTCGATGCGGCTCGGGCGGGGCTCCGTCAGGCGGAGGAAGAGGGTCATGAGGATGGCGCTGAATCCGCCCGCGTTCATGCCGTTCTCCAGCAGGCCGCCCGCGAACCGGGACGCCTGCTCTGGGAAGATCAGGCCGTACTGAAAGCCCGTTCCGGCCAGGAAGGCGATGCCGACGACGAGACCTTCACGGTATCCTAATCCGCCCTGCAGCACGATCTTCATGCCGATCGCGAACAGCATGGCGAGCAGGATGATGAGGTAGCCGGCGAAGACCGGATCGGGAATGGCGAGCACGGCGGCGAAGGGCTTCGGCAGGAAGGCGAACGCGACGAAGGCCGCGCCGGCTACGACCCCGACGGCGCGCGCAGCCACGCCGGTGAGCTGGGTCAGGGGGACGCTGGTGGTGGTGGCGCTTCCCGGGACGGTCCCGGCGAGCCCGGCCAGCAGGTTGCCCACGCCGTCCACCGCCATGGCGCCCTGAACGGCGCGGAAGTCGACCGCGCGGCTCCGGCGGCGCCACGAGACGCGCTGGACGGCCACCGCGCTGCTCATCGTGCGGATGGCGGCGATCACGGCCACCAGCAGGAACGAGGGGAGGAGGGTCCAGAACGCGGGGCCGAAGCCGAGATCCAGCCCGGGTGCCCGGACACGCGGAAGATCGACCCAGGAAGCCGCGGCGACGCGCTCCAGGTCGTAGAGGCCGTACCCCGCGGCGATCAGCGAGCCCAGGACGACGCCGATCACCGGGGCCCAGAGCCGCAACGCTCCGCTCGCCTTCAGCGCGAGGCCTCCGATGACGAGCACGGTCACCAGGAAGCTGAGCGGCGCGCCGGGGGGAGGCTCCGCGCCGGCCGAACCGGACAGGAGGCTCGAGATGAACGGCATGACCGTCACCGGGATGAGCATGATCACGGTGCCCGACACCGCGGGTGTCAGGACCCGCTGAAAGAGGGAAAGCCGCCAGGAAAGGAGGAACGGGACCAGCGCGGAGATCGCGACGAGGGTGGCGAGCAGGGCGGGGCCGCCCTGGTCGAGCGCCATGATGGACGCCGGGATGAACGCTCCGGAGGTGCCCATTACCATCACGTGCCCCATCCCGATGCGCCCCCCGCGCCGCGCCTGCAGGATGGTCGCCACGCCGCAGATGGTGACCGACGCGAGCACGGCCCAGGAGAGGTATGCGTCCGGCACGCCGGCGGCCCGCATCACCACCATGGGGATCAGCATCACGGCGGCGATGTTGAGCACCGCGAGCTGCAGGCCGACCCCGAGCGAGAGCCGCAGCGGGGGCTTCTCGTCGGGCTGGTAGCGAAGCGAGGGTTCGCCGCCGGAACCGCGGGGGCTCACCGGGCCGGACCGACCCAGTGGCGCCTGCGCTGGAACGGATAGCCCGGGAGGGAGATCCGGCGGCGCGCCTCCCCGGCGAACAGGCCGGCAAAGGCAACGGGCAGTCCCGCCTCGTAGGCGCATGCGACCGACTCCGCGAAGGTGCGGTCGGGCCGGTCGGCCGCATCTGACCATTCGCGCGGCGGGGTGGGCCCCGGTCCCGGACGCGGACCGATCTCAACGACAAGTTCGGTGTCCAGCCCCGCGAGTGCCCCCGCCAGGGCCCGGTAGGCCGGTGCGCTCGCCTGCCGGCGCCAGTATGCGCCGTCGAGCGCCTCGTCCGCCGCCAAGGTGGTGCCGGTCGCCTGGCTGACCATGACGACCTCGGGGCGGGAGAACGACATCCCGGCGCATGCCGTTTCCAGTTCGGCCAGCGGATCCCGGTCTGCGGCGGAAGGATCATCGACCGGCGCCGCGGCCGCCATCCGCACTTTCGGCCGGGCCATCGCGGCGCCGCGGGCCGCGGCGAGGCGCAGCCCGTCTTCCAGGGTGAACACGCCCGCTGCCCAGGCGGCGGCGAGCTCACCGACCCCGTGGCCCGCCACCACCCCGGGGCGCACGCCCACGCTCGCCCAGAGGGCCGTGCGTGCGCACGCAAGCGAATAGATGGCCGGCTGTGCCCACTCCGGGTCGTCCAGCCTGCCGGCCGCGCCCGCCCGCCCGAACATGACATCGATCAGGGAGGCGCCGCCACGCTCGGTCGCGAAGACGGCGTCGCATCGATCCAGCAGCGCGCGCACGACGGGTTCGGCCTCGTACAGAACCTGCCCCATGCCGTTCTGCTCGCTCCCCTCGCCAGCGTACACGAACGCGGTCCTGGGGGGCGCGGGGGGCCTGGGCATTCCCCTGGGCTCGGGCCCCAGGTCGGCGTCGAGCACGCCGTTCAGCCCTTCCCGCAGCGACGGGGCGTCGCGGAAGACCAGACCGGCCCGGCGCGCGAAGTGGCTGCGCCCCTCGCCGGCCGTCCAGGCCATGTCGGCGAGCAGCGACTGCGCCGTGCCGTCTTGCGCCGAGAGAACTTCCTTCTGCCCGTCAAGCCATGTCAGATACCGGTGTGCAACATCCCGCAGCGCCGCCGGGGACTTCCCGGAGAGGGGCAGGACGCGCGTCTCCCGGGGAGCGAAGTCGCCGCGGGGGGCCGGTAGTTCGACCGCCCTTCCGGACGACTCGGCCGGCACGGTGCACGGGGGACCCGCGGCCCACAGCGCGTCCGTGAGCGCCGCGGAATACTCCTCGGCGTCATCTCCTTCCACGACAACGTGCGCGTTCGTCCCCGAGAGGCCGAAGGAACTGACGCCCGCCCGCGCCGGCCGATCCGGACGGGAAGGCCAGTCCGTGGGCTCCGAAATGACCCGTACCGGAAGCTGGTCCCATTCCAGGTGCGGGGTCGGATTGTCGAAGTGAAGCTGTTTCGGGATGCTGCCCCGGTTCATGGCCAGCACGGCCTTGATCAGGCTGGCGACGCCCGCCGCGCATTCCAGGTGGCCGATGTTGGTTTTCACCGAACCGATCAGCAGCGGCCGCTCCGGGCTGCGCTGCCGGCCGTAGACGGCGGCGGCGGCCTGCACCTCGATCGGGTCGCCCAGGTCGGATCCGGCTCCATGCGCCTCCAGATAGTCCACTTCCCGTGGCTCGATGCCGGCGCGCTCAAGGGCTTCCTCGATGACCCGCTCCTGAGCCGGCCCGTTCGGGACCGTCAGGCCCGCGCTGAAGCCGTTCTGGTTGACGGCGGATCCGCGGATCACACCCCAGATCCGGTCGCCGTCCGCCCGCGCCTCGCTCAGGCGCTTGAGCACGACGACCCCGCAGCCCTCGCCGCGGACGAAGCCGTCGGCCTCGGCGTCAAAGGTGCTGCAGCGCCCCTTTGTGGACAGCATCCCGACTTCCTTCATGAAGGTCGTGATGTCCGGGGAGAGGATTGCGTTGACCCCGCCGACCAGGGCCATTTCCACCTCCCCCTGTCGCAGGGCGGAAGCGGCCTGGTGAACGGCAGCCAGGGAGGACGCGCAGGCCATGTCCAGCGGCACCGCCGGGCCGGTGAGACCCAGCGCGAAGGAGATGCGCCCGGCCGTCACGCTCATGGTGGTGCCGAGGTATCCGTGGGCCTCCCCGCTGATGGCGGCCACATCCCGATAATCGCCGTTGCCGACCCCGGCATAGACACCCGTGTTGCTTCCTGTGAGTCGCCCGGGATCCATCCCCGCGTCCTCGAGCGCGTGCCAGGTGGTCTCTAGCAGCAGGCGCTGCCGCGGGTCCATCATCCGCGCCTCGATCGGCGTGATGCGGAAGAACCTGGCGTCGAACTTGTCGATGTCCTCGAGGAAGGCGCCGCGGCGAGCCGTGCCGTCGGTGCCGTGCGGATCCCCGGCGACCCCGTTCCAGGGGCCGGAGTCGCGGCGTCCGTCCGTTACCAGGTCGGCGCCGGCCTCAAGCAGGCGCCAGAACGATTCAAGGTCGGGCGCTCCCGGGAATCGGCACGCCATCCCCACGATCGCGATCGCGTCATCCTCGTCCTGCACGCGGGACTCGCGCGCAGGTTCGGGTGCTGCCTCGGAGACTGACACTCCTCCGCGTTCGACCAGCTCGCCGGCCAGGTGGTCTGCAAGCGAGGCGATGTCCGGATAGTCGAAGACCAGCGTGTTCGGCGCCGTGTAGCTTCCCGCCAGGGCGCGGTTGAGCCGATTGCGCAGCTCGACCGCCATCAGCGAATCCATCCCCAGATCGAAGAACCCGACCGTCGCCGCGGGGGCCGACGGCAGCCGCAGCACGGCCTGCACCTCGCCCTGGAGGAAGGACACCAGCACGTTCTCCCGTTCGGCAGCGGGGGCTTCGCTCACCTGCGTAAGGACGTCCTTCGGGGCGGCCGCGGAGTCCGCCTCGGCATCCGATGCCGCGGAGAGGAGCTCCTCCAGCAGGGGAGGACGCTCGTCAACGGCCTCCTCGAACACCGACCAGTCCATCGCCATCACCACGGACGTCGTCACATCCTGACGCACCAGGCGATCAAATGCCCTGAGTCCCTGCTGAGGCGTGAACCAGCGGCCGCCGAGCGCCGACCGCTGCCGGTCGATCCGGTCGCGCTGCTCCGCCGCCTCGCCGATCTCCGACCACGCCCCCCAGGCGATCGCCTGTCCCGCGAGCCCCAGCGCGCGCCGGTGTCCGGCCAGCTGGTCCAGGAAGGCGTTGGCGGCGGCATGATTCGCCTGGCCGGGATTGCCCATGACCCCGACCCGGCTCGAGAAGAGGACGAACATGTCCAGGTCGCGGTCCATCGTCGCGCGGTGCAGATGCCACGCACCCAGTATCTTGGGCCGGAGCACCTGTTCGAACCTCTCCCAGGTCTGGTTGGTGAGCGCGCCGTCGGAGAGCACGCCCACGCTGTGGATCACGCCCGCGAGCGGGGGCATACGCCGGTCCATGTCGGCCAGCATGCGGTCCAGCGCGGCCGCATCGGCCACATCCGCCAGCCCGACCTCGACCGTCACCCCGCGTTCCCTGAGCGCGCTGATGGTCTCCTCGGCTGCGGCGTCCGGCGCGCGGCGCCCGTTGAGCACGATCGCCCCCGCGCCCCGGTCCGCGAGCCATTCGGCTACGGCGCATCCGATCCCGCCCAGGCCGCCCGTCACCAGATAGGTGCCGTCCTGGCGCAGGCGGCCACCGGAGAGCGGGGGCGCGGTCACGACAATCTTCCCGAGATGCCGGGCCGAGCGCATGAAGCTCAGCGCCGCGCCTGCCTCGGCCAGCGGCCATCGGCTGTGGACGATCGGTTTGAGTTCTCCGGCGGCAATGCGCGCCATCACATCGCGCAACACCCTCCCCACCCACTCCGGATCGGTCTTCTTCAGGACGTCCAGCTCCAGGATGTCGTAGGAGACGTCCGGACGGGCCGCCGCCATCTCGTCCTCGGTGAGAATGTCGCGCCGGGCCATCTCCACAAAGCGGCCCCCGTGCCTCAGACAGGACAGGCTGGCGTCGATGAAGCCCTCCCCGGTGAGGCTGTTCAGCACGATATCGACGCCGGCGCCGTCCGTCGCCTCGCGGATCTCCTCGCCGAACGCCGTGGTGCGGCTGTCGAACACGTGCTCGACGCCGAGCGAGCGCAAGTACGCCTGCTTGCGGGCACTTGCGGTGGCGAAGACCTCCGCGCCCGCAGCCTGCACCCACTGGATGGCGGCCAGACCCACGCCGCCCGCGCCCGCGTGAATCAGGACCCGCTCGCCAGGCTCCAGTCCGGAGTACTCGAAGGACAGGGCAGCCGAGACGAAGGCGCTGGGGATGGTCGCGAGTCCGGTCCGGGAGAACTCGGCCGGGGCCGAAGCCACGAGCTCCTCGTGGGTGATCATCATTGGCCCGAACGCGCCGAATCCCATCCCGACCACGTGGTCGCCCACCGAGACGCGGGACACCTCGGCCCCGACCTCGACGATGCGGCCACACATCTCCCTGCCCAGCAGCCCTTCCTCGATGAACCCCAGGGAACGAAACACGTCCCAGAAGTTGAGCCCGGCCGCGCCCACGGCGACGCGGACTTCCCTGGGCTCCAGGGGACGGGCCGGCAGCGGCTGCACGTACGGCCGGTCGAACACCCCGCCCGCATCCGGCGCCAGCACCCAGTCGGGTTCTTCCGGCAGCGCCAGCCGTTCGGCCTCCGACTCCGCCCGGATCAGGCGAGCGACCCGCCGGCGGCCGAAGCGGTGGACGACGTGGTTCTCGGAGTCGGGATAGAGGAGTTCGTTCACGAGGTCGGGCTCGGGCGCCATCTCTCCCGGATCCAGGTCGATCATCCGGGGCTGCAGGTGCGCCGCTTCGCGGGCCACGCCCTTGCCGAAGCCCCACAGGACCGCGCCGGCGAGCTCCCCTCCGCGCTCACGCTCCAGCACCTGCGCTCCACGGGTCACGAACCAGATGCCCTTTTCAGGGGTGAGGCCGGAATCCGCCACGCCCTGCGCCATGGCCAGGGCGGTTGCGCCCATCCGCTCGACATCGTCGGCCACGTCCCCGGTAGTCGCGTCCTGGCCGGCACCGTCGAGCGCCAGGAGGTGCGCAACGCCGTTGAAGGGTACGTCACCCGGAAAGCTGTCGATCAGCGATCGCCACGACTCGCGCCCCCGCATCTCCACCGTCGCGCGAAAGACCCCTGGGCCGTTCAGCTCCGGCCACTGACCCTCCGGTTCTCCGCCGACGGCCAGCACGACCGTCTGGTTGCGCGCCGCCAGGTCGTTTGCCAGTTGCGCCGCCGCGCCCCCCGCGTCCGCCGCCAGGATCCACGCGCCGGGCGGCTCCCGCACCTCGGCGGGCCCCTGCGCCACGATCACGCCCTTGTCCGGGGTCCGGTCCGTGTCGGCCTCGTCCACCCCGAGCACCTCGACCCCCTCGAAACCGGCGTCGCCCAGCGCACGTCGCCACACCGCCGGGCTCGCCAGGGCATGATGCGGCCGGTAGTCGTCGGCGAACCGCCACCAGCCGTCCAACTGCCCGAATGTGAGATCCATCCAACCCAGGCCGCTCAGGTTTTCGAGCGCGATCAACTGTCCCGAGGGCGCGAGCAACCGGCGACAATGCCCGAGCGTCTCCTCCAGGTATCGCGTCGCATGCAGGACGTTTGAAGCGAGCAGGAGGTCGTAGCCGTGGGCGGCAAACCCCTGCTCGACGGGATCCTTTTCGATGTCCAGCGGACGGTACTCGATGCATCCGCCCCCATCTCCGAAACGGGCCTCCGCTTCCGAGAAAAAGCCTGCCGAGATGTCGGTGTACATGTAGTCGAATCGTCCCTCGGGCAGCAGCGGCAGCACGGAGGCCGTGGCCGAACCCGTGCCCGCCCCGACCTCGACCACCCGCAGGCGGCGTCCTTCGGGGAGGGCGTCGACGAGTTGCCGGACCGCTTCTTCGAGCAGCCGGTTCGCCGCGCGCGCGACGGGTGCCTTGAGATACAGGTCGGCGGCGGTCGGTTCTCCGCTGCTGAACAGCAGGGTGAGCGGATCCTCGCGGCCGCGCAGCACCTCGGGGAGGGCTCCGCCCGATCGCCTGAAGAGCCCCACCTCGGTCAAGCCGTGGGAATATCGCCGAGCCATCACGGCGGCGTGTGCGTCCGGTTTGGGCGGAAGGACTTCCGGCCACGGATCTTCCGATTCGAGTGCGACGACGAAGCCGGAACCGTCTTCGACGAGCACCCCCGATTTGGCGAGCATCTCAAGCATTCGCCGGAATACGCGGCTGTGCTCCGGCATGACGCCGAGTTGCTCGCGCAGCGCCTCCGGATCCACGGCCGCGCCCCGGCTTCGCCGCCATCCCAGCGCGTCCAGGGTGGCGAGCGCGTACGACCACGACCAGTGCTCGAGATCGGTCAGCAGCGCATCCCGATCATCCGGATCGACGCCCGCCTCGATGAGATGTTCCGGGAACAGGCGGGAGGACGATTTGACCGATGCCGGGCTGGGGAAGAAGTCCGCCGGGGGCATGCCCGGCGGAAGGGCGCGCTCCCGCCACACCACCTCGTACAGCAGGTCGTTGACGCCCTCGACCGTCGATAGCAGCGCAGCGCGTGTAGCCCGCTTCACCGTGTAGCCGCCCAACCCGCCAAGCAGCCTCCCCTGCCGGTCGTAGATGCGCAGCTCACCGGTCAGGACCTCGGGCGTTTCGTCCGCATTCGCTTCCGCCGCGACGGACCCCTCGTTCAGGCGTACATGGCATACCACCTGGTCGGGCAGCCGTCCCGTCGTCAGCCAGCACCGTTCCCAGCCGAAGGGCAGGTAGGTGACGGAGCCGTGCGGTCCCGCCAGGTCGCGGGCGGCTCCCATGACCTGAAAGCAGCCGTCCAGGACCAGCGGATGAACGTCCAGCGTGTTGCTCAGGCCTTCCGGGAGGGACACCTCGCCCAACGCCTCGCCCGGACCGGACCAGGCCCTGCGCAGCGTGCGGAAGGAGGGGCCGAGATCGACCCCCGTCCCCGCCCGGGCGCGGTAGTAGTCCGCGACCTCGAGGGGCGAGAGGCGGGCTCTGAGGCTGTCCAGGTCGATCCGCCCGGGGGCCTCCGGGGGAGAGCCGTCCGGTGGCACGCGCCCCTCCACGTGCATCGTCCATTCCTTGTCACCGCCCTTGCTGAAGAGCTGGAATCGGCGCGATGCCAGCGGATCGCCGGAGTCCAGCACCAGTTGCATGCGGCGCCCGGCCTCTTTCCCGTTTCTGGATTCCTCCTCCGTGAACACCAGCGCGTTGTGCAACTGCACGTCCTCCACGGCCGCGGTCGCGCGCCCCTCGACGCGCGAGGCCGACACGGCCATGGCACCGTACAGCGCGCCCGGCGCCACGACCCGTCCGAACACCCGGTGATCGTCCAGCCACTCCGGATCGGATGGGTACAACTCCGTCTCGAACGTGACCTCGCCGCGCGCCGTCTCGTGCCGCGACCCCAGAAGGGGATGGCCGGCTCCGAGTACCCGCCGTCTGGGGGCCTCGAGCCAGTGACGCCTTCGCTGGAACGGATAGCCGGGGACCGCGATCCGCCGCCGGGCCTCCCCCGCGAACAGTCCCTCGAACCGGACCGGAAGCCCGGCCTCGTAGGCAGCGGCGACCGCCTCCGCGAAGTCCCCGCCACCCTGGGGCGCCTCCGGGTCGTCGGAGGGAGGACTCAGTGTCGAGACCACCGCGGGCGCCGGGGTGCCGACCGACTCCGGCCAGGCCGACAGCGCCATCGGGGCCAGTACCGACCGTGGCCCGATCTCCACCACCAGATCCACTCCCAGCTCCGCGAGCGATTCCACGCCGCGCGCGAACGACACCGCCTCCCGGGCGTGACGTCTCCAGTAGGGTCCGTCGAGGGTCTGGCCGGACTCGACCGGCCGGCCGGTCAGGTTGCTCACCACGGTCAGGGAAGGGGAGGCGACCGCCACGCCCTCCAGGGACGCTTCCAGGGCGGGCAGGATGGGCTCCACCAGGGCGCTGTGGAAGGCCTTCCTGGTGTTCAGCCGCCGGACCCGGATCCCCTCGGAGTCGAAGTGCCTGGAGATGGTTTCGATCTCCTCCACCGGACCGCTGACCACCTGGTGGGTGCCGTTGTCTCCCGAGATGCTGAGTTCAACGCCGCGCGATACGGCGTTGTGCGCCTGGACGGCCGCCGCCACGGGAGCGGAGGGCGCGAACACCGCGGCCATGGCGCCGCCCGCCATCCCCGACATCAGCCCGCCGCGCGCACAGGCGAAGCGCATGCCGTCCTCCAGGCTGAACACGCCCGCCGCCTGCGCCGCCGCCAGTTCGCCGACGCTGTGACCCACCACCACGTCGGGGCGCACGCCCACGCTCGACCAAAGGGCAGTCAGCGCGCATCCCAGCGCGTAGAGCGCCGGCTGCTCCCAGGCGGTGTCGCCCAGTTCTCCCTCCGACCCGCCACGGCCGAACATGACATCCAGCAGAGAGGCGCCCCTTTCGTCGCGGACCACCGATTCGCAGCGGTCGAGGACGGCCCGCGCCACGGGCTCCGTCTCGTACAGTCCCCGGCCCATGCCGACCCACTGGCTTCCCTGCCCGGTGTAGGCGAACGCGACCTTGCCGGCGGCGCCCGGTCCTGGAACGTCCCCGCCTTCCGCAAGTGACTCCAGCTGCCGGCGGAGTGAGGCGGTGTCCCGGAAAACCACCCCGGCGCGATGATCGAAATGGCTGCGCCCCACGCCCGCGGTCCACGCCATGTCCGACAGCAGTGGTTCCGCGTCCGCTTCTTCCATGACCGGCTCGTCAGCGCGTTCTTTGAGCCACGACAGATACCGTCCCGCCGATTCCCTCAGCGCGGTCTCCGACTTGCCCGAGAGAGGCAGCAAACGCGCCTGGCGCCGCTGCAGGGCCCGGTCCGGCAGCGGCAGATCCCCCAGAGTCGCGGGAAGCGACACCTGGACCGTTTGCCGCGACCCCGCCGCCAGCGGACGCCCCTCATCGGCAGCCCCGTTCGCGCCGCGATACTCCTGCACTACGAGGTGAGCGTTCGTTCCGGAGATGCCGAAGCAATTGACCCCGGCCACCCGCGGGCGGCCCGGACGGTCCGGCCAGTCCATCGTCTCCGAAGTGATGCGCAGCGGCATGCGATCCCAGTCCACCGCCGGGTTGGGATCGTGGAAATGCAGGTGCTTCGGGATGATGCCCCGCCTGACCACCAGCGCCGCCTTGATGAGCCCGACGACGCCGGCCGCCGACTCCAGATGGCCCACGTTCGTCTTCACGGAACCGATCAGCAGCGGGTCGCGGGCGTCGCGGCCCCTGCCGTAGATGCTGGATACGGCGTTCAGCTCGATCGGATCGCCGACCGCGGTTCCCGTGCCATGCGCCTCGACGTAATCCACCTCCAGCGGATCGACGCCCGCCTGGAACAAAGCGTCCTCCATGACCTGTTCCAGCGCGGGAGTGTTCGGCACGGTCAGCCCGACGCCAGTCCCGCCATGGTTCACAACCGAGCCCCGGATCACCGCCCAGATCCGGTCCCCGTCCGCCTCGGCGTCGCTCAGGCGCTTGAGGACCACGACCCCGCAGCCCTCGGCGCGAACGTAGCCGTTCGCGGAGGCATCGAAGGTCTTGCACTGCCCATCGGGCGACAGCATCATCGCGTCCGCGCGCAACTCGTAGATGCGCCCGTTGAGGATTGCCTGCACGCCGCCCGCAAGGGCGAGGTTCGCCTTGCCCTGCTGCAGATCGGCGACCGCGTCGTTGATCGCCACCATCGCCGAGGCGCAGGCGGCGTCCACCGCCTTGGCCGGGCCGGTCAGCCCGAGCACGAAGGAAACGCGCCCGGCCGTCCCGTTCAGGTTCGTGCCGCTCAGGGCGTACAGGCACGCCGCCGCTTCGGCGGGCTTGGCCGAATCCACCACCAGCATGCGGTATTCGTCGTTGCTGATCCCGGAGTACACGCCGGTGCGGCTCTCCTTCAGTCGATCCGGGTCGATGCCCGCGTCTTCAAGCGCCTGCCAGCTCACCTCCAGCATCATGCGCTGCTGTGGATCGAGAAGCTCGGCTTCTACAGGGGATATCCGGAAAAAGGCATCGTCGAACCGGTCGATGTCGTCGACGAAGGCGCCGAAACGACAGCCCTCGCTCTGGACCGCATTGTCGCCGAAGATCTGGCCCCAGCGTCCTTCCCCGGAACCCGGAACCCCCTCGACCACCGCGTTTCCCCCCGTCTCCAGGAGTCGCCAGAAGGCTTCGATGTCGTTTGCCCCCGGGAACCGGCACGCCATGCCGATGATGGCGATCGGCTCTCCGGATCCTGATGCAGGCTTGGAGGATGAATCAGGCATGGAAGCTGACATGTTTCGTTTCCTCCGCTTCCCTCGAAGCGGATGTGGGAACTCCGTTCATGTGAAGAGTGAGAGCGACCTGCGTTTTCGCACGGTGCCGCTACAAGGATAGCCGCACTACGATGGAGTGGCAGCACCGCGCCGGCACGACGAAGGCGCCGCCGGACCGATCCGACGGCGCCTTCTTCCAGCGTTTTCTGCTCAGCCCGGCACGATGGCCGCTGGCCCGAACAGATACGATCACTCGGCTAACGGCGATCGCTTGCCCATGCCAGGCTGAACAGGGTACTTGGACTAGACAATTGATCACCTCCTTTTCATGAGTCGACATCGGGCCGAACACCGGCGGGCCCAGGCCCGCGGTCCGTCGGAGAACGCCATCTGAGCGATTCCCCAGCGGCCCGTCACCCCTAATGGAGCAGTTGCCGGAAATTACATGGCCGTGACGCCTGCGGCAAGCGAAGAGCTGGATGCGGGGGATCATTTGTTTCCGGCGCTGCCGGGATCCGACGCCGGGTGCTGCGAGCGCAGCCTTTCGCCCCGGGAGAGTGAGTTGGATTCCCGCCGTGCCCGCCACAGACACGCGGCAGGACGGCTACGCCTCCCGGAACGCCTTGCGGAAGAGCATGAGGGCGACCGCGATCGCGATGCCGATCCACAGGAACCCCCAGGCCATGGTGGGGATGCCGGTCATCTCGGCGAGCATGCGCGCGTCGGACCGGAGCTCCGGCCGGTCGATGATGTCGCTCTTGATGTCGAGGATGGCGTACAGGCAGCTGGTGAGCCCGAGCACGGTGAGCAGTACCCGGTTCGCCCGCGCCGGGAGCTTCGCCGCCGAGGCGAACAGCGCCAGCCCGAACAGCAGGCCGAAACCGAAGCCGAACCCGTTGCGCACGTACAGCAACGTCAGCACGACCACCATCACGCCCACCGCGCCGACGATCCACCGTGAACGCGTGGCCCCGGCGCGCGCGCCCATGAGCAGCAGGGCGCCCCAGCCCAGACTGCCCAGATATCCCGCGGACAGTGTCAGGAACGCGTTACCGCCGGGACAGTAGCACGCGCCGCCCTGGGCCGGGTCGAGTTCGATGGCCTGGATAGTGCCCCCGGTGGCGAGCGCCGCGATGCCGTGGCTGATCTCGTGGAGGAGCACCACGAAAACCTTCAGTGGGTAGACGATGGGTGTGTCCCATGCAAACCAGATCGCTCCGAAATAGAGGGCGAAGCCGGCGAGGAACACGAGGCGTCGTTTGGTCTGGGAACTCATGCGGGGTAGGTACGTCCGCAGCAGGCGACGGGTTCCGGGGACTTCCGGTCCCCGGGGAATGACCAGCGGTTTCGCCGCCGGCGCACGAGGAGCGTCAGGGCGCTCGGCCTTCGAGGATGGCCGCGAGGACGCGAGCGTCGATGTTGCCGCCCGACACCACCGCGACGACCGGGCCGTCGCCGACGCCGGGGAGCCCCGCCAGCCCCGCCGCCACCGCCCCCCCGCCCGCCCCCTCCGCGACCACGTGCGCGCGCTCGGCCAGTAGCCGGATCGCCCCGCAGACGTCCTCGAGCGACACGACCCGCGACCCCGCCAGGAACGCGCGGGCCAGCGGCCACATCCCGGGCAGCAGGCCGGCGCCCCCGATCCCGTCCACGAACGACCGCGTGTACGGGATGTCCACCGGCCGGCCCGCCCGGAGAGACGCCGCCAGGGGGGCCGCCGTCTCCACTTCGGCCGCGAACACCCGCGCGTCCGGCCGGAGCGCCCGCACGGCCGTGGCGATCCCGCAGGAGAGGCCACCCCCGCCGAAGGGAACCACCACCGCGCGCACGTCGGGCAGATCTTCCACGATCTCGAGCCCGATGGTGCCGTTGCCGGCGATCACGGCCGGGTCGCTGACCGGGTGGACGAAGAAGCCCTCCTCGCCGGGATGGCCGTGGTTGCGCAGGACCGCCCACCACTCGGCGAACGGTAACGGGACGGAGGTCGCTCCCAGCCGGGCGATGGCGTCCAGCTTGGCCGCGGGCGCGGTGTCCGGGACGATCACCCGGCAGGGGATCCCGCGCCGCCGGGCCTCGTACGCGACCCCCTGAGCCATGTTGCCGGCGCTTCCGGTGTAGACTCCGCGCGCCAGCCGGGCGGGGTCGGCGAGCGCCATGGCGTTGGCGGCCCCCCGGATCTTGAACGACCCGATGGGCTGCAGGCACTCGAGCTTGAGCCACACCTCGGCGGACGCCCCTGCCGCCTTCAGACGCACCAGCGGCGTGCGGATGGCGGCTCCGGCGATGCGCTCGCGCGCAGCTCGTATGTCGGCCAGGTCGATGGGCCCGACCGGCGTCATCCCGCGGCGGTCCCCCGGCGAACCCGCCTCTCGCCGTCCGCGCGCAGACTCATCCACGGACTGCCCGGAACGCGGCGACGATGCCTTCCGCCGCGCGGGCGATGCATCGTTCCCCGATCTCGCGGCTCATCCCGCGGGGGTCACCGAGCACGCCGTTGAGCGTGACCGCGCGCAGTCCCTCCTCGAAGATCCGCTCCGCCAGCGCCGCGTCGAATCCGCCGACGTACCCCGCCTCGGCCAGCTCCTCACGCACCAGGTCGGGCCGGATGCACAGCATTTCCGAGCTCTCGGCGATGTCGGCGTGACCTCCCACGCGATCGTGGAGGCCGGGCGCCACCTCCCGCATCGCACCCTTCCACAGCCCCACGAACTCGAGCAGGTCGGTATATGCGTGCACCGAGCAATCGGGGGCGCCGGCGGCCCGGAGTTCGTCGAGCATGGCTGCCAGGGGCGCGAAGTTGCCTCCGTGGGACGGCACAAGATAGACGGTGCGGAAGCCGTGGCGAGCGAGGCTGCCCACATAGTCCACGCAGATGGCCTTGAGGGTGTCCGTGCTCACCGAAATCGTGCCTGGAAACGCCATGTGGTGCTCAGAGCAGCCCACGCGAATCGTCGGGCCTACGAGACTGCGCCCCAGACGGCGCGCCACCTCGAGCGCGAGCCGGTCGCCACGCGCCGCGTCCACCAGCAGCGGCAGGTGAGGGCCGTGCTGTTCGATCGCCCCCACGGCCACCACGACCGAGGTGAATCCATCCTCCAGGGCCCCCTCCACCTCGGGCCAGGTCATCTCTTCGAGGAGCAGCGTCTTGTGCATGGCCCCAACCTATGCGGAGAAGAGGCATGTCTCCAGATCAAAGGCGGAGCGTGGGACGTGGGTTGCGCGCCGGCCAACCGACTTGGCCGACCTGACCGGGCCGGGTATACTGCCTCACTCTCGTGCCACATCAGGGAGGAATCCAGAATGCCCGACGAAGCCGACCCCGAGCCGCGAACTCGTCGCGGGCTCACCCCGGAGCGCCACTAGCCTTGCTGCGCCAGGTTCTGCTCTGGGCCTCCGAGAACGCGTGGATGGAGCGCCAGATGCGGCGCCGCGCGTTTGCGCGCCGGGCGGTATCGCGCTTCATGCCGGGCGAGACCGCGGACGCGGCGCTGGATGCCGCCCGGGGGCTCGCCGAGCACGGCATCTCGACGGTGTTCACCAAGCTCGGCGAAGCCCTCGAGGACCGGGACGAGATCGAGAGGGTGGTACGGCACTACCTGAACCTGATCGAGCGCATTGCGGCGGAGCAACTGCCGACCCAGATCTCCATCAAGCTGACTCAGCTCGGCCAGGACGTGGGCCCGGAGGTGGCGCAGGCCAATCTGGAGCGGCTGGCGTCGGCGGCCGCCGCGCAGGGGGACGTCCTGTGGGTGGACATGGAGGCGTCGCCGTACGTGGACGAGACGCTCGACATCTTTACCGCCACGCTGGCTCGATATCCCGACCTCGGTCTGTGCGTGCAGGCGTACCTGTACCGCACGACCGCGGATGTGGAGCGGCTGCTCTCACTGGGCGCGCGCCTCCGGCTGGTGAAGGGGGCCTATCAGGAGCCGGCGGAGATCGCCTGGCCCCGCAAGCCGGATGTGGACGAGAACTTCATGGCCCTGACCCGGCTCATGCTCGAAGACGCGAGTCCGGCTGCGCCCCACGGCATCGCAACCCACGACACAGTCCTGCTTGCCCGCATCCAGGAGGAGGCGCGGGAGATGGGATTGCCCCGGGACGCGTTCGAAGTGCAGATGCTCTACGGGATCCGGACGCGCGAGCAACGGGCACTAAGGCGCCGTGGGATTCCCGTGCGGGTGCTCATCAGCTACGGGCCGCACTGGTACCCGTGGTACATGCGTCGCCTCGCGGAGCGGCCGGCCAACCTGGGATTCGTCGTCCGCAGTGTCTTCACGCGATAGGGATCTCGCCGTCGAGGGTCTTCGGGCGAACCTGCGTACGGCGGGCATTCCGGCCCGGGAAGAGGACATCGAGCGCGTGGTGGAGGAGGGCATCCCCGACCGGGCGGTGGCCTTTCGCGCGCTGCTTGCGGCCACGGGGGGCGATTGCATTCCGGACGCTCTGTCGGGATGGTCGCTCGCCGGATTCGCGGCATACGGGGAAGCGAAGCCCGCCCCGGGCGCGGCCGATGGCCCGCCACAGGCCGATGGCCCGTGCCAGTCCGCTGCTCGCGCGCGACCGGAGTCCGCGCCCTGGCCTTCAACCATCGCCGAGCTGGCGCCGCTGGTGCGCGCCGGCGCGGTGTCTCCGGTAGAGCTCACCGAGGAGGCGCTGGCCCGCATCGAAGAGGGTGACGGCCGGGCCAACGCCTTTCAGCTGGTGCTGGCGGAGAAGGCGCTGGCGGCGGCGCGCCGCGCGGAGGACGAAGTGGCGCGCGGGGATTGGCGCGGCCCGCTGCACGGGATACCCGTCGCCGTCAAGGATCTTCTGGCCATGAAGGACACGGTCACCACGTCCGGATCGAAGGTCCTGGCCGATCATGTCACCGACCACGACGCGGCCGTGGTGGAGCGCCTGCGCGCGGCGGGAGCGGTGATCGTGGGCAAGACCCGGCTGTCGGAATTCGCATACTGGCCGGGGTCGACCAACCCGCACTACGGTCCCACCCCCAACCCCCGCGACCCCACCCGCGACGCGGGCGGGTCAAGCAGCGGCTCGGCGGCCGCGGTAGCGCGCGGCACGGTGTACGCAGCCCTGGGGACGGACACGGGCGGTTCGATCCGCATCCCGGCGGCACTGTGTGGGGTGGTGGGCCTCAAGCCCACATTCGGGCGCGCGAGCCTGCACGGCTGCGCGCCGCTGGCGTGGTCGCTCGACCACGTGGGCCCGCTGGCGCGCAGCGTGGAGGATGCCGCGCTCGTGTTGGCCGCCATCGCGGGACCCGATCCACGCGACCCCCGCACCCGGCCGGCCCCTCCCCTGGCGGTGGCGGGCTTGCCCGGCGATCCGTCCGGAGGCACGGGCCGCCTGCATCCCGACCTGCCCGGTGTCCGCGTCGGCGTGCCCCGGGACCTGCACCTCGCCGCGCCCCTTCAGGATGCCGTCTTGCGTTCGTGGGCGCGCGCCAACCGTGCGCTGGAGGGCGCTGGCGCAACCCTCGTAGAGGTCGACCTCGACGAGATCCACATGCTGCGCCAGGTCGCCGTGCTCACGCTGGGCGTGGAGGCCGCCGCGCATCACGCGCCGTTGCTGAGGGCCCACTACGACGACTACGGCGAGTTCTCCCGTGGCCGCCTGGTCGCCGCCTTCACCTTCTCGGCCCAGGACTTCCTCGGCGCGCAGCGGCTCAGGCACTGGATCCGCGTGCGCTGGGATGGCGCGTGCCGCCACGTGGACCTTCTGAGCTTGCCCTGCCAGCCCGGCGTGGCCCCATTGTTGGATATGCCCGCCTCCACCGACCTCACGAATCTGTTCAACGCGCTCGGCTGGCCCGCGATCAGCGTACCCTGCGGCGAAGGCGAACACGGCCTGCCGCTCGCGGTGCAGTTCGCGGCGAAGCCCTGGGACGAGGCCACGCTCCTGCGCGCGGCCCGGGCGATAGAGGCATGAGGACGGCCTGGGCGGTCGCCGTGCTGCTGACCGTTGCGTGTGGCGAAGGCCCCTCCGGCCCGCGGGACGCCCCGGAGGCACTCGGACAACTCGAGCCCGCCGCTGTGCCGGCGGGATACGAAGGCCCACCGGATTTTGTCGGCTACCGGTACGCCTTCAAGGGGCAGCTCAACCTGGCCGGGATCGGCGTCGGGCATCTTTTTCCGGAGGCTGGCGGGATGGACCGGGTGCCCTGGATGTGGATTGGCTGCTACGTCCGGGAGAATGCGGAAAGCCCCTACATGAGCATCGATCCGGTCGAAGGATCGTCCTCCCCATGCGGCTTCCGGTGGCACCGGGACCACTTGGATGGGGTTGTCGAGTCGCCACGCACGCCGCTCTGGGAGGCGCTGGTCGTCGTGATCATGCTCTGACCGGCCAGGCCTCGAGCGCGCGGGCCACCTCCCCGGGCGCCGCAGTGGCGGCTCCCCGGCGCCCGACGACCACCGAGGCGGCCGCGTTCGCCAGCACGGCAGCGCCGAGGACGTCCGTGCCGGCCGCGAGCGCGAGCGCCAGCGCGCTCGCAACCGTGTCGCCGGCCCCGGTCACATCGGCGACCTCTCCCTCGCGGGCCGGCGGGATGTTCCGACAATGCCCGGTCCCTTCGAAAACGCTCATCCCCCGGCTTCCGCGCGTGACCACCACGGCGCGGGCCGTCAGGCGGTCCAGGAGCTCTTTCCCGGCCGCGGCCACGTCGGCGTCGCTGCGAAGGACGCGGCCGAGGACCCCCGCCAACTCCTCTTCGTTGGGGGTGGCCACGGTCACGCCCTGGAACTCGGACAGCCGATAGCGAGAGTCCGCGCACGACGGAATGCTCCTGGTGCGCGCCGCCTCGATCAGGCAGGAGCGCAGCCGCGACGACAGGGTCGAGTATCCGTAATCGGAGAACAGTACCGCGTCCACATCGGAGACAAGCGCGCGAGCGCGCCTGACGAGGTGGTCGATCCGGCTCGAGCCGTACTCCTCTCCCTTGTCGATGCGCAACACCTGCTGCCTGGCGGCATTGGCGGCTCCCGCGAGGATCCGGGTCTTGGTGACGGTAGGCCGCTTCGGATCGCGCAGAATCCCGCGGGTGTCGATTCCGCCTGCCCGCAGCAGCTCGACCACCTCGTTGCCTTCCCGGTCTTCTCCCACCAACCCGAGCGGTACCGGTTCTCCGCCCAGCGCGAGCACGTTGCGCGTGGCGTTGCCGGCGCCCCCGAGGTTGGTATGGGCACTCTCGTGCTCGAGGATGACCACGGGGGCCTCGCGGGACAGGCGGGTGGACCGGCCAATGACGTAGCGGTCCAGCAGAAAGTCGCCCGCCACCAGGATTCGGCGGCCGGCAAGCGCGTCGACGCTCCTGAGGGCCACGTCACGCGCGTGCTTCAACCGGTCGTCAGGGTCCATGTCCTCCTCACTCGGGATCCTTCGGCAGCGCCGCGACGATCGCGCGTGCGGCCGCGAGCAGATCGTCGCAGATCAGGTCGGGCTCGACGCGCCAGCGGTGGCGTTGGTACTCGATCTGGCCGCGCCCGTAGCCGGTGCGCAGGAGAATCCCGCGCGCGCCGGCGGCGTGCCCGGTTTCCACGTCCGTGATCATGTCCCCGACCATCCACGAGGAACCCAGTTCCACCCCGTGCTCGCGCGCCGCCCGGTGTAACATGCCCGGAAGCGGCTTGCGGCAGTCGCAAACGGCCGGCCGGCCCTCGGGAGGGAGATGCGGACAGTGGTACACGGCTTCCACGCGGGCCCCCTCCCGCGACAGCCCGCCGACCAGACGGTTGTGCACCTCGCTCAGCACGTCCTCGCTGAAGTACCCGCGCGTGATCCCCGACTGGTTCGTGGCGACGAACACCCGGTAGCCAGCCTGGTTGAGCAGGCGGATTGCCTCGGCCGAGAAGTCGTGCAGGCGGAAACGGTCGGGATGGTTGATGTAGCCCACCTCGCGCGCGACCGTGCCGTACAGGTCGAGGAAGACGGCTCCCGGAAGGCATGTGCGGGCGGCGGACATGATGCGACAGTATATCGCGCCCGGGAAGGAGGGGGCAGCCCCGCCCCGGGCGCGGTGCTCGCGAACGTGCGCGAGACTGGAACGACGGGTCTCCCGCTCCTACATTCCTGCCTCTTCGGGGCCATAGCTCAGTCGGGAGAGCGCCTGCTTTGCACGCAGGAGGTCGCCGGTTCGATTCCGGCTGGCTCCATTCTTCGGGCCCATCGGCCCGTTGGTCCATCTCGACCCGGTGACCCGAGCCCATGAAGAACATCCTTCCCGTCCCCCACCCGAGTCCGCTCTCCCTCGCGCGGGCATGCGCACTCATCGCCGGCCTGTCGCTGCTCGCCGCCGCGGCCTGCTACGATGGCCCCCGGCCGGTGTTCGAGGACGGAGAAGCGCAGGTCGTCCCCGAGTTCGCGGATTCCGCCACCTGGGTGCGCCACGAGCTCTGGGTCGAGACCGACTTCGATTCCGACGGCGACGGTGCTCCCGACCGCGTGCACGTGGATGTGACGCGCCCCGCCGCGACCGAGTCCGGGCTCGAGGTCGCCGTGATCTACGAGACCAGCCCGTACTATTCCGGCACCGGCGGCCTCAACTTCGACTACTTCTGGGACATCCGGCAGGAGGTAGGCGCGCCACCCCCTCCGCGCACGGTGATGCCCCCGATGGACCACATCGAGGAGCAGCCGGTCATCTCCAACTCCCACATCGCCACCTGGGTGCCGCGCGGCTTTGCCGTGGTGCACTCGCAGTCCCCCGGGACGGGCCAGTCGCAAGGCTGCCCCACCGTGGGCGGCGAAAACGAGTCCCTCGCCCCCAGGGCGGTGATCGACTGGCTGAACGGGCGTGCGCGCGGCTTTACGGCGGTCGAGGGCGGGGAAGAGGTGAGCGCCTACTGGTCCACGGGCAGCGTGGGCATGATCGGGACCTCCTACAACGGCACCCTGCCGCTCGCCGCGGCCACCACCGGGGTGGAGGGGCTGGAGGCGATCATCCCGGTGGCTCCCAACACGTCGTACTACCACTACTACCGGTCGCATGGTCTGGTGCGGTCGCCCGGCGGCTACCCGGGCGAGGACATCGACGTGCTGTACGACTTCATCAACAGCGGCCCGATGGAGAACCGCGACTACTGCAACCGGACCGTCCGCACCGAACTCATGCAGGCGCGCTTCGACCGCGCCTCGGGCGACTACAACGACTTCTGGGCCGGCCGCGACTACCTCAATCAAATCGACGGCGTGCGCGCCGCGACGCTCATGGCCCACGGCTTCAACGACTGGAACGTGATGCCCGAGCACAGCTACCGCATCGTGGCCGCGCTGCGCGACCGTGGCGTGCCGGTGCAGGTCTACTACCACCAGGGGGGCCACGGGGGCGAGCCGCCACTCACCCTCATGAACCGCTGGTTTTCCCGGTATCTGTACGGGATCGAGAACGGCGTGGAGAACGATCCTGGCTCCTGGATCGTGCGCGAGGCCGACGATCGCCTGAGTCCCACCTCCTATCCCTCCTACCCCAACCCCGACGCGGAGCCGGTGCGCCTGCACCCGTCCGGCGACGGTGGGGCGCGCGGCATGCTCTCGCTCGAGGCCGATCCCGATGCCGGGGAGCAGTCGCTCACCGACGACGCCAGCTTCTCCAGCGGAGAGCTGGCCGGGGCGGAGGCCTCGGAGCACCGGTTGCTGTTTGCGACGCCCGAACTCGCGGACGAAGTCCATCTGTCCGGGCTTTCGCGCGTCTCGCTCCGACTCGCCGCCGACCGTGCCGCCGCCAACCTCTCGGTCTGGCTGGTGTCGCTTCCCTGGACCGAGGGCGCATCGATCAACGAAAACCTGATCACGCGCGGCTGGGCCGATCCGCAGAACGCGGCCTCCCTGCGCGAGAGCGCGCCACTGGTCCCGGGCGAGTTCGTCGAGGTCGCCTTCGACCTTCAACCCGACGACCAGATCATCCCCGCAGGGCAGCGCATCGGGCTCATGATCTTCTCCAGCGACGCCGACTTCACCCTTCATCCCGAGCCCGGGACCCGGCTCACCATCGACCTCGCGGACACCACCCTCGACCTGCCTGTCGTGGGGGGGCGCGCGGCGCTGGCGCGGGCGCTGGGAACCGACTGAACCAAGCATCGAAGAAGACCACAGATCCGGGAGGCCGTCATGTCCGGCAGCAAGCTTCGTCCCTCCGCCCTTATCGCCGGGATCGCGCTCATCGTGGTCGGACTGCTCTTCGTGCGGTGTACGGCGGATCCCGCCGACTCTGTCGTCGCCGCAGGCCCAGGATCCCACGCGGACCTGGTCCAGCTCTTCGAGGAGTGGCGGGCCTTCGAGATGCCCGAATTCGTGGATGGCGTCCCCGACTATTCCGCCGCGGCGATGTCGCGCCAGCACGCCGAGCTCCCGCAGTGGCAGCTGCGCCTGAACGCCCTGGCCCCCGAGAACTGGCCGGTCGCCGAGCAGATCGACTGGCACCTGGTGCGCGCGGAGATGAACGGGCTCGACTTCGACCACCGCGTGCGCCGTCCCTGGGCGCGCGATCCGGCCTTCTACGTGATCATGTTCCTGGCGGAGAGCGATGTCCCGGCCCATGAGGGCGCCGTGATCCACGGGTGGGTCGATACCTGGACCTACGACTACCCGCTCTCGGATGCGGATGCGGCCGAACTCACAGCCCGCATCGGCGCCATCCCCGCGCTTCTGGAACAGGCTCGCGTGAATCTCGCCGACTCCAACGCCCGCGATCTCTGGCTGGCCGGCATCCGCGACTTCGCCGGTCAGGCCCGCGACCTCGACACCTACGCCGAGCAGGTCGCCGGCACCAGCGCCGATCTCGACCAGGCCATCGCCGACGCGCGCGCCGCCTCCGAGGACTTCAGTGTCTGGCTGGAGGAGGGGGCTTCCACGCGCACCGGACCGTCCGGCGTCGGGGCCGACAACTACACCTGGTACATGCAGAACGTCCACCTCGTCCCGTATTCGTGGGAGGAGCAGGTGACCCTCATGCGCCGCGAACTGGCGCGTTCGCATTCCTCCATGCGCCTGGAGGAGAACCGCAACCGCGCGCTGCCCGAACTCGAGCGCATCGCCTCCGCGGAGGAATACGACCGGCGCCTGAACGAGTCCGTCGACCTCTACATGCGCTTCCTCGAAGAGGAGGAGGTCGAGACCATCTTCGACTACATGGATCCCGCGCTCAGGGCGGTGAACGGAAGCTTCTCCCCCGTGGAGCCCGGCGAACTGCGCAACTTCTTCCAGGAAGTCATCTACCGCGATCCGGACGCCTTCCGCCCGCACATGCACCACTGGATCGAGCTGGCGCGCATGCGCGAGGACCCGCACCCGAGCCCCATCCGGGCCGTACCCTCACTCTACAACATCTTCGACGCCCGCTCCGAGGGGCTGGCGACCGGCGTCGAGGAGATGTTCATGCACCTGGGGCTTCTCGACGACAACTCGCCCCGGGCCCGCGAACTCGTGTGGATCATGCTGGCGCAGCGGGCAGCGCGGGCGCTGAGCGGCCTCAACCTGCACGGCGACGTCTTCGACATGGAGGAGGCGGTCGAGCACGCGATGACCTGGACGCCGCGCGGATGGCTCACCGAGGGAGACCTGGTGCGGGGCGAGCAGAGCCTCTACCTCAGGCAGCCCGGCTACGGCACCAGCTACGTCACCGGCAAGATCCAGATCGAGGAGCTGATGTCAGAGTACGCCATCCAGGAGGGCGACGACTTCACCGTCAAGCGCTTCTTCGACGCCTTCTACGCGGCTGGCGTGATCCCCACCGTGCTCACGCGCTGGGAGATGATCGGGGAGAAGGATCCGATTCTGGAGCTGAACTGAGTCAATCCCCTCCCGGTGGCGGCCCCCTATACGTCCGCACCGGCGGCAGGTGCGCCCCCGTGAGCCCCTGCGGCTCGGGTTCGCTCACCACTGACAGGTTCAGCGTGCCGATGCCGTCGATGGAGGCGGAGATCTGCTCACCCGGCTGCAGGAAGCGCTGTGCCCCCCGAACCGCCGTGCCCATGCCGACGCCTCCGGAGGTGCCGTTGTTGACGACGTCTCCGGGGAACAGGGTGATGATGGAGGAGCCGTACTCGATCAGCTCCCAGAGGGAGTGGATCATGTCGCCGGCGGTGGCCTCCTGCATGCGCTCGTCGCCGACATCCAGCGTCTGGCGCAGGATCTCCATCGGGTTGCCGTAGAATTCCTTCGGCACGATCCAGGGTCCCTGGGGCGCGAAGGTGTCGTGGCCCTTGCCCACGAACCAGTCGGAGGTCATGGGGTTGCCGCCCGGCGGACGTCCGCCGCGGTCGGAGATGTCGAGCGACACCAGGTAGCCGAACACAAACGCCTCCGCGTCGTTGGCGGAAACGTACTTGGCGGACCGGCCAATGACGGCGCCCAGTTCGACCTCCCAGTCGATCCGGTCGCGCCCCCAGGGAAGTACCACCTCGCCCCCGTCGCCGATGACGGCGCCCTTGCTCGGCTTCAGGAAGAGGTAGGGCACGCCCCGGTTCTCGCGCCGCTGCCGCCGCGCCTCGGCCCGTTCCTCCTCGGTGCCGGTCTCGTTGACGTGGCTGTAGAAGTTGACCGCGGCGTTGAGGATCTTGCCCGGGTACAGGATGGGCGGAAGAGTGCGCACGTCCCCGAGATCGTGCACGTACGACGGGCGGCCCGCGCCCAGCATGTCGTTCTCGACCAGGTGGTTGACCAGCTCGTAGAGGCGACGCTGGAGGCCGTACTCGTAGCGCTCGATCAACTCCAGCATATCCGCGGGGGCCTGGACACGGGCGTAGTAGGGATCGCGCTGGAGAGCGGTGTTGGCGGCGTCGACTTCGACGATCAGCTGGTCGCGCAGAACCAGCGAAACCGTGGGCGTGCCGTTGATCTCGAAGGTGCCGACCTTGAAGGGCTCGGCGATGTCCGGGACGCCTTGGGCGGATGCCGGCAGCGGAATCGCAAACAGAAGCAATGTTGCAAGGATCCGGAAAGTGCGCATGCTGTCCTCCGCGGGTTGTGCTGTTGAACTCCACACTTACGCCGGGCCCCGGATTCTGTCAATCGGATTGCCCGGCCCCGCGCCGTCGTCTACCGTTTCGGTCCACACAGTTCTCCCTCCGGGCAACATCCCTCCGGCAGCAGGTGGGTCATGAAGACGATCCGTTGGTTCCTCGCGCTTTCCATCCTGGTCACCGCCCCGCTCGCGCTCTCCGCGCAGCAGAAGGCCCCACTTGACCACGACGCCTATTCGATCTGGAACCAGATCCAGGACGAGGACTTCTCCCGGGATGGCCGCTGGCTGGTCTACCGGCTCGTGCCCGGGGACGGCGACGCCACGCTGGTGGTGGAGCACCTGGAGGACGGGCGCCGCGTGACGGTTCCCCGGGGCGCCGATCCGGGCTTCACCGCGGACAACCGCTTCCTGGTCGCGCTGGTCGAGCCCGCGGAGGAGGCCGTGGACGCGGCCCGCGCCGAGGGTTCGCGCGACGCGCCCGGGGACTCCCTGCTGATCCTGAACCTGTCCGACCTGTCGGAGACGCGTGTGGCGGAGGTGCGGTCGTTCCGCCTGCCCGGAGACGGCGGCGCGTGGATGGCGTACCTGATGGAGGAGGATGCCGGCGGTGGCGACGAGGAGGGGGAAGGCCCCGCCCGGCGGGGAGAGGGCGATGACGACGATGGGCCGCCGCGCCTGGACGATGGCACCGACCTGGTGGTGCGCGACCTCGCCACCACACAGGAGCGCCGCTTCGACCACGCGGTAAACTACGCCTTCTCCGGTAACGGCGGCGCGCTCTACTACACGGCGTCCGGGCAGGACGGCGCCGCCGACGGCGTCTTCCGCGTAGGGCCGGCCGGCGGGGCGGAGACGGTCACCGACGGGGAAGGGCGCTACCTCGGGCTCGCCGTCGCCGACGACGGCGCGGTCGCCTTCCTCACCGACCGCGACGACCGCGGGGCCGGGGCGCCCTCCTTCTCGCTGTACGCCGCGCGCGACGGAGCAGCCACCGCGCGGGTTACCCCGGGCGCAGACGCCCTCCCCGACGGCTGGGCCCCCAGCGAGCATGGCGAGGTGTCGTTCTCCGGTTCGGGCGCGCGCGTCCTCTTCCACAGTGCGCCCCGGCCCCTTCCGGATCCCGAGGACGAGAGCCCCGACGACGAGCGCGTGCGCGTGGACATCTGGAACTGGAAAGACCCCCTGCTGCAGCCCATGCAGCTGGTGCAGCTTGAGGACGAACTGGAGCGCAGCTACCAGGCGGTGCTCGACCTCGGGAGCGGCCGGGTAGTGCAGCTCGCCACCACCGATGTGCCCGACGTGACCGTGGCCGACGACGGCGACGGCGCGGTCGCAATGGGCAGGAGCGGCCTCCCCTACCGGCAACTGGTGTCGTGGGACGCCAGCTACGTGGACCTCTACACCATCGACGTGGCCGACGGCTCGCGGCGGCAGGTGGCCGAGCGCGTGCGGGGACAGGGCACCCTCTCTCCCGGCGGCCGCTACATCACCCGGTGGGACGGCGTCCGGCGCATCTGGGTCGCCATCGACACTCGCAGCGGGGAGGAGATCGACCTCACCGGCGCCATCGACGCGGGCTTCTACAACGTGCTGGACGACCGCCCGGATCTCTCTCGTTCCTACGGTGAGGCGGGGTGGACGGCGGACGATGCCGCCTTCCTGGTCTACGACCGCTACGACATCTGGGCGGTCGACCCCACCGGCCGCGCCGCTCCCCGCAACCTCACCCGCGGTGCCGGGCGCGCGTCCGACACCCGCTTCCGCTACGTCGACCTCGACACCGCCGACCCGGCGGTGCCCTCCGGTGACGTGTACCTCTCGTCCTTCCACCTGTACGACAAGTCGTCCGGGCTGTGGCGGGGCGACTTCGGCCAGGGCGCCGCTCCAGAGCAGCTCATCGCCGGCGATGCCCGCTACGCCGGCCTGCTGCGGGCGCGGAACGCCGAGGTCTTCGCCTACACCCGCTCCACCTTCGAGGAATTCCCGGACCTGTGGGTGGCGGGCCCGGAGCTCGACGACGGGCGCAAGGTCACCCACGCCAACCCTCAGCAGTCCGACTACCTGTGGGGCACCGCCGAAATCGTGGAGTGGACCTCCATGGATGGAACGCCGCTCCAGGGCATCCTCTACAAGCCGGAGGGATTCGACCCGTCGGAGGAGTACCCCATGATGGTGTACTTCTACGAACGATCGTCCGATGGGCTCCACGGCTACGCCGCGCCCGCGCCGGGCAGCTCCTCCATCAACCGCAGCTTCTACGTCAGCCGCGGCTACCTGCTCTTCGTGCCCGACATCCCCTACCGGGATGGCTACCCGGGCGAGAGCGCGCTCGACGCAGTGGTACCTGGCGTGCTCGAACTGGTCGAGGACGGCTTCGTGAACGCGGACCGCATCGGCGTGCAGGGACACTCCTGGGGCGGCTACCAGATCGCCTACATGGTCACCCGCACCGACCTGTTCGCGGCGGCCGAGGCGGGCGCCCCGGTCTCGAACATGATCAGCGCCTACGGCGGCATCCGCTGGCAGTCGGGACGCAGCCGGGCCGTGCAGTACGAGCGCGGCCAGAGCCGCATCGGGGGCTCGCTCTGGGAGTATCCGCTGCGCTTCATCGAGAACTCGCCCATCTTCACCGCCGACAAGATCAACACGCCCATCCTCATGCTGCACAACGACGAGGACGGAGCGGTGCCGTGGTATCAGGGAATCGAGCTGTTCGTGGCGCTGCGCCGTTTGGGCAAGCCGGTGTGGATGCTCAACTACAACGGCGAGGCCCACGGCCTCAGGCAGCGGCACAACCAGAAGGACTGGGCAATCCGCATGCAGCAGTTCTTCGACCACTACCTGAAAGGTGCGCCCGCTCCGGTGTGGATGGAGGAAGGGGTGCCGGCGATCATGAAGGGCAGGACGCTGGGGCTGGAGCTCACCCGCGTGCGGGCGATCTCCGAGGAGGAGCCGGGCCGGTAGCCTCGCGCGGTGCCGTCCGCGCGCGCGCTCGTGATCGGCGATCGTTGCGCGGGACGCTCGGAGCCTAGCTCCGCCAGCTCATGGGCTCGCCGCGCGATACCGCCATGGCCCCGCTGCGCACCAGCGCATCCGTTTCCGCGATCCGCCCGGCGGCCTCCAGGAAGCCGTCGATCCGGGGGCCGCTGCTTGTGATTTCGATGGTGAAGTGGCCTTCGTGCTCGGCCAGAATCGAGCCGCCGAACTCGGTAACCAGTTCGTCCAGTTGCGCGCGCGTGCCGGTCGTCAGGCGCAGCTTGAACAGCACCAGTTCGCGGATGATGTGGTCGCGCCCGGTCATGTTTCGCAGATCCACGACATCCACCAGCTTGCTCAACTGCTTCATGATCTGCTCGAGGGTCTCGTCCGAGCCGTTGGTGACCAGCGTCAGGCGCGAGACGGCGTAGTCCTTCGTCGGCGCGACATTGAGGCTTTCGATGTTGAAGCCCCGGGTCGAAAACAGGTCGGTGACGCGGGAAAGCGCGCCAGCCTCGTTCTGCAGCAGGACGGACAGGGTGTGTCGCATGGCGGTCAAAGGTTGCGGGACGGCGCTGGGATGGCAAGATATGCAGGCTCGCCGGAAGGCTTTGCCATTCGGGTGCCTTTGTTCGACTATTCACCACGGCACCACCATCCGTTTCCGTGCCCGCCACGGGAGGCGTCTCCATGACAACCAGCACCGCGCTCCGCGATTCCCGCGCGCACCCGCTCGCGGGTCAGGTAATGAGCGGAGCCGAGATGATCGTCCAGGTCCTGGCCGACGAGGGAATCGACACCATCTTCGGCTACAGCGGCGGAGCGATCCTGCCCACCTACGACGCCGTCTTCCGCTACAACAAGGACCACGCCGTGGACGGGGTGGAGCCGATGCCGCTCATCGTTCCCGCGAACGAGCAGGGCGCCGGCTTCATGGCGGCCGGCTACGCGCGCGCCAGCGGCAAGGTGGGGTGCGTGCTGGTGACCTCCGGGCCCGGCGCCACCAACTGCGTGACCCCGGTGCGCGACTGCATGGCCGACTCGGTGCCCATCGTGGTCATCTGCGGCCAGGTGCCCACCGCCGCCATCGGCACCGACGCCTTCCAGGAGGCCCCGGTCACGGCGGTGATGGGGCCGGTGGCCAAGCACGTCTTCCTGGTGACGAAGCCGGAGCAGCTCGAGGCCACCATGCGCACGGCCTTCGAGATCGCGCGCACCGGCCGGCCCGGTCCCGTGGTGGTGGACGTGCCCAAGGACGTGCAGAACTGGACCGGGGCCTTCCACGGGGAGGGAAGCCTGCCCATCCCCGGGTACCGGCGCCGCCTTGACGCGCTCCGTGCCCGCAAGCTGGGCCACGACCGGTGCCGGGAGTTCTTCGACATGCTGGGCGAGAGCCGGCGGCCGCTCATCTACGCCGGCGGAGGGGTGGTGAACGCCAACGCCTCCGAGCCCCTGCGCCGGCTGGCCAATGATTTCGGCATCCCCGGCGTCACCACGCTGATGGGGCTGGGCAGCTTCGACACCACCGCGCCGCTCTGCCTGCACATGCTGGGCATGCATGGCACCGCCTTCGCCAACTACGCGGTGGACGACTGCGACCTGCTCATCGCCGTGGGGGCGCGCTTCGACGATCGCGTGGCCGGGGTGCCGGCCAAGTTCGCGGCCAGAGCCCGGCGGGTCGTCCACTTCGACATCGATCCTTCGGAGATCCACAAGGTCAAGCCGGCGGACTGGCACTACACCGGGATGCTCGGGGAGGCGCTCGACGACCTGGTGGCGTACGGGCACTCCATCGGCTTCCGCGCCGACTTCTCCGACTGGCACGCCGAGGTCGCGGCGCTCAAGCGCGACTACGCCCTCGACTACGACCGCCAGAGTTCGCTCATCCAGCCGTACTACGTCATGGAGGTCATGAACCGCATCACCCGCGGCAACGCGATCATCTCCACCGGCGTGGGACAGCACCAGATGTGGGCCGCCCAGTACTGCGACTTCAGCGAGCCGCGGCTCTGGCTGACCTCCGGGAGCATGGGGACGATGGGATTCGGGCTGCCGGCCGCCATCGGGGCCCAGTTCGCGCGCCCGGACAAGCTGGTCATCGACGTGGACGGAGACGCCAGCATCCGCATGAACCTGGGCGAGTTCGAGACCGCCACCTCCTACGATCTTCCGGTCAAGGTCATGGTGCTGAACAACTTCGGCGACGGCATGGTGATGCAGTGGCAGCGCCTGTTCTTCAAGGGGCGCCTGTCCGCGAGCGACAAATCGCTGCGCAAGAAGAACTTCGTGCTGGCGGCGCAGGCGGACGGCTTCGAGTACGCGAAGCGCCTGGACCGCAAGGAGGACGTGCCGCGGGTGGTCAGGGAGTTCCTCGAGTTTCCCGGCCCCGCCTTCCTGGAAGTCGTCATCGACCCGGAGGCGCACGTGTATCCGATGGTCGGGCCGGGACTTTCCTACCAGGACATGGTCACCGGCGACCACATCCCCAATCGCTACGAGGACCGGGGCGCGGAGCCCGATCCCTCCGATCTGTTCTGAGGTAGATGATGCGCGTTCTTCCCCTCTTCCTGTTCGTTGTCGCCTGCACGCCCGCGTTCCAGGTCGAGGAGGCCACCATCGCGGACATCCACCAGGCGATGGAGGAGGGCCGGATCACCGCGGAGGAGCTGGTGCAGAGCTACCTCGACCGCATCGAGGCGTACGACCGGCAGGGCCCCTACCTGAACTCCATCATCACCGTGAGCGAGCACGCGCTCCAGCGGGCGCGCGAGTTGGATGCCGCCTTCGCGGAGTCGGGCTTCACCGGTCCGCTGCACGGCATCCCCGTGATCGTGAAGGACAACTACGACACCCACGATCTGCCCACCACCAACGGCACCCTCGCCTTCCGGGGGGCGATTCCGCCCGACGACGCCTACCAGGTGCGCAAGCTGCGCGAGGCGGGCGCGATCGTCCTGGCCAAGTCCAACCTGGCCGAGTTCGCATCCAGCGGGGCGTTCACCCTCAGCTCGGTGCTGCCGGGGTTCTCCCGCAACCCCTACGATCCGACCCGGGTGACGGCCGGCTCCAGCGGGGGCACAGGAGCCGCGGTGGCGGCCAACTTCGGGGCCGTCGGATTGGGCTCCGACACCGGCAGTTCCATCCGCGGGCCCTCCTCCCACCAGGCGCTGGTGGGGTTCCGCACCACCATGGGGCTCACCAGCCGCGACGGCATCGCTCCGCTGAGCGGCGCCCGCGACGTGGGCGGTCCCATGACCCGCACCGTGGCCGACGCGGTCGCGGTGCTGGAGGTGATCGTGGGCCAGGATCCCGCGGATCCGGTCACCTTCGAGAGCGAGGGGCGGGTGCCGGAGAACTACCGCCAGTTCCTCGACGCCGGCGCGCTTGAGGGCGCCCGCATCGGCGTGCTGCGCCAACTGTTCGAGGAAGCGCGCGACTACGACGATCCGCGCTCGCTCGGGAGCGGGGTGCTCGCCCCGGGCGAGGAGATGCCGTCAGAGGACCCGGAGGCGGGGGAGGATCAGGAGTCCGGCGCGCGTGAGGCGCAGGACGAGGACGAAGAGCAGCAGGAAGACGACCAGCAGGAAGACGAGCTCACCACCATCCACCCGGAGGTGCTGCGGGTGATGGAGCAGGCGCTCGAGGACATGCGTGCCGCCGGCGCCGTCATCGTGGATCCCGTCGAGATCCCGGATCTGGACGACATCCGGGGCGACTTCCCGAGCATCAGCCGGCTGAAGCACGACTTCGAGAAGTACCTGGCCACGCGGCCGGAACTGAAGTTCAAGACACTGGACGAGGTGGTGGAGTCGGGCGACTTCCATCCCTTCCTGCGCGCCAGCATGGAGCGCAACCGGGAAGTGGACTACGTGCCCGAGGAGCACGAGGACTATCCACTATACCTGGAGACGCAGCAGCGGCTGCAGGACGCCGTGCTCGCGGTCATGGAGGAGCACGAAGTCGACGTGCTGGTCTATCCGACCTACAACTACCCGGCCCGGCTGATTGGCGACGAGAACACCACCTACGGGGCGAACAGCTCGATCCTCTCGCCCCCGACCGGCTTCCCGGCCTTCAACGTGCCGATGGGATACTCCTTCGGCACGCTGCCCGCGGGACTCCAGCTCCTGGGACGGCCTTTCGACGAGCCGACCCTGATCCGCATCAGCTACGCCTACGAGCAGGCCACACAGCACCGCCGGCCGCCGCCGTTCACGCCTCCGCTGAGCCGCTGAGGGCGGCGGAACAAACCCTGGCGGCGGAAAGCCGGGGTTCAGCGCGCGCCGGCCGCTCCTTCGAGCAGATAGCGGTCCGGACCCCCCGAAGTCGTCACGCTGGAGACTCCACAGTTGGCGAGCAGCGCCCGTGCGTCGGCCTTCCCGCTGTCCGAGGGTGCGATGACGTCCTCTCCCTGCTCCGGCTCGTCGGTGAGGGCCCCGAGCAGGCCCGTGTCGTGGTCCGCGATGCGGGTCGCCACGACCCTCAGGTTGGTTTCTCCGGAGGCCGGGTTGTCGAAGGCCGTTGCGGTGAGCACGTCGTGGTAGGTGTTGCCGGTGAATATCTGGGTTCCCAGACCCGATGTCTGCCTGCGGCCCCGAACAAAGCCGGCATCGCTGTTTCCGTCCTCGATCGTGTAGCCCAGAATGTTCAGTTGAGCGACCGCGCACTGATAGGCCGTCTCCCTTCCGGGTGGAGCCACGCCGTAGTAGGAGATGGGAGCCGAGGAACAGGCGGACATCGCTGCGGCAGCGAATAGCAGGGACCTCTTCATGCGATCCTCCTCCTGAGTTGAGTAGGGATGGCTGGGCGCATGAAACGAAGCAGTCCGCCATGCCCGTGAACGCCAACGGCAACCGGGTAACCGTACACCGGCGGCGGCGCCAGGTTACGCCTCCCGGACGGGGTATTGGAGCACACGGCCGCGTGCCCCGTTACATGTGCGCCGGCGGGGTGTACACGAGCACAGACACGCCGGAGAGAAGGAGGGGATGGTCCATGTCCAGCCGAGCCAGCGCAGGCACGGGATGGGTCGCGGCATGGACGCTCTGGTCCCTTTTGCTCGCGGCGCCGGAGGCGGTGGCCGGCCAGTCGCGGACCGCAGTCGACCGCATCCGCGAGGCCGACCGCAGCGTGGTACGGGTCGTCACCCTTCTTCCCACCGGTTTCGGCACCGGAAGCGGGGCGGTGGTGGCTCCCGGGATCGTCCTGACCAACCATCACGTCGTAGACGGCGGTGCGGGGCATCAGGTGATCTCGGCGCACACGGGCGGCATGAGAGAGGCCCGCCTGCGGTGGGAGTCCCCGGAACTGGACCTGGCCGTTCTCGAGGTGGACGATCTGGCGCTGCCCGAACTCCTGCTCGGGACCATGCCCCTTCAGACGGGCGAAACGGTGTGGGCCGTGGGATTCCCCGGAATCGCGGATGCGATCACCGGGAACATGTCGCTGCAGACGACATTGACGCGGGGCGTGATCGGCCGACTGTACCGGGCGCCGTGGGATGTCAGGGCTGGAGGGAGAGAGCTGGATCAGGTTCAGCATGATGCGGCGATCAATCCGGGCAATAGCGGAGGGCCGTTGATCTCCGACTGCGGGATGGCGGTTGGCGTGAACACCAGAGGTGCCCTCGCGTCACAGGGTGTGTTCGTGGCCTCGCGGATCACCGAGGCGGTGCGCGAACTGCTGACCCTTGGCATCGCCGTCAGCACGACCGATACCCGCTGCACCGATGATGAAGCCAGCGCCGCGCGAGAGGCTGCGGAATCGGCGGCCAGAGCGGCGGAGCAGGCTGTGCAGGCGGCGACCAGCGCGGCGAACGAGGCCGCCGAGGCGGCGGCCAGCGCAGCGGCGGAGGCCGTGGGGTCGGCGGTTGAGGAGACGGAGCGACGCATCGATGCCACCGAGGACCGGGTCGCCCTGGGTCTGTGGATCACGCTCGGCATGGCGGCGGTCATGTTTCCGACGCTGATGTTCCTGACCGTGCGCGCGCCGCGCCGCGAGGTCGTCCGGGTGGTCGAGCGGGCGTCGGCGGGCGCGCGCGATCCCGGGCGCCCTCGCAGTTCCGGGCTCTATCTGCCCTTCAGGTACTTTCTACCCGGGCGCCGGGCCGTGGCGGGAGGTGTTCGCCGACCCGAAGGCGTGGGAGGCACTCCGCACGGAGCGGCAGTTCCGGATCATCGGTTCGTCGCCGATGCTTCGGACTACCGCGATCCACCCATCGACATCCGTTTTGGGGGCCACAGGCTCCGGCGTGCCGAGGGCGGGCTGGTCATCGGCCGCCAGCCGGCCCTGGTCGACGAGGTCATCCACGACCCGACCGTCTCCATGCGTCACGCACGCGTGATCCGCAAGGGCGAGCGTTTCTTCATCGAGGATCTGAACTCGCGCGAGGGCACCTGGGTCAACGGTGAACGGCTGGTTCCGTTCACGCTCCGGGAGATCGACCGGGATACCGTCGTGCAGTTCGGTGACGGGCCGCGTCTCGCGCTTCAGTCGGAACCGGCACGCAAGCCCGACAACTGAGAGGACTCTGACGTGTCTCGCATCGTCGCTCGCACCGTGGGCCGCAAGGGCACATGCGATGTCGTGCTGCGCGACGGCAGCGTGTCGCGGTGCCACGCTGAAGTCGTGTGCCTGCCCGAGGGTCGGATCCACGTCGCCGATCGCGCGACGGGGAGCGGCACCTTCGTGCGCCGTGGGGACGAGTGGCACCCGATCCGTCAGGCCCTGCTCGATCCCGGGGATGTACTGCGCTTCGGTGCGTGCACGATCACTGCGGCAGAGCTGGGTGCGCTCTGTGTCCGGGCCGATGCCGAGCCTGACGAAGGCCGTTCCTCGCGGGGCGATGTGGCAGCTAGCGCCGAGGACGGCTCCCGCGAGTAGCCAGCGGCGATCCGAAGACCTCCGCCACGAACTCGGTAGCGGGGTGAGTGGCGAGCGCGTCGGCCGGGCCGCGCTGCACGATCCTTCCCTCCTCCATCACATGGACATCGGCGCTCAGCGCCGTGATGTCGCGGATGTCGTGGGTGATGACCAGGGCCGGCACGGCGCTCTCCTCGAGCCGCTCCGCAAGCCGGCGGCGCATGGTCCGGCGCGCGGCCGCGTCGAGTGCTGCGAGCGGCTCGTCGAGGAGCAGGATGTGAGGCTCGGTGACCAGCGCGCGAGCCAGCGCGACCCGCTGGCGCTCGCCGCCCGAGAGGGTGTCCGGCCAGCGCTCGGCGAGATGGTCGGCTTCCAGTTGTTCGAGCACGGCGAGGGCGGAGGCCCGCGCACCGTTGTCCCGCTGTGAAGAGCCCGCCAGCCCGAACCTCACGTTGTCGAGCACGCGCAGGTGGGGGAACAGTCCGTAGCCCTGCGGCACGTAGCCTACCCTCCGCTCCTCCGGAGGGAGGTCGATGCCCCGCGCGGAGTCGAACAGGACGCGGTCGCCGACCGCGATGACCCCGGTGGAAGGCCGGTAGGCTCCCGCGATGGTGCGCAGCAGGGTGGTCTTCCCGGAGCCGTTGGGGCCTACCAGGGCGACAGGCCGCACTCCGCCGTCCAGGCGCACGTCCAGGTCGAGCTCGCCGACCCGCATGCGGACCTCGGCGTGCCAGGTCGGGTTCACCGCCGCCCCGCCCCGGCGGCGACTGCCTCCACCACCCTTCCCAGACGGCCGCCCGGGAGCGCGCGCAGCCCGAGCAGCAGGAGCACGGCGACGGCGGCGAGCACCAGGGACAGCGCGACCGCGGCCTGCACGTCCGACTCGAGCGCCGTGTAGATGGCCAGCGGGGCGGTCTGCGTCCGTCCCGGCAGGTTGCCGGCGAAGAGCAGCGTCGCTCCGAACTCTCCGATCGCGCGTGCCCATGCCAGAGCAGCCCCGCTCACCAGCCCGGGGAGCGCCACCGGCACCGCCACCCCGAAGAATGCCCCCGCCGGCGACCGTCCCAGCGTGCGCGCCACGATGAGCAGGTCGCGGTCGATCCGGCGGAACGCGGCCGCGGCCGACTGCACGTAGAACGGCGAGGCGACCACCACCTGGGTGAGCACCACGGCTCCCGTGGTGAAGGGCACCTGCAGCCCGAGCACCTCCAGCGGGCCGCCCAGCAGGCCGTTGCGGCCGAAGGTCTGGAGCAGCGCGATGCCGAGCACGGCGGGCGGCAGGACGATGGGGAGGTCCACCAACTGCTCGACGCCGCGGGCCCAGCGGCCGGAGGAGGCCGCGAGCCACCACGCCAGCGGCGTGCCCGCAGCCACCACGACCACCAGGCTCACCACCGTGGTGCGCGCCGTCAGCCCGAGTGCCGGGAGAAAGAGCGGGTGGCGCGCCCCGGCGGCCAGCTCCGCCGGCGAGGAAGCCAGCGCCAGCGCGACGACCGGAAGAACGATCAGCACGAGCATGGGCACCGCCGCCACCAGCGACGGCCATCGCCCGGCGCCCAGGACGTCGGGCGGGTGCGCCTGCCGGCTCACGCGTTGCCTACTCCGCCGCGAACCCGTGCCGGGCCAGGAGCTCGCGACCTTGCCGGGAAAGGACGAACGTGAGCCAGGCCCCGGCGAGATCCGGGTTCACGCTGCCTTCCACAATGCCGATGGAGTAGTCGGCGCTGACGTTCAGCGCGGATGGGATTGCGATGGCGCGCACGCCGCCCGCCGCGGCGGTGTCGCTTCGGTAGACGATGGCGGCGTCCGCCTCGCCGAGCTCGACCTTGGCCCGCACCAGACGCACGTTGCTCTCCTCGGACGCAACGCGCGCAAGCACCGAAGCGGCGAAGCCGCCTTGTCCCGCGGCCTCGGCGCGCCGCAGCGCCTGGCGCGCGTAGCTGCCCACCGGGACGCTCTCGGTCCCGATCACCAGCCTGCTGGCGCGCGGCAGGTCGCGGAAGGACTCGATGCGCGCGGGGTTACCGGGGGGCACGATGAGCACCAGCTGGTTGTGCGCGAAGATGCGCCCGTCGCGAACTCGGCCGCGCTCCACCAAGGCCTGCATGTGCGCCGGGTCGGCGGAAGCGAACACGTCGGCGGGGGCGCCCTGCTCGATCTGGAGGCGCAGTACCTGGCTGCCCGCGAACGCCAGCACCACATCGGTGCCGGGGTGCGCCGCCTCGAAGGCGTGCTCCATGGCCGCGAAGCTCTCGGCCAGGGACGACGCGGCGTACACGTGCAGGGTGCGGGAGGTGTTGGCCGGGGCGCAGGCCTGGAGCAGGGCGATGACGAGAGCGATAGACGACACCCCGGACCTGGTTGGCCGCAAGCGCAGGAACAATGCCTTCCTCATGACCCCGCGCCCCCCGCCCCGAGCGTGCTCGCGTGCCCGCTGATGGATGTGTCATATCCCGGCAGGGAGGCGGCTTCGGTGCGGAAGCCGGGGTCGTCCAGGGTCTCAAGGAAGCGCGACACGGGCGGCGCCTCGGCGACGTCGGCGGGGATGACCAGATCGAAGCGCTCCTCCACCAGTGGCACGAACCCCAGTCCCCAGGCGAGCGCCGCGCTCTCGATGGCGACTCCGGTGTCCGCCGCGCCGCAGTGCACCCGCCGGGCCACGTCCAGGTGGCCCTCGGCCACCGGACCGGAGAAGTCGGGCCGTGCTCCGCCCTCATCCGCGAGCAGGCGCGCGAAAAGGTCGTCGGCGCCGGTGCCGGGCTCGCGCCCCACCACTCGCACGCCCGGCCGCAGCAGGTCGGCGGCGTCGCGGATGTCCAGCGGGTTGCTCGCGGCCACCACGAACCCCTGCCGCCAGCGGGTCAGGTTGACCACCAGCATGCGCCTGCCGGGGAAGCACCGCCGCACCGCACGCACGTTGGCCTCGCTCGACTCGCCGCCGGAAAGGTGCAGCCCCGCGATGTGCACCATTCCCGCAGCCAGCAGGTCCAGGGCGCGGTGGCTGCTGGCGGGGATCCACGTCGCGCGCGCGTTCCCGGAGCCCTCTCCGACGCGATGCGCCAGGTTGGCGAGCAGGGGGGCGCACCCGGCGACCAGCACATTGCGCTCGAGCTGCTGAATGCCGCGCACGGGGCGGACGCGGGCAGGGCTGGTCGCGGCCGAGTCATCCGTGCGGTGGGACGGGGCGTCCGGGGGAGCGGCCTCAGCTTCCACCACGATCGCATCCGCTGCCCCGGTCGTGTGCGCGGGCAGCGGAAGCGCCAGTAAGTTTTACACATATGACGCTGCCCCCGAACGTAA
>VXMG01000045.1:0-26937 GCA_009841185.1 Gammaproteobacteria bacterium
GGTGCGGGCCCACCCCGCCCAGGCCGTCAGGATCGCCGCCGCCAACACCGTCAACCGTCTCATTTCCGTATCCTCGTGTCCAAATGGTACGCGGGCGAATGGGGGCTCGACCGGCTTCTAGGCCGCCCCGCCCCCGGCCGTGCCGGCAAGCGACAGCGCCCGTCCCCGCAGCAGTGCATCAACTTCCGTGATCCGCGGCTCGCCGGCCTCCGTGACCTCGATCACCGAGTGGGGCGGCACGACCTGCCATTCCCCATCCTCGTCCAGCCGCTCCGACGCGATCAGCGTGCCCCCGGGAGCGAGCGGATGCCGGCGGGCGAAGTACAACGAGTTGGTCTCGTCGAAGTTCGAGGTGCGGATGACGGCGAGATTCCGCCCGTCGGCCAGGATCATGTTGAGCTTGCAGCGCACGTCCAGCGAGCCCGCCCGCTCGGCGGCCCGCGCCAGCGCCGCTCCGGGCGACGCTCCTTTCCCGACCTCCGCGATCGCCAGCAGGAACAGGGTCTCCGTGTCGGATGTCCCCCGGATCTGTGTATAGAGTTCGTCCGGCAGCGCCGAGCGCAATGCGCGCATCGCGTGAGTGTGGAACTTGCGCACGTATCCGTTCAGGCCGAAGGACCAGCGCTCGAACACGAACGGGGCCACCTCCCCCCGGTCCAGCGGAATGCCCGGGCTCGCGCTCCGCACGAGGGCCAGCGAACACGTCGAACGCACGGACGAGAGCACATCCTCGAGGTCCGGGTCGTGCCAGATGGGGCGCGCTTCGCGAATCCGCACCGGGCGTCCGCGGTGATACCAGCCCACGCCATACCCGTCCGCGTTGTGGATCCCGTGACCCATCTCCCTTGCGTCATAGCTCTGCCGCACGAGCGTGTGGCTTCCCCCGAACACGATTGGGCGGACGGGCATTTCATCGCCGGAGTAGCATACGAATCGGCACAAGGCGCTTGTCTCTCCTTCGGAGGATGATGGGTTGGTGCCTTCGGAGATGAAGGTTTGCCGGCGATGCAGCGCGTGCAACTCAGGGCGGTGCGGCACCCCCCGCGCGCTCCGGGGCGAGGATCTCCGCAAGCAGGCTCGAGTCCACGTTGCCGCCCGAGACGATCGCTCCCGCAGGGCCGGCGCCAAGGTCCGGGATACGCCCGCACAGGAGCGCGGCCACGCCGGCCGCCCCGGCGGGCTCCACCACCATCTTGGCGGTCTCGGCGAGCGCGCGCACGGCCGAGGTGATCTCGCCGTCGCTCACCCGCACGACGTCGTCCACCAGGGCGCGCACATGCCGGTAGGTGATTTCGCCCGCCATTGGTGGGGCGAGCCCGTCCGCAACCGACCCGACGCGCTCCAGACGGGCCGCCCGCCCGATACGCAGGCTTTCGGACATGGCCGCGGCCCCGTGCGGTTCCACACCGAAGATGCGGAGTTCCGGGCGCAGGCGCTTCATTGCCGCGGCCACCCCGGCGATCAGACCGCCGCCCCCCACCGGCACCACCACCACGTCCAGATCCAGGGCCTGCTCGGCGAGCTCGAGCCCGGTCGTGCCGTGGCCGGCGATGACGGCAGGGTCGTCGAAGGGGTGGGTGAAGAGCATCCCCCGGTCTCGCGCCAGCGACTCCGCCAGCGCGAAGGCCTGGTGCACGTCGTCGGCGACGACCACCTCCGCCCCGTAGCCGGCGCTCGCCCGCGCCTTGGTCTCGGAGGCGCCCGCGGGCATGACCACGGCGCACGGCACATCCACGCATCCCGCCGCCCACGCCAGCGCCTGCGCGTGGTTCCCGGCCGACACCGTAACCACGCCGCCGCGGGCCGCCTCACCGGCGGCCAGCACCTTGTTGAGCGCCCCGCGCACCTTGAAGGAGCCGGTCTTCTGCAGACTCTCCATCTTCAAGCGAAGCGGGATGCCCGCCTGGGTGCTCAAGCGCCGCGACGACAGCACCGGAGTCCGGTGCAGCCGGGCGCCGATGCGGGCCCGGGCCTCCTGGACGGCGTCCAGCGTTACCAGCGGTTCGATTCCCGAGCCCGGGAGGGTGGGGGACACGGATGACAAGTTACTGACAACATGATGTCATTTACTGACGATATGACCCTGGGCGGCTGAGCGCTGACGAAGAAGGCTGGCGCGCCGGCCAGGCACCGGTGCGACAATCGGGGATGATGCGCCACGTACTGCGCGCGCGCCAGTAGGTGACGGCTGCCCATCCGTGCCTCGGTGGGAACAACCGCCGTCTGGCGGGATACTTGCGGCGCATGCCACGACGCCAGTTGCCGCCCCGACTCCCGCTCATCCTCGGGCTGGCGTGGCTCGCGCTCTACGCAACGCCGCAGGCGGCCGAGGCCCAGGGCCTGTATTCCGACCCCGGACCGCCCCTCGAGGCCGGACTGGTGCAGCGGGTGTTCATCGGGCCCCACTTCACGGACGCGTTCGCGGGCAGCCTCCTGCCGGTTGGCCGGAGCCGGGACCGGTGGACTCCGTTCTCCTTCCCCTACGGCCTCGAACCTCCCTCCCGCGGGGACTCGGCGGGTACCGAAGCGACGCTGTTCGGGGGTGGGCGGGCGCTCGCGGGCGGACGGTTCCGGCACGCCGACCGGGTTGCGGACGGCGCTCTCTTCGAGGCCGCCGGCCACTACCTGCGCGGTACCGACTGGCCGTTCGCGGACCCGGTCGAGGAACGGCTGCGCGAGAGCAGCGCGTTCCTCCCGGCGCGCGACGACCAGTTGGAGCGATGGGGCGCCGCGGTCCGCTACGACCTGCGCCCGGACGACCCGGGCGGCTGGGTCTTCGAGGGTGGCCTAGACCGCCTGCGCGGCAACCAGCTCACCGAGGTGGGCGCAGCCTACGCCCGCAGTTGGACCCGCTGGCACGGCCGGACCCGCTACCGGGAAGGACGCCTGTCCGCCGACGCCCTGGTGCGGGGACGCGGGGCGGGGGAGGCCGTGTTCTATCGCACCGCCCGGGACATCGAGGACCGGTCGCTCTTCTTCGCCGGCCGCATCGGCCACTCGGCCGGCTTTGCTGGCCGGCACAGCCTTCGGTACGGCCTGGACGTGCGCGGCGTGCGTCCCTCCACCAACGGCACGGTGACCGGCGTCTACGAAGATGCGGACGACATCCTGGTCGCCGGTGGCTACCTCGACTCGGTCACCCGCATCTCCCGTTGGCTCGACGTGGCGGCGGGCGTCCAGGTCGAGCGCCACTCCCGCGTCGAGGGTGTCAACCTGTCCCCCTTCGCAAGCCTGATCTTCAGGCCCGGGCGCGGCCACAGCTTTCTCGCGACAGGCGCGCGCGTCGCATTCATGCCTTCGGCGGACCACTTCCTGTTGGATGTCGGTGCGGGGCGAATGACGGCCGGCGTGCTCATCTACAACGTTCTGGCGCGCGGCGTCCCGCAGGGCGGCTTCACCTTCGACGACCGCTGCCCCGGGGGCTTCGGGGGAATGTGCATGCGCTCGCCGCTCGCGCCCGGCGAGAGGCTGCCGGCGGACCCGGCGGTGCTCTGGAATACGCTGGTAGAGATCGCGGCGGCCAGCGATCCGCTGGCGCTCGGACCCCTGCGGCCGTTCTTCAGAGATCCGGAGCCGGGAGAGCTCCTGCCGCGGCTCCTCCTCTTCAATCAGAAGGAGTGGGCAGCCGGCCGGCCTCCTTTCCTGGGCGAGGAGGTGCTGGGTCGTCCCATCGGCGTGGACCCCATCGATCCGCTCCAGCCCAGCATCATCAACTCGCTGTCGCTGCAGTACCGGTTCGAGGTCGACGGACGGGGCCGCATCTCGGCGGGGATCGGACGGTCCTCCATCGAGAACTTCATCGGCCCGCTCCGGGTGGAGACCCCGACCGTCTTCTTCGAGCCCGCATCCACGCGCGCGTTCATCGAGAAGCGCGTGGAGCCGATGGTCAGGCAGGGAATCGTCTATCCCGCGCTACGGGACCTTCTGATTCACGACCTGACCAACCTGGTCCTGCAGCTTCCCGTCGGAACGATCATGCCGGACCAGGTGACGACCCCGGGTCTGCTGCTTACCTACCGAAACTACGGCAGGGTCGACTTCTCGACTGCCGGCCTCTCGGCGGAGGTATCGCTAACCCCCGCGATCTCCCTCGAGGGCACGCATGCGCACATCAGCGAGCAGTGCTTCGACTTCGTGGAGGATGCCGCAACCGACTGCTCGGACCTGGAGGACGTCTCCCTCAATCTGCCGAAGACGAAAAGCAGTTTTTCGATTCATTATGACGGCGCGGACGCGGGCTATACCGCGGAGGCGCGCATTCGACGCCAGCGCGGCTTCTACGCCAACGCCGGCGTCTATGCCGGGGAGGTGGAAGGGTACACCGTGCTCGATGCCCAGGTGCGCTTCCCGGTTCCGGGTCTGCCGCGCGCCAGCGCCACGCTCACCGGTGCCAACCTCCTCGACGACCGTCACCAGGAGTTCATCGGGGCGCCCGAGATCGGCCGCCTGGTGGTGGCCAACTTGACCTATGCCTTCCGTTGAGTGTGCGCCCGTGGTAACGTTTGCGCGCAGCCGGAAGCGGGATCCGGCCTGTCGCGATCCACATCCCGCGGAGACCCGGCCTTGAGCGAGTTCACCACACTGAGATGCGGGTTCTGCCGCTCGCTGAACCGGATCGGCCTGGCGGAGGCGCGCACCGGACCACGGTGCGAGAGTTGCTCGCGGCCCATCCTCATCGATCGGCCCGTCAAGGTCGAGGCCGAGGACTTCGAGGCTACCGTGCTCGGGGCGGGCGTGCCGGTGCTCGCGGACTTCTACGCGGACTGGTGTGGTCCCTGCAAGCTGGTCGTGCCCCTTCTGGACGAGATCGCGGCGGCGGAGCGAGGGCGGCTCCTGGTCGTGAAGATCGACAGCGACCGCTCGGCCGAGCAGTGCCAGCGCTACGCCATCCGCAGCGTGCCGACGATCCTGCTGTTCCGGGACGGGGAGGAGATCGGCCGCAGCCTTGGCTTCGAGCCGGAGGTCATTCGCGGGTTCGTCCGCGACGCCGTGGGAGCCGAGGCCAGCGCCTAGCGAGACGCACCGGGAGCGCGGATTCATCCACGGACTGCCAGTGAGAGAGACACCATGGCAATGAGGGTGGCGCTCGCCTATTCCGGCGGGCTCGATACGTCGGTCATCGCGCGGTGGCTTATCGAGCACTACGAGGCGGAAGTGGTCTGCGTGGCGGTCGACGTGGGCCAGCCGGGAGGGCTTGCCGGGCTGCGCGAGAAGGCCCTCGCCAGTGGTGCCGTGGCCTTCCACGGGGTGGACGCGCGCGAGGACTTCGTGTCCTCCTACGTCTGGCCGACGCTCCGTGCCGGGGCGGTCTATGGTCGCAAGTATCTGCTGGGAACCTCGATGGCGCGGCCGCTCATCGCGCGCCGGCAGGTGGAGGTGGCGCGGGCCGCGGGCGCGAACGCCATATCGCACGGATGCACCGGCAAGGGCAACGACCAGGTGCGCTTTGAGCTTACCTACCGCGCGCTCGCCCCGGAGCTCGAGGTCATCGCCCCATGGCGCGAGTGGGATATCGCTTCGCGTGAGGATGCCCTCGCCTTTGCCCGCTCGCGGGGCATCGATCTGACGGGAGTCGACGAGGAGAAACTCTATTCCTGCGACGAGAATCTCTGGCACATCTCCTATGAGGGCGGCCCGCTCGAGGACCCCACCTTCGAGCCCGAGAAGGAGATGTTCCTGTGGACGGTGTCGCCGACGGACGCGCCCGACGACGCGGAGCGCGTGGAGATCGGGTTCGAGGAAGGGTACCCTGTTTCCGTCAACGGGGAACGGCTGGACCCGGCGGAGCTTCTCACGGCGCTCAACGCCGCCGGCAGCCGACACGGGGTCGGGCGGGCCGACATCGTGGAGGACCGACTGGTCGGCATCAAGTCCCGGGGCGTGTACGAAACCCCCGGCGGCACCATCCTGTACGCCGCCCTGCAGGAGCTTGAGGAGCTGACGCTGCACCGGCGCTCCATTGCCCTTAAGGACCTCGTGGCTGACCGGTACGCGGACCTGGTCTACGAGGGCCGCTGGTGGACTCCGGAGCGCGAGGCCATCGACGCGCTCGTGGATGTGCTGCTGCGGCGGGTGACGGGCAGCGTAACGATGGAACTGTACAAGGGGTCGGCGCGCAGCGTGTCCCGCACCAGCCCGAGATCGCTCTACGACGGCGATCTGGCTTCCTTCGGCGAATCCGGCTCCGGCGACTACGATCAAAGCGATGCCGCCGGCTTCATCAGGCTCTTCAGCCTGTCGCTGGAATACCCGGAGGCCGGGGAATGACCGACCCCGGAGAGCCAGGAGCCGGCACTTCGGGTCACGGGCTCTGGGGGGGGCGATTCTCCGAGGAGATGGCGCCGGAGATGGCGCCGCTCAACCGCTCGCTGGACATGGATTTCCGCTTCTGGCCGCAGGATGTGCGCGCCAGCCGCACCTGGGCGCGGGCGCTCCTGCGAGCCGGGGTCCTGACCCACGCGGAATGGCAGGACATCGACGCCGGCCTGCAGGCGGTGGCGACCCGCCTCGAGGGCATGGATCCCGCCACCGTGGAGGACGAGGACATCCACTCCCTGGTGGAGCGCATGCTGGTCGAGGAGGTGGGCGAGGCAGGCGCCAAGTTGCACACGGGCCGTTCGCGCAACGATCAGGCGGCCACCGACGTGCGCTTGTGGGGCATGGACGCGGTGGCTTCACTCGACGGTCAGGTCGTCCGGCTGGGCAGAGCCCTGGTCGATCTTGCGGCCGAGTCGCAGGAACTGGTGATGCCGGGCTACACCCACCTGCAGCGGGCGCAGCCGGTGCGCGCCGCCCACTGGGTGCTCTCGCACGTCTGGCCGCTGGTGCGCGACCGGACCCGCCTGCGCTCGGCCGCCGAAGAGGCCGCCGTGCTGCCGCTGGGCGCCGGCGCCATCGGAGGGTGTCCCTTCGCGGTCGACCGCGCCGCGATGGCCCGCGAGCTGGGCTTCCACTCCGTGACCCCCAACAGCATGGACGCAGTGGGCGACCGTGACTGGATCGTCTCCGTCCTCTTCGCGGGAGCGATGATCGGGGTGCACCTCTCGCGCCTGTGCGAGGACCTGGTGTTGTTTGCCTCCGAGGAGTTCGGGTTCCTGAAGCTCTCCGACGGCTACTGCACCGGCTCGAGCCTGATGCCGCAGAAGAAGAACCCCGACGTGGCCGAACTCGCGCGCGGCAAGAGCGGGCGCCTGGTGGGCAACCTGGTCTCCATGATGATTCAGTTGAAGGGCCTGCCGACGGGCTACAACCGCGACCTCCAGGACGACAAGGCCGCCCTCTACGACACGGTGGACACCCTGGAGCTCACCCTGCCGGCGGTGGCGGGGGCGATAGGCGGCGCGGCTTTCCAGCCCGCGCGCATGGAGGCCGCGCTGGATCCCGCCCTTCTGGCCACCGATCTGGCCGACTACCTGGTCAGGAAGGGCGTACCCTTCCGCACCAGCCACGAGGTCGTGGGCCGGGTGGTGCGCCGCGCGGAAGCGCTGGCCTGCTCGATCGCGGAGCTGTCCGCCGAGGCGCTCGCCGAGGAGCACGAGGCCTTCGGTCCCGGGGTGACGGAGGTCTTTGACCCGGTCCGGTCCGCGGATGCGCGCGTGGTGAGCGGAAGTACGGGCCGCGAAGCCGTGGCCGCGCAGCTGGAGCAGGCGCGGGAGGCGCTCGGGGCGGCGCTCTGGTAGGGGGCTACAGCGGAGCCAGCTTCCTCCCCGCGGCCTCCGCGAACGGGGCCAAATGCCCCATCATCCGCTCGAATTCCGCGAAATCCAGCGACTGATCCCCGTCCGACCAGGCGGCCTCGGGATCCGGGTGCACCTCCACCAGCAAACCGTCGGCCCCGGCCGCGATGGCGGCGAAGGCCAGCGGCGCCACCAGGTCGCGGCGCCCGCCCGCGTGGCTGGGGTCGGCGAACACCGGCAGGTGGGTCTCCCGCTTCAGCACCGGGATGGCGGCCAGGTCGAAGGTGTTGCGAGTCGCCGTCTCGAAGGTGCGGATGCCGCGTTCGCACAGGATCACCTGGTTGTTTCCCTGCTGCATGATGTATTCCGCCGACATCAGCAGATCCTTGATCGTCGCCGACATGCCCCGCTTCAGAAGAACCGGCCTCTGCACCCTTCCGACCTCGGTCAGCAGGTTGAAGTTCTGCATGTTGCGGGTGCCGATCTGGAGCACGTCGGCGTATCCCGCCACCAGCTCCACCTGCCGGGTGTCCATGACCTCGGTCACGACCGGAAGTCCGTGGGCATTGCGCACGTCCACCAGCAGCTCCAGGCCCGGCTGGCCCATCCCCTGGAAGGAATAGGGCGAGGAGCGGGGCTTGAAGGCGCCGCCGCGAATGCCGTGTGCTCCGGCGGCCCGCACCCGCGCCGCGGTCTCCCTCAACATGTCGTCACCCTCGACCGAGCAGGGCCCGGCGACCACTACCACTCCGCGTCCTCCCACCTCCACGTCCCCCAGCGGAATCCTCGTCGGATCCGCCGCGAATTCCCGCGAGGCCAGCTTGTAGGGCTTCATGACCGGGTGCGCGGCTGCCACCCCCGGGATGGAGAGCAGGGGGACGTGCTGGAGCCGCTCTTCGTCGCCGATGCATCCCACGACCGTCAGCGTCTCGCCCCGCGACACGTGCGTGCGCAGCCCGAGCGACTCCACGCGTTCGCGGATGTGGTCCAGCTCCTCCTCGGTGATGCCCTGGCGGGTGACGAGAATCATCTGCTGCTCCGATCTGAAGCCTGTGCGCGTGTTCCGGAGCCGGAGTGTCCGCGCACCGCCCTGCGGGTGTCGGGTTGCCTTTCCGCTCCTGTGGCGCCCGAATAGATTCCGGGCGCGTTCGGCGCCCCAATATAGTCAACCCGGCGGTCACGACAGCCCCCTCCAGAACGATTCCATGACGACGACCCGACCCTCGCTCCACGATCTCGACATCGACCTGGGCAAGCGCGCCCGCCTCCACAGAATCCTCTACCGGAACGGCCTCCGGAACGGCACCATGCTCGCCCTGCCCATCGACCAGGGACTCGAGCACGGACCGATCGACTTCTTCCCCAACCCTCCGTCGCAGGATCCCGAGTTCCAGTGGCGGCTGGCCGTGGAGGGCGGCTTCAATGCGATCGCCTGCCACTACGGGCTCGCGCGCAAGTACATGCCGAAGTACGCGGGCCAGGTGCCGCTCATCCTGAAGCTGAACGGCAAGACCAACATCCCGCCCGCCGACAAGGCGCTGTCGCCGCTCACGTCCACCGTCGAGGACGCGGTGCGCATCGGGGCGGACGCGGTCGGCTACACGCTGTACGTGGGCACGCCGCGGCAGGACGACGACTTCGCGCAGTTGCGCCGGGTGCGCCAGGACTCCGAGCGCTTCGGCATGCCGCTGGTGGTATGGTCGTATCCGCGCGGCGAGGCCATCGACGCGAAGGGGGGCGCGACCTCGCTCTACGCGGTCGACTACGCGGCGCGCACGGCCCTCGAGCTCGGGGCCGACATCGCCAAGCTGGTGATCCCGCCCGCGATCGGCCCCAATCCCGCGCAGCCGGGCAAGTATGCCGAGATCGTCCACACCTACGCGGAGGGCGCGCGGCGGGTCTTCCGTTCGGCGGGCCGCACCATGGTACTGGTGAGCGGGGGCAGCAAGCTCTCCGACGAGGACATGCTGGACAAGGTGAGGATCTCGATGGAGTCCGGCGCCACCGGGCTCATCTTCGGCCGCAACATGTGGCAGCGCCCCTTCGAGGAGGCGCTCGACATCGTGCGCCAGGTGAAGGACGTTCTGAGCCGGTTCCCGTCCTGACGATCTCCCACCGGCGACGCGCGGCACGGGAATCCGGAACATGACCGGCATCGACGCCCTGAAGCGGGCCGCCGCCGCCCGGGCGCTCGAGAGCGTCCGCGACGGGATGGTGCTGGGGCTCGGCACGGGCAGCACGATCCGTTTCTTCCTCGACCTTCTGGGCGAACGCGTGCGCGCCGGCAACCTGAGCGCCGTCGTCGGGGTGCCGACCTCCCGGCGGACGGCGGAGATCGCGCGGGGGCACGGGATCCGGGTCTCGCGCCTCCGCGCCCAGCCGCGCCTGGATCTGACGGTCGACGGCGCCGACGAGGTCGATCCGCACGGCAACCTTATCAAGGGCCTGGGGGGCGCGCTCCTGCGCGAGAAGATCGTGGCGCAGGCGTCCGACCGGTTCATCGTGATCGTGGACGATAGCAAGGTGGTCGAGCGGCTGGGCACGCGCAGCCCGCTGCCGGTGGAGGTGACCCGCTTCGGCTCCTCCAGGCACCAGGCCTTCGTGGCGGCGCTTGGGGCGGGGGTCGCAATGCGCCGTGCCGCCGACGGGAGCCGGTACGTCACGTCCAACGGCAACTACATTCTGGATGCGCGCTTCCCGGAAGGCATCGATGATCCGGCGGCGCTGGACGGGGCCCTGCGCGCCCGGGCGGGCATCGTCGAGAACGGGCTCTTTCTGGGGATGACCACCCGGGCCCTGATCGCGGCGCCCGACGGCGTGCGCTCGATCGAGCCGGGCGGAACGAGGAGGCAGCTGGCATGAAGGTTCGCATCGCCCCGTCCATTCTGGCGTCCGACTTCGGGCGGCTGGCCGAGCAGGTGGTGGAGGCGGAGGAGGCTGGCGTCGACTGGATCCACGTCGACGTGATGGACGGCCACTTCGTCCCCAACATCACCATCGGTCCGGCGATCACGGAGGCGGTGCGGCGGGCGACGCGGCTGCCCGTGGACGTGCACCTCATGATCGAGGCACCCGACCGCTACATCCAGGCGTTCGCCGACGCGGGAGCGGACTACCTGACGGTGCACCAGGAGGCCTGCCCGCACCTGCATCGGACGATCCAGCGCATCCGCGCGGCGGGCGTGCGCCCCGGGGTGGCGCTCAACCCGGCCACCCCGGTGGAGGCGGCAGCGCCCATCCTTCCCGACATCGACCTGCTGCTGGTGATGTCCGTGAACCCCGGATTCGGTGGACAGGCCTTCATCCCCTCCGCGCTCGCCACGCTGGCGCGGGCGCGCGAACTGCTGAACGCCTGCGGGGGCGAGGATGCGGCGCTCGAGGTCGACGGGGGGATCGACGCCACGACGGCCCCCGGGGTCGCCGGCGCCGGCGCGGACGTCCTGGTTGCCGGATCGGCCATCTACGGGCATCCGCAGGGGGTGGCTGCAGGGGTCTCCGCGATCCGCAACGCAGTGGAAACCCCGGGCGGCTGACGCCGTAGCCACGGTCATGGCCATCTTCCGCCGCACGCATCGGCTGCCGCATTCACCGGCGGAAGTGTTCGCGTGGCACATGCGCCCGGGCGCGCTCGAGCGCCTGCTTCCCCCGTGGGAGAACGTGCACGTGGTGGCGCGCGATGGCGGCATCGCCGATGGCGGCACGGTGACCGTCCGGGCAGGTCCCGGGCCGCTGCGGGTTGCCTGGACGGTCCGCCATACGGCCTTCGAGGAAGGGGTCCTTTTCCGGGACGAGCAGGTGCGCGGGCCCTTCAACCACTGGGTGCACACGCATCGCTTCTTGCCGGACGGAGCGGGCGGGTGCGTGATGGAGGACGAGATCGACTGGGGCCCGCCGCTGAACGTGGACGCGGCGCCCTTCGTGCGGCGGATCGAGGGCATGCTCGAACGAGGCTTCGCGTTTCGGCATCAGCGGCTGGCCAACGACCTCGCCCTGCACGAGCGCTACCGGCAGCGGCGCCCGCTCACGGTAGCCATCAGCGGAAGCTCGGGCTTTCTGGGGCGCAACCTGCGCCACGTTCTCACCACCGGCGGGCACCGCGTGCTGCGCCTGGTGCGCTCGCGGAAGAAGGCCGGAGAGGGATCCGTGTACTGGAATCCCGCGAAGGGGCAGGTGGATCACGACGGGCTCCAGGGCGTGGACGCGATCGTGCACCTGGCGGGGGAGCCCCTCGTCGGCGTGCGCTGGACCGCGAAGAAGAAGCGGGAGATCATGCGGTCGCGCAGGAACGGTACCGATTGGATCGCCCATACCGCGGCGCGTCTGTCGCCGCCTCCGCGGGTGCTCGTGTGCGCCTCCGCGGTCGGATACTACGGCAATCGCGGCGATGAGAAGCTGACCGAGGACAGCCGGCCGGGCCGCGGCTTCCTGGCCGAGGTGTGCAAGGCGTGGGAGCTCGCGGCGGCGCCCGCGCGCCGGGCGGGGATCCGCGTGGTGCATCTGCGCCAGGGGGTGGCGCTGTCGCCGGACGGCGGCGCGCTTCAGCTCATGCTGCCCGCCTTCCGGGCCGGCGCCGGAGGCCGGTTGGGCAGCGGGCGGCAGTACTTTCCGTGGATCGGCCTGGACGACACACTCGGGCTCATCCTGCACGCGATCGTCACCCCGCAGGTTCGCGGGCCCATCAACGTCACGGCTCCATTGCCGGTCACCAACGCCACCTTCACGAGCGCGCTGGGGCGGGTGCTCCGGCGGCCGACCCTCCTCGCGGTACCATCGCTGGCGGTGTATGCCCTGATGGGCGAGATGGGACGGACCGCGCTCCTGGGCGGGCAGCGCGCCCTCCCTGCAAAGGCGGAACGCACGGGATACGAGTTCCTGCACCCGTCGATAGACGAGGCGCTGCGGTTCGGGCTGGGAGTGGCATAGCAGTCCACGGGCTGTCTCGCCGCGGAGTGCTGGCGGTCCCGGCGATTTCCGGGTTATCGTCTCCCTGCGGATTCCTCGAGCTGGAGCGTGCCATGCAGCGGCTGACCGTCCTCGCGATTCTGACCTTCCTGTCGACGTTCGCCTTCGCGCCCGAGCGCGCGAGCGCGCAGGCTGGCGCCGCGAGCGTAGTACGGCTCGAGGCGTCTCCGCCATCGGTGGTCGTCATGACGGGTGAGGAAGTCCCGTTCGAGGTGCGCGCCCTGGACGCCCAGGGCCGCGTCGTGACGGACGCCCAGGTGCGTACAGTGGCGCCCCGGGCGGCGGCGACGGTGCGCGGGGGGACGGTGCGCGGGCGAACGATGGGCGAGTACGAGATCGTGGCAACGCTGTTGGCGCCGCCCGGGTACGAAGGAACCCCGCCCAGCCTGCGCGTGCCGCTCACGGTGCTGGCTCCCGAGGTCGCCACGGTGGAGGTCAACGCCGAGCCGGGCCGCCTCTACCAGGGGACCACCCTCCGCCACACCGCCACAGCGCGCCACGCGGACGGATCGGCGCGGACGGCCCCGGTGGTGTCGTGGTCCAGTTCCGACCCGTCCGTCGCCACCGTCGACCGCTTCGGCTACGTGACCGCCACCGGCACCGGCGCGGTCACCATCGGAGCCGACGTGGAAGGGACGGCCGGCACGGTCGCCTACGACGTGGCCCCGTTCCCCGCGGTCTCGCTGGACATCACCGGGCTGGCGGACGAGGTGCGCACCGGCGATGTCCAGCACCTCACCGCGGTGGCGCGGGACGCGGCCGGCGAGGTTGTCGCGGACGTGCCGGTGACCTGGACCCACACGGCCGTGCCCGATGCGGAGATGATCGCGCCCAGCGCGCCCGGCCAGATTGCGCGCGACCGCTTCGTCGCCGACGTGCCGGGCGTGTACACGATCGTGGCCAACGCTGGTCCGCTCTCGTCGCGCGCGACTCTCCAGGCTGTCGGCCGCGACGCGGTGCGTGAGCTCACGCTGGTGGGCACGGGGAGCACCGCCACCGTGCGCACCACCGACTTCTGGGTGTTCGAGGGGCTGGACGGCCGCGACTACGCGCTCACGGGCGCCAAGATGTCGGACGGGTACGCCTACGCCTGGGACGTCACCAACCCGGCCAACATCTTCAAGACCGACTCGCTGCAGGTGGACGCGCGCGCCGTCAACGACGTGAAAGTGTCCCCCGATGCACGCTACGCCACCCTCACGCGCGAAGGAGCCTCCAACCGGCGCAACGGGGTGGTCTTCCTCGACCTGGCCGACCCCGCCCACCCCGTGATCGCCTCCGAGGTGGTCGAGGGGCTCACCGGCGGAGTCCACAATGCCTTCCCCGACGACGATTACGCCTACGTGCTGGCCGCCGGCGACAAGTACGTCATCATCGACGTCGCCGACATCTACAATCCGCGCGTCGTCGGCGAGTACAACCACCCCGACAGCCGCCTCCACGACGTCTGGGTGCTGGACGGCATCGCCTACTCGGCCGAGTGGGAGAAGGGCATGGTGGCCGTGGACGTGGGCAACGGGCGCTGGGGGGGCACCCCGGAGAATCCGGTGCTCATCTCCGAGCTGCCGGTGCCGACCGGCACCACGCACGCCATCTTCCCATACCGTTCGCAGTCCACGGACCGGTTCTACGTCTTTGTCGGGGACGAGAACATGCAGCGGAGGGGCCTCGCCAACGCGGGACCGCGGGGCGGCGGCACCTACCAGTTGCCGTACGACCCGGAAACTGGGATGAACGGGATACCACTCGCGACCCAGGGCTACATCCAGGTGATCGACTTCACCGATCCGGACAACCCGGAAATGGTCGCCCGCTACGAGGTCAGCGAGTACGGCACCCACAACATCTGGGTGGAGGACGACATGCTCTACCAGGCGTACTACGAGGGCGGGCTGCGCGTGGTCGACGTCTCCGGCGAGCTGATGGGCAACCTGTACACGCAGGGCCGCGAAATCGCCGTGCACAAGTCGACGGACGTGAACGGCTGGGTGCCCAACTCGACCATGGTGTGGAGCGCGATGCCCTTCAAGGGACACGTCTTCTTCTCCGACACCAACTCCGGGCTCTGGTCGGTGAAGGTGGAGCCGCCCGAGCGGCCCGTGTCGTAGTCCGGCGGCGCTTTGTCGTAGACGCAACTGGACGGAGAAATCGCCTCAGACGCCGTCGTCATCGGCGGTGGGCCTGCCGGGTCGGCCGTGAGCCGTCTGCTCGCGGGCTGGGGGCACTCGGTCGTCCTGCTCACGCGCCCGCCCACGAGCCATCCCGCACTTGCCGAGTCCGTTCCTCCCAGCGCGCGCAAGCTCTTCACCCTTCTGGGGATCGCGCCGGAGATCGACGACGCGGGTTTCTTCCCGGCCCGGGGCAATCTCGTCCGCTGGGGCGATGCCCCGCTCCGGCGGGCCGACTTCGCGCCCGGGAGCATCGGCCACCACGTAGTGCGCGACGTCTTCGACGCCCTGCTTCTCGATCTCGCTGAAGAAGCGGGCGCCGAGGTGCGGCGCGATGCCGCGGTGCGGCGAGTAGTGCCGGAGGAAGCCGGTCGCGAAGGGGATGGGGAGCAACTGCAGCGAGTCGAGTATGAGGACGGACACGGTGGCACGGGCACCCTACGGGGCCGCTTCGTCCTCGATTGTTCGGGCCGCTCCGGGGTGATCGCCAGTCCGGAGCTGCGCGTCCACGATCAGTCGAACGCCACCGTAGCCCTGGCCGGGGTGTGGCGGGCAAACGCCGGCGCGCCCCCGGCCGAGCCCTGCACCCTGGTGGAGAGCTACCGCGACGGCTGGGCCTGGTCGATGCCGGTATCGGATGCGCGCCGCTACCTGACCATGATGATCGACCCCCGCAGGACCGAGCTGCTCAGGGGACAGGGACGCCGCCGCCTCTACCTGGCGGAACTCGAGAAGACCCGGGAGGCCCGCCACCTCGTCGCCGACGCTCGCCTTGAGAGTGATATCAGCGGACACACCTCCTCCCAGTACATCGCATCGCGTTTTGCGGGGGACGGGTTTCTGCTGGTCGGCGATGCCGGCAGCTTCATCGATCCGCTCGCCTCGGCCGGGGTCAAGAAGGCGCTCGCTTCCGCTTGGCTCGCGGCGGTAGTGGTCCACACCTGCATCTCGACGCCCGACATGCGCGACGTGGCGCTCGAGTTCTTCGACAACCGCGAGCGGGCGACCTGGCTCGGCCACCGCCGCCACACGGCCCGGTACTACCGCGAGGCGGCCGCGGCGCACGGTCACGGCTTCTGGAGCGCGCGCGCGGCGGCCGCCGGGGACATCGAGGCGCCCGCGCGTCCAGACGCGGCGCAAGCCTCCGCCCTCGACCCCGCTGCGGAAGTACACGTCCCGGTCCCGACCGAGCCCGACATCGCCGCGCTGCGCAAAGACCCGGATGTCCTGCGCGCCTTCAGCGCACTGCGCGCCGCGCCCGCCATCCGCCTGCGCCCCGCGCCCGGCCTTCGCCGCGTCCGGCTGCCCGCCGTGCGCGGCCGCCGGATCGTCCTGGACGAGCACCTCGCCTCGCCCGCGCTTCCTGACGGGGTGCGCTTCCTGCGCGACGTGGACCTCCCGCCGCTCGTCAAAATGGCCCGCGAGCACGACCAGGTGCCCGACCTCTACCAAGCCTACCTGGACCGCGTCGCGACCGTCTCGCTCCCGGATTTCGTTGGCGCGCTCTCCGTCCTCATCGGCAAGGGGATGCTGACGAACGAGCCCTAGGCGGACCGGCGCCCGCTACGGAAGATTGCGCGGCCTGCCGGCGACAGTGCCCCTTTCCCGAAGTCCGTCAGTCGAGCTCCGGCGGTTCCCCCGTGTAGAAGGCGATCGTGCGCTTTGCCGCCGCACGCGCGGCGTCCGGCTCCTCTCCGGACGCGACCGCCGCCTCGCCCCATCCCTCACCGCTGCCCCGGATGAACGCCTTGCCGTCCGGTGACGTCGCAAAGGCCACCTCGTCCGGCTTCGGCGCGTCTGGATCCGCGAGATGGAACGCGAGACCCAGGAGGCCCAGCTCCCAGCCGACGCCGGTGGCCCCCGGGCCGTACTGGCTCCAGTGTTCCGACAGCCGCTGCGTGTGCGTCAGGGTCAGCTTCGCCCGCCCGGCTCCGCCTTGGGAGAAGCGGGCCTCCAACCAGCTCACGTCTCCGCCGAACTCCCATGTGAGCGCGAAATGCCAGGGCCGCCCGCAGGCCGTGATCGAGCCACCCGCATTGCCTTCCAGCTGATAGCGCCCACCCGGTCTGAGTTCGCCCGTGACCGGAAGAAACCAACGTGCAAGCCGCTCGCTGGTGGTGACGGCGTCCCACAGATCCTCCAGGGATGTGTGATAACTGCGGGAGAGGATGACGGCGCGCGCGGGCTCTCCATCACGCTGCAGCACCGACACCGCGCGCTCCGTGGCGCCCTGGTGTTCTGCGACGTCGAAGTTCATGAGTCCTCCCGGTTATTCGGCCCCAACCAAGGCGTCGCGAGGGGTGATGACCGAGGCAGACCGCGGGGCGTTCTCCAATAGCAGCCGGTCGCCCGTGATGAGTTGACAACCGGGCTGGCTGGCGAGCAGCGCCCAGAGATGGTTGTCGCCCGGTTCCGGGGCGGCTTCGCTCTTGCCTGGCTCGCGCCACACCGCGTTCGCTGCCAGGTCGGTCAGCAGGCTGTCGATCTCGTCTTCGGTTTGCTGATGAAACCGTGCCACGCCGGGTCGTCGCAGCACTCCCGAATACTCCGAAAGCAAGGCTCCGGACATCAGATAGAGCAGCCGGCCGTCGAGCATGGCGTCGAGAATGCGCGACGGAGGGCTGTGGGGGTCGGCACTCGTCATTCCGGACACGACGACATTGGTATCCACGACGAAGACCCCCCGGGTCAATCGTCCTTCCCGGCTCGGTATCGCCTGGTTTCGCGCACCGCCAATGCCATCGCCTCTTCATCGCTCAAGCCGGCACTCGAACGCGCTCGCGCGACGATATCGCGTGCCGTCATGGAAGGAAGGATACCCCTGAATTCAAGGCTCTCCTCGATGATCGCGCCCATGGAGCGTCCTTGTCGCGCCGCGGCCTCTCGCAAGGCTCGGTGTGTACGGTCCGTCAAGCTGATTGTGAGGCGTGGCATGGCACGAAATCCCGGGTTTCGACGACGGTGCTGAGACATGAAGACACCATAGCACCAACACATCACCGATGCAACGTGCATGCATCGACCCGGGCTCGTGTGCTCTCCGCCCCGCCGGATCTCCCCGTTTGTCTCCCGTCCCCGCAGGCGGTATCATCCCTATGCCGCATACACCGGTAAACAAAAGTTTCTCCAACTCCCGGGTCCCCGCATGGTTCACCGCCCTCGTTTGACCCGTGCGCGCCTTTTGGCGGGGTTGCTCGCCGCGGGCTCGTTCGTCGTCGCCTCCGGCGCCAGCGCCCAGAGCGACGAGGAAGGCTTCCCGATCGACCACGAGACCATCCGCGCCCGCTGCGCGGCGTGCCACCTCCCGGATTCCGAAGGGCGCATGTCGCGCATCTCCTTCGAGCGCAAGACGCCGGAGGGATGGCAGGGCTCGCTGCAGCGCATGATCTCGCTCAACGGCGTGACCCTCGCGCCCGAGGAAGCGCGCGAGATCGTGAAGTATCTCTCGGACCACCAGGGATTGGCGCCCGAGGAGCTGCGTCCCGGCCTCTTCGAGGTCGAGAAGCGGATGATCGACCACCGCTATCTGGCGGACACCGACGTCGAGTTCACCTGCATCCAGTGCCATTCCATGGGGCGGGTGATCACGCAGCGGCGCACGCGTGAGGAGTGGGAGCTCCTGATGTCGACGCACCGCGGCTACTATCCGCTCGCGGACTTCCAGGCCTTTCTGCGCATGGGCCCCACGCCCGATCAGCCCGGTCCCGACGGGGAGCCGCCGGACACGCGCCAGCCCATGGAGCGCGCCGTCGATCACCTCTCGGAGGCATTCCCCCTCCACACGCCCGAGTGGGCGGCGTGGTCGGCGACCATGCGCCCGCCCCGCCTGGAGGGCACATGGGTCATGTCGGGTCACCAGCCCGGGCGCGGCGCGGCGTACGGCACGGTGACGATGGGGGACGGGGGCGAACAGGACGCGTTCGTCACCCGGGCCAGCTACACGTTTCCGGCCACGGGCGAGACCGTCACCCGGCGGGGACGCGGGCTGGTGTACACGGGTTACCAGTGGCGGGGCCGCTCCTTCGAGTCCGATGAAGCCGATGGGGCGATGCGGGAGGTGATGGTCGTCGGGCGCGGCATGAACGAGATCAGCGGGCGCTGGTTCCGGGGCGACTACGACGAGATCGGCATGGACGTGCGCCTCACGCGCGTGGCCGGCTCCCCGGTCGTCGCGGGCGTGCATCCCCGCGCCCTCCAACTGGGTGGCGGCGAGCGCGAGGTGCGCATCTTCGGGGCCGGGTTCGCCGACGGCGTCGGGCCCGGAGATGTGGATCTGGGCCCCGGGCTGACCGTCAACAGGGTGGTCAGCGCCTCCTCCGAAGAGATTGCCCTCAATGTGACCCTGGCCCCCGATGCGGCTCCGGGCGGGCGCGACGTTTTTGTTGGTGGAGCGAGCCTGGCGCAGGCCGTGGTCGTCCACGACGGCATCGACCGCATCCAGGTGCTGCCGCGCACGGGCATGGCCCGCGTGGGCGGCATCGTCTTCCCGAAGGGCTACCAGCAGTTCGAGGCGGTCGCCTTCGACGACGGACCCGACGGGCGTCCAAGCTCCGACGACGATCTGGAGCTGGGGCCGGTCGAGGTCGACTGGAGCCTCGAGGAATACGCAGCCACCTTCGACGACAACGACATCGAGTTCGTCGGCTCGATCGACCAGACCGGACTCTTCGTGCCCGCCGCCGACGGTCCCAACCCGGACCGCGACCGAAACCGCAACAACGTCGGCGACGTGTGGGTGGTGGCCACACTCGCACAGGACGACAACGGCGACCGCCCCCTGCGGGCCCGTGCCCACCTGGTCGTGACCGTCCCGCTCTACCTCCTTTTTGATGCGGGAGCCAACGTGAGCACGGGAGCGAGCCCGGATCCGGCGGCAAGCGCGAACGGGCGGGGAAGCCGAACCCCGGGACTGAATCCCGGGATGGGAGGGAGCCCGAGATGAGCAACGCAGGCATCACTTCGCCGGGCGGTTTGTCGGTGAGCGCCGCGACCGCGACACCGGTTGCTGCTGCAGCCACCGAGGCTGCAAACGGGGCCGTTGCGCGTGCCAACGGGGCCCCGGCGCCCGCGCCGCCCCTCTCGTCCGGCGCCTCTCCGGCAGCCCCGGGTCTCCTCACTCCGGGGGAGTTCCACGCCTTCCAGGCGGACGGCGCGACGTTCCTCTATCTGGTGCCGAGCGCGGCGATCTTCCGCATGGACGATACGTCGCTCGCGGTGCTCCGGGCGCTCGAGACCGCCAACCGCACGCCGGCCGAACTGGTACAGCGGCTGGGGGACCGTTTTCCCGCGGAAGAAGTCACCAACCGCATCGACGAACTGCTGGGATTGCGCGCCATCGGCCTCCTCGGCAAGCCCGCTCCGGCTCCTCCGGACATGCTGCCGCCCAAGGGCTTTCCGCTCACCACGATGGTCCTGAACGTCACCAGCAAGTGCAATCTGGCCTGCACCTACTGCTACGAGTACGGCGACGACCGCATCGTCGAGGCCGACTCCAAGCCCCGCTACATGGACCTCGAGACCGCGCGCGAAAGCGTCGACTTCATGTTCGAGCAGGGCGGGTCGAACCGGCTGGTGCACCTGACCTTCTTCGGCGGCGAGACCCTCCTCAACTTCAAGCTGCTCAAGAGCACGACGGCCTATGCCCGGCAGCGCGCCCGCGAGGTGGGGAAGGAGGTCGACTTCAGCCTCACCACCAACGCGACCCTGCTCAAGCCCGAGATCGTCGACTGGCTGGCGGAGAACCGGGTGGGCGTGACCGTCTCCATCGACGGGCCCCGCGAGGTCCAGGACGGCCTGCGCGTCTTCTCGAACGGCATGGGCAGCTACGACATCATCCTGCCCAAGATCAAGGATCTGCTGGCGCGCCACCGCACCCGGCCCATCGGCGCGCGCGTGACCCTCACCAGCCAGAACCTGGACGTCAAGCACATCTTCCGGCACCTGACCGAGGAGATCGGGTTCTGGGAGGTCGGCTTCGCGCCGGTGACCAGTTCGTCGTGCCGCGACTTCTCCATCTCGGACGCCGGCTACGACAAGATGCTCGGCCAGTTCGAGGAGCTCGCCCACGACTTCCTCGAGCACGCGTGCGCCGACCGCCATCACGGCTTCTCCAACGTGAAGGACACCCTGGAGGAGATCCACAAGGGCGTGAGCAAGGCGTACCCCTGCGGCGCCGGGCTCGGGCTCATGGGGGTGGCGACCGACGGCGACGTCGCGCTCTGCCATCGCTTCGCCGGGTCCGACGAGCACAAGATCGGGTCGGTGTCGGAAGGCGTCGACGTCGACGTGCAGTACGACTACCTGAAGAAGCACCACATCAACAGCAAGACCGACTGCCGCACCTGCTGGGCCCGTCCCATCTGCGCCGGCGGGTGCTATCACGAGGCCCATACCCGGTACGGCACCACTGCAACCCCGAACCTCCACTTCTGTGAGTGGGTTCGGAGCTGGACCCACACATGTCTTCGAGTCTACGGAGCCATCTCGGAGCGCAACCCGGCTTTCCTGGCGCGCTTCGACGCCTGAGCCGGATCCACCGCTGCCGAGTCAACGAGGAGAGAGACCCTTGGCACTGAAACCGATCAACCGCAAAGCGGACCGGATGGTGACCTACCTGGCGAACCAGGGCGACGTGCCCGAGGCCGAGCAGATGGCGGGACCCGTGGGCCCGGCCGCGGGCGCGGTCGAGGGCGGCGCCGATGAGAACGCCGAGGATGTAGTCGCACTCGGGGGACGGCTTCCGGAGGTGCCGGAGATCCCGCACATCCCGCTGGGGTGCTCGCTGGTCTTCGCGCCGGGCTGGGAGGTCGACGAGGCAGGCGGCACCGCCGGACTCTGCCAGCCGGTTGAGCGCGACCTCTTCGACTGCCACCTGGCGTGCTTCTGGCCCGCGCACGTCCCGGACCAGCTGAACCACAGCCCTGACTGGACCGGCAAGTGCGCGGCCGCTCAGAACGACTGGCGCAAGCTGGAGATGATCTTCCCGTAGGCCGCGAGCCTCCTTTTCTCCACGAAACCTGACAAAATGGCAGACATGTCTGACAAAATGTCATACTTGGCGGTGCTGATCGCTCTCCTCCCCTCGGCCCTGGCCGCCCAGGAGGTGCGCTCGGGCGGCAACGGCACCATCTACATGGGGGCCTACAACGAGGCCGTCTACGTCATCGACGAGGCGACCCTCGAGGTCACGGAGCGCATCCCCGTCACCACCGGCATCCCCAACCTGATGCAGCTCTCCCCGGACAACCGGATGCTCTATGTGCGCGACGCGGGGATGGAGCACATCGAGGTGGTCGATCTGGTCGAGGGACGCTCGATCGACTCCTTCACCCTCAGCGAGGGCAACACGAAGGTGCGCATCCGCTCGATGGTGGTAGAGCCGGACGGCGAGTACATCCTGCTCGGCGCGCGCAGCTACACCAAGCTGCTCGACCGCTTCGAGATCGGCGAATTCTCGATCCTGCGCGTCGACCTCGATTCGCACGAGGTGACTGACACCGTGCCGACGGAGGTGGGCGAGCAGCGCCAGGGCGCCAACCTCATGTTCTCGCCGGACGGCGACCTCCTCTACTTCTTCGGCCGCGACATCATCGCCGTGGAGACCGAGAACTTCACCGAGGTCGACCGCTGGGAGCTGTCGCAGCCGCTGGAGGAAGGGCTCGGACGCATGAACATGAGCTTCCAGCGCAGTCCCTACGACGACGAGGGCATCTTCACGAACCTCTTCCGGATGACCGATCCGGTGCAGGGCCGTCAGATGATGGGCATCGCGCGCGTGAACCTCGCGGAGCAGGATGTCGACTTCTACACCCTCGGCCCGAGCGAGCGGGTGAGTTTTTCGCTGGCGCCGGGGGGACGCAAGGGGTACGGGCTGCGCTCGGAAATCGGCTTCTACGAGTTCTGGACCTTCGATCTGGAGGGGCGCCGAGTCGAGAGCCGGGTCGAGTTCCCCGGGCGTCCCCGCATGTCGCTGGTGCCGAGCTCCAACGGCGAGCTGCTCTACATCTACAACGCCGGCAACACCATCGACGTCTACGACGCCGACACCCACGAGCTGCTGCGCACAGTGTGGCTGGACGCCGACATGACGCGCTTCCTCCTGGTGCCCGGGGACGCGGCCACCAACGGCGGTCTCCAGGGATAGACGTTCTTCCCCTGCGGGGCCCGTGAGGCGTCGCTCGCGAGCCCTGTTCGATCGCGAGGTCCGCTGGGCCCTCGGCTTCGTCCGTCCGTACGCGAAGTGGCTGGTCCTGGTCCTCGTTCTGAGCCTGGCGAGCACCGCGCTCTCGCTCTACATCCCCTACCTCTCCAAAGACCTGGTGGACACCGCCCTGCTGGGGCAGGACGGCGGCGCGCTCACCCGCATCGTCGCGCTCTTCGCGGGGATCACCGTGGTATCGTTCGGGCTGAACGTGGTCGCCGGAATGCGCTACACGCGCACGTCGGCGGACATCCTCTTCGACATGCGCCTGGCGCTGTACCGGCACCTGCAGCGGCTCTCGCCCCGCTTCTACGCGCGCACCCCCATCGGGGACATCATGTCGCGCATCAACAACGACATCGGCGAGATCCAGCGCGTGGTTTCCGAGAGCCTGCTGTCGTGGCTGGGCAACGTCGCGTACCTGGTGGGGACGGTTGGGATCCTGCTCTGGCTGGATGCCCGGCTCTTCCTGGTGAGCCTCGCGATCCTGCCGCCCTGCCTGTGGGCGCTGGTGCGCTACAGGAGGCGGCTCGAGAGCATCACCGCCGAGCTGCGCGAGCGGAGCGCCGGGATCGGCAGCTTTCTGATCGAGACCATCCTGGGGCTCAAGCTCACGGTGGCGTCGAACGCGCAGCGGCGGGAGCAGAGGCGGTTCCGGAGGAAGAACGACGCCTTCATCCGGACGCTGATGTCGATGCGGCTGCTGACCTACCTCGCGGGCGGGCTGCCCGGGCTGATCCTGGCGGGCGGGGTGGCGGTGATCTTTCTGTACGGGGGGCAAAGGGTGATCGCGGAGGCGATCACGATGGGGACGTTCGTCGCCTTCATGGCCTACCAGATGCGGTTGCTGGGACCGATCCAGGGGCTGATGGGGCTGTACGCCAGCCTCGCCACCGCGCGGGTCTCGCTCGGGCGCGTGCATGTGATTCTGGACACCCCGGTCGAGGTGCGGGATCCTGGGGCGCCGGTTCACGTCGAGGGGCTGCGGGGGGAGGGGCAGGTGGAGGCGCCGGAGCCGGGCGCACTGGTGCCCGTGGAGAGGCTGGGCGGGGAGATGCGGCTGGAGGGAGTGAGCTTCTCGTTCGGGCGCGGGGATCCGGTGCTGGACGGGGTCGACCTGGTGGTGAGAGAGGGAGAGGTGGTGGCGGTCGTGGGCGCGAGCGGGAGCGGCAAGTCCACCATCGTGGACCTGCTGTCGCGGCAGCTCGACCCGGACGCCGGCCGGATCCTGCTGGGCGGCCGCGACCTGCGCGCGCTTCGGCTAGCGGACGTGCGCGCCGCCGTAGTGCCGGTGGAGCAGGAGCCGTTCCTGTTCAACACCACCATCGCCGAGAACATCCGTTACGGTCGGCCGGACGCGTCGGACGCGGAGCTGGCGGCGGCCGCGCGGGCGGTTGGGCTGGACGCCTTCGTCGCGACCCTGCCGGACGGCCTTGAGACGCTGGTGGGCGAGCAGGGGCGGGAGCTGTCGGCGGGGCAGCGCCAGCGGGTCGCGGTCGCGCGCGCCTTCCTGGCCGACCCGGCGGTGCTGGTGCTCGACGAGCCCACCTCCTCGCTCGATCCGGCCTCCGAGCGCGCGCTGATGGAGGGCTACCAGGTCGTGATGCGGGGCCGCACGACCATCCTGGTCTCCCACCGTCTCGCGCTCGCCCGGCGGGCCGACCGGGTGGTGGTGCTGGAGCGCGGACGCATCGTGGAGGAGGGCACGGCCGCGGGGCTGCTGGGGCGGGGCGGTACGTTCGCCCGGTTGTTCGCGGGCGAGGGGCGTTAGCGGCAGGGGCCGCTCAGATGGCCGCGACTATTCGGTAGTAACTCCTTCTCCCCAACCCTCTGCAGACTGTTGCAAAAGTGAAAAAGCAACAATTTGTTGCATCTGGCGATTTGCAACGCCGTGCAGAGGGGTGCTCACGCAGATGCGACAGCCTCCGATGCCACGCGGCGATCCGTTGGCTTGGTTGCGGGAGCTTCCAGCCTTTATCATCGATCTCATGGGACCAATGGCAGAGTGGGAACATCTGGAGCTGCGGCTGGACGCCCCGCCGCCGGATGAACTTCGAGGGGAGGGTGTCCGCATCGCGGTGGTGGACAGCGGCGTCCACGCGGCCCATCCCCACGTAGGGGGGGTCGCCGGTGGCGTGGCCATTGGGTCGGACGGATCGGAAGCCGACGACTATGTCGACTGGCTCGGCCACGGGACGGCCGTGACCGCAGCCATCAGGGAGAAGGCGCCCGCAGCCGAGTTGTTCGCCGTGAAGGTGTTCGGCGACCGGCTGGCCACCAGCTGCGGCGCCTTGGTGCGGGCCATCGAGTGGGCGGTGGAGCATGAGGCGCGTTTGGTAAACCTCAGCCTGGGCACATCGAATCCGGCGCACGAAGCCAGGCTGACCGCGGCCGTGACGCGGGCGGCGGAGCAGGGAGCGCTCGTCGTGTCGGCTCGGCATAGTGATGGCGTGCGCTGGCTTCCGGGGTCGATCCCCGGCGCCATCGGGGTGCTGCTGGACTGGAGCTGTTCCCGCCATGCGGTGCGCGTGGGCATAGATCACCAGGGGTATCCGGCATTCGTCGCCTCGGGTTTCCCCCGACCGATCCCCGGCGTTTCCCCCGCGCGCAACCTGGGCGGAATCAGCTTCGCGGTGGCCAACGTGACGGGTGTTCTGGCCCGGCTGCTGGAAGCGGAGCCGGAGGTGGGCAGCGTAGGTCAGGTCTTCGAACAGGCCCGCCGTTACGCCGTCCGGCGGCCCGCCAGCCAGTAGAACAGCAGCCCGGCCGCGATCAGTCCCAGGCCGATGAGGCCCTGCGCCGGGCGGTCGACGAGGATAAAGGCGAGCGTCCACGAGGTCAGCGCCAGGTAGACCAGGGGCGTGACCGGATATCCCCAGGCGCGGTAGGGGCGCTCGAGCTCGGGCTCGCGCCTCCGCAGCACGAAGATTCCCGCCACCGCGAGCAGGCTGTTCAGCCCCAGCGTGAAGCCGGAGAACACCAGGATCGCCTCGAAGGACGCGCTGAAGATGAAGAAAAGGGCGAGCGCCGCCTGGGTGAGAATCGCGACCCGGGGGATGCCGGACGGGGTCCTCTTCTCCAGAAAGCGAAACACGGGATAGTCTTCGCCGATGACGTGCAGGACCCGCGGGCCGGCCAGCACCATGGCGCTCACGGTGGAGACCAGCAGCACGGCCAGGGTCACGCCCATGATGTCGGCGCCCAAGGGCCCGAAGATGTGCATGGCGGCGATGTGCCCCACCTCGAGCCTGCCTTCCAGTTCCGACATCGGCGCCGCCCTCAGGAAGGTGTAGTTGAGGGCCAGGTAGAGAACCATGACCAGCAGGGTGCCGCCCGCGAGCACGCCGGGCAGCGTGCGCCCCGGGTTTTCGAGTTCGCCGGTGACATAGGTGGCCGCGTTCCAGCCGGTGTACGCGTACGAGACGTAGATGAGCGACACGGCGAAGGCGCCGCCGAAGACGAGTTCGGCATCACCCGCCGAAGGGAGCAGCGCGACCGGCTCGGGCGCGTCGACCATGGCCAGCGCAGCGGCGCAGAAGGCGGCGATCAGGATCACCTTGACGGTCGTGAAGCTGCGCTGGAAGAAGGACGAGGCGCCGTAGGTGGCCGAGTGCACCCACGCCGCCGCCGCGACCAGGCCGGCGGCAAGCCAGGTGGGCGAGAGGGCGGGGAAGACCGAGGCCAGGTAGGTGCCGAAGGTGATCGCGGCCAGCGCGGTGGGGGCGGCGAACCCGACCGTGGCCGAGATCCACCCCGACACGAAGCCCGCTGCGGGGTGGTAGATGCGTCCCAGAAAGGTGTACTCGCCGCCCGAACGCCGGAGCGCCGCGCCCAGTTCCGCGTAGGTGATCGCGCCGCAGAAAGCCGCCACGCCCCCGACCACCCAGAGCAGCAGGAGCGGGAAGGTGGACTGGATGGTCTCCAGCTGGAA
>VXMG01000101.1:0-2606 GCA_009841185.1 Gammaproteobacteria bacterium
ACCCGCAGCCGGACGGGACCCCGCCCCCGCCCAACGGAAGCTGACGCGGATCCGCTCGACGCTGACCGTGGCCGGGCGCGATGATTCCGTCGACCTCTACCGGGCGCTCGCCCTCCATCGGGCCGCCGCCACGCGGCTGAAGAGCCTCCGCGACCAGGGCCAGGTTCCCGCGGCCACCCGCTGCGGTCTGGGATACGAGGCCGTCTCGGCAGGCGCCGCGCGCGCCCTGCGTACCGCGGACGACGGCACCGGCGACGTGATCGCGCCAACCCTCGACAACCCGGGCGCCTTCTTCGTGTTCGGCGGGACCCCGCTCGAGTTCTTCCGCCAGCGTCTTGCGCGCGACTCCGCGCCGGGCCGCGGCCGGGAGCCCGGCATGTGCCCCACCGACTTCGAGCGCGGGCTGGCGGGGCCGGCCGCGCTGCCCGGGACCATGGTGGAGGTGATGGCGGGCATCACCCTGGCCTTCCGCCTGCGCAGCCAGGACCGGGTCGGACTGGTTTTCTCGGGCGAAGACGAGACTTCCACCAGCGCCTGGCACGAGGGCATCAACTTCGCTGCCGCGCAGCGCTGTCCCCTGATCGTGGTGGTTCAGGCCGGAACCGAGGCTTCAATTGGCGCCCACACGCGGGTGCGCGATTTCGGGCAGAAGGCGGCCGGGTACGGGGTCGCGAGCGCGTCGGTGGACGGGGGCGACGTGCTCGCCGTCCATCAGGCGGTGCTGGCGGCGGCCGAGCGGGCACGGTCGGGGAAGGGCACCACCCTGGTCGAAGTCCGGGGCTGTCCGGTGTACCGACGCGTCCACCGCACCGCCAAGGCGGACGAGGAAGTTCACCCGGACGAGAACCCGCCCGACCCCGTGGCCCGGTTCCGGACACGGCTCGTCGAGGAGCGTATCGCCCGCGCCTCCGACCTTGACGAAGTGGAGCGCGGCGCGCGGTCCGAAGTCAGGGCTGCGTGCGAGCAGGCGCTGGGCGAGTCGTCTCCCGCTGAAGAACGCGCGCTCGGGGGCGTCTACGGCGGCGACCCGGGCACTCCTCCATGGTATCGCCTCGAGCCCCCGGCGCGCGGGCTCGCGCTGGCGTCCACAACGTGACCGGAAGCCGGGCAATGACCAGCAACTCGAGGCCGGAGCATCTCGGCAAGACCCTGCGCGGGGAGCCGGTGACGCTGCTCGAAGCCATCAGCGAGGCCCTCTTCGAGGAGATGGAGCGGGACTCCTCGGTTTTTCTGATGGGCGAGGATATCGGGGTCTACGGGGGCGCCTTCAAGGTCACGCGCGGCTTCCTCGAACATTTCGGCGCCGAACGGGTCATCGACACTCCGATCTCCGAGGCCGGCTTCACGGGCGCCGCGGCGGGAGCGGCGCACATGGGACTTCGTCCGGTGGTGGAGATGCAGTTCATGGACTTCATCTCTCCCGCCTACGACGTCATCACCAACTACCTCGCAACCTCGCGCTACCGGGGCAGCGGGAGCGTGCCGGTGGTGGTGCGCGGCCCTGTCGGCGGCGGCAACCGGGGCGGCCCCTTCCACTCCCAGAACGTGGAGATGGCGTTCTTCCACACGCCCGGCCTCAAGATCGTCTATCCGAGCACCGCGTACGACGCCAAGGGCCTCATGAAGGCAGCCATCCGCGATGACGACCCGGTCATCTTTGAAGAGCACAAGAGCCTTTACCGGGCGCCCCATCTGCGGGAGGTGCTGCCGGCGGAAGACTACGTGGTGCCGCTGGGCAAGGCGCGGCGCGCGCGCGAGGGCGGGGACGCGACCATCGTCACCTATGGCGCGATGGTGCACGCCAGCCTGGAAGCGGCCGCGGTGCTGGAGAAGGACGACGGGGTGGAGATCGAGGTCCTGGACCTGCGCACCCTGCTTCCCCTGGACGACGCGGCGATCGCCGAGAGCGTGAAGAAGACCGGGCGGCTGCTCATCGTCCACGAGGACACGCGCACCGGCGGGATCGCGGGCGAGATCGCCATGCGCGTGAACGAGCAGGCGTTCGAGTGGCTGGACGCGCCGATTCTGCGCGTCACCGCGATCGATTCGCCGGTGCCCTATGCGGGCGGGCTGGAGGACTACTTTCTGCCCCGGGTGTCGGACATCGTCACCACGTGCCGCTATCTTACGGGGTATTGATGATGTTCAGGGTATTGCCGATGCCGGGCTCCAGAGCCCGAACGTCCTGCCGCAAGCAACGGAGTGTCTGTCGTGTCCCGCATTGAAGTGCCGATGCCCCAGATGGGCGAGTCGATCGCGGAGGGGACGGTCTCGCGCTGGCTGAAGGCGGTTGGAGACCGCGTCGAGGTCGACGAGCCCATTCTCGAGATCTCGACCGACAAGGTCGACGCGGAGATTCCGTCTCCCAGCGGCGGGGTGCTGGTGGAGATCACGGTCCCGGAGGGAGAGACGGTGGAGGTCGGAACCATCGTCGGCGTGATCGACCCGGCAGGCGATGGGGCCGCGCCGACCGCCGCGACCGAAGTGGCCGGCGAGCCCGCCGGAGCGCCGGCCGGGCCGCAAGCGGCTGACGCCGCAACCACCGCGGGTCTCGCCGGAGCACCGGACGGGAAACCCGCCCCCGCGACCGACTCCGCCCCCGCGAC
>VXMG01000057.1:0-23914 GCA_009841185.1 Gammaproteobacteria bacterium
AGGCGGGTCCGGCCGATCCGCGGGCGGAGGGACGGGACGGGCGGGAGGCGGAGTTCCGGGTCGCGCCGGCGAGGGTGAGCGCGGTTCGGCGGACGGGCGGCGGTCCGGCCCGGCGCCATCGGGCCCGTCCGGTGGCGACGGCGCCTTCACGCGCTGCCGGTCGACCGCAGGCTCGACAGGGAGAGCGCCTTTAGGACCTCGTCTCCGTAGAACATGCGCACGTACTTGGCCTGAACCGGCGTAACGCTGCGGACCGCCCAAACCAGGTGGACGTGGTTGGGCTCGGCGGGGATGGAGAGCAGACGCATGCCTGCCTCCGCGGGCGTCCTGTTCCCCTTGCGGTTGTTGCACGGCGAGCACGCCGAAACCACGTTCGTCCACTGATTGCTCCCGCCACGGGAGATCGGCAGGATATGGTCGCGGGTCAGGAACTCGCGCGGCCGCAGCCGATCGCGGTGGCGGCCGCAGTACTGGCAGCAGTAGTCGTCGCGCGCGAACATGAAGGTGTTGGTGACCTGCCGGCGGAAGCGCCGCGGCACGTGCACGAAGCGTACGAGGCGGATGACCGCGGGGAACGGGATGTTGCGGTGCTCGGAGCGGAACGCGCGCGCCTCCTCCGCCTCGAGGATCTCCGCCTTCGCGTCCAGCACCAGACGCACTGCGCGCCGCGTGGGCACGATGGTCAGTGGCTCGTAGGAGGCGTTCAGCGCGAGGCAGCTCATCGCGAATCCGGGGTTGCGGGACCTTCCCTGACCGCCGCCGGCCCGGCTCCGGCGTTTCCCGGGACGCGGCCGGCTACCTGACTGCGCAGGTGGGGGATGACGGCCCACTCCCACGGCCAGACCGATCAGCGCCGCAAACTATCGGGGATCCGGAGGCGGAGCAACTGCGGCGCGAGCCGCCGGGCCCGCCTGCGCGAGGCATCGGTGCAGCGCTTCTGCTACAGCAGCGCCATCGGATCCCGGTCGATCAGAACCCGTGCGTCGGAGGGGGGACGGAAGCCCGTCGAAAAGGCCCGGGTGAGCGTTCCCAGGGCGCGCGCGGACGGGCTGCGCAACAGGAAGTGCCACCGCCACCGGCTCTGCAGGCGCTCGATGGGCGCGGGAGCCGGGCCGGTGAGTTCGACCCCTGTGCCGGACAGCCGGCGCTCCACCCAGGTGGCCGCCTCTTCGGTCGCGGTCGCGGCGGTGTCGGGATCGGGGCTGGTCACGATCACGTTGACCAGGCGCGCGTGAGGCGGGTAGCCGGGTCCCGCGCGCTCGATCAGCTCGCGGTCGGCGAAGGCCTCGTAGTCGTGCTCGCGCGCCGTCCGGATGGCGTAGTGACCGGGCATGCGGGTCTGGATCACGACATCGCCGCCCAACGTGCCCCGCCCCGCCCGGCCTGCAACCTGGCTCAGCAACTGGAAGGTCCGCTCGCTGGCGCGGAAATCCGGCAGGTGCAGGCCGACATCGGCATCCACCACCCCGACCAGCGTCACACGGGGGTAGTCGAGGCCCTTGGCGATCATCTGCGTCCCGAGCAGGATGTCGACCTCGCCGCGGCCCACGCGTCCCAGGATCTCGCTGTGCGCCCACTTGCGTGCGGTCGTGTCCACGTCCATGCGCGCGACGCGGGCGCCCGGGAACGACTCGGTCACGACGCGCTCCACCTGCTCGGTGCCAAGACCCCGGCGTGAGAGCGCGCGGGATTCGCAGCGGCGGCAGCGTTCGGGCACGCGCTCCTCGTAACGGCAGTGATGGCAGAGCAGCCGCCCGGTAGCACGGTGGAAGGTGAGCGACACCGAGCAGGCCGCGCATACCGGCACCTCCCCGCATTCCCGGCACTGGAAGAAGGTCGAGTACCCGCGGCGGTTGAGCAGCAGAATCGACTGCTCGCCGCGTTCCAGACGGAGGCGGATGGCGCCGGTCAGTTCGGGCGAGAGCACGGTGCGGCCGGTGGTCGAGGGGCGCGCGGGCCGGCCACTGTTGCGCGGGTTCGAGGCGGATGCGGAAGCGGGTTCGCGAAGGTCCACGACACGCACGGGGGGCAGCGAGCCCCCGGTGGCACGCTCCGGAAGTCGCAGTAGCTCGAACTTGCCGCCGATCTGGTTCGACCAGCTCTCGAGCGACGGGGTCGCGCTGCCCAGCAGGCACAGCGCGCCATCCTGGCGGGCACGCATGATGGCCACGTCGCGGGCATGGTACCTGGGGGCGTCGGACTGCTTGTAGCTGCCTTCGTGCTCCTCGTCCACGATGATGGCGCCCAGGTCGGGGAGGGGCGCGAAGATGGCCGAGCGGGCGCCGATGGCGATGCGCCGTGCCCCCGAACGCAGTTGCCGCCAGGCGTCGTAGCGCTCCCCGTCGGAGAGCCCCGAATGAAGCACCGCGACGCGGTCGCCGAAATGCGCGCGGAAGCGGGTCACGGTCTGGGGCGTGAGCGAGATCTCCGGCACGAGCACGATGGCCGACCGGGCGCGCGCGTCGACGACCTCCTTCAGGAGCTCGATGTAGACCAGCGTCTTGCCGGACGCGGTCACGCCGTGAAGCAGGACGGGCCGCGGCGCCGGAGTGTCCAGCGCGGACACGAGCCACCTCAGCGCGGCCGCCTGGGCGGGATTGGGCGTCAGGTCGGGAGGCGGCTCCGGACTCGTGGAGGCGAACGGGTCGCGCACGACCTCCTGGTCGCGGACCTCGACGATGCCCTTCTCTTCCAGAGCCTTCACCACCCCCCGGCCGATGCCCTGGTCGAGGAGCGAGGCAAGCGCCATCGATCCGGCGGCGCGCTCCAGAAACTCGTAGGCGGCCTTCTGGCGCGGCGCGCGCGCGAAGGCGTCGTCCCGCTCGGCGAGCGACTCCAGCCAGCGCGCGATGTGCGCGACTTTCCGGGTGCGCGCCATCGTCCCCGGCCCCCGGCCCGTCCCACAGAGCACCGAGGGAAGCGCCGCGCGCAGGACGACCCCCAGCGGAGCGATGTAGTACGCGGCCATCCAGCGGGCGAGCTCCAGGAGCCCCGGCGGCAGCGATGGCTCCTCCTCGAGGATCCTGGAGATGCGGCGCAGGCGCAGCTTGTCGGAGCCGGGGCGTCCCGGACCGACCACCCATCCGACCCGCTTCGCCTTGTGGAAGGGCACCAGTACGCGGGTGCCCGGCGCCGGCCGCGGCCCGTCGGGAACCAAGGCGTAGGTGAAGGTCTGGTCGACGGGAAGCGGGAGCGCGACTTCGACGCGGGACGGCACTACCGGCGGCGCGCGGAGCCCTTCCGGCCCGTCAGCGGTCGAGCAGGAGGAAGACCTCCTCCTGGGGATCGGGCGTGGTCACCTCGGGTCCGTCCTCGCCGAGATGGACGTCCACTTCGCTGCGAACGCCGATGTCATCGGGCACGTAGATGCCCGGTTCGATGGAAAAGCCGATCCCCGGGAGCAGCAGGCGGGTGTCGCGCGTCTCCAGGTTGTCGATGTTGGGGCCGCTGCCGTGGAGGTCGACGTCGATGGAGTGCCCGGTGCGGTGCACGAAGTGGCGCCCGTAGCCGCGTTTGCGGATGAGCTGGCGGCAGACGTCGTCCACCTCGTAGCCGCATACCTCGTCACCCGCGGCCGCCCGTTCGCGCAGGAACTCGATCGCGGCGTCGCGGGCGTCGCGCACCGCCTCCCAGATCTTGCGCGTACGGCGGGGGAGCCTGGCGCCCAGGTAGCCCATCCAGGTCTGGTCGGCGGGGATGTCTTCGGCGGTCGGCTTGCCCCACAGGTCGATGAGCAGGAGATCGCCGCCCCGGATCGGCTCGCCCTGGCCCACGGGCGCGTAGTGGGGGTCGGCGGCGCGCGGGCCGATGGCCACGATGCAGTCGACTTCCTCGGTGAGCCCGCCGGCGCCCAGGCGGGCGCGGATCCAGTCCGAGAGTGCGCCCTCGGTGGTGGGCTCCCCGGCCTCTACGGCGGCGGCGGCCCGCTCGAAGGCTTCACGCGCGACGCGGGCCGTCACGGCGGCGGAGCTGCGGTGGGCGGCCAGCTGCCCGGCCGTCCACCGCGAGTGAAAGAGCGACACCAGATCGCCCGAGCTGACCGGATCCACTCCTACGGCCCGAAGCAGCTCCATCATCCCCCCGGGAACCCGGTCCAGGTACGGGATGGCCGAGCCCGGCGAGGTTTCGATGGCGAGGCGGGGGCGGCCACGCACCAGATCGGCGAGCGCCGACTCCATCTCGCGCCACGAGGAGTAGACGCGCTTGCGCCAGGGCCAGTGCCGCCACGACGAGCCCTCGATGGCGTGGATCAGCGCCACCGGATCGCCGCGGTCGGGGACGAGCGTGAAGGAGCGGCGCGTGTTCCAGCCGAGGCCGACCATCGAGGCCGCGATGGGGTTCTGGCCGTGGAACTCGAAGAGCAGCCAGCCGTGCAGCCTCATGTCGGCGAGCGCCGCCTGTACCTGTTCGACGCCCTCGCGGGTGAGAAGGGGACTGTCGGCCAAAGGGTCCTCCCGTCGGGGGGTGGGTTCAGGCGCGGACAATCTCCCTGCGGGGAGGACATCCGGCCGGGTTCTGCGGGCCGCGAATAGTAGGAGCCGCGCGGGTGCGATTCAATGCATGCCCGCCAACCCCTGAATGACGGCGACTGCCCCCTCTGCAGTGCGCGCCGGGTCGTACCCTCCCTCGAGCAGCGCCACGACGCGGCCGGCGGCGTGCTCGGCCGCAAGATCCATGACTCGCCGCGTCATATGGTGGAAGTCCTCGGGCTCGAGCAGCATCCCGCCCAGCGGATCGCCGGCCATGGCGTCAAAGCCGGATGAGATCAGGACGAAGTCGGGCACGAAGCCGGCCGCGACCTTCGCCAGCGCCTCGTCGAACACCTCGTGCCAGGTCGCCGGGGGCGTGCCCGCGCGCAGGGGCAGGTTGAGGGTGGCGCCCAGGCCGGGTCCACTGCCCCGCTCGTGGAAGGCGCCCGTGCCCGGGTAGTGGGGAGACTGGTGCAGCGACAGGTAGAAGACCGTCCCGTCCTCGTAGAAGATGTCCTGGGTGCCGTTGCCGTGGTGGACGTCCCAGTCGACGATCAGCACCCGCTCGGCGAGGCCGCGGGCCTGCAGGTGGCGGGCCGCGACGGCCACGTGGTTGAACAGGCAGAAGCCCATGGCGGTGTCCGCGGTGGCGTGATGGCCGGGCGGGCGGCTGGCCACGAAGGCGGCGCGGGCCGTGCCGGCGGCGACCGCCTCGGCCGCCGCGATCGCCGCGCCCGAGCTCCCGGTCGCCGCACCCCACGAGGCGGGCGAGACCACCGTGTCCGGGTCCAGCCGCACCAGCCCCTCCTTGCGCGAGCGCGCCACCGCCCGGCGGACGCGTTCCACGTGGTCGCGGGTGTGCACCCGCAGCAGCTCCTCCTCCGTGGCCGGGCGCGCGTCGCGCTGTTCCACCCGGTCGTGGAGGGTGAGCAGGTTGCGGCCCACCGTCGACGCGAGGGCGCGCAGGCGGCCCTGATGCTCGGGGTGGCCCCACCCGGTGTCGTGCAGAGGGGCGTCGGGATGCAGGTAGAAGGCGGTGGGTGGACCGTTCGCCATCAGCTGGCCGCGTCCTGACCGGCCGCTACCAGGTCGGCGGGCGCGGCGGGCGGCGGCGCTGTCCCGTTGCCGTTGCCGGATGGCGCCAGGCGGTCCTGCAGGCTCCTCACCTCCGGCGCGCGCGACCGCAGCGCGATTACCGCGTCGCACGCCGCGGTCATCGCCGACATGGTGGTGAGGTACGGAACGCCGTTGGTGATGGCGGCCCGCCGCATCCTGAAGTCGTCGTACTGCGACTTCTTGCCCAGGGGGGTGTTCACCAGCAGCTGGGCCCTGCCGCTCATGATCATGTCCACGATGTCGGGGCGGCCCTCGTTCACCTTGAAGATGCGCTCGGCGGGCACGCCCAGCCGGTTCAGGTACGCGCAGGTGCCCGCGGTGGCCAGGATGCGGAATCCCAGGTCGTGGAAGCGGCGCGCCAGCGGGGTCACGGTCGGCTTGTCGGAGTCGTTGACGGTGATGATCACCGTGCCGCCGCCCTCGGGCAGATGGTTGCCGGCGGAGGTCTGCGCCTTGGCGAAGGCCATCCCGAACGAATCGTCGAAGCCCATCACTTCTCCGGTCGAGCGCATCTCGGGTCCGAGCAGGACATCGACGTCGAAACGGTTGAAGGGGAACACGGCCTCCTTCACCGCGACCCCGGGAACCGCAGGTTCCCCGGGCACGTTCAGGTCGGCGAGCCGCTCGCCCGCCATCACGCGCGCAGCCAGGCGCGCTAACGGGACCCCGGTGGCCTTCCCCACGAACGGCACGGTGCGCGAGGCGCGCGGGTTCACCTCCAGCACGTAGACCCGCCCGCCGCGAATGGCGTACTGCACGTTCATGACCCCGACCACGCCCAGCTCGAGCGCAAAGCGCCGGGTCAGCTCGCGCATCTCCTCGAGCTCGGCGCCCGTCAGCAGGTAGGGGGGCAGGACGCAGGCGGAATCCCCGGAGTGGATGCCGGCCTCCTCGATGTGCTGCATGATGCCGCCGATCACGACGTCGGTGCCGTCGGAAAGCGCATCCACGTCCGCCTCGAAGGCATCCTCCAGGAAACGGTCGATCAGAACAGGGTGCTCCGGCGCCGCTTCCATCGCCCGGACGAAGTAGCTGCGCAGCGAGGCCTCGTCGTACACGATGTGCATCGCCCGCCCGCCAAGGACGTAGCTCGGCCGCACCAGCACCGGATAGCCCACCCGGCGCCCGACCTCCACCGCCTCGTTGACGCTGGCGGCCACCCCATTGGGGGGCACGGCCGCGCCGATCCGGCGGCACAGGCGCTCGAAGCGCTCGCGGTCCTCGGCCCGGTCGATGGCGTCGACCGGCGTGCCCAGGATGGGGGCGCCCGCCTCGGCCAGTCCCTGTGCCAGCGAGAGCGGGGTCTGGCCGCCCAGCTGAACCACGACGCCGATCGGCTTCTCGCGCTCGACGATCTCCAGCACGTCCTCCAGCGTCAGCGGTTCGAAGTAGAGCTTGTCGGAGACGTCGAAGTCGGTGGAGACGGTTTCCGGGTTGGAGTTGACCATGATGGTTTCGTAGCCCGCCTCGCGCAGCGCGAGCACGGCCTGGACGCAGCAGTAGTCGAACTCGATCCCCTGGCCGATGCGGTTCGGACCGCTCCCCAGGATGAGGACCTTGTCGCAGTCCGTCGGGTCGGACTCGTCCTCGTCCTCGTACGACGAGTAGTAGTAGGGCGTCGCGGCCGGGAACTCGCCCGCGCAGGTGTCCACCACGTTGTAGGTCGGCCGGATGTCCAGGGCATGCCGGCGCGCCCGCACCTCCGCCTCCGTCTCCCCGCGCAGCGCGGCCAACTGCCGGTCCGAGAAGCCCTCCCGCTTCATCGCCCGCAGATGGGCCGGCGTCACCCGGGCGACGCCCGCGTATCCCTGCTCGTCTTCGATCACCTGCATCAGCTGGTCGAGGAACCAGGGGTCGATGCCGGTGGCGCGATGGACATCGCCGAGGGTCAGGGGCGGCTCGGTTCCGGCCCCCTCCCCACCCCGCAGCACCGCTTCCAGCGCACGCCTCAACTGGAACGGACGCTCCGCAGTGGGGATGCGCAACGCCGCCAGCAGGCTCGCGCGGTCGTCGCTCTCCAACCCGTCGTCGGCCAGCGACTTTCCTGCGGTCCATCCCGCGCGCCCGACTTCAAGGCCGCGCAACCCCTTCTGCCACGCCGCCCGGAAGGTGCGCCCGATGGCCATCGTTTCGCCCACGGCCTGCATCTGCACCCCGAGCACGCCATCCGTCTCCGGAAACTTCTCGAAGGCGAAGCGGGGGAACTTGGTCACCACGTAGTCGAGCACCGGCTCGAAGGAGGCGGGCGTGGTGCGGGTGATGTCGTTGGGAAGCTCCGAGAGCAGGAAGCCCACCGCGAGCTTCGCGCCCACGCGCGCGATTGGAAAACCGGTGGCCTTGGAGGCGAGCGCGGAGGAGCGCGAGACCCGCGGATTCATCTCCACCACGAGCAGTTCGCCATCCTCCGGATTCACCGCGAACTGAATGTTGCAGCCCCCGGCCTCGACGCCGATTTCGCGGATGACGGCGATGGCGGCGTCGCGCATCGTCTGGTATTCGACGTCGGCGAGAGTCTGCGCGGGGGCCACGGTGATCGAGTCGCCGGTGTGGATGCCCATCGGATCGAAGTTCTCGATCGAGCACACCACGATCACGTTGTCGGAGGCGTCGCGCACCACCTCCAGCTCGTACTCCTTCCACCCGATCACGCTGCGGTCGATGAGGACCTGCGTGATGGGCGAGGCGTCCAGCCCCCGGCGCACCAGGTCCTCGAACTCCTCGGCGTTGTACGCGATTCCGCCCCCGGTGCCGCCCAGCGTGAAGCTGGGCCGGATGATCGCCGGATAGCCGGTCCCGGCTACCAGCGCGCGCGCCTGCTCCATGGAACTGGCCACCCCGCCGGCGGGCACTTCCAGCCCGATGCGGTGCATGGCCAGCGTGAACTCCTCGCGGTCCTCGCACATGGAGATCGAGCGGGCGTTGGCGCCGATCAGCTCGACGCCGCAGCGCTCGAGCACGCCCGCCTGCTCCAGCTCCATCGCGATGTTGATCGCGGTCTGCCCGCCCATGGTGGGGAGCAGCGCGTCGGGGCGTTCGCGCTCGATGACCCGCTCCACCCACTCGGCGGTGAGAGGCTCGATGTAGGTGCGGTCGGCCAACTCCGGGTCGGTCATGATGGTCGCCGGATTGGAGTTGACCAGCACGACCCGGTAGCCCTCTTCCCTCAGCGCGCGGACCGCCTGCGTCCCGGAGTAATCGAATTCGCAGGCCTGGCCGATGACGATCGGCCCGGATCCCAGGATGAGGATGTTTTCGAGGTCGGTCCGCTTAGGCACGTTCGGCTTCTGACTTCTCCGATTCCGTGCGCACGGCCTTGGAGAGCACCAGGGCGAAGCCGCCCCAAACGAACGCGCCGATCACGATCATCGTGACCCAGGTAGCCGTCGTCAAAGAGTGGGCTCCAGCGAGGGGGTTGAGGTAAGAGCGGGCTCCCGTAAACTGACCGGGCACCGAGCCGGAAGCAACCCGGCGATTGCGCGCTCAGCCGGGAGAACGCCGACGACCGCGGGCCCGGACGGAAGCAAGCGGCGAGAGCTCAACCGGTTCTCAGTTTGGCCCGCCTGCGCGCCGCCAGGTCCTCGGCACGCACTTCCAGCACGTCGGCGACCGTCCTCATGCCGTCGATGACGTTCTGGATGTGCTCGGGCCGCGGAATCCCGATGAGTTCTACCCCGCGCGCCACTTCCCCGCGGTGCACCCCGGCGGCGAAGGACTTGTCCTTCAGTTTCTTGGCCACCGACTTGGGCTTCAGGTCGTCGATGCCGTTGGGACGGACCAGGCAGCAGGCGTAGACCAGCCCGCTCAGTTCGTCGCACGCGCACAGGACCTTGTCGAGGTCGGTATCCGGCGGGACGTCCGTGAGGTCCGGGTACCCGTGCGCCAGCACGGCGTGGATGACCTCCTCCGGGTAGCCGTCCTCGCGCAGGCGGGCAACCCCGCGGTGCGGGTGCTCGTCCGGGTGCTTCTCCCAGTCCAGGTCGTGCAGGAGGCCGGCCAGGCCCCAGGTCTCCTCGTCGGCTCCGTACTTGCGGGCATAGAAGCGCACGGCGGCCTCCACCGCGTACATGTGCTTCCTTAGCCCCTCGTTGTCGACCCATTCGTGCAGCAGGGCCAGCGCGTCCTGGCGGCTGGGCATCGGGCGTCGTCCTTGGCTGGGTGGGTTCACACGCTCGACGAAGGGCACAGGCGCGACAGCGCGCACTCTTCGCAGCGGGGTTTGCGGGCCGCGCACACCTGGCGGCCGTGGAAGATCAGGAGATGGGCGAGAAGTGTCCAGCGCTCGCGCGGGAAGAGCTTCATGAGGTCGCGCTCAATGCGCACGGGATCCGGGTAGCGGGTGAAGCTCATCCGGTTCGCGAGACGCTTCACGTGCGTGTCCACGACCACCCCCTCGTCGATCCCGAAGGCGTTCCCGAGGATGACGTTGGCGGTCTTGCGGCCGATGCCCGGCAGCGCCACCAGCTCCTTCATGTTACGCGGCAGCTCGTTTCCGTGTATTTCCGCAACTGCCGTCGCCATGCCGATCAGGTTCTTTGCCTTGTTGCGGAAGAAGCCGGTGGAATGGATGAGCTCCTCCAGCTCGCTCTGGCGTGCCCCGGCCAGGTCCAGCGCCTCCGGATAGCGCTTGAACAGGGCGGGCGTCACCTTGTTCACCCGCTCGTCGGTGCACTGAGCGGACAGGATGGTCGCGACCGCGAGCTCGTAGGGGTTGCGGTGGTGAAGGGCGCAATGCGCGTCCGGGTAGCACTCGACGAGCAGGTCATAGATGCGGGCGGCCCGCTCCTTCCTCGCCTTGACCGACTCCCTCATGGCGCCTCCGCGGTTGTGATCAGCCGCCAGGGCAAGGTGCTCGCGAGAGGCGCGCGGCTGGACGAGCCCGGGTCGGCGTCTCCCTCCCGCGCGCCCAAGCCGGCTTCATCACGCTTGATGAGTGCACCGGCGTGCAGCAATCCCCGCTCAAGCTGCCAGAACAGTCGCCCCGCCAGCTTCACCACCTCCCCGAGCGTCTCGATCGAGCAGAGGTCCTCGCCGCCCGGCAAGGTACTCGCGAAGTCGTCGCCCCGCTCGCGCACGGTCGCGGCGGCCCACCGGCTCGCCTCCTCCCCGGGAATCTCCGGGATGGGCATGACCCCCAACCCGGGACGGTCCGCCCGCATCCCGCTCGCCACCATGAGGTGCAGGCGGTGTGCGGGGGTCAGCACCCAGAAGAAGCCGTCGAGCGCCTCGGCGGGGCCGCCGGCCTCGGGACGCGCCCAGAACAGGTAGTGCGGCAACTGCACGTAGCCGGCCCGGGAGGGAGCCACGAAGGCCCAGTCCTCCGGCCCGGCCGGCAGACCGGCGCGCGTCACCTGGTGGGCAGCCTCGTTCCCGAGCAGGTACAGGTGCTCCCCGGCGCTCCGGAAATGGAAGGCATGGAAGAGGATGACGCCGTATTGCACGAACAGGACCGGGTCGTCGTCCTCGACGCGGATGTCGGTGATTGCGCGCCGCGACTGTTCGAGCATGCTGAAGGCGCCCGGGTCCCAGATGTCCACGCCCCGCCCGTCCGCCTCCTCGCGGATCAGCTCGAAGCGCTCCTCCGCGAAGGCGCGGCCCGGGAGGGCCATCTCGTACGGAGTGACGCGGGCGTAGCGGTCGTGAATCCTCATCGCGGATCAGCGGGCCTGCCGGGATCCGGGACCGGGGCGGAAGCGCCTCCCGTCCGGCGCGCGACCGCCTCCGACTCCCACAGTTCCTGCGCGGGCCGCTTCAGGAACGCCTCCCACCACCTTCGCTTGCGCACCAGCACAAGCTGAAGCTCTCCCGGTCCGCAATCCACACCGTCGATCCAGACAAAGTGGGCATCCCCCAGGCGCTCGGGCGCATCGATGCGAAAACCCTCGCCGCGCCAGTCGAAGCCCACCTCACCAGCCCGCGCAAGCCGCTCCTCGGTCCACTCCTGCTCGATGAAGAAATCGGTCTCGACGCGGAAGACGCCGGGGGCGATCTCATCCCCGGACTGATAGTAGCAGGGATCGAAGTCGAGCCCGTCGCTCCGCTTGAATGACTCTTCCATGGCGTAGTCGACGCCGCCGAGTTCATCCTGGTCCGCGAGCGACTCGAGGTGGTGCCGAACCTCGTGGGTGAGGGTCTCCCACAGCTCGCCCTCCCAGTCGAAGCCGGGATCGAGCCGGGACAGCTCACGGAACGAGCCGTAGTAGAGGGCCACCACCGAGCGCGTGGTCTCGGGCCCCTGCCAGTCCGACGGATACGACTCCGTCGAGCACATGCCCAGCGTGTAGATGTCCGGGAACACCGGATGCGGGAGCGCCTCCTGGCGCACCGAGAGCCCGTCCAGCCCGCTCGTGTACTCCTCCGGAATCTCGCGAAACGCGCGCCGCGCGGCCCTCTCGAACTCGCGAAACCTCATCCCCTTGCCATACCCGGACAAACATCGGCCCGCCCGACGTCAACCGGCCGAGCCGCCGCTCCCCTCCAGGGTCGCCCGTGTGATCAGCCTGTTGAGCATCCACAGGATGAGGATCGCCACCGCCGCCTGGATGATCACGCTCCCGACGTTGTACGGACTGAACAGCGTCCAGGTCTCCGCGAAGCTCTCGCCCCGGGCGCTCCACAGGAACCACACCATGAGCACCACGGCCTCGACGATCACGAGCCGGATCGCCCAGTCCCACCAGGCTCCGATGTGGATGTCGGAGTCACCCGTGTTGATGAACTTGCGGCGCCACTCGGTCACCCCGTAGCGCAGCACGGCGAAGGCGAAGAAAAAGCCCGAGAGCATGAGCCCCACGCCCCAGACCCAATCCTGGTTGTGGAAGAAGTCCATGTTGAGCGCGCTCGGGATGCCGCACACCAGCGCCGCGATGCCGACGATGCCCACCGCGCGCTTGCGTTCGATCCCCGCGTCGCGCAGGACCCGGCTGGCGAGTTCGATCATGGCCACCAGGCTCGTCCATGCCGCGAACACCAGCGCCATGAAGAAGAGGATCATGAAGAACTGGCCGCCGGGCATGAGCGCGAAGAGCTGCGGCACCCAGATGAAGGTGATGCCCTCGTTCCCCGCCCCGACGATCTGGCTGGCCGCGTCCGGCATCACCGAGAAGACCGTGCACAGTACCATGATGCCGGCCAGCAGCGACATCGAGTTGTTGCCGAAGCCGATGACGAAGGCGTTGAGCGCGGTGTCCTCCCGTTTTCGCATGTAGATGGCGTACGTGAGCACCAGACCCCATCCCGCGCCCGTATCCCACGCGTTCTGGGTCAGCGCCTCGAGCCAGATGCGGTAGTCGGCCAGCTCGCTGAAGTTCGGGGTGAAGAGGAACGCGAGGCCTGCGGAGGCGCCCGGAAGCGTGACGGCCCGGATGGCGAGCACGACCACGAGAATGATCAGGCTGGGGATCAGGAAACGGGCGGCGGTCTCGATGCCCTTCACCCCCCTGGACACCACGAACACGCCCATGCCCAGGGCGATGGCGTGCGTGATCATCGCCGAGGGCGTGGCGGCGAAGGAGTTCCAGAAGGCGTCGGGCACTTCGGTGGGAATCTCGCGCGTGATCGAGGCCCACAGAAACCGCAGCGTCCACCCCATGACCACGCTGTAGTAGAACATGATCGCGGTCGCGACCCACGCGACCCACGCGCCCATCCAGCCGAATTTCGGCCCGAGGGTGGTGGCGAACGCCCCGATCGGCCCCTTGCGCACGCCCTTCCCCATCCCGAACTCGAGGATGAGGAGCGGCACCGACCAGAGGAGCAGGAAGCACACCCACGCCACCAGGAAGTTGCCGCCCCCGTTGGAGGCCGCGATGCGCGGGAAGCGCCAGATGTTTCCGGTGCCGACCGCCATCCCCAGCATCGCCAGCAGCATGCCCCAGCGCGAGCTGAAAACCTCTGACCTGGATGCCATCAACTATTCTCCCGTGTTCCGGCGATGGTCCCCGCGAATGGGACGTGCGTCCCGGATCCGCGCTCCCTCGGCTTCACCGACGCCTCAGCGCGCCAGCCGTTCCCGCAGGTAGTCTATCACGCCCTCCGCGTTCACGCGCACCTGCTCAAGGGTGTCGCGGTCGCGCACGGTGACGGTTCCATCCTCGTTCGTCTGGCCGTCCACGGTGATGCACCAGGGGGTGCCCGCCTCGTCCTGGCGGCGGTAGCGGCGTCCGATGGAGCCGGCCGCGTCGTAGAAGCTGGGGACGGCCGCGGCCTTGAAGGCGTCGTGCAGCCGGGTCGCGATCTCGGGCAGGCCGTCCTTGCGCACCAGCGGGAAGATCGCCGCCTTCACCGGCGCCAGGCGCGGGTGGATGCCGAGCACGGTGCGCCGGTCACGGCCGACGTCCTGCTCGTAATACGCGTCCGAGAGCACCATCAGCAGCATGCGGTCGACCCCCGCGGCGGTCTCGACGACGTAGGGGATGTAGCGGCCCCCGCCCCCGGGCTCCACGTAGCGCATCTTCTTGCCGGAGTATTGCTGGTGCCGCCCCAGGTCGAAGTCGGTGCGGTTGTGGATGCCCTCCAGCTCCTTCCAGCCGATGGGAAACTCGTACTGGATGTCGACCGCACGCTTGGCGTAATGCGCCAGCTCGTCGGGGCCGTGTTCGCTGAAGCGAAGCGATTCGGCGCGTATCCCCAGCGTCCCTGTGTGGAACTCCATGCGCGCATCGCGCCAGTGCTCGAACCATTCCTCGTCGGTCCCCGGGGTGACGAAGAACTGCATCTCGGCCTGCTCGAACTCGCGGGTCCGGAAGATGAAATTCCCGGGCGTGATCTCGTTCCGGAACGCCTTGCCGATCTGGGCCACGCCGAAGGGCACCTTCTGGCGCGCGGTGGTCTGCACGTTGAGAAAGTTGACGTAGGAGCCCTGCGCCGTCTCGGGACGCAGGTAGACGGTGGCCGCGGCCTCCTCCACCGGTCCCATGAAGGTCTTGAACATGAGGTTGAACAGCCTGGGCTCGCCGAGCTCGCAGGCCTTGAATGCGCCCGGCGCCTTGCTCGGCTTCCTGCCGCAGCGGGCACCCTCCAGCTCGTCGGCGCGAAAGCGCTTCTTGCACACCTTGCACTCGACCAGCGGATCGGTGAAGCCGTCCACGTGCCCCGACGCCTCCCACACGCGCGGATGCATGAGGATGGCCGCCTCGATCCCCTCGACGTCGTCGCGCTGGTGCACCATCGCGCTCCACCAGGCCTCCTTGATGTTGCGCTTCAGTTCGATGCCCAGCGGCCCGTAATCCCACACCGATCCGGTGCCGCCGTAGATCTCGGAAGACTGGAAGACGTACCCGCGACGCTTGGTCAGCGAGACGAGCTTGTCCATGCTATCCAGTTGAGACATAGCAGTTTGTACCCTGTTGTATCACGCTGTATGAGAGACGTTCATGCCCACGCCGTCGGACGATCCGCCGGAAAGCCACCAGCGGGCTCGGGCCGGAATATCGGCAAGGCGCGGCGGGCCAGCAACCGACGGGACTGTTGCTTCCACCGGAGCCCGAGCCATATTTCGGAGTTGGCCGCAGGACGCCGGAACGCGTCGGACCCGCGCGGGTCTGTTCCGGATGCGCGGTCAGTCTCACCCTCGGGGAACACGGAGCCGCAAGGCCCTGCACGCAAGGATGCCGAATACGATGTTGACCTTCACGGACAAAGCCCGCGAAATGGTGCTCTCGTTCATGGGAGACGAGCCCGACGGAGACCAGGCGTTGCGGGTGAAGATGGACGGGAGTCCCGTCGCGCCCAGTTTCGAGCTGACATTGGTGGGAAGCGCCGACCTCGGCGACGACGACGTCACGGTGGACGGAGGCGGCTTCACCGTGTTCGTCGACAGCACCAGCGCCCCCCGGCTGAAGGGCGCCACGGTCGACTTCATCGACGAGCTGAACCAGAGCGGTTTCGAGGTGAAGACCTCGCCGGAGGCCGACGGCCGCCCCGCCGGAACACCCACGGGCCCGATCGCCGAGCGCGTCACCGACCTTCTGAACAGCCAGGTGAATCCTTCCATTGCGGCCCATGGCGGCGAGATCCGGCTCGTGGACGTCCAGGACACCGAGATCTATCTGGAGATGATGGGCGGGTGCCAGGGATGCGCGATGTCGCGCCTGACGCTGCGTCAGGGCGTGGAACGGATGATCCACCAGTCCGTTCCCGAAGTCACGGCGATCCACGACGTGACCGACCACCAGGCCGGGGAGAACCCTTTCTTCAGTTAGGCGGACGGGAACGCCGATGACGGCGTAGGCGCACTCCCTTTCTTGGGGTTTAGCGCATCCCGTTTCCGGGCCTTGTTGTTGTTTTGTCGCTTTACACACCTATTTTGTCGCAAACACCCGTTGCGTCTTCCTCCGGTACGAGAGGCCGTCATGCGAACCCCGCAGCGCCTGTTCATGACCGCACTCGTGGTCCTCGCCTCGACCTTCCCCGGTCCGCACCAGGCCCACGCGCAGGTGCCGAAAGTCACCGCCGACCAGGTCGTGGACCGCGAGACGCTCCGAGGCTTCGTGACCTGGGCGACCTCCGAATTCAGCATGGTTGCCGACATCAACACGGGTTCGCAGTTGGTGAGCGATTTCCGCAGGGAAGGCAGCGATTGGAACGTGGGCAACATGTACCTGATCCTGATGACGCTGGATGGACAGGTATTCCTCCACGGTGAAGACCCCCACATCGACGGCAAGAACGTGCTCGGCGTGGTCGACGACCGTGGCAGCAGAGTCGTCGAGCAGATGCTCGCCGCGGGAGCCGCCGGAGGTGGATTCGTGGAGTGGTGCTGGGACGATCCGATGGACGCGGCCGACACCCCGTGCAAGGACAGCTACGCACTGCAGTACCACTCCATGGTGGCCGGCGTGGATCTGGTTGTGGTGGGCGGGTATTTCCAGAATCTCGCGCACGCCGGCGAGCCGCTCCCCGACGTCCCGCTGCCTGCGCTGACGGCCGCCGACGTGGTGGACCGGGAGACCCTCAAGCAGTTCGTGGAGGGCTCGGTTGGCTGGTTGACCGAGCTCGTCGGGCAGGTCGGGTTCGAGCGCGCGAACGAGTGGAAGACGGTGATGAGAGAGGATGGCGGGCACTTCAGGTCCGGCCCCGTCTATCTCTTCGTCTTCACTCCCGAGGGATACGTCATCTTCCACGGCGCCGACCCCTGGCGGGAAGGCCGAACGGTTCTCGACAACACGGACTTCCAGGGACGGCCGTTCGTACGGGACGTCATCGCCGTAGCCCAGGGGGGCGGAGGATTCGTGGAGTATTTCTGGGACGATCCGACGGTGGAGGGAGACGAGGACACGGGAAGCCCCAAGGTGAGCTACGCCGTCTCGATAACGAGCGACCTTCCCGTCTTTCAGGACATCGAGTTCATCGTCGGAGCCGGGTTCTACCGGAACTTCTCCACCGCCGAGGCGGAAGCGGCGGCGGCGGACTGGCTCCAGCGGTTCGGCAGGTCGGTGGCCAGCCAGACAATGGAGATGATCGGCAACCGGGTCTCACACCGCCACCGCCAGGAGGACTACGTCGAGGTGGGGGGACGGACACTCGATTTCGGCGCGCTCCTCGACCCGAACACGCTCGCGAGCTCCGGGGCGGCCGGACCATCGATCCTGCTGCCGATGTCCGCCGGCGGGCTGTTCGGCGGCAGCTCCTTCCAGCTCTCGTCCGGCGGGTCCGGCGGCGGCTACTCCCTGTGGGGAGGTGGAGAGATCATGCGGTTCAAAAACGAGGAAGGAGGAGGGTTCGGCGACGGCGAAGTCAGGACCGCCGCCCTCGGCGCCGACTACGAGCTCGGCCCGGTGGTGACCGGCCTTGCGGTGACGCACAGCAGCGGGTCGGGCAATTTCGAGCTTGGGCGACCGGGCCAGGACGATGCGGGCGAGGTTTCCAGCAGTCTCACCAGCGGCTTCCCCTATGCCCGGCTTGCAATCAACGACCGGGTCTTGACCTGGGGTGTGCTCGGCTACGGCACCGGAAGGCTGGAGGTCGCGGGCGGAGGTGAGGAGGACCCGGAGAGCAACATCTCCATGCGGATGGGCGGTGTGGGGTTCAAGGGAGATCTCGTGCGTTCCGAAGACGCCGACGGTTTCGAACTGGCGCTACGCTCGGACGCCTTTCTCGCGCGCATGAACTCGGAAGCCGTGGAGGGGCGAAGCGAGCTTACTGCCGATGCCAGCCGTGTACGTATGCTCCTCGAGGCTTCGACGGGACTCACGACGGGCTCCGGTGCGATGCTGCGGCCCCAAGTGCGCGCCGGCATGCGGTACGACGGCGGCGACACCGAGTCCGGACTCGGGATGGAGGCAGGCGGCGGCTTTACCTTCCTGGACCCCAACCTGGGACTCACCATCCGGGTGCATGGCCGGACGCTGCTGACGCACGAACAGAGCGGCTACGACGAATGGGGCCTCGGCGGATCGATCGACTTCAACCCGGGCGGCGACGGACGCGGACTCGCCGTCGGCCTGAGACCGACCTGGGGATCGACGGCAAGCGGACTGGCGCGTCTCTGGGCGCAGGGTGCGGCGGGGATGACCGCCAACACCTACGGAGGCCGAGGGTTGAACGCGGAGGTCGGCTATGGATTCGGCGCGGGAGACGGCAAGGCCGTGTTCATGCCGTACGCAAGGCTCGCCATGTCCGAGCAGCCCGGCTCCGGCTACCTCGGCGCGTACCGGATGGCAAACCAGGCCGCAGACATGCCGCTACACGTATCCAGCCAGGGCAGGTACGGCTATCAGTTGGGCGGCCGTCTGACCGTCGGCCCGGGCCTGTCGGCCAACATCGAGGCCGGCCGCAGCGCGTGGGCTCCCGATTCGGGTCCGGCACACAGCGCCATGGTCAACTTCTCAGTGCACTGGTAGCGGGATCCCGGGCGGGTCGGCCGGCGCCGGGCGGGCCGGCCCCTTGCGCTCTTCAATCGTCGACTGATCCGAGCCCGTCCGGGTCGTAGGGCAGCAGCTCGGTCGTGACCCCCGCCCGGTCCACAGCCAGCGCGGCCTCGGCTCCCTCCCGACAGCGGACACCTCCGATGTACCAGCGGGTGGGATCTTCCGGAAGATCCTCGACGTGCAGCAGCCCCTGCGCCGCGCCGGGAGTCGGATCCACCGAGAAAGACCTCAGCGGGTGTGTGAGGCCGAAGCCGAGCGCCTTCAGGAACGCCTCCTTGCGGGTCCAGATGCGGAAGAAGAGCCGCCGCCGCTCGTCCGCCGGGGCCGCATGCAGCCGGGCCGCCTCGTCGCGGGCAAAGTTCTTGTCGGCGATACCGAGCATGAGGCGCACAGTTCGCCTTTCCTCGATGTCCACGCCCAGCCGCCCCGAGCCGGCCACGGCGATCATGAGCCGGTCCTCGGAGTGCGACTGGTTGAAGGATGGGCCGCCGGGCAGGAAGGGCTTTCCCTTGTCCTCATAGTGAAAGCGGACGGTCTCTGGGGGTATGCCGGTCAGCTGCCCCAGCACGCGGCGCAGGTGCGCCTGGGCGACGGTGTAGCGACGGCGGTGGCGGTCGTAGACGAAGCGGTCGGCGCGCTTGCGTTCGCGCGCGGAGAGAAGCCGCCGGGCCGCGGCCACGACGTCCGCGGGGACATCCAGCCGCCCCTCCCAGATGTAGACGACCCCTGGCCGGAGGTGTGGGATTCTCGTGGTCATGTGCGTCGTCGGGGGACGTGAGGAGCCGCGTGTGCGAGCGGCGTATGGCGCGAAATCCACGCTCGATCAAGTATAAGATCACAACCGCGGGAAGGATCGGCTGAGCCCGCGGGACCCCGTCGCAACCGTCTTCCGAGGAGCCATCCCGATGTTTCCCACGCCGATTTCGCGCTCGGTCAGGCGCGCCGCAGCCTTCGCCCCCTGCATCCCTCTCGCCCTGGCTGCCTGCCAGGCCGCGCCTCCTGCGGAGGAACAATCCGCCGAGGCACCGACCGCCGCCGAGACGCCGGCGCCCGAGTACACGCTCGGCCCCGAGAACTCCCACAATCGCTGGAGCTCCACCATCCCGCCCCAGCTCACGGTTCCGTCCGGTGCGGTGGTCGAGGTGTTCACCAAGGAAGCGTCCGACGGCCAGATCACCGAGGCGACGACGGCCGAGGACCTGGCCAACGTCGACTTCGACCTCATCCATGCCCTCACCGGACCCATCTACGTGGAAGGGGCGAGCCCGGGCGACATCCTCGCCGTCACCCTGCACGAGATCGAGGTCCAGGGATGGGGATGGGCAGGCATCTTCCCGGGCTTCGGGTTCCTGGCCGAAGAGATCACCGGGCCCTGGATCCGGGGCTTTCCGATGGAACCGGGAGCCACGGAAGTGGCTTTCAACGACGACATCACGATCCCGCTGGCGCCGTTCGCCGGGGTCATGGGGGTTGCGCCCGATACCGACTCGATGCTCGTGACCATCCCGCCCCGCACCAACGGCGGCAACATGGACAACCGTCACATGATCGCCGGGACCACGGTCTACTTCCCGGTTCAGGTCGAGGGTGCGCTTTTCTCCATCGGCGACGCGCACGCCGCCCAAGGAGACGGCGAAGTGTCCGGTTCCGCCATCGAGACGCCCGTGCGCGTCGTCTTCGAAGTCGAGGTCATGGAGAACACGCGCGGCATGGTCGAGCCCCAGTACGAGAGCGACGACTTCTACGCCGTGACCGGGTTCGCCACCACCATCGACGAAGCGGCCCGCAAGGCCACCCGCTACATGATCGACTACCTGGTCGCCGAACACGGCCTCACGCGCGAGGAAGCCTACGTGCTCTGCTCGATCGCCGGCGACATGAAGATCTCGGAGACGGTGGACGTGCCCCACATGCTGGTCAGCATGCACATGCCGAAGGGGATCTTCTGAGGTCCCGGGCGGCGTCCCGGCATATGCGTGCCAGAGGCGGCGATGACGATGGAAAGGATGCCCGAATTCAGGGCACTTCAATCCACCAATGCCCGCCCGACGGTGATGTGATACACCGTCTGCTGCCGCTCGTAGATCACGAGGACCAGCCCCTCGGACTGCGCCTCCAGGAGCACCCGGCTGAAGATGGCTCCCAGTTCGCGGGACTTGCGGCCCGAGACCGACTCCAGCGCCAGGTCCACGAACCGCTCGACGTGCGGGGCGAACTCGGCGGGTACGCCGGCGAGAATCTCCGGTGGCCGCTCGGCCGGGGGTGCGAACGCGGAGTAGGAGAGGTCGACGGTGGTGCCGAACTCGTGTGAGCTCACGCCGGCGGCTGCGTTCGGGTTCCTGCCCCGCAGCCGTGCCTGCCGCTCGGACGTGCGCAAGGCGCTCGTGACCTCGATGCGGTACGGCGGAAGCCCCCTCTCCGCTAGGCGTTCCTGGAAGCGCCGGCCCAGCTCCTCGAGCAGGACGGGCACCTCCGGGACCATGTACGTGGGTGAGGTGCCGGGGCGAACGATCCAGTGGGCAGTGCTGTCCTCGAGCTGAATCAGCCGGCCGGCCGCGACAAGGGAATCCCGGGCGGCGCGGTCGGCTACCCGCACGCCCAGCTCGCGGGCGCGGGCCACGTGCGACGCGTTGAGGAAGCGGCGGAGCGCGTTTTCCTGCGCCGTCGTCATCACCGGGAGGGGCGAGAGGATACCGTTGGCCCGGTCCGCCTCCCGGTCGGTGAGAGAAAGCGCCTGCGACAAGGCTCGCTCGATCTCCGCCACCGTGGCGGCCCTGGTCGCCTCCACGGCCGCCTCCACCGCAGCCTCCCTCTCCCGTTCCGCTCTGCCACACGAGGTAAGGACCAGAGCCGGAAGCATCATCCATCCCGCTCTGGAACGAAACGCAGCCGTGCCGCCGGTTCTCATGGCATTCCTCCAGTCCAACGGGTCGCAGGAACCGTCAACAGTGTACGGCCAAGGGAGGGCAACCGGAACCTGCGCCCGCCCATCCGATTAGACAGACAGAGCAAGCACGTGTCCCGATCCCGTCCGAACCACCGATGGCCATCGACCAGCTCCCATTCGTCCGGCGGCAGCCGCATCGCAGCATCCCGCTCGCGCATGTCCGTACCCAGGCCGGAACCGGCCACGCGCTGAGCGCATTCTTCCTTATGATATTCGGCTTTGCCGCCGTGTCCCCCTCGCAGGCCCAGATCACGGGCTACGTCCTCAACGAGGAGGGCGATCCTGTCGCCGGTGCCGCCATCGAGGCGTGGGCGGCGGACCGCAAGATCGGAGGCCGGCTGGCCAACGAGGATGGCTCGTTCCGGTTCCCCGCCGATATGACGGGGCAGATTCGCGCCCTGTACGCGGGACAGCTCGGATACCATCCCGAGGTGGTCCAGATCGAGGATGGCGTCGACGCCTATGAGATCCGCCTCACCCGCGAACCCATTCCGCTTCCCGAGTTGATCGTGGACGCGGAACGGGCCCGTTGCGCCGGCGGGGAGGATCGCGAAGCCCGCCGCCTGTGGGAGTACGCCGCCGCGCGCTACAACCAGGGTCTGGACACTCTGGGCGTGGCCACCTATCTGGCGTCCGTGGAGTCCATCCTGCCGGAGGGCGAGGTGGGAACGGTGCAGGCCGCGGGCGAGGCCGTGGCCCAGCGCGGCTCCTCTTCCCTGCTCCGCTTCAGCTGGCGGCGTCGCATCGAGCGCGACGGGTACGCGTACCAGATCCGGAGATCTACGCCCGAGCAATCGTACACGTCCTGGGTCTACCCTCCGCTGGAGGCGGATTTCGCCCCGCACTTCTCGGGAGAGTTCTTCGGCGACCGGCATCGCTTCCTGTTCGACAGGTCCGACGAACCCGATGATGACGGGAGCGTGACGCTGGTGTTCTGTGCGCGCGACGACGACCACCCATCGATGGAAGGCACGCTGGTCATCAGCCCGGACACGACCATCGCGGTCGCCCAGTGGCTTTTCCGCACCCCGGAGCCGGTGGAGCACGCGGGCGGACGGGCGGTGTTCGGCCCGCTCGCGGACGATCCCGACGACTCGTATCTGCTGCCTATCGAGGGCGTCTTCTGGCGCAGATCGCCGCCCGACAGCTACTGGCAGCGGTACCAGAAGTTCGAGCAGTGGATGGTCGCGCAGGGCGACTCGGTGCCTTTCCTTCCCAAGAGGCCGGGCGGAGATTAGGGCGGGCTCCGGGCGCGCCGGAGCGACAAGCCGCCAACCTCACCGATCACCGCCATGAGACATCTCGCGACGGGATTGCCGCGCCTCCCTTCCCCGTTCTCCGTCGTTCTCCTCCTCTTCGCCTGCGTCGAAGCCGCCCCTGGGCCCCAGCCGCCCGGCGACGGGGACTGGGCCGCCTACGGCCGCGATGCCGGAGGATCCAAGTACTCGCCGCTCGACCAGATCACGACCGCGAATGTGGGCGAGCTCGAGCTGGCGTGGAGCTGGGAGACGGGCGAGCAGCCGATTCCCGGACCGCTGTCACCCATCCGCGGGCAGGAGACGCGCCCGGGCAACTTCGAGACGACGCCCCTCGCCTTCAACGACACGCTCTTCTTCACCACCGCCTACAACCGGGTCATCGCGCTCGAGGGCAGCACGGGACGCCCTCACTGGGAGTACGACCCGCGCACCGTGGAATGGGGCCAGCCGCCCAACGGAACCGGCTTCGTGCACCGCGGGGTGGCCGTGTGGAGCGGACCGGGCGAGCGGCGCATCTTCCTCAACACGCGCTGGCGCCTGATCGCGCTCGACGCCGCCACCGGTGAACCGATCCAGTCGTTCGGGCACCGGGGCGAGATCGACCTCACCGAGCAGCTGCTCTGGCCCACCAACCGCCTGCACTACACCCAGACGTCGCCGCCGGTGGTCTTCGAGGACCTGGTGATCGTGGGCAACGGGGTGTGGGACGGCTTCGTCTACCCTCGGGATCCCCCCGGCAACGTGCAGGCCTTCGACGTGCACACGAGCGAGTTGGCGTGGTCCTTCAACCTCATCCCGCAGCCCGGCGAGCCCGGAAACGAGACCTGGGAGGACGGCAGCTGGGACTACACCGGGCACACCAACGCCTGGGCGCCGATGGTGGTGGACGAGGAACGCGGGCTCCTGTATGCGGGAATCGGCACCCCGTCCAACGACTACTACGGCGGCCACCGGCTGGGCGACAACCTGTACGCGGAGTCGCTCGTGGCTCTGGACGCACGCACCGGCGAACTGGCGTGGCATTCCCAGACCGTGCACCACGGGCTGTGGGATTTCGACCTGCCGGGTGCGCCGGCGTTGCTGACCGTGACGGTGGACGGCCGGGAAGTCGACGCGGTGACCGTGGCCGGCAAGACCGGCTTCGTCTACACCTTCGACCGGGAGACCGGCGAGCCGGTGTGGCCCATCGAGGAGCGGCCCGTCCCACCGAGCGACGTGCCCGGCGAGGTCGCCGCCGCGACCCAGCCCTTCCCCACC
>VXMG01000016.1:0-23789 GCA_009841185.1 Gammaproteobacteria bacterium
GGTCTTTTGTATTCCAGTGCATTTCTGCATATCGTAAGTGATACATCACAAATCCGATGTTCTATAATACGTTGTTATATCGCAGCTTACAAAACTACTCGTAGTTCCGCCGGAACTCGGCAACCTCGGGAGCCTGAGGGAGCTTGATCTCCGCAACAACCATCTGACCGGCTCGATCCCGCCCGAACTCGGCGGCTTGGCGAGCCTGGAGTACCTCAACCTTACGCGCAATCGATTCTCAGGTGCGATCCCGCCCGAACTCGGCGGCCTCGGGAGCCTCAGGCAGCTTTATCTCGGCCAGAACGATCTGACCGGCCGGATCCCGCCCGAACTCGGCAACCTCGCCGACCTGGAGCGGTTGGACCTCAACAGTAACAAACTCAGCGACCGCATCCCGGCTGAATTGGGGAAGCTCGCGAATCTGATCGACTTGCTTCTCGGAGGTGCGCCCGGAGGGTTCGGCGGCAACGAACTGACCGGTCCGATTCCGACCGAACTCGGCAGCCTCTCCAGGCTCACACGCCTGTGGCTCGGTAACAACGACCTTTCCGGTTCGATTCCGGAGGAACTCGGCAACCTCTCCAGCCTTACCCAGTTGTCGCTCGGCGGCAACTCACTCGACGGTGCGGTCCCGCCGGAGCTGGGCAACCTCGCGAATCTGACGGAGATGTACCTGTGGGGGAACAATCTGTCCGGGCCGATCCCGAGCAGCTTTCTGCAGCTTGGCCAACTCAACGTGTTCAGCTTTGCCCATACTCAGCTCTGCACACCCGGGACTGCTGCGTTCGTCGAGTGGCTGCGGAACAAGAAGCTCGACGGCGGACCGGCAAACTGTAACGCGGCGGATGTGGCCGTACTCACCTCGCTGCACGAAACGACGGGCGGCGCAGCCTGGGCGGACAATGCCGGTTGGCTGGAGGACCAGGCCCTGGAGAATTGGTACGGCGTCGCTGCCGATTCCATCGGTCGGGTGACGACGCTGGATCTGACCCGGAACGGACTCACCGGACAACTGCCCTCACGGCTCGGCGAACTGTCCCGCATGAAGGAATTGCGCATTGGCGAAAACCCGCTTACCGGCCGGCTGCCGCTCTCATTGGCGCGGCTGCCTCTACGTGAATTCCACTACGGGGACACGCAACTGTGCGCGCCTGTCGAGTCGGACTTTCAGACCTGGCTGAATGCCATTACGTCGCACCAGGGTACCGGCGTCGAATGTACGCCCGTGTCGGATCGCGACGTGCTTGAGACGTTCTATCGTGCGACGAGCGGACCGGATTGGATGGACAGCGAGAACTGGCTGACCGATGCCCCGTTGGACGAGTGGTACGGAGTCGAAACAGACGAATCCGGGCGTGTGACGGGTCTCGAGCTCGCCGGCCGGTGGGACAGGGGAAGCAGGTCATGGATTCGACACGGTCTGGCAGGCGGGATCCCTCCCGAACTCACCAATCTTGGCAGCCTGAGGGAGCTTGCTCTCGGCACCAACGATCTGACCGGCCCTGTTCCACCCGAACTTGGTCGCTTGGAGAGCCTGGAGTCTCTCGACCTTGGAGACAACGACCTCTCCGGTGCGATCCCTCCCGAACTCGCCAGCCTCGGCAACCTCAGGCAGCTTCGTCTCCGCTCCAACGACCTGACCGGCCCGATCCCGCCTGAACTCGCCGAAGTGGAGAGCCTGGAGTCCCTCTACCTTGGATACAACGACCTCTCCGGTCCGATTCCGCCCGAATTCGCCAACCTCGGCAACCTCAGGCAACTTGGTCTCGCCTCTAGCAATCTGACCGGCCCGATCCCGCCCGAACTCGGCAGCCTGGCGAGCCTGGAGCGCCTCGACCTTGCCGGCAACCGATTCTCCGGCCCGATCCCGCCCGAACTCAGCAACCTTGGGAGCCTGAGGGAGCTTTACCTCTACCGCAACGATCTGATCGGCTCGATTCCGCCCGAACTCGGTGGCTTGGCCAGCCTGGAGTCCCTCTACCTTGGATACAACGACTTCTCCGGGTCGATTCCGCCCGAACTTTCCAATCTGGGGAGCCTGGAGGTGCTGAACCTCGTCTCCAGCAGTCTGACCGGGCCGATCCCTCCCGCACTGGGCAGCCTGGGGAGCCTGTGGCAGCTTGACCTCCGGTCCAACGATCTGGCCGGCCCGATTCCCCCCGAACTCGGCGACTTGGCGAGCCTGGCGTACCTCCATCTTTCCGGCAACGGCTTCTCCGGTTCGATTCCGCCTGCACTGGGCAGCCTTGGGAATCTGAGGCGGCTTAGCCTCGCCTCCAACGATCTTGCCGGTCCGGTGCCTCCCCAGGTGGGGCGGCTGTCGAGGCTGCAGGAGCTGGATCTCAGCAACAACCAGGCCATGGCCGGAGCGCTTCCGGCGGACCTGACCGCTCTCTCCCGGATCGAGACCATCCAGGCGGGAGGCACCGGCCTTTGCGCTCCGAGGGACTCCGCCTTCGAGGCCTGGCTGTCCGGCATCCGGGAGCGCTGGATCGCGCGCTGCGTCGACGTGGCCTCCGCAGACGCGTACTTGACGCAAGCGGTGCAGTCACGGGAGTTCCCGGTGCCGCTCGTCGCGGGCGACAGGGCGCTGTTGCGCGTGTTTACGACCGCTGTCGGCGCTACCGGCTCGGGCATCCCCGATGTCAGAGCCCGATTCTACCGCGATGGTTGGGAGACGCACGCCGTGACCATCCCGGGCACGTCGGCTCCGATCCCGACGCGGGTGACCGAAGGTGAGCTGGCCGCGTCGGCCAACGCCGAGATTCCAGGTCATGTGATTCAGCCGGGGGTCGAGCTGGTGATCGACGTCGATCCCAACGGCACGCTGGATCCGGGCCTCGGTGTCGCGAGGCGGATACCGGAGGCGGGCCGGCTGGCGGTAGACGTCGAAACCATGCCGCTCCTCGACCTGACGGTGATTCCGTTCGTGTGGAGCGAGACTCGGGATTCGTCGATCGTGGAGCTGGTGAGGGCGATGGCCGCAGACCCCGAGAACCATGCCATGCTGGAGGAAACACGCACGCTGCTACCGGTCGGCGATCTGGCGGTGACCGCACATCCACCCGTGGTGAGTTCGAGCAACAGCGCGTTCGATCTGCTCGCCCAGACCGAGGCGATCAGGGTTATCGAAGGCGGCAGCGGCCATTACAAGGGGATGATGAACCCGCCGGTGACGGGAGCCGGCGGGGTGGCAAAACGCCCTGGCAGATCGAGCTTCTCGCAACCCTATCCCGATGTCATCGCGCACGAGTTGGGTCACAACTTCAATCTGCGGCACGCGCCGTGCGGCCGACCGAGCGGCGTTGACCCCTGGTACCCCTATCCGGACGGAACCATCGGGGCGTGGGGCTTCGATTTCCAGGAGGGTGGCCGGCTGATGCCGCCGTCCACCCCGGACCTCATGTCCTACTGCGGGCCACCCGACGGGAGCAGCGACTACCATTTCATCAAGGCGCTTCGGTTCCGCCTCGTGGACGAGGGCGGTGGTGCCGCAACGCCTGCTACGACGAGGTCGCTGCTTGTATGGGGCGGCGTGGACGCGGAAAACGCTCCCTTCCTGGAACCCGCGTTCGTGGTCGACGCCCCGCCCCTGGTGCCACAGTCCGATGGCGACTACGAGCTTACGGGCTGGGCTGCGGATGGCGGTGCGCTGTTCTCGCTCAGCTTCGCCATGCCCGAGGTGGCCGACGGAGAGGGAGAGGGAAGCTTCGTCTTTGCGCTCCCCGTCCAGCCAGCGTGGGCGGAAAACCTGGCGAGCATCACACTGTCCGGCCCGGAAGGATCCGCCACCCTCGACGGGAGCACGGATCGTCCGATGGCCATTCTGCGCAATTCCCGGACTGGGCAGGTGCGTGGATTCCTGAGGGATCCGGCTCCACCGACCCAGGCCGCCGCGGACGCGGTGGGAGGTGCCGCCGGGCAGGGGACGGAAGTGCTGTTCAGCCGGGGGATACCAGGTGCGAATGCGTGGCGGCGGTGAGTTTGGCGTGTCGCGCGCGGACCGCGCACGGCACCCGCGGCTACTCCGAACTGGCGAAGTGCGCGCCGATCGCGTCGACCGCGGCCTGGAGAACGCCGAGTTGTTTCCGGACTTCGTTGTCCAGTCCTTCGACCTTCTGGTCGAGGCGCTCCTCCAGCCCTTCGAGCGAGTATCGAAGCTGCTTGAACTTGGCCGACACCGTGTCGACGCTGCTCACGAACTCGACGCCCCGTTTCTCAGCGTGTGCCTCCACGTCGTCGATCCGCGTAGCGAGCTTCGATTCCATCGCGGAGATCCTTGCGTTCAGTTGATCGGACCCGGCGATGACGCGACGCTCGAGCTTGGCCAGCGCGACACCGAGTTCCTGAAGCGCGAAACTGTCTTTCATCGTCTATCTGCTCTCTTCGCCTGCGTATGCGACCTGCCCGCCGCGAGCGGGCTCGTCCGTGAAGGAAAACCACGGTATCCGCATGGGTCAACCCATGGCGCGCGGCTGGCTGGCGGCCACCGTGCTGCACTGGCCGCCGTACGAATTGCCGCCGCTCTTGGGGTCCATCCCCCGCGCAACCGTTCGCCGATTATCGAACGCCTTGGCTCTGGCCTCCTTCAACGTCACCAGCGGGTACGCCCCCAGACCCATGTTCACGGCCCTGCCGTTGATGTAGAGGCGTTGGGCCCACGTCTTGCTCAACCGTCCGGTCGATGTGGGCTTGACCAGCAGCGAAAGCCCGTAGCCTCCGCGTCCGTCGCCGTATCGGCCCGGCCGCCGGACTGTCTTGACGAAACCCGCGTTGAGCGTCCTCGGTCGCTCCATCCTGGTATCCTGTCGGTTATCGTGTCCTGGGATTCGCAAACCCCAAAGTCACCTGTCCAGCCAGGGTCGTCGACGCAAGCGCGGCACGACGATCCTCCCGCACCTACCGCAACCTGATCCTGCCGCGGACGCCCACCGAGTGCTGCGGGGCGCCAAGCGTGCTCTCGCGCCGGGTGCCTTCGAGGCGCAGTCCGACGCCTGATCCGAGTTCGTAGCGGACGCCGCTGCTGAAGGCCCGCGTGCCACCCTGGCCCAGGTAGAAGCCGCTGTAGGGCGTGGCGTGGGAGCCGGCGATGCCATAGGCGACTTCGCCGTCCACGTTGGGCGCCATGCCCAGGTCCTGGCCGCCCACCGCGTCGTGCACCCCGCGCTCCCAGAGCTGGCTCACCCCGCTCATGTGGTCGCCGTAGGAGGGCGCCACCCGGATCGAGAGCCCCTGGCCGCGGGTCGCCGGGTCGAACATCAGCATGCCGCCCATGCCCCATTCCTCGTAGCCTTGGCGCGCCGAGATCACGAACCGGCCGCGGCCCTCCGCGGTCAGTCCTAGACTCGAGTTCGTGTAGCGGAGACCGCCACCGACCTCCGCGCTGGTGCCGTTTATGGCGTCGCCGTTGTCGTAGCGCATCCCACCTTCGAGCACGAACGCCATCTCGTTTCCGGTGCCGGTGCGGAAGCCCTGAGTCAACTCCAGGGCGAGTTTGCCGCGCTGCATCTCGAGCGTCACTTCCTCGATCTGCCTGCTGCCGTCGACCGTGACCTCGCCGTACCAGCCCTCGGCCTTGAGGCGCACACCGCCCGCGCCGCGCGTGAGCAGCTGGTAGCTCGCGCCTCCCGCCCCCGTCAACAGGCTCGCGGGGGTGGTGCGGAACCCTTCGCGATCGTCGTCGACGTCGATGTCGCCCCGGCCGAATCCTGCCGACCCCCAAACCGAGGCGCCGCCCCCGCCGGAGAACCAGGCCATGTAGGGATGCACGCTGGCCATGGTGGTGCCGTAGGTGCCCCTCACTGGACTGGCGCCGGTCTTGTCGGTGAAATCGAAGGAGCCGGAGGAGTAAGAGCCCGCGACACCCGCCAGGATGTCGGGTCCCACGCGCGTGTCGATGCCGGCGTGGGCGCTCACCATGTTGCCCTTCCAGTCGAGCGTGCTCTGGCCGGGCTCGCCGAGGTAGTGGTATTCGGCGGCGCCCCAGCTCGCCAGTTGCGTGCCCGTGGCGGATTGCTGCTGGGCGTTGGAGCCCCCGAGGGGCATCGTGAAGGAGGTGCCGCCGAAGAGGGCGGCGAGGCCGGCCTGGTCGCCCTGGCCGAGGCCGAGGCCCCCGGCGCCCGGCGCGGACAGGCTCGCGGCCATCGACGAGAGTCCGTTCGTCTCGATGCGCCGCTGCATGCCCATCCCGCTGGCCACCGCATCTACGCGGCGGGCGATCGCCGAGACGGTGCTCGACGTCATCGCGGCCGCCACGTGCGGCAGGACGCGCGTGTTCAGCCTCCCCGCGCGCCCTACGGGGTCGTCCGTGGCCGCCGAAGCGGTATCCGACGCCGCGCCGGCGCCCACCCGGTTGATCGCCGAGACGCGGTAGTGGCGCGTGCTCCCCGGGAGCAGGCCGGTGTGCTGGAACGCGGTGGCCCTGGACTGAGTGTTGGTCCTCAGATCGGTCCACGCGGTGCCGTTCTCCGAGACCTCGATGCGGTAGCCGATGACGGGGGCGCCGCCATCGTAGGCGGGCGCGAACCAGAACAGGTCGATCTGCGTGGACGTGACCGCGGTAGCCGTCAGCCCGGTGGGCGCGTCGGGCACGGTCGCGTCGGTAATGGCGCTCGCCACCCTTGACGCCCGGCTCACGCCGATCCGGTTAATGGCCGAGACGCGGTAGTGGCGTCTGGTGGCCGGTTCCAGCCCCGTGTGCACGTAGGTCGTGCGGGTGTTGTGCGAGTTGGTCACGAGGTTTTCCCAGCGGGCGCCTCCGTCTTCGGACACCTCTATCCGGTAGCCGGTGATGCGCGACCCCCCGTCGCTCGTGGGCGCTCGCCAGGAGAGCTCGATCCGCGAGGTGCCGTCCGCATTCGCGTCGAGGCTCCGGGGCGAGCCCGGCACGGTCGCTTCCGTCGTGGCGCGCGCGGTGTTCGAGAACGGCCCGGTCCCGGCGGTGTTGATCGCCGCAACCCGGTAGTGCCGGGTGGTCGCGGGCTGGAGCGTCACGTCAGAGGCCGTCGTCGTTTTCGAGTTCGTGTTGCGGCGGATGATGATGTTCCAGTTCCTGCCCCCGTCGTCGGAGGCCTCGATCCGGTAGCCGAGGATGGGGGCGCCGCCGGTGTTGCGGGGCGCACTCCACGACAGGTCGATGCGCGCGGTGCCCACCGGCCGTGCCGTGAGGTTGAACGGTGCGCCGGGAGCCTGGGCGTACGTGCTCGTGCTCGCCTCGAACGACCACTGGCCGGCTCCCAGGCGGTTGACCGCCGCCACCTGGTACCGGTAGGCGGTGGCCGGCTGGAGGCCCGTGTGCTCGAAGGTGGTCTCCTGCGGACCGGTGTTGCGCGGGATCGTGTTCCAGTTTCCGTCGGGGCCGCGCACCCGGATGGTGTAGCCGGTGATCCGCTCTCCGCCGTCGCTGGCCGGCGCCTCCCACGCGAGCGTGATGCTGGTGGGTCCCGCCGCCTGCGCGCGCAGGTTTTGGGGCTGGCCGGGCCGTGCGGCGTTGGTGGTGCCTCTGACCGCGGTCGAGGGGTTCCCCTGCCCTTGGGCGTTGAGCGCGCGCACCCGATAGTACCGGGTCGTGTTGGGGGCAAGACCGATGTGCAGGTAGGTGGTGGCCGTGCCGGTGGGGCCGGGCACGACGAAATTCCAGGGTGAGGCACCGGTGGAACTCCACTCGATGCGGTAGCCGGTGATGGGGCTCCCACCAGTGTTGGCCGGGGCGCCCCAGGTGAGGAGGAGCTCGGTGCTGCCCTTGAGGCCGTTCGGGTTCACCCTGAGGCTCGTGGGTGCACCCGGAACGCTGACTTCGGTGGTCGCCTGGACGACTCTCGACCAAGGGCCCTCGCTCGCCGTGTTGATCGCGGCAACGCGGTAATGACGAGTGGTGCCGGCGCTGAGACCGGTGTCGGTGTATGAGGTGACTCTGGAATTCCTCACGCGCCGCGTCCACCCGCCGGTTCCGGTGCTCGACCACTCGATCCAGTAGCCGGTGACCGGGCCCCCGCCCGTGGGGGCGGTCCAGTCGAGTTCGATCCTCGACGTTCCCTGGGCCCGGGCCGTGAGGCCCGTCGGTCTCCCCGGCGGCCGACTCGTGGTGGCCTGCGCCTCGTCCGACCAGTCGCCCTGCCCATGCCGGTTGATCGCTGCGACTCTGTAATGCCGGGTGGTGCCGGGCGAGAGACGGTAGTCGTCCCGGTAGTCGGTAGCTCGGTGGTTGGGTTCGAGAACATCCCAGATGACGCCATTGGCCGACCACTCGATCCGGTAGCCCGTGACCGCTGCGCCTCCCGGATCGCTCGGCGACCGCCAGTCCAACTCGATCACCGACGCGCCGTCGGCGTTGGCCGTCAGGTCGCGGGGCGGTCCCGGCGTCCCGGCGTCCGTCGTGGCGCTCTTCACGGGCGTCCAGGGCCCGAGGCCGTTGGCGTTCCTTGCCCTGACCCGGTAGTGGCGGATCGCGCCCACGGGGAGACCCGTGTGCCGGAACGAGGTCTGGCTCGCGGGTTGCGGCGAGCCCCAGCTTACACCGCCATCAGCGGACACCTGAACCTCGTAGGTGAACGCGCTTCCGACGGGCGAGGAAGGCGCGTCCCAGTCGAGGTTGATGGTGGTGGGTCCGGCCGCGACCGCCGTGAGATTGAGTGGTGCCGACGGCGTCCCCGTGCCACCCGTCGTGACCGTCACGAACGCCGGGATTCCCGCACCGTTGGCGTTTACCGCTCTGACCCGGAAGGTAGTGCTGACAACGCCCGGCGTGACCGGGCCCACATGGCCGGTCGCGGTGGCGAGCTTCTCCACCAACCGAACCCAATCCCCGCCGTCCGCGGACACGTCGATCTCGTAGCCGGTGATCCGGCTGCCGCCGTTCTCGGTCGGTGCGGTCCAAGCGAGGGTGGCGATCGAGCCGGCGATGGTTGCCCTTAGATTGAGTGGTGCCGAAGGCGTCCTCGTGCTCCCCGTTGTAGTGATCGAGACTACGTTCGAGTAGGCGCCGGTCTTGTCCGCAGCGTTGATCGCGGCGACGCGATAGAACAGGGTGGTGCCTGGATTCTGACCGTGATGCGTGTAGCCGTTGGTATCAGTCCTGGCGATAGTGATCCAGCCCGTGGAGCCGTTGGCGGACGCCTCGATCTGGTAGCCTGTGGCGTCCGAGACTGGATCCCAACGGAGAAAGATGGCGTTGGAGCTGAGGCGCGTCGCCTCCAAGTTCTGCGGCGCCGCAGGTACCGTGTTCTGAACCGGAGCCGTGACGGCAGCCGCTTCGGACGGCACCCACCACGCCACCGCGGTGGCAACCATGAGGAAGCGGGCCAGCGGGCCCAGTCTGTTCCGAATCATCCTGCCGTCTCCTTCCGCGCGGTGGAAAAGACGTTGCGCGTCTGTGTGTGAAATCCATCTCGATGGGTTGGCGTACCTTCGCCCCGGTCCTCCGCGGCCCCGTCATCGCCGCCACGCCGCCGCGTCGGGCATCCCACGGCTGAACAGCAGCTCGAGCTCCGGGCCTGCGGACCGCTCCGCCGCGTCCATCGCGGCCCGCGCCGGGGGCGGCACCTCGCGCAGGATGCCCCGCACCCGGCCGGTGCGCGGGTCGCGCAGGATGGTCGTCGGGAGGTCGCTGTCGTCGTTCAGGGCGAACGATCCGCCGGGGCCGGTGAGGGTGATGCCGGTCAGTTCGCCCGCCCAGCCGGGCTGCGCCGGCAGCACGAACGCGAAGCCGGAGCCGCCGTCGCCATCGGCCGCGTGGGGCATCGCGAAGCGGAACGAGAAGAGCGCGGTCCCGCCCGCGGTCCGGCCCTTCAGGGTGTACTCGCCTGCCGAGTCCGGGAGCGCAGGCGACGCTTCGACCACGAAGACCGGGTTCAGGAACGGCGCGCCGTCGGCGTCCGCGCCGCCCCACAACAGGAGCGACCTCGCCGGGGCGGCGACCGGAGCCGTCGCCGCGCGCGCCTCGAACACCCGGTAGCGGAGCGCGTTGGCGAAGTGGTAGTCGCTGATCCCGTCGGGTGGGCCGCAGTACGACATCAGGTCCGGCGTCGTGGGACCCACCAGTTCGCCCCGCGCGAAGTCGTAGCCCCAGGCCCCCGCCGATCCGTCCCGGTGGGGGAACGACGGGTCCGGGTCGCCCGCACCTCCGCACGGCGCGTGGCGGAGACCCAGGTTGTGACCGATTTCGTGCGCGATGGTGCCCGAGCGGGGAATCGAGAAGCCCGCCCGGCCGGGGAGGAACGCAGCCCCCGAGGGCCCCGTCACCGGGCCCGCCATCGTGCCCAGGTAGTGGCCATCCCCGCCCTCCAGCGCGCGGATCGCCTCCGTCTCCTCGAGCAGGCGGCGGGCGTCGTTGCTCGAGCTCAACACGGGCTCGTGCGCCGACACTTCGAGCGCTCCCACGGGGAGCAGCGCGCGCACGCCCGCGAGCAGCGAGTGGCCCTCCGGGTCGGCCGTCATCCCCCGGACCACGTCCAGGATCGACGAGTCCGGCGCCTGCGCCCAAAGGAACGGAACGACCGTCAGCTCGAGCGGCGTCAGGGCCCGCACATCGACCGCCAGCCGCCCGGTCGCGGGAATCCGCCGCGCGACGCCCAGCGCAGGGTCGCGCGTACCGTCCGGGTCGACCTCGACGACCATCTCGAGGCCGGGCCGCACCACGCCCCCTGGGATCTCGGCGCTGGCCGAGGTGGCGAGCGAGCCCTCGTCGACCCCCGTCGGGGTCGCCCCGGACTTGCCGGGCACGTATTCCACGTACGTCTCCCGGCCGTTGACGAAGAACCGGGCCCGAACCGCCGGAATCCCAGCTTCCGCGGCCCGCGCCGCCGTCGGGAAGACGCGCAGCAGCGCCGGCTTGCCCGCGACCAGCGGGACCGGGAACGTGCGCGACTGCACCGCCTGCACCAGGTACGCCGCCGGCGCCTCCCGCTCGACGCAGGGCATGACGCGGCGCGTGTGGACCCCGTCGAGCCAGGCCGCGAAGGCGGGATCCTCGGGCGCGCACAACCCCGTGCCTCCGGCCAAGAGCCGCTCGAGCCGGTCGAGCGATGTCAGCTCGGCCGGCAACTGCCCGGCCAGCCGGGAGTTGCCCGTGAGCCCAAGCCCTCGCAGGCTCGCGAGGCCCCCGAGTTCCGGCGGGAGCGGCCCCGCCAAGTCGTTGTTCTCGACCCACAACTCCTCGAGGGCCGGGAGGTCCCCAAGCTCCGGCGGAATCGGGCCGGAGAGCGCGTTGCCGTCGAGCGCCAGGTACGCGAGGCCGGACAGGCCGCCGAATTCCGGCGGGATAGCGCCCGTGAGGCCGTTGTCGCTGAGCCGCAGGTATTCCAGGTGGACCAATTCGCCGACTTCGGGCGGCAGTCGACCCGCCAGCCCGTTGTCCCAGAGCCGCAGTTCGACAACCCTGCCCTGGTCGTCCACCTCGACCCCGCGCCACTCCCCCAGCGGCGCGTCGGTGAGCCAGCTCCGCGAGTCGATCCAGTCGCGTCCGCCCGTCGCGGCGTGTAGCATCTCGAGGATCTCCCGATCCGTGGCGGGCGCGCACTCGGTTCCGGTGCCCTGCAGCACGGTGATCGCGTCCAGCCACGTCCGGAACGTCTCGTCCGCCGGGGCGCACAACTCCGTGCCGGCGTAGTCCAGTTCGCCCAGCGGCAGGTCGAGCAGGGTGCGCGGCAGCCGTCCAGAGAGCGCGTTGTCGCCGACGCGCAGCGCCGTCATCGCCGCCAGGTCGCCCAAACCCGCCGGGAGCCGTCCCGCGAGCCCGTTGCCGGCCAGGTCGAGGGTCGCGACGCGGCCCAGGGAGTCGGTCTCGACTCCGTGCCACGCCGCAAGCGCCACATCGCCCAGCCAGCCCTCTGAGTCGGTCCAGTCTTCGCCGCCCGCCGCCGCGTGCAGCGCGGCCAGCGCCGCCCGGTCCGTCTCGTTGCAGAACGCGCCTCTCCCGAGTTCCCCGATGCTGTCCAGCCAAGCCATGAACTCGGCGGTGCCCGGCGCGCAGAGACCGTCGTTCCGCTCGAAACGGAACCGCACGAGCCCGCCGATCCGCACGAGACTCCGCGGGAGCGCGCCCGTCAGTGCGTTGCCGTCGAGGTGCAGGAACTCCAGGCGCCTGAAACTGCCCAACTCCGGAGGGACCGGACCGTCGAGCGCGTTCCCGCTCATGGACAGCCCCTTCAGGTGCGCGAGGCTCCCCAGCTCCGGTGGGATCGGACCCTCGAGCCGGTTGCCGTCGAGCCAGAGCCCCTCCAGACCGGCGAGGCCGCCCAACTCCGGAGGGATCGGACCGTCGAGCGCGTTCCCGCTCAGGCTCAGTGACGTCAGGCCCGCGAGACGCCCCAGTTCCGGTGGGATCGGACCCTCGAGCGCGTTGCCGTCGAGCCACAGCTCTTCGAGGCCGTCGAGATTCCCCAGCTCTGGAGGGATCGGACCCGACAGTGCGTTGGCACGCAGGTTCAGTGACATCAAGCCCGCGAGACGCCCGAGTTCGGGCGGGATCGGGCCCCGCAGGCCGTGCGACACCCACTCTCCGGTCTCCCCTTCCTGGTGGCCGCCCAGGTCCAGGCGGACGACCTGGCCGAATGCGTCCGTCTCCACCCCGCGCCACTCGCCCAGCGGTCCGTCGCTCAGCCAGTTCTCGTCGTCGGCCCAGTTCGGCCCGTCCGTCGCCGCGTGCAGCGCGGCCAGCGCCGCCCGGTCCCCATGCTCCACCGCAACCGTCACCGTCGCCGTGCCCGCGACCGCGCCGACCGTCGCCGCGACCGTGGTCGTCCCGTTGCCGGCCGCCGCCACCAGCCCCGACGCGCTGACCGTCGCGACCTCGGGGCGCACGCTCGTCCAGATCACCGCCACCCCGGCCATCGCCCGCCCGTTGCCGTCGCGCACGCGTGCGTTCAACTGCACGGTCGCGTCCGTCGCCGTGAGCGATGCGAGCGCGGGCGTGACCATCACGCTGGCCGCGCGACGCGTGTCGCGCGGAGGGCGCGTTGCATCGTCGCTGCACGCCGTCGCCCACGCCGCGGCCGCGCAGATCGCCAACAACGCGGAGCGAATCCGTGTGCGGTCGTTCGGGGCGCCGTCGCCCGCGGGCCCGGGTATCGCTCGGCGGACGGACCAGGGCCAAGTTGTTGTCGCCATTGCTGAATACGGAGCGACCCCCCGCCCGGCGAACCGGACGGGGGGTTGCTGCTGCCATCGGTCAGGCCGATGGGGTTGGAGGGTTGGTTAGCTAGCTATCGACTAACGGGCGCAGGGGCACCCTTCGTCCATTTGCTACCGCTCCCGGCCACCCTGGTATCGACGCGAATGTGTTCCACCTTCACCAGGTCCTCCAGGGCGACTGCGCCGCTCCTTCCGTCCTCGTCCTCCCAGGCTGCGTCGTCGGTAGCACTGGCGAGGTTGACCGCTGTCGAGCTCCACCTGCCCCAACCAGGCGTTCCACGATTGCTGACTGCCGTGGCCCTGCTTACGGTAGGTGCGGTAAGCCCTGGGTCGCCAAAGACGAGCCATCGCCCATCGACACTCAGGAGGATTCGGTGCTCCAACTCCGGGCTACCGACTCCTTCCCAGGTAACCGTGAGGTTATGTGTCTGTGCGGTACCGGGGGCCCCCGTGACCGCGACCTTCGGCTTGACGTCGCTGGCACCCGATGCCACAGCGGCGAGCTCTACAGCGGCACTGGGAACATTGCCGGCAGTAGCTGTTGCGTCTTTACCTAGCGCTACGACTCCAACCGTAATCTTTCTCTCGCCGTAGTTGCCGTAGTTGACGTCATCGGTGCCAGCATCGGCACTAATGGTGTACGTGGTCGTCCGCTTGTGCGTAACGCTGGTACCGTTGGACACACCGGCCCGATCGTTGTCCCGGCCCACGACGGGGGGATCGGCGGTGAGGTCGGTCGTTACGTCCGCCGGCAAGGTCACGCTGGTGCCGGCGGTCCCAGCGACCCCACCCACGGTGATCGCAGCATCGTTTGCGACGGAGTACGGGGTCGCGGTGGTGGCGTCAGCAGTATTCCTGGTGTCGTACTCCCACTTCACCACGATCTCGTCCGTAGATTCCCCCTTGACGAGGGCGGTCCCGTTGATCGTTGTATCGGCGGCGGTCACCACCCCCCGCTTGACGCTCGTGATTCGGGGCTGGACGCTATGTCCGCTGAACACGCCGAACTGCAACACCTGGCCGGGGATGACGGGGATCGCACCGTTGGGTGCGGTTGTCGGCGGGTCGAACCAAGTATACATCTCCGCGGCCATCAGATTCCCGTAGTTCAAATCCCCGGGGCCATAATCATCCCGCGGCTGGGCGTCGAGGTAGACGGTGCCGCTAAGGGTGGGCACGAAGACGCTGAACGTCCCGGTCTCCGTGGTTGTCACGGCATACAGTGAATCTGTCTTGTCCGCATCTCTGTACGCCGTGACCGTAACTTCGGCCCGCGGCATGCCGCCTCCCGGAGCGGTCACCCTGCCGAAAATCTCGGTGGCCGGGTAGCCTGTGAAGTTGGCTCTCTGGGTCAGCCCGGCGATGGCGGGGACAGGGACAGACGGGGGTTGGAAGTGATAGCCGGACTTCTTCGCAGTCACTTGGACGATTGAGTTATTGGCTGGCCGGGTTTCGACAACCGCCGTGTAGGTGCCGTCGTCTGCCGTCGTGACCTTCCCTGATCCCTGGCCTGATCCCGCGTTGAGCGGGGCCTTGCCATCCACCAGGATCTCCACGCCCTTGATCGGTGCGTTGGTACCGGCTTCCGTGACTGTGCCGGTGATCGCGACGGTGTTGTTCGAGCCACTGAGCTGGATGTCGAATCTCTCCGTCGTGTTCGCTGCGAACGCGGGGACGGCGGTGCTGTTGGCGTCGTAGCTGCTGTGCGCGGGGTCGTACTTGGGGTTGTTGGTGGAATCCGCCTTGGCCGCCGGATACCCCGCCCTCTCCGTATTCACGAAGAGCTGGTCCCGCACGGCGCTGATGCCGGGCACGATGTAGCGGCCCAGCTCGTCGGTCGTGGCCGTCTGGCCATTCACGGTCACGGTCACACCCTCAAGGCCGACGCCGACCGTGTTCCGAACGAAGCCGAACAGGGTGGCGGTCGATGGCGTGACCTCGAGAGCGAGGTGGTTTCCAAGGGGGCTGAGCGCGTCGGCTGCCTTCATGCCGTCCGCCATCGCCATCCATCCATCCGGAAGACCGAGCTCGTAGACGCCGGCCGCCATGGTGCCGAAGTCGTGGTCCGTGCGCTCATCGATCGGTGTCGTCGGGTCGTTGCTCGACGCGGTGGTGAACTCCCGTCCGACACCCGCGAGATTCTTGCCCTCGACCGGTGACAGGCTGACCGTGATCCCCGATTTACGCCTGTCGCTGGGGTGGTTCTCACGGAACCCGGCGCCCGACTTCCTGACGCCGTTTTTCGACACGTTCGCGCTTACATCGTACGTGCTGACGACGGCGAACGAGCCGCACTCGCCGAAGTCCTGGCCGGTGGGCTCGACTTCCGTCAGCGGACAGAGCGTCACCGTGTGCCCCCAGCCGCCCATGTCGCCGAACGCACCGCCCATCACGCCGTTCTCGTCCAGGTTGCGGTAGGTGTCGATCCGGTCGAGATCCAGTAGCATGTAGCCGTCCATGGCATCCGCCCGAACGACGATGTCCATGCCCGCCGGCAGGTGGGAGAAGGTGTATTCACCCCTTCTGTTGTCGCTCGTGTTCGCCCTGGAGTCCCAATCATCGTTCGAGATCGGACTGGTGAACCTGCCATCGTTCCCGCTCGCGTGCCGGACCTCGAGATCGACCAGCCCCGACAACCTCTTGTCGCCGTCCAGGGCGTTGCCCGTGTAGCCGCGGACCTGGTCGCGCTCGTGGTGCACGTAGACCTTCAACGTCTGCGTCGTGTAGGTCACCACGATCGGGTCGGCGTCCATGGCGCCAGCCAGCTTCAGCCCGGTGTGTGTGTACGCGCCGTCGGAGCCCTCGTACATCTCGCCGCCGTCCAGCTCGTCGTCCTGGTCGTCGGCGACCGAGAAAGTGAAGCTTGCCGGGACCGATGCAACGGTGGTCGTGAAGGAGGCGTTGCCGTCGTCGTCCAGCATCGTCGGCGCGCCCTCGACCGCGGCATCGCCCATCATGACGCTGATCGCCCAGCCGGCGAGCGCGTCGCCGCCACCGTAGTCGCCACGGTCCACAGTAGCACCGCTGACGTTCACGTTGACGTTCAGGTTGACGATGTCGTTGGCGTTCGCGCCCGAGGTCACAAACTTCTGCGGATCCCAAGACACAGCCGTCATGCCCTCGGCCACGTCGTAGCCCTCGGCGGAAACGCCGGCGTTGACCATGTTCCCGGCGGTGCCGGCGCGCGCGATCTTGATCGCCACGGAGCCGTCGTCGCCGGTCATGCCGCTGCCGACCATGGCGCTGTTCGCCCCGTAGAGCGAGACGGAGGCGCCGGGAAGCGCGTCGCCCATCTCGTCGCCGCTCTTCAGCGACACCGAGAAGTTGACCGTCGTGTGCGTGATGTCGAACGGAACCGCTTGCGACTTGCTCTCGCCGACCCCGAGGGCGAAGGCGTAGCCCGTCCCCGGTCCGCCGTACGCGATGCTGTTCTCCGCGAGCGCGGCTGCAACCGTGGCGTCGATCGGCACGACCAGTTGGTAAGAGCCGGCGCGCAGACCCGAGAACGAGAACGAGCCGTCTGCGCCCGTCGCGCTCAGCCGCTGGTCATTGACGCCCGGGCCCACCAGCGCTACCGGAATGCCGGCCTGGGCCAGCGGATCCTCGCCCGCGTCCATCATGTCGTTGTTGTCCAACTCGTCGATGAACAGCTGACCGGAAACGCTTGCGGTGCGCGCGTGCGCGCCCTCGAAGTTCACGATCGCCGACTCGTCGTCGCCGACCGTCCTGTCCATGCTCATCGCGTCGAACACGTAGGCGGCGCTCTCGACCGCGATCGTGACCGTGTAGTCGCCCGCTGCCAGGCCCGCGAAGGCGTATTGGCCGCCCGCGTCGGTCATGGTGGTGGCGTCGGCCGCGCCCGACAGCGTGACCGCGATGTCGCCGAGGCCCATGCCCTCGACGCTCACCCGGCCGCTGATGCCGGAGGTGCGGAGCAGGACGCCCGTGAACGACACCGTTCCCGTCTCGTCCAGGTCCACGCTCACGTCCTGCGACGTGGCCGCGAACTCGTAGTCGCGCGTGTCGAAGTCAGAGATGCTGACCGTGTAGTCGCCGGGGCGCAGGTCCTCGAACCGATACATGCCATCGGCATCGGTCATTATTGTGTAGCTCTCGTCCGAGGGACCGCCGATCAGCGTCACTGTAACGCCGGCAAGGCCCTCGCCCTCGATGACCACCTGACCCTCGACCGCAGAGGTACGGATATAATGTCCGGCACTGATTACTTATAAATCACGATATCACAATATAATACGTCTACGGCACAAGTACTGTTATCACTATAATTATGCCTTTGATCACGGTCACCGCACGTAGTCCCCCCATGCCTCCATCACCTCTCGACGCCGCTCGAAGAGGTCGGATCGGAGGTATGCGCCCTCGACGCCCTTGACCGCATGCGCGAGCGCGGATTCGGCAACCTCGCGGGGTACGCCGTGCTCGGCGCACCAGTCGCGGAACGAGGAGCGGAAGCCGTGCGGAACGGCTCCGATTTCAAGGCGTCGACAGAGGAGAGAGAGGGTGTTGGCGGTCAGCATGCGGCCAGCCGGGGAGGGGAAGGCCAGGTCGGATCCGTTGCGCCGGCGGCGCGCCTGAGCGAGCACTTCGAGAGCACGTGAAGACAACGGCACCCGATGCTCGCGGCCCATCTTCATGCGGTTGCCCGGCACGGTCCATGTGGCGGCCCCGGCGTCGATGTCTGTCCACCTCGCACTCCGTACCTCGCCCGATCTGGACGCGGTCAGAACGAGAAACTCGAAGGCCAGTTTCGTCAGCGGTTGTGAGGTGCACGCACGCACTCTGGCCAGCGCCTGCGCAACCTGGGCGTGAGGCAGGGCGCGATGGTGGACTACCGGAACCCCGTTCTTCGGAAGTGCCGCCGCGATGGTGTCTCCGGCCGGATTCCCCTCACGGTACTCCTTCGCGACGGCCCACCTCATCACCGCCGAAATCCTGTTGCGGACCCGCGTCGCCGTCACCCGCTTCTCGTTCCAGATCGGCAGCAGGACGGCCATCACGTCCGTCGTCGTGATCTTGTTCACCGTTTTGTGCCCGATCTTCGGGTAGACGTAATCGCGCAGGCTGGTCCTCCACTGCTCCTCGGTGTCACCACCCGGTTTCCAGTTCGCCCTGTGGATCGCGATCACCTTCTCGGCGGCGCGCGCGAAGGTCGGTATGCCGTCGCTCCTGGGGTCCATCCCCCGCGCCAGCGTTTGCCGGTTCCCAAGCGCCTTGGCCCTCGCCTCCTTCAACGTCACCACCGGGTACGCCCCCAGACCCATGTTCACGGCCCTGCCGTTGATGTAGAGACGCTGCGACCAGGTCCTGCTGATCCGTCCGTTGGATGTCGGCTTGACCAGCAGCGACAGCCCGTAGCCTCCCCGTCCGTCCCCGTATCGGCCGGGCTGCCGGACGGTCTTGACGAAACCCGCGTTGAGCTTCCTCGGTCGCTCCATCCTGGTATCCTTTCCGTTATCACGTTTTGGGGGTTTGCACCATTCGGGGGCGGACACGCCCGTGTCAATCGTGAACAGGATGTCACCATGGACTCGCCCGGGAGCAACGGCGAGATTCACGGGCGCTGCGTTGCCGGCCTCATTCTGTGGCGGTTTCGGGCGTTGCAGGCCAGATTGGGGACTCACCGGAGGCATGACACGTGATCGATTCCGACACAGCCAGAGCAGCCACCGCATCCGCCTGGATGAAGGACTGGGGACAGTTCTTCATGCTGCTGCTGGCGCTTGGAGGCTGCTACGGGTTCGGTGCGCAGGTCGCCGCCCAGGAAGCCGCCCCGGAGCCGATGGAATACCGCCTCTACGTGGCCAATGAGTCGTCCGACATCGTGAGCCGGGTGGTGTTCCGGCCCGGCGCCGGCGCGGAGGTGGAGAAGGAGATCCCGGTCGGGATCATGCCCGCCGACAACGACGGGGCGCACGGGCTCACGGTCTCGCCGGACGGGGCGTTCTGGTACCTCACCATCGCCCACGGCACGCCCTACGGGTACGTGTGGAAGTTCGCGGCCGGGGCCGACACGCTGGTCTCGCGGGCGGAGCTGGGGCTCTTCCCGGCCACCATGGGCGTCACCCCCAACGGCCAGTTCCTGGTGGTGGCCAACTTCAACCTGCACGGCGACATGGTGCCCTCGGACCTGTCGGTGGTCTACACCCCCACCATGACCCAGCTCTCGCGCGTCACCACCTGTCTCATGCCCCACGGCAGCCGGGTGAGCGCCTCGGGCGGGCTCCAGTACTCGGCGTGCATGCACTCCGACCAGTTGGTCGAGTTCGACCTGACCACCCTGGAGGTGAGCCGGCGCTTCTCGCTGGCGCCGGGCCGCGAGGGTCCGCTGGACGCCCGCGACCAGGGGATGGGCGGCCACGTAATGGTCATGAGCGGTGCGGAGGCCGCCGACCCGGCGGGCGCTGCGGGTGCCGGGGCTGCGGGAACGGAGCCGGGACAGGCGTCGTCCATGCGCGACGACACCAGCATGGGGCGCATGGCGGGGATGGCCGACGCCGTGTGTTCGCCCACCTGGGCCGAGCCGGGCGCGGGCGCGCTCGCGGACCGGGTGGTCTACGTGGCCTGCAACCGCAACGACGAGATTCTCGAGATCGATGCCGGGGACTGGACCGTGCGGCGGCGGTTCGCCACGGGGGCGGCCCCGTACAACCTGGACGTCACCCCCGACGGTTCGCTGCTGGTGGCGACCCTGAAGGGCGAGCAGGCCGTCGCCGTGATCTCGCTGGAATCGGGTGAGGAGCTCGCCCGGCTCGCGACCACCCAGCCCATCACCCATGGCGTGGTGACGAGCCCGGACGGACGCTACGCCTTCGTCTCCAACGAGGCCATCGGCGCGACACCGGGCACGCTCGACGTCTTCGACCTGTCGGCGCTCGAGCGGGTGGCGAGCGCCGAACTGCGCTACCAGCCCGGCGGGATCGACTTCTGGCGGGCCACGGCGGTCCCCTGAAGCGAAGGAGCTGGCCGGATGAAGCGTCTCATACCGATGGGCATCGCCGCGGCCATCCTCATCTTCCTCGGATACGTGATGTATTCGTCGATGGCTCCGGCCGACGTCACCTGCGAGGTCTGCCTGGTCTTCGACGGCGAGGAGGTGTGCCGCATGGGCGCGGGCCCCGATGCCGGAGCCGCAGCCAGGGCCGCGCAGGAAAGCGTCTGCGGGGGCAACGAGATGGGCATGATCCTCGCCGAGCGGTGCCGGGCGCGTCCGCCGGCGCGGATGACATGCTCGCCGTAGCGGGGCCCGCGAGCGCACTGCGGGGGCGGGCGCCTTTCCGACACGGGTGAGGCGGCTCCGCGCCCTTCGCGTTCTCGCGCTTCTGGCCTGGGCGGCGCCGGCCTCGGCCCAGCAGGACGATCCCGGCGGACGCTGGGAGTTCTTCCTCGAACAGCGCCGTTCCCCCGGCTTCCCCGGGTGGGGCGCCCGTCTCCAGGTGGCCCGTGAGAGCGTCCTCCGGCGGGCCGTGCTTCGTCTCCCGCCCGGCGCGGCCGCAGCGCGCCTGGGGGCTTCGGCCGGCTGGGAGCCGCTCGGCCCCGAGATCATCGAGTCCTACGCGATCTCCACGGGACGGGTATCGGCGGTAGTCGTCCATCCCGAGAACATGGACGTGGTCTTCGCGGGCGGGGCGCAGGGCGGGGTGTGGCGCACGGAGAACGCCGGCGCCGCCTGGCGCCCCCTCACCGACCGGGAGTGCTCGCTGGCGATGGGCGCCCTCGCGCTCGACCCGGCCGACCCGGACATCGTCTACGCGGGCACCGGGGAGCAGCACTTCTCCGCCGACAGCTACTACGGCTGCGGGATTCTCCGCTCCGCGGACGGGGGCGAGAGCTGGACCCGGCTGGGCGAGGGCGTGTTCACCGGCCCCATGGGCGGGACCACCATCTCGCGGGTCGTGGTCGACTCGGCGACTGCCGGCACGCTGGACGCCACCACGGTCTACGCCGCCACCGAGGGCGGGCTGTTCATCTCGACCGATTCGGGGGCGGGCTGGACGCGGGTGCTCGACGGCGTGGTCACCGACGTGCTGGTGCATGCCGGCGCCCGCGAGACGATGTTCGCGGCGGTGGCCGAAGGGGAGGAGAAGCGGGGTCACGCCACCCTCCACCGGTCCGACGACGCCGGGTGGAGCTGGCGCGAAGTCGATCCGGGGCTCGGCATGCTTCCCTGGCGCGCGCAGCTTGCCCAGTCGCGCTCGAATCCGGACGTCCTCTACCTGTCGGCCGGGGAGAGCGAGGCCGCGATCATCGCGCGCAGCGAAGACGGAGGCGAGTCCTGGCGCCGGATGCCCGCCGTGGGCCTGCGCTGCGGCCAGTGCTGGTACAACCAGTCGCTCGCGGTGCATCCCACCGACCCGGACGTGGTGTACTTCGGGGGCGTGCTGCTGTACCGCTCGGAAAGCGGCGGCGCGACCTTCGCGACCCTCGGTCGCACGGACATCCACGTCGACCAGCACGTCCTCACCGTCGATGCGCGCGCGCCGGACATGCTGCTGGTGGGCAACGACGGTGGCGTCTACCGGAGCCAGGACCGGGGCGACACCTGGGAGAGCCTCAACACCAACCTCTCCCTGACCCAGTTCTACGCCGGGGTCTCCATTCATCCGCGCGCGGAGGCGGTTGCGGTACTCGGGGGCACGCAGGACAACGGGACCATCGAGGGCGACGGCGACCTCTCCTGGCCGCAGGTGATGGGCGGCGACGGCGGGTTCACCGCGCTCGACCCGCGCTTCGATCGCAGGTGGGCCGAGACGCAGTGGCGCGGCGGGACCGGAGGGCCGAGGCGCTCCGACAACGGCGGATCGTTCCGCTACCGCGGCCGAGGCATCGATCTCGGCGACGATGCGCTCTTCATCCCTCCGCTGGTGATGGATCCCTTCGACCCGGACGTCCTCTATTTCGGGACCGAGCTGCTGTACCGCACTGTAGACGGAGGCGAGCTCTGGGAGCCGATCGCGGAAGCCCCCGCGGGGAACATCTCGGCCATCGCGCCCAGCCGCTCCGACGCGCGCGTGCTGTACTTCGGGACGTCCGAATCGGACATCGTGGTGACCCGGGACGGGGGCGCGACGTGGCGCCCGGTCTCGGGGTCGCTGCCCATGCGCTACGTGAGCGACATCGCGGTGCACCCGCACGACCCCGCGACCGCGTACGCGGTGTTCTCGGGTTTCGGCACGGGCCACGTCTTCGTCACCCGCGACTACGGCGCGTCCTGGGCCGATATCACCGGCGATCTGCCCGACCATCCCGTCAACGCGGTGCTGCTCGACCCCGGGGAGCTGTCCCGGATCTACATCGGGACGGATCTGGGCGTGTTTTCTTCGATGGGCGGCGGGAGCTGGGTCCGCCTGGGCGAGGGTTTGCCGATGGTCGCGGTGTTCGACCTGGCGGTGGAGCCGGCCGCGGGCGTCATGGTGGCCGCGACCCACGGCCGGGGCGCGTTCGCCCTGCCGGTGGCCGCGCCGCTGGTGGCGGAAGCCCGGGGCGAGCGGCGCGTCGTGGTCGCCCGGGGCGGCGAGCCGGTGGAGGGCGGCGCGCCGGTGCGCATCTACGGCACCGGGTGGCCGGAGGCCCGCTGGGAAGCGCGCGCACCGGCTGCCGCGTGGCTCGAGTTGACCCGCGCGCAGGGCGGCGCTCTCGACTCGGTCGGATGGCGCATCGACCCCGGCGACCTCCCACCCGGGGAGTACGTCGATACGGTGACGCTGGTGGTGGCCGGGGCGGGAGCGGCGGCGGCGGTGGAGTTCCGGGGCGATGGCGCAGGTGGCGCAGGGGCTCGAGCCGGTGCGGTTGCGGGGTCGGCGGTGTTGCGGGTTCGGCTGGTGGTGCGGGCGGTGAACACGCTCGCGTTCTCTTCGGCGGGGCGCTACACCGAAGTGCCGGTGGGCGCCACCGGGGAGGTGGCGGATTCCGCCGAGGTGGCGGTCGCCGGGCCCGCGCCCGCGCAGGTGGCTTGGCGCGCGACCCATGGGGCTTCCTTGTGGCTTGAGCTGATCGACTCGGCCGGCACGGGCCCGGGTCGCATCCGGTGGACACGGCGGGTGGAGGGCCTCGCGGCCGGCCTGTACCTGGACACCATCCGGGTCGCGGGGGACGGCCCGTACGTGATTCCCGCCACCCTCGTGGACTCGCTGCGGGTGGCGGCCGCGACCACCGTGACGGTCGCGGGGCGGGGCGGGGCGGCGGCCACTCTGGCGGGGGTCACCCAGCCCCTGGTGGACACCCTGGTCGTGGAGGTGGGGGGGTACGGGTCGCGCGCCGCCACCTGGACGGCCGTGCACGGAGGGTCGCCGTGGCTCGAACTGGTCGTGGCGCGCGGGGTGGCGGGGGGCGGGGTGGTGGTGCGCCGCACCCCCGGCGACCTCGGCCCGGGCACATACGTGGACACGATCCGCATCCGGGTGGAAGGTGGCACCACCGCCCGGTCGGCCGTGGTGGTCGACAGCCTGCTGGTCGGGGAAGACCTCACGGTCGAGGCGGCCATAACGGCCGTGTTCGGCGAACACCACCTGGACGAGGTGCAGGCCCGAGCCCTCGACCGCCTCGGAAACCGTGACCGCACCTACGACCTGGGTGATGCGCTCTCCTGGGTCGCTCGCTGCGGCCGCCGCGGGGCGGGGGGCGGGGTGGGGGGGAATCGGCGG
>VXMG01000040.1:0-23093 GCA_009841185.1 Gammaproteobacteria bacterium
AGACGGCCAAGACCGTTCTCCAGTGTTATCAGAGAGCCGACGAGGGACAGCTCAGGACCGCGCTCGCAAACCGCCGCCGAGTGCGGACCTGATCCCGTTCGGCGGGAACCGAAGGGCGGGAATCAGACCCGCAAACCCCGTAAGTTCAATGATCGCAACAGATCCGAAAACGCAATCGGACGTTGGATCAGCGTGCGCGAATTCGACCGGGCCATCGACGACCTCTCCCATGCGGCCTCCCTGGAGGAAGGCGAGCCTGACGAGGTGGAGCCGGACGGCCAGCCCAACGAACGCGGCATCCCGACCAGCACCCTCCAGTCAAACATCCACTACCATCTGGCGCTGGCGCACTACCTGAAGGGCGACTTCGGAGCCGCTGTCCCGGCGTACGAGGACTACATCGCCGTCACCACCAACCCCGACCAACTGGTCGCGATCTCGCACTGGTGGTACATGGCGCTCCGCCGCCTGGGCCGCGACGAGGAGGCGGCCGCCGTCCTCGAACCCGTGACCGCCGACCTCGACGTCATCGAGAACACCTCCTACCACCAGCTCCTGCTCATGTACAAGGGCGAGATCGAGGCCGACGAGCTGTGGAACCCGGAGCAGGATGACCCGTCCGGCGTGGCCATCGCGTACGGCGTGGCGACTTGGCACCTCTACAACGGGCGCGAGGAGCAGGCGCGGGAGATGTACCGGCGCATCCTCGAGGGCGCGGGCTGGGCAGGGTTCGGCTACATCGCCGCGGAAGCCGAGATCGCGCGCCTGGATGCCGGCTGATCGGGCTTCGATTGCTTGACCCTTGGGACGCCCAATTCTAGATTGCTTGAAACGGAGAATCATTCTTGATTACAAGGGCTCCCGGACGGAGCCCTCAGTCGTCTCCCACCCTTGGGCTCCCGCATCTGCGCGGGCCGGAATCCCTCCAGATCGACAGCAATGAGCGACGCGCCAATCCTGAAGACCGCCGACCTGCGCGCCAGGGTCACCGAAGAGGAAATCGAAATCCTCAAGGGGGTGGACCTGGAGATCCGCCCCGGTGAGATACATGCCATCATGGGCCCGAACGGGTCCGGAAAGAGCACGCTGGCCAAGATCCTCGCCGGCCATCCCGGCTACGAAGTAACCGGCGGCAGCGCGTTCTTCGACGGCCAGGACCTGCTTGAGCTGGAGACCGACGAGCGCGCGCGCTCGGGGGTCTTCATGGCCTTCCAGTATCCCGTCGCCATCCCCGGCGTCTCCATCGCCAACTTTCTCCGCACCGCTCTTCAGGCTCGCCTCGAGGACGGCGAGGAGCTCGACCTGTTCGACTTCCAGGACATCCTGCTGGAGCGCATGGAGCTGCTCGAGATGTCGCCCTCCTTCGCCGAGCGCTCGGTCAACGACGGCTTCAGCGGGGGTGAGAAAAAGCGCAACGAGATCCTGCAGATGGCGGTGCTGGAGCCTGCGCTGGCCATCATGGACGAAACCGACTCCGGGCTCGACATCGATGCGCTCAAGGTCGTGGCGCGCGGGGTCAACACCCTGCAGAAGGAGCGGCCCGAAATGGCCGTGCTGCTGATCACGCACTATCAGCGGCTCCTCAACTACATTCAGCCCGACTTCGTTCACGTCATCGTGGACGGGCGCATCGTCCGTTCCGGCGGTCCCGAAGTCGCGCTTCGCCTGGAAGAAGGCGGCTACCGCGAGTATCGGCAGCTGCAATCGACCGTTTCCGCCGCCTAGGCGGGACGGCCAACCCGCGAGGTCCACCATGCCCACCAACGAAGCCGTACAAGACATCGGGCTCGACGACTACAAGTACCATTTCATCACCGAAGACGAGCCCGTCTTCCGCAGCGGACGCGGCCTGAACGAGAAGGTCGTGCGCGAGATCTCGGCGCAGAAGGGCGAGCCCGACTGGATGCTCGATTTCCGCCTCAAGTCGCTGGACATCTACAACGCCAAGCCGATGCCCACCTGGGGCGGCGACCTATCGCAACTGGAATCGGTGCTGGGCGAGATCTTCTTCTACGTGCGCCCGCAGGAGCGCATGGAGCGCTCGTGGGACGATGTCCCGGCGAACATCAAGGAGACCTTCGACCGCCTGGGGATCCCCGAGGCGGAGCGCGAGATCCTGGCCGGCGTCGGCGCCCAGTACGAGTCGGAGATGGTCTACCATTCCCTCAAGGAGGAGTGGGAGGCCCAGGGCGTCATCTTCGACTCCATCGAGGACGGCCTGCGCAACCACCCCGAGCTCTTCCGCGAGCACTTCGCCACCGTGGTGCCGCCCGGCGACAACAAGTTCGCGGCCATGAACTCGGCCGTGTGGTCGGGGGGATCCTTCGTCTACATCCCGCCCGGCGTCGAACTCGAGACCCCGCTGCAGGCGTACTTCCGGGTCAACCAGGAGCAGATGGGGCAGTTCGAGCGCACCCTCATCATCGCCGACGAGGGTTCGCGCGCGCACTACATCGAGGGATGCACCGCCCCCGTCTACTCGACCGAGTCCTTCCACTCCGGCGTGATCGAGATCGTGGTCAAGCCGGGCGCGCACTTCCGCTACACCACCATCCAGAACTGGTCCAACAACATGTACAACCTCGTGACCCAGCGTTCGCTGGTGCACGAGAACGCGACCATGGAGTGGCTCGACGGCAACCTGGGCTCCAAGCTCACCATGAAATACCCGTCGTGCTTCCTGGTGGGAGAGCGGGCGCACGGCTCGATTCTTTCGATCGCCTATGCCGGCAACGGCCAGCATCAGGACACCGGCGGCAAGGTCATCCACGCCGCGCCCCGCACCAGCTCCTCCATCGTCTCCAAGTCCATTTCCAAGGGCAGCGGACGGGCGAGTTACCGGGGGCTGTGCAAGGTCTACGAGGGATCCACGGACGCAAAGTCGAACGTGGAGTGCGACGCCCTGCTCATCGACGAGGCGGCGCGCACCGACACCTATCCCTACATCGAGATCGACGAGAACCAGTCCACGGTCGGGCACGAGGCCCGCGTCTCCAAGGTGGGAGAAGAGCAGATCTTCTACCTGATGAGCCGGGGGATGCCGGAAGAGGAAGCCATCGCCCTCATCGTGCGCGGCTTCATCGAGCCCATCGCCCGCCAGTTGCCGCTCGAGTACGCCGTGGAGCTGAACCGGCTGATTGAGCTGGAGATGGAGGGGTCGGTAGGATAACGAAGACCGGCACGATCACACGCACATCCGCGCCCGCCTGCGGGCGTTGAGCATAGAAGCAACGGCATGTCCCGGACATCGACATTGCAGGCTCCAGCCGCGCGGCCGCTGGAGGGAGTGACGGCGACCATCAACGCGGCGGCCGTGGAGCGCCTGGCCGCCGGCGAACCTGACTGGCTGGCCGAGCGGCGCTGGCGGGCCTGGGAGGCCTACGAGCGGACCCCGCTTCCGACGACCCGGCTCGAGGAATGGCGCTACACCGACCTTTCGCGCAGGCTCGACCTCGACGCCCTGAGTCCCGCCGCCCGCGGCCCCCGCGCGATCTCCCGCGACACCTGGCCCCCCGAGCTGCGCCAAGCGATGCGCGAGGACTGGGACGCCGCCGGGCACATCGTCGAGATCGACGGCCGGGTGGTGCACACCGACCTCACCTCGGAGGCCCGGGCGCAGGGAGTGGTGCTGGCCTCGCTGAGGGAGGCGGTGCACGCTCACCCGGAGCTGCTGCGAGAGCACCTGGCCGCCCAGGCCATTCCACCGGACCAGGGCAAGTTCTCGGCGCTCAACGCGGCGCTCTGGACCGACGGCACGGTGCTCTTCGTGCCGCGCAACGTGACTCTTCCCCTGCCCGTGCGCATCACGCGCTGGGTTTCCGATCCGGCGGCTGCATACTTCACCCGCACCCTGGTGATCGGAGAGGACTGGTCCACGCTGTCCGTCGTCGAGGAGATCCTCTCGCCGCACTTCGACGAGCAGACCTTCTTCCTGTCCGCGACGGAGGTTGTGGCCGGGGACAACAGCACCACCCACTATGCTTCCGTGCAGAGAATGGGGCTCGGCGCCTTCCACATGGCGCTCTACCGCTCGCTCGTCGGCCGCGACGCGCGCACAGATTCGCTGCACGTGACCCTCGGTGCGAGCACTGCACGCCTGGACCTGAACTCGGAGTTGGCCGCGCCCGGCGCCCACAGCCACATCCTCGGCCTCTACTTCGGCAGCGAGGATCAGCATTTCGACCACTGCACCAGCCAGAACCACGCGGCGCCCCACGCCACCAGCGATCTGCTCTACAAGGGGGCGCTCGACGACGCGTCGGGGTCGGTGTTCCGCGGCATCATCCGGGTCTCTCCCGGCGCCCAGCGCACCGACGCCTATCAGACCAACCGCAACCTCCTCCTCTCGGAAGAGGCTTCGGCGCATGCGCTGCCCAACCTGGAAATTGAGGCGGACGATGTGCGCTGTTCGCACGGGGCGACCGTAGGCCAACTGGAGGAGGAGGCCCTCTTCTACCTGCAGAGCCGGGGGCTGTCGCGGCGGCGGGCGGAACGCCTGGTGGTGCGTGGATTCCTGCAGGACGTGCTGCAGCGGCGTCCGCCGGGAAGCGTTACCGAAAAGGTGACACGCGCCATCGAGGAGAAGCTCCGTGCTCACTAGCGGTCCGTGGATGAATCCGCCCGCGCACCGAGAGCGGCGAGGCGCCGGGCTGGCAAAGCGCTTTGAAGGCCGAGTTCGTCCACGGGCTGCCAGGACGAAGGCTGGTGTTTAGGAAGAAGCCCGAGTGGCATTGCGTGGCGGATGCGGACTCCTGCCCTCCGGGGTCGTTGCTCGCCGTGATGGCGGGAGACACGCCGGTGGTGCTCGCCAACGTGGACGGCACCTTCTACGCGCTGCGCGACCGCTGCTCCCACGCCGACTATCCCCTCTCCGACGGGACGCTGGAGGGCAATCAGGTCGAGTGCATGTACCACGGGGCCCGCTTCGATCTGGCCAGCGGGCGCGCCAAATGCCTGCCCGCGATCCGGCCGGTCCGATCCTACCCGACCGAGGTGAGGGACTCGGCGGTGTTCGTGCTGGTGGGAAAATGAACGGCCCGGCGGCGCCGGCCGGAGCCCGCGTCAGCGACCGGCGCTCGCGCGCGAACGCCTTCGCCGCCCGGGCGCGGCGCGACTTCCCGGCCCTGCAGCAGGAGGTGGGCGGGAAGCCGCTGGCCTACCTGGACAACGCCGCCTCCACGCAGAAGCCCGACGCGGTCATCGACGCGATCGCGCACTACTACCGGCACGACCACGCAAACGTCCACCGGGGCATGCACGAACTGGCGCGCCGGGCGACGGAGGCATACGAGGGCGCGCGCCGGCAGGTGGCCCGCTTCCTGGGCGCCGCTGACCCCGCGGAGGTGGTCTGGACGCGCGGCACCACCGAGGCGATCAACCTGGTGGCGAGCGCCTGGGGCCACACCTTCCTCCGTGAGGGCGACGAGATCGTGCTCTCCACCCAGGAGCACCACTCCAACCTGGTGCCCTGGCAGCTCGCCGCTGCCCGCGCCGGAGCCCGCCTGCGCTACCTGGAGCTCGACGATGAGGGCCGCCTCCGGCTCGACCGGCTGCCGGAGGTGCTCTCGCCGCGCACCCGCATGGTGGCGCTCTCCCACGTGTCCAACGCGCTGGGCACGGTCAACCCGATCGCGGAGATCGCCGAGCAGGTGCACGCCGGCGGCGCCCTCCTGCTCGTGGACGGCGCGCAGGGGGCCCCCCACCTCCCCATCGACGTGGCGGCGCTCGGATGCGACTTCTACGCCGCCTCGGGCCACAAGATGTGCGGACCCACCGGGATCGGTGCGTTGTGGGGGCGGCGCGAGCTGCTCGAAGGGATGGAGCCCTACCAGGGCGGCGGCGAGATGATCTCGGTGGTCGAACGCGACTACAGCACCTGGGCCGCGGTGCCCCACAAGTTTGAGGCCGGCACCCCCAACGTGGCCGGCGCGGTGGGGATGGGGGCGGCCGCCGACTACCTCACCGGCATCGGGCACGCCGCGCTCGCCGAGCACGAGCGCACCGTGCTCGAGTACGCGCTCGACCGGCTGGCGGCCGTCGACGGCATCCGCCTCTTCGGGCCGCCCGCCGACGAGCGCTGCGCGGTGGTGTCGTTCCTCCTCGACCATGCCCACGCCCACGACGTCGCCACCATCCTGGACGCGGACGGGGTTGCGGTGCGGGCGGGCCACCACTGCGCGCAACTGGTCATGAAGCACTTCGGCGTGCCCGCCACCTCGCGGGCATCGTTCTATCTCTACAACGGCACCGAGGACGTGGACCGGCTCCTCGAGGGGCTGGACCGCGTGAAGGCCATCTTCGGATGACGCGATACACCGCAGACCGCGCACCATGACCGAGATCGCCCTGAGTTCGCTCTACCAGCAACTCATCCTCGAGCACTACCGCAAGCCGCGGAACAAGGGCGTGCTCCCGGGAGCCACGGTCGAAGTGCACATGGCCAACCCCGTCTGCGGCGACGAAATCCGCCTGCATCTGCAGCTGGACGGCGAGGAGCGCGTACAGGCCGCCACCTTCATCGGCCAAGGCTGCTCCATCTCCCAGGCCTCGGTCTCGATGATGACCGTGCGCCTGAAGGGGAAGACCCTCGACGAGGCCCTCGCGCTCGCCGAGCGCTTCACCGAGATGATGCACGGAAGCAGGGAAGCCGCCCGCGACCGGAAGCTGGGCGAACTGCGCGCGCTCCAGGGAGTGAGCAAGTTCCCGGTGCGCATCAAGTGCGCGCTGCTCGGCTTCGACGCGCTGCAGGAGGCCGCAAAGCGGGTCCGGAGTCAGGCAGACAGTCCGGCTGGTGGCTGAGAGGGCACCACCCCAATCTTGCGGGGCCCCGTTCGCCCGGGCTCAGGGCTCCAGCAACACCTTCACCGCCCCGCTCGCGCGATGGTTGGCGGCGGCGCCCAGCGCGGTGCGGAACTGCCGCAGCGGGAAGACGTGGGTCACCATCTTCTCCAAAGGCGTGCCCGTCTCCTCCATCAACTCGTGCGCGATCGCCATGGTGTGGCGGGTCCCGCCACGCCAACGCTCCCGCCCATAGCCCACGTAGCCCTTCAGCTCGATTTCCCGGGCCCAAATCCAGGTGAGGTCGAGCCGGGTCTGGCCCGCGCACCCCAGCATCACCACGCGTCCCCGCGGCGACGCGAAGCTCAGCGCCTGGGCCAGGCTTCCCTCGCTGCCCACGCAGTCGAAGATCAGCGGGAACCCGCCGCGCTCGAAGACCTCCGGGCCCACGATGGGCTGATAGGCCACCGCCCCGGTATCCACCAGCGCGTTGCGGGCCTCGAAGCCCGGCGACACCACGTCGGAGGCGCCGAACGCCCGCGCCAGTTCGGCTTCGTGCGGGCGCTTGGTCTGACCCAGCAGGAACCCGTCGAAGCCCAGCGCGCGCAGCGCCCAGATGGTGCCCAGCGCGATGGGGCCACTGCCGATCACCAGCACGGGTTCGTCCGGGTGCGGAGGACTGCGGAGCGCGCCATGCAGCCCGATCGAGACCGGTTCGGTCAGGACCGCGCGGCGGTCGGGGACGGCGTCCGGAACCGGAAACAACTGGCTCTCGTGCGCCACCATGCGCTCCCCCCAGCCTCCCGGCAGATCGCCGTGGTAGCCGATGGTGAGGCCGCGCCCGAGACAGCTGCCGTCCTTCCGCGGGGGACCCTCTTCCCCCGCCCGCTCGCACGTGGAATGGAGGCCCTCGTTACACGACCGGCAGTGGTCCCGAGCCCCCAAGCCGCGGGTGGTGCAGGAGATCATCGGGTCCACCACCACCCGCTGCCCCACCTCCACCGCCCGCACTTGCGGCCCGGTCTCCACCACCCGGGCCAGGATCTCGTGCCCGAGCACCGCGGGGAAGGAACCGAAGGGCTCCATGGACGGGCTGGCGGCGTAGCTCACGTTGCTGATGTCGGAGCCGCAGATGCCGCACTGCAGCACCTCAAGCCCCACCCACGACGGCCCCGGCAGCGCGGGGACGGGAAGCTCCTCCATCTTGACCCCCCCGGCGGCCCCGAAGAGCGCCCAGTCGGTCACCCGGCCGAGCGTTTTGGCGATCAGGTACCCGGGGATGGAAACGTGGAAGCGGACGGCGCGCATGGCTGGCTCGAGGTTGGTCGGATGCGGATTGGGGGTGTGTGGCCGGCCCTACGAAGCACTCACGGCTGAGGGCCGCAACGCCTCCAGCGCCAAACGAACCTGCACCGGCACCATCGCCCGGCGCCAGTCCGCATCGACGATCGCGTTTTCAAGCGGATGGCACTGGCGGTGGGCCCGCTCCGCGAGCGCCTCGATCACCTCGTTCGAGAGCGGGCGGCCCAGCGCGATGCGCGCCCATCCGCTCAGCAGCCGCGGGCGGGCGCCGAGCGCGGTCACCACGCCCATGATCTGGCAGACGCGCCCGGAGCGCTGGAAGTCGGCGGACACGGCCACTGACAGCAGCGGGAAGTCGATGGAGCGGCGCTGGCGCAGCTTGGTGTATGCGGCGCGGCTGTCACGCGAAGGGAATGGGATTCGCACCCGGGTCACGATCTCCCCCGGCTTCCTGCGGCTGTTCCAGATGCCATCCGCCAGGAAGAAGTCGTTCAGGCCCACCTGCCGGCGCCCCTCCGGGCCGGCCAGTTCGATGGTCGCCCCCAGCGTCATGAGCACGGGCGGGGTATCGGCCGAATGCGCGGCCACGCACTTCTTCCCTACGCGGGTGACGTGGCACACATCGCCATCCTTCTTGAGGCAGTACCCGAGGGCATCGCGCCAGAACTCCGTCTGGTTGTAGTACGTGCAGCGGGTGTCCAGGCAGATGTTGCCCCCGAGGGTGCCCATGTTGCGCAACTGCGGTCCCGCCACCTGCCCGGCCGCCGCAGCCAGCGACGGGAAGCGGCGCCGCACCTCGGGATGGCGCGCCACCGAGGACAGCGTTTCCGCCCCGCCGATCACCAGCGTGCTGCCGTTCCGCCGGAACCCCCTCATGCCCGCGATCTGCTTGAGCGCGACCAGGTGGTCGGGGGTGAAGAGCCGATGCTTCATGTTGGGGATGAGGTCCGTGCCCCCCGAGACCGGGAGCGCCCGGCTTCCCCACCGGTCCAGCAGTCCCACGGCTTCGTCGATGGTTCGGGGCCGGTGGTAGCGGAACGGGGGCAGGCGCAGCATTCAGCGATCTCCAGCGGCGGCGAGCTCCAGGGGTCGCGCCACCATGATGCCGTCCTGGCCTCCGATGCGCTGGACGCGTTCGGAGAGCGAAACCTCGCTGATCTGCACCTCGGACCCAACCAGGGGAGCGTGGAGCAGAACCACCCTGCCGTCCCGCACCAGCGCCAGCCCGGTGTGTGCGATATCCAGACCGTCCACCGTGGAAGTGGCGGCGATGATGTCGCCGTTCGCGATGCCCGCCGCCGCGTCCTCGATGTGGGCCTCGCCGATGAAATAGCGGGGCCGCGCGCTCAGCCGCGCCTCCGCGCGCGCGATCTCGTCGACAATGCCGGGCTCGGAGAGCTGCCGGTAGGCGTCCGGGTGCGTCGACATGAAGTCGATCGGGGTGTCGTCGGCCATCCCGCCCAGTTCCCGGGAGATGTCTCGCACCAGCCCTCGTGCTCCGTTGTCGGCGATCCACTCGGAGAAGTAGTGCAGCCGGCTCGGGTAGCCCTCCAGCTCGCCGCCCCGATACCGGATCTCGGTGAGCAGCCGCCGGTACTCGGCGCGCAGCCGCGCTTCGTCGTCGAGCATCGACGGGTCGTGGAGATGAACGAAGCGGCCCAGCGCCAGCACGTTCTCGACGAAGGTGACGCAGTCGAGCTCCCGCAGGTTGACGACCAGGCGCTCCGGACCCTCCACCTCCAGGGTCTGCGGCACGTACGCAGTGCCCACGAAGGTCACGCCGATGCGCGCCATGGTCTCGCCCAGGGGGAGGAGATGCAGATCCTCGTCCCACGCCCGGGCAAGCGTCGAGCGCACGATGCCCCAGTCCTCCGCCGTTCCCTCCGACAACGCCAGCAGGCGGGCCTCCTCGGCGGACGACCCCGAATCACAGGATGCCAGCGCGAGAAGGGCCGCGATGGCCGCGGCGGGGCGTACCAGGCGCCTGTAATACGCGTGTATTACGCGCGCAGATGTGCCCCGGCACGCAGTGCCCCTGGGGCTCATGGGCCCACCCCCACCGCCGCCCTGTCGACCCTCGCGGGCTCCAGCGTGGTCGCGGCCCGTCGCCGTGACGGCTGCAGCGCCTTTGGCCCCCCGGCCTCCTGGATGGCCCTCCACACGTTCGGGGCGGAGAAGGGCAGACGGTCCATGCGAACTCCCGTGGCGTCATGGATGGCGTTGGCAATCGCCGGGATCGAGGAATGGAGCGGCCCCTCTCCCGCCTCCTTGGCGCCGTAGGGGCCCTCCGGGTCGATCGACTCGACGATCAGCGATTCGATTTCCGGCGTGTCCAGGCTGGTGGGAATGCGGTAGTCGAGGAGCGAAGGCGCGTTGTGGAGCCCCGCGCGTCCCTGCGCGGCGGACTTGAAGATCTGCTCCTCCATGAGCGCCTCGGCGAAGCCCATGTAGACGGACCCCTCCATCTGGCCCTCCACCAGCAGTGGATTCAGGGCGCGCCCGCAGTCGTGCGCCACCCAGATCCGGACCACGTCCACGACCCCGGTGTCAACATCCACGTCGACCTCGGCCACGTGCGCGGTGAACGAGTACGCGGGCGAGGCGCCGATGGTCCCGCCGCGGTAGTCGCCGTGGTTGTCGCGCGGGGTGTTGTACCAGCCTGTGGCCCCCAGCGTGCCATGGCGCGCCTCGGCGAGGTTGAACGCCCGCGCGATGGGCATCCTCCGCCCGGTGTCCGGCGCGTAATACGCCCACCCTCCCGCCAGTTGAACCTGGCCCGGCCGGCATTCCCAGTGCTCCGCCACGGCCTCCTGCACCTTGCGCCGCAGCTTGCGGGCGGCATCGATGCAGGCGTTGCCGAGCATGAAGGTGATGCGCGACGAGTAGGCGCCCAGGTCCACCGGGGTGAAGTCGGTGTCGCCGGCAAGCACGCGCACGTACTCGAGCGGCACGCCCAGTTCCTCCGCGGTGATGTAGGCCACCATGGAGTCGCACCCCTGGCCGATCTCCGACGCTCCGCTCAGCACCGCCACCCGCCCCGACCTATCCACCTGCAGTTGGATCGCCGACTGCGGCATCTCGTTGGGATAGACCGGGTAGTTGGTCCCGGAGATATAGCATGAACCGGCGACGCCGAGTCCCCGCCCGGGGGGCAGCCGTCGATGGCGCTCCCGCCATCCGCTCGCCTTCTCCACGGCATCCAGACACTCCAGGAAGCCGTTCGAGGTAACGCGCAGCTCGTTCACCGTGCGCGTGTTGCCGCCCATGAAGTTGACTCGCCGGAGGTCAATGGGATCCATCCCCAGCTTCTCGGCGAGCTTGTCCAGCTGCACCTCGAAGGCGAAGCGCGGCTGCACCGAGCCGTGGCCGCGTTTCGGGCCGCAGGCGGGCTTGTTGGTGTAGACGCGCGTGGAATCGAAGCGATACGCGGGCATGGCGTAGGGAGCGGTGAGCAGTTGGCCCGCGTAGTACGTGGTCACGAGCCCGAAGGACGCGTACGCGCCCCCGTCCAGCACGACCTCCGCGTCCACCGCCTGCAGCCGGCCCTCCCCGTCGGCGCCGGTGCGGTACTTCATGTGGAAGGGATGGCGCCCGCGGTGGGCGTAGAACACCTCCTCGCGGGTGTACAGGATCTTGACCGGGCGCCCCGTCACCATGGACAGGCGGGCGACGCAGAACTCCAGGTCGAAGGGCTCGGACTTGCCGCCGAAGGCCCCGCCCACCGGCGGCTGCACGACCCGGATGGTCGCGGGGTCCAACCCCAGAACCGAGGCCAGCTCGCGGTGCAGGTAGTGCGGCACCTGGGTCGCCGACCACACCGTCAGGCGCCCGTTCTCGTCGTAGCGGCCGATGGCGCAGTGCGGTTCGATGGGGGTGTGGGTGGTGCCCTCGAAGAAGTACTCGCCCTCCACCACCACGTCGGCGTCCGCCATGCGCTCGTCCACCTCGCCGAAGCTGAGCTGCACCCGCTTGGTGACGTTGCCGTTCCGTCCCTCCCGGCGCGGCTCGTGGATGAAGGGATGCCCCTTGGTCCCATCGGCGGCCAGCGCTTCGGCGGGATCGAGACAGGCGGGCAGCTCCTCGTACTCGACGCGGATCAGCGCGAGGGCCTGGATCGCCGTGTCCTCGTCCACGGCCGCCACCGCCGCCACGCCGTCGCCAATGTAGCGCACCCGCTCCACGCACAGCGGGTACTCGTCAGGGGTCCAGGGGATGATGCCGTAGCGGACGGGCATGTCGCGGCCCGTGACGACCGCGTGTACGCCTTCGAGCGCGAGCGCCCGGGAGGCATCGATGGAGAGGATGCGGGCGTGGGGATGCGGGCTGCGCAGGATCTTCCCGTGCAGCATGCCCGGGAGCGAGATGTCGTCGGTGTACGCCGCCTTGCCCGTGGCCTTGGCCAGCCCGTCCACCTTGCGCTGGGGCTTGCCTATGAGCGTGAAGCCGGACCCCACCCCGGAATCCTGCCGGGACGCGTTGCCCGACTCCGCCCACAGCGGAAGATCCCCCAGGGCCGGGGCACGCCGCGGGGAATCACTCATTCCCCGTTCTCCGTTCCACCGTGCTGCCCGCGCAGCACCGCGGCGGCCGACTCGACGGCATCGTAGATCTTGGTGTAGCCGGTGCAGCGGCAGAGGTTGCCGGCGAGCGCCTCCCGGATTTCCGTCCGGCTCGGGGCATCGTTGCGCTCCAGGAGGGCGACCGCCGAACACAGGATGCCGGGCGTGCAGAAACCGCACTGCGCTGCCCCGTTGAGGTCGAAGGCGTCCTGGAGCGGGTGCGGCCGTCCCGCGCCGGCCAGCGCTTCGACGGTGCGAATCTCGCGCCCCTCCGCCGCCAGCACCGGGGTGATGCACGACAGGTGCGGCTCTCCATCGAGGATGACCGTGCAGGCCCCGCAATCGCCCTTGTCGCAGCCCTGCTTGGAGCCGGTGAGGCCGATCACGTACCGGAGCGTCTCCAGCAGCGTGTAGTGCGAGGGCACGCCCGGCGCGTAGTCGTCTCCGTTGACGCGCAGATGGACGATGCAGGTCGTGGCCTTCACCATGCGAGCGCGGCAGCCTCCCGCTTCCTGTGAGCTTCCCGAAACCAATAATACCAGGACTTGAGGCGACAGTTCGTTCCTCGTTACCTTCTGCCCACCGGGATGTCCGAAGCGGCGATCCGGTGAGGTACCGTCGCCCGCTACGTATCCCGTTCCCCGTCGTCCCCCGCGAGCGGAGTGATTTCCCGATGCCATACCCGGAGATGATTGTCGCCCCCATGCGCGCGGAACTCGTCCGCCTGGGCTTTCAGGAACTGCGCACGCCCGACCAGGTGGACGCCGTCGTGGACGGTGAGGACCGCCCGCTGCTCCTGGTGGTCAACTCGATCTGCGGTTGCGCGGCCGGCGCCATGCGTCCCGGCGTCGCGCTGGCGCTGGAGAACGAGAATCGCCCCGAGCTCCTGACCACCGTTTTCGCCGGTCAGGACATGGACGCTACGGCCAAGGCCCGCGAGTACATCGCCGGCTACCCGCCGTCGTCGCCCTCGGTCGCTTTGTTCAAGGACGGCGAGCTCGTGTACATGATGGAACGGCACCAGATCGAGGGGCATTCGGCCTACCAGATCGCCGCCGACCTGGGCAGCGCCTTCGACGAGCACTGCGCGTAGGTCGGGCGGGGCGGCGTCCGGCGGCCGAAGGGCAGAAGCGGCGCCGCTCGCTCAGAGGATCGTCTGACCCAGCGCCGAGGCGATCAGCCCCACCGCCATCCGGGCGGTGCGGTTGCGCGCGTCCAGGACGGGGTTGAGTTCCACCATTTCCAGGCCGACGAGCCTTCCCGACCGCGCCACCTTCTCGCAGATCAGGTGTCCTTCGCGGAAGGTCAGCCCGCCAGCCACGGGCGTGCCGACCCCCGGTGCGATCATGGGATCGAGGCTGTCCAGGTCGTAGGAGAGGTGGAACCCGGCGGTGCCGGCGCTCGCTCTGGCAATCGCCTCGTCCACGCAGGAGGCGATGCCGCGCTCGTCGACCTCCGACATCGTGAACACGCGCACGCCGGATGACCTGACCACGTCCCGTTCGGCCCGGTCGATTTCGCGCACGCCGATCATGCTCACGTTCTCCGGCCGCACCGCCGGGTGCCTGTCCGCAAGCGATCTCAGCACCTGCGGCCCATGGCCGGTCAGCACCGCAAGCGGCATCCCGTGCACGTTGCCGGACGGGCTGGACTCGGGGGTGTTCATGTCCGAGTGGGCATCCACCCAGATGAGGCCGATCCTCTCCCGGCTACGCGCGTAGAAGCGGCTGACGCCGGCAACGGATCCGATGGCGATGCTGTGGTCGCCGCCAAGCACGAGGGGCATCCATCCCCGCACCAGCGCGTCCTCGACCATGTCGCGGGCGCGGCGGCAGACGGATTCGACTTCGGGCAGGTAGCGCGCCTGCAGGTCCCGTTGCTCGGTGCGCTCGGGATCGGTCGCCACCACCGTTCCCATCTCGCGAACGCGATAGCCGAGTCGCTCCAGCGTGTCCCTGAGTCCGGCGATCCGCATCGCGGACGGTCCCATATCCACGCCGCGCCTTCCGGCGCCGAGATCCATCTGCACGGACACCAGCGCCAGCTCCTTCACCATCCGCGGAGCTCCTTGCGGCGCGCCTTCCGCGCCAGCTTGCGGCGGCGGGCCGCGTCCTTCCCTCTCTCGCCCGGCAGCCGCGTGCTCACGTCAACGCCACCCATCAGGGCCACCCCGTTGATCCGCAACACGGGAGATCCTGGATCCTGCGAGCCCACCGACGCGTCCGCGAGCTCGTCGGGCGTCCGTTCGAACGCTCCCATGATGCCGGCGCCGCTGCATTCGACCTGGAGACCCGGAGGAACGATGATGTCGACGCCACCCCAGAGGGCAAAGACGGTGACCTCGGTCACGCCCGGGCCGAAACCGGCTTCACGAAAATCGAGTTCGACGCCCCCCATGAGCGCGAGCGCGTGCATCTCGCGGGGCGCGATCCACGCCCCGCCCCGCGTGCTCGCACCCAGCACACCCGCCATGAACTGCCGGGCCGGCACCCGTTCCGGAGGCACCACGTTCGCGGGGAGGTTCGGGCGCGCGGGGGTCGCCGCAGCCGGGGCGTCGCCAGCCAGCTGAGGGGTCGCCGGAGGGAAACCGGCCACGAGCGCCGCGAGCTGACGGGTCGTGGTCGCCCGGTGCGCGAGATCCAGACGGCGCTCGAAGTCGGGCATTGACAGGCGATCCTCGGCAAACCGCTCGCACAAACGGTCGATGGTGGCCTGGCGCACCTTGTCCAGCGCTGTGCCACCGGCCTTGGGGTCGTTCGTCATCTAACTCCCTCCGGACAGAAACTCCCGGCCGAAATCCTCCAGGATGCGCGCGCACGCCTCGATCTCGTCGACGGCGATCCACTCGTCGGCGGAGTGGGCCTGCGCGATCGAGCCGGGACCGAAACATACGGCCGCAGTCCCGGAGCGGTTCAGGAAGGCGGCGTCGACCCAGGCGGTCATGCCCTCGATGGTCGGATCCCGTCCGCTCCCGGCGATCGCCCCGAGCAGGCCCTGCACCAGTTGTGACGACTCGGGCACCTCCGTCCCCGGACGCTCGAGCGTCATCCGCAGCGCGGCACCCGACCGGGCCTCCTCTCCGAGCCCCGCCACCACGGCCGCGAGCTCCTGCATGACGGTCTCGGGCGACTCGTGGGGCAGGGTTCGCCGCTCCACCACGACCTCGCAGTGCTCCGGATAGACCGACGGGGCGGCCCCCCCGGAGATGGTCCCCGCGTGAATCGACCCCCAGCCCAGCAGGGGATGCGGCGTCCGCTCGAACAGGCTCTCCTCGTACCCGGCCATGGCGACGAGAAACTCGGCGGCGTGCAGAATCGCGTCCACCCCCTGATCGGGCCGGGAACCGTGCGCGGCGCGCCCCGCGAAGGCGGCCTCGACCCACACGAAGCCCTTGTGGGCGGGCATGACCGCGAGCCCGGTGGGCTCGCACACCACGGCCGCATCGGCGCCCACGCCGGCCTCGGTGAGTCCCGCCATGCCGGTGCTGGCGTGCTCCTCGTCGGCGGTCAGCGCGACGATGAGTTCACCGGGCGGACCCCGGCGCGCCAGGGCGGCCGCGGCGCTCAAGAGGGCCGCCACCCCGCCCTTCATGTCGCACGACCCGCGCCCCCACAGGCGCCCGTCCCGAACCTGTGCGCCGAACGGGTCGATGGTCATCCCCTCGACACCGACGGTGTCCAGGTGACCGTTGAACATCAGGCTGCGAGTCCCATCGCCGATGCGACCGACCACGTTGGGGCGGCCCGGCTCGGGCTCCGTCAAGGCGACGTCGAATCCCCAGCCTTCGAGCAACCCGGCCGCACAGGCGGCGATCTCCGCTTCTCCGCTGCCGGAGGCCTCTATGCGCGGATTGACGGATGGTACGGCCACCAGGAGGCGCGCCAGCGCGAGCGCGTCGCCCTCCCTCGCGCGGCCCTCCACGCTCCCCCGCGGGGTCATCGCGGAGTCACGACGAGGGGCGGATCAAGAGCCCGGAGGGCATCAGTTTTCAGTGGATGCGGAAAGATTGCTCCCGGTTTTCCGACTCCACGCATCCGCCATGAATCGGACAAGGGCGCCCGAACCGGGGAGATTGCCGCCCTCAAGCGAGGTTTGGCGCCCGAATTGCGCGAGGCACGGTTCATGCTATGAAGGGGCGGCGAAGGCTGGTTGGAATCAGGGATCTGCAAAATGGGGAGGGGATCATCCGAGCCTTTACCGTTGGCCTGCTGGGTGCCGCTGCCGTGGCTACCCTCATCCTCGTCGGCACCCGGTCCCGCCACCGCACGCGGGCTCGGGACGCCTACCGGCGAGCGCTCACCCCGGAGCAGTTGCGGGAACTGGGCATCTGATCATCTGACGCCCCGATTCCCCGGCGCGACCCCGCTCGCGCACCTGCCGGGAAGGGGTGACCCTCAGGCAAAGACCGGCCGTCCGCCGGGGATCAGCCGAAGTAGTCCTTGTTCTTCTCGATGTAGTTCGTCCACTCGTCGGGGACATCCGTGTCCGGGAAGATGGCCTGCACGGGGCACTCCGGCTCGCACGCTCCGCAGTCGATGCATTCATCCGGATGGATGAGAAACTGATCCTCGGTTTCGTAGATGCAGTCCACCGGACAGACCTCAACGCAGCTCGCGTCCTTGGTCCCGATGCACGGCTCCGTGATGATGTATGTCATGGTCCCTCCTGAGACTCGAAGCGGCCCGGGGCATGGCGCATTGCCGACCTGCACACCGCGGGCCCACCGAGCGTTATTCCGGCTCCATATCGCGCTGAATGATGCAGGAAGCCAATAGCGGTTGCAAGGACCACGTCCCCCGGAAGCGTCAGGCTCGCGTCCTGCGGTTCCCCTGTAACCTCGCCGGCGAGGCGGCTCACTTCTCCCAGGTCTGGTCGGCGCTGCCCGCGGCGTGGTTCTCGACCCGGGCCAGCACGAAGAGCAAGTCGGACAGCCGGTTGAGGTAGCGGAGGATGCCCTCGTCGACCTCTTCGCGCGCCGCGAGCGACACGGTGACCCGCTCCGCCCGCCGGCACACGGAACGGGCCAGGTGCAGCGTCGCGGCGGCCGGCGCACCGCCCGGCAGGATGAAGTTGCGCAGCGGGGGCAACCCGGCGTCCGCTTCGTCCATCCATTCCTCCATCTTGGCGACCCGCTCGACCGGCACCTCGGGCACGGGTGGCCGTTTGCGACCCTCCGAGGCCGGCGGTCGCGCGAGGGAGGCGCCGATGGCGAAAAGGTCTCGCTGGATCCGGGCCAGCCGGGTTGCGGTGGCCGGCACCCTGGTCTGCCCGCGGACGAGCCCGAGGCACGAGCTGAGTTCGTCCACCGTGCCGTACGCGTGCAGGCGGGGATGGTCCTTGGCCACGCGCCCGCCCCCCAGCAGGCCGGTGTCTCCCTCGTCCCCTCGTCGGGTATAGATCTTCATCCGCATCCATCGCAGTCCGTGCACGACGCCAGCCCACATCCAGGGCAGAGTATAATACCGGGGCATGGCCCCTGCTCCGGGGCGGTGCGCCGTGCGCCGCAATCAGGGAGAGCGATGTGACGATCACCGAGCTGAGCGGCCAGCCCGACGCCGTGCGCCAGCAGGCCGCGGGGCTGCTGGTGGAGGGTTTTGACGATCATCCGCGGGGGTGGCCGGACCTGGAAGCCGCCACGGAGGAGGTGTCGCAAGTCCTTCGCCAGGGCTTCGCCTTCGCCGCCCTCGACGGTGCCCGCCTCCTGGGGTGGATCGGCGGTCTGCCGCAATACGAGGGCCGTGTCTGGGAGCTGCATCCGCTCGTCGTGCGGCGCGAGCACAGGCTTCGCGGGGTGGGAAGGGCGCTGGTGGCCGCATTCGAGGATGAGGCGCGGCGCTGCGGCGCGCTGACGTTGACGCTCGGTACCGATGATGACGGCGGGCAGACCTCGCTCGCCGGCGCGGACCTCTACGAGGATGTCCCGCGTCACATCGCCGCACTCCGGGACCTGGGCAGCCGGCACCCGTTTCTCTTCTATCGCCGCCTGGGCTACGTGGTCACCGGGTGCATGCCGGACGCCAACGGGCCGGGCCGGCCGGACATCTACATGTCCAAATCCGCTACCGCAGCTTGACGGCCCTCCGGATGACCTTCGCCTTGTCGATCAGGCTCGTGGCCTTGTCTACGGCGCCTTCCGCTTCGGGGAGGAGGAGGTCGCGGATGTCGAGCAGCGTTTCCAGGTAGAGCTGGTCGCGCTGGAAGGCGAAGTCCAGCCGGTCCATCTCGGCACGGTCGTTCTCGCGTTCGGCTTTGCTGAAGGCGCTCGTGTAGATGGCCTCCAGGTTGCCGACGATGCGGCTGCGATCTCTCATCCTGTCTCGATCCGCTTCCGTTCCAGCGCCCGGGCGACCGCCGACCGGGTGAGGAAGTCCCGTATCCCGCGGCGCAGTTCGTCGAAGTGCCCGTGAAAGTAGTGGTCCGCTCCCGGGATGACGACCGCCTCGACGGGGTCGCCCAGCCGGCGGGCGAACTCCGCGGCGCGGGCTCCCGAACCGAACTCGTCGCGTTCGCCCTGAACGATGAGCACCGGGCAGCGCGCCTCCGCCAGGAACCCGTAGTCGTGGCGGTCGAAGGCGAGTCCCACGCCGACCATGGCGCCGACGCGCGCATGGCCCGCGCCCGCCCTCAGCCCGACCAGCGACCCGAACGAGAACCCGCCGGCCACCAGCGGCAGCCCCGGAAAGAGACGCTCGACGTGCCGCAGCGCGGCGCGCGCGTCGTCGGTCTCGCCGAGTCCGCCGTCGTAGGACCCGGTGCTGCGCCCCACGCCGCGAAAGTTGAAGCGGAGCGCCGCCAGCCCGGCCTCGGTCATGCCCTCGGCGGCGCGGTACACGGCCTTGGTGTGCATCGTGCCCCCGTGCAGGGGATGCGGGTGGCACATGACCCCGGCCCCGCGCGGAGCCTCCCGCGGCCGGCGCAGCACAGCCTCAAGCAGGCCGTGCGAGACGGGTATCGGGAGATAGCCTCCCGTCGATGCAGGGGGCATGGGGATCCGGTTTGTTCGCATGTCGTTCGGGGCGGGGCTATTCTGTCCGCCTGCCGCGAACCGGGTCAAGGGCAGCCGGAGGACCAGGATCGATGACCGTCGGACCGACCGAGTTGGCGAAGGTTGTAAACCGCATGTACTGGGACTCCGACGAGAGCGTCAACCGGATCGCCGACCAGCTCGATCTCTCCAAGGGCGCCCTCTACGCCATGATCGAGCCGGCGCCCGCCGACGGCACCTGCCCTGACTGCGGTGCGTCCCTGAGCTTCGGCAACCGGACGGCCCGCGACCGCGGGCTCGCCGAATGCGCCGAATGTGCCTTCGTCGGCGAGCCGACGGACCAGATGCCATCCGCCGCACTTGCCCCGTACATCCCGGAACCGGCTCCAATCCGCGAACCCCGGGTATGGAGCGGGCGGGCGCTGGCCGGTTCCCTGGTTCTCGGCGTGGTCGCGGGGGTGCTGATCTCCCGCCTCCTGCGCCGCCGGTGACGCGGCCCCTTTCCACGCACAATTCAGCCAAAGATCGGGAAGTGACGATGAAGCTACAGCACCCCACGCCGCCCGGCGGGAGTCGGCTCGCCGCCAGGCTCCGCCGCCGGGCCCTGGCCCCGCTCGTGCTCGCGCTGGCGACCGGCTGCGCGGGCGGAGAGGGCGACGCGAATCCTCCTGCAGAGGACGAATCCACGCAGTCGCTCACCCGGAGCCTCGTCACCACTCCTCCCGAAACGCTCCCCGGAGAGCAGATCGACTTCCCGGGCCTGGGCTACGACTTCGGAGACCCGGAAGCAACGCTGCGCGTCGCCGAACTGAGCGACTTCGGCTGCGGCTTCTGCCGCCAGTTCCACCAGCAGACCTTCCCCGTGCTCCAGGAGGAGTACATCGACGCCGGAACCGTGCTGTGGAAGTACATCCCGATCGTGAGCGGCATGTTTCCCCACGGAGACCTGCCGGCGCTCGCGGGCGAGTGCGCGGGGGAACAGGACGGCTTCGAGGGAATGATGGTGCGGCTGTACGAGGATCAGCGCACCTGGAAGGACAGCGGCGATCCCATGCCCCACTTCCTGGGCTACGCCGCCGAGCTGGGCCTGAACTCGGAGCAGTTCGAGTCGTGCATCGCCGAGGAGCGGCCCGGACGCCGCATCGCCGACGGCGGACGGGCCGCCCGGGCGCTCGGCCTGCGCGGAACCCCGAGCTTCCTGATCAACGGGTTCCCCGTTCAAGGCGCCCTTCCCACCCAGCTCTTCCGCGACATCCTGGACAACGAGCTGGAGGGGCTGGCCGCGGCCGCGGGGTCGGGGGGCTAACCCGGGGCCGCTAACCCCCCGGCCGCCGCTGCACGCGGTCGAGCGGGCGCGCCGTGTTCGCGGGCCGCCGGGCCTCCCGGGTCGCCATGTTGAACCGGTCGCCGGGGGCGAGGAAGTAGAAGTCGCCGCCGGTGTCGATCTGCACCGAGCTGTCGTAGATGACGACGTAGCTCTCGCCGATCACCTCGAATTCATCGCCCTGGACCACGATCGCGGTGTTCTCGTCGATGCCGATGCCCAGCAGGTCGGGCATCGCCTCCATCACCTCGAGCATGTCGAACTGGCGGTTGCGGCGGAGCAGGTGCTGGTCGATGCCCACGTTGCGCAGGAAGCCGAACCCCTCCTCGTGGTCCCCCATCATGATGGTGTTGGTCTGGGTGTCGCCGCGGATGAGGTACGACCCCTGGATCGAAGCGCCGGCTGACGAGCCGCCGATGACGCCGCCGCGCTCGAGCAGGCGGTGGAGCTCCTCCTCGGTGCGCGTGTCCAGGTAGGAATCCGCGATGCGCCACTGCCGTCCGCCCGGGAACCAGACGCCGCCGGCCTCGCGGATCGGCCTGACGAAGGCCTCGCTGTCGGCCTCGTCACGGTCGTTGGTGTGGATCACCGTCAGATTGGTCGCGCCCGCCGCGCGGAACTGGCGCAGCCCGGGGTAGAACTGGTCGTATTCCGCCGCGCCGCCCGCGGTCGGGATCACGACGATGGCGGCCTCGGGGCCGCCCGCCAGGTCGATGAAGCGGCGCACGATGCCCAGGTCCTGCATGGCGCCCCCCACCACGACCAGCGAGCCGTTGGCGGGACCCACCTCCTGGGCCGCTAGAGGCGTCGCCGTGCCGTCTCCGGCGGTTCCCATGGCGAGGGCGATCCCGATGGCGATCACGGTTGTGCTCCGGTTCATCTGCGGCCTCCTGGACGTTCGTCCGGGTGTGTGTGTTCCCGATCCTGGCCGGGTTGGCGTGCAACCCGGACTGGAATCATTCGGCCTTGGGCCCGCTTGCGCCAGCCGCGAGCAGGTGTCGCGACGGGTTCGTCAGCCGTCGTCCACAGGGGGCCGTCAGTCCGTCACCCGGGCGCAGCACCACGACGGGGTCCGGTCAACCCTGGAACCCTCCGGCGGGTTGCGTTCGTCGTTTTGCTGATAGGTCGCTGATCGTGGGCGACTACTGTTGTCCGTCGCTTCATCTTGCAAAGGAACCGCCCATGCCCCGCTCAAACCGCCCCCAGCCGCCGTTTCTGCTCTTTTCCGTCCCGTACCGGAAGCTTGTTCCGCTCACGGCTACGGCCGAGTTCATTGAGCGCGAAAGAGGACTCAGGGGCTCGGCTCTCATCTGGCGCCTGGGGACGGGGGAGCTGGCCGACGACCTGACGGTCGCACGCCGGCGACCGGCGGGCGTCGTCCTGATTCTCATTCTTCCGCCCGCTTCATCGCTGACGGCGGAGACGGATCTCCTCCACCTGATCGGGCGATGTAGGCCGACAGCCATCGTTCCTCATCACGACGACATCGATCCGGGCGACATGAAGTCGCTCATCCGCCGACCCCCCACCGACCTCCCGGTTGAGTTCACCGAGTATCTCGCGTGGAGGGGACTGCGGGTCGACCGCGGCACATGCGAGATCATTCGCCGCACCGTGAGGCTTGCGAGACATCTCACCACGATCGCCAGCCTGTCCCGGACGATCTACCTGTCGCGCCGCGCACTCGGCCGCCGCTTCGTGTCGCGAGGGCTGCCGGTGCCTTCGCACTGGCTGCAGTTCTGCCGGATTCTGCACGCGGTCCTCCGGCTGCAGAACTCGTCGCAGAGCCTGCACTCCGTCGCCTGTGGCCTGGGGTATCCCGACGGCTTCGCGCTGAGCAATCAGATGAACCGGCTCATCGGTGTTCGGCCCTCGACAGCCCGACGTTGTCTGGGATGGGAGTGGCTGATCGAGTGCTGGTTGCAGAAGGAGCGGGCGACCGGAGCGTTGGCCCACGACCTGCGCAGGCGCGGCTCCGTGACCCGATCGTCCCGCGTGTTCCAAGCCCATCGAGATCCGGCCCGAAGAGCCAGGAAACTGGCCGCTCGAAGGTCGGTCGCCAAGTGACTCCAGCCGCATCGAAACAATGTCAGAAAGGCCTTTAGGACCGGGACACAAAGAAGCCCATCAAGGCAATCCCCGCCCA
>VXMG01000042.1:0-116973 GCA_009841185.1 Gammaproteobacteria bacterium
GGCTCGACCGGGAGAGCCGCACCGTGCTCGGGCGGCTCCGGATCTGGCGGCTCGACCGCTCGCTCAGGGAGCTGGCCGGGGCGATCCGGGGGCGGCAGGATCTGGTCGAAGGCTGGCGCGAGGATCTCGACCGGTATCACAGGGACGAGCGGGCCGAGTTGGGCAAGGCGCACGGCAAGCGCGCCCGGGAGATCGAGCGCGGTTGGCGTAAGTTCTATCGAAACAGGCTGGTGGAGGCGGAGCGGCGCGCATGGTCGGTGCGCGAGACCATTAGGGAGCGGGAGCGCGAACAGGCACGGGAGCGGGAGCGCGGGCGGACCATCACCCGCATTGTTGTACCACGCCCGCCCCGGCCCCGAGGCCCCGAGCGCGGCGGGGGAGGGTTCGAGCGATGAGCCCTGCCTCCAAGGTCATCGCCAAGCGGATCGTCCGAGACGCCCAATCTGGATCCATTTCGGCAAGTCTACGGGCTCTAGGATCGCCCAGGATTGTCGATCGCCGGTCTCCGAGGGGTACGGTAGGGGTGAACGGTGCGCGGCAGGGAGCGCCGCCGTCACCGAAGCGTGATCGGCGGCCCGCCGCTCCTTGCCGATCGTGTGGCTGGCGACCACGAGGCCGTAGAGCTTGGCTGCGACGGCCCGGGCGAGGGGGGGCTGTTCCAGGCAGGGTCAGCCGGACCCCGGACGGCGCACCGGGCCGATGGCGGCCCCGCCTCCGGACAGGAACAACCGCGCGTACTCCTGCACGCTATCCGTATCCTCGTCGTGACTTCCGGCGACAAGGGGAAACGCGTCCAACACGAGCGCCTCGGCGAACACGCGGTCGGTCGCGATCCGTTCGACGGTCCGACGAAGCTCCGGGTCGCCGAGCGCGAGCGCCAGCCGCACGGCGGAACGTAAAATGAAAGGATCTTGCGTTCCGGACAGGCGTTCCCGCGCGGCATCGCGGACCTGTTCCAGTTGCCGGCCGTTGAACGAACCGTCCTCGACCATGAACCGCAGGACGGTCACCCCACCCGACACCCGGTATGGATGGCCGTCGAGATCGTTGACTGCGGCCAAGACCGCGGGAAAAGCGGCCGTGCCCAAGTCTGCCAGCGCATCGAAGACACCGCCTCCGTACTTCAGCGCCTCGATCATGAGTGGGATCGCACGGGGATCCCGGAATCCCTCGGCGGCTTCAAAAAGCAGGAACATCCGGTCGGGATCGTCCCCGGCTAGACCAAACCCGGCACGGGCGGCCGCTTCACGGCGCACCTCGGTCCATGCCGCCTCGATGACGGCGGCCCGAAGCTCCTGCCCGGCTCGCGGTCCGAGCTCGACCGCGAGCGCGAGCGCGCGCCGAATATCTTGAGAGTCGCGGTCGTCCAAGAGCACGGCGGCGGCTGCGCTCTCGGTCATCCGTTGTTCGGCCTTGCCCGCTTGTCCCTCAGCGGCCGCCGGAACCGCGATCACGAGTGCGAGCAGGCCGTTCATTGTTCTGTACCGCATTATTCCCCCTACCAGAAGATGTGGATGTGATCCTTGTGGGTTCCGTTGTGTCCGAATGACGTAAACCGGCCCCCTGCGGCGATTGCGGCCGCCGCGAATTTCGCGTGGAGTTTGCTCGCCGCCGCCACCTCCTCGGGCGTTGCGCCCGCCCCGGAAGCGCGCTCCAAGAATCCGGGAGCCCAGAAGTCGCCCGCCCGGCCCTGGACATGCGTTTGCCCCGTCCCCCCCACGAGCGCGTTGCCTTCTGGACACCGCCAGTCGGACGTGATGGTTGCGCCGCTTACGCCCCTCGTCGCCACTCTGGCAAGCACGACGCCGCTCCCGGATATGTAGCTGTCCGTGAGATAGCCCGTCGCGTGGCCGTGCGTTCCCTTCCCGAACACCGGCGTGTCGTCGAACTTGTCGCATGGCCACTCCCCGTCGTTGTCGTATTCCGCCGCGATCGCCTTCTGATCGTCCGTGCACTCCGGCTCGTCCTCGCTTCCGCTTCCGCCTCCGCAGGATAGTAGCGTGACATGGAAGATCTCGCCGTTGTCCAACCAATAGTACACGAGATACCAGCAACCTTCGCCGTCGCCATCCCGGGCCGTCCCAGCGGGAGGGCCCGGCGTTGGCATGGCTCTGGGGAGGCTCGGTGACGACGGCGGCACGGCGCTGGCGGACATCGGAATCCGGCGGCCCGGATGGCCGAAGGAGCCCAGCACCTCGCCGCCCCGGACGATCTCGGTGTTCCGAACCCGAGCGCCGATCAGCCGCAAAGCGTGCTGCCGCCCGACGCGGGCGGTACCGGCCACTGCCCCCGGCGGCAAAGGCGCGCCCGCGACGGCGGGGATCCGGCGACCGACATCCGCGGCAGGGATGGAAAAAGACTCCTCGGGAGCCACTCCCACCGAACCGACATCCGCGCAAGCCGCTACGGCGAACTGAGCCACTGCCACGACACACAGTGCGATTCCCCGCCCGGCTATTCCTCCGCAGCCTTTCTCCATCTTTGGTTCTCCTTCCCCTTCTCGAAGATTGATACTGTCTTCCCGATTCGGATTGGAAGGCATAAAAGATAACAGGGACAGCCGATAGTTGCCAGCAAAGTCCGCTGACAATGTCAGAGCTTCCCAGCATAGCCGTGGGGACGCTTCCCCTCGCGGATCGGCGAGATCCTCTCTCTATGGCAGACTCGGATTATGGCGGACTCGGACTTGTGGAATCGATCGGCACTGTGTAGAGTTATGGCCTTCATAGTCATATTCCGCCCACTGACCCTGGCCTTGGTGCTTTCGTCGATATATCCGATTCCACAAGGAGGGACACCATGAAGGCTTGGACACTCACCGCCGCCGCGCTCGCCGCTACTCTCACCCTGGCCGGATGCGCCGAAGACGCCCCCGGCGTGGCCGCCGTCCCCGAGCCCGAGCCCGGAGACCCGGCCATCTACGCCCCTGACGGCTGGCCGCTCCAAATCGGCGACCGCATCTCGGGGGCGGAACAGACTCGCCTGTACTACGAGGGGTTCGATGTGTGGAAGTGGGCTCTCGCCCTGAATCTTGTCGGCGATAGGGTGTACGCGGCCCTGATCGAAAACGACCCGACCAAGCTGGGCGACTACCCGTACGTGTACAGGGGCCATTTCCCGATCCGGTTCCCCGATTGGATACGGGACGAGGAGCCGTACTTGGCGTCCAAGTATCACGGCAAGATCGAGTACTACCCGACGCCCCCGCCCCCGCCGGTGGACTACGCCAAGCGCAACGTAGTCGTGCTCGACCCCGGCATGTTTGGCCCGGACGGCAGGATCCAGAAGCTCGATCCAAACCACGTTCCAGATTCCCCGGACCCGCTCATGTGGCCCGACTACCCGGAGCGGCGCAAATGACCGGGGCAATGCGCAGGCTCGCCCTTGTGGCGCTTGCCTGCACGATTCTCCCCTCCGCGCTTGACGCCCAAGTCTACTGGCTCTTCCAGCAGGCGATGGAAGACGAAGGCTGGAGCGATCCTTTCCGGTCGGCCAGGGACATCCCGTCGGACTCGGCGTTCGGGATCGACCACATCAACGATCTCGTTTTCGGCGACGAAACCACCTGGAGGGCGGGGACCTTGGGGCAAGCCGACTGCACCGCGCTGAACACGGGGATGATCAAGTTTATCCGGGAGGCCCCCCTCTACTACGCGGAACGCTTGGCAACGGACATCGACGGGCAAACGATCAAGGTCGCGTTGGGGGACGATTATCGGTTCATCTCCGTGCTCCGGCGGGACACGATGCGCTCCGGGAAGGATCTTCTGAAACTGGTCCTTCACGAGGGCTGGCACTGGGTCAACGAGGAGGAGGTGGAGACCCTCGCCGCCGAACACGCCGAGCGGTGCGCCGAATGGAACCCGCTGGAGGAGGAGGAGGAGACCTGCGACGGTTGCGGGGGCGGGGACCCGGAGGTGCCGGAGACGACGCAGACGTGCACGGATCAACAGGTGTGGGTGACGTGGACGGAGTGGGAGCGGGTGGAGGAGAAGACGGGGGTGTGGGAGGCCGTGCGCGCCCCCCCGTGGAACGGGGAGGAGGGCGACCCGGACAATTCCGAGCCCGTTGTGTATTACGTGGAGAAGACGCGCGTCTACTACCGCCCGGTGACGAGGGGCGAATGGCAGACCGTGCGGGTGTGCACCTAGCGAAAGGAGCGGAGACCATGAGGACGAAGACGACGTTTGCCGCCCTGGCGCTGGCGGTGCTGGCGCTTCCGGCGGCCGGGCAGGAGACGCCGCCGGACACAACGACGCCGCCCGACACGACGACCTACCAAGGCGCGGCAATGCCGGTGTGGATCGCGCTGGAGGACGTGGAGCACGAGGCTGGGGCGCACCGGGTGCTCGCGGCCGTCGTGTGGGACGACTACCGGAGCGGGCTGCGGTTCGCCGGGGAAGTGCTGCCCGGTGATCTGGTGGTGACGATCCCGAAGAGCGAGGATCCGGCGAGCGTGGAGACTTGCGCCTACACGAGCGCGCTGGTGGCGCACGGCTCGGAGGGCTACCAACCGTTCGAGCGGGCGGACGCGGCCTGTCTCGCGCCCCCGGTCGAGTACTTGGCCTACATCGAGGTCGAGCACCTGGGCGCGCCGCTGGCCTGCGTCCGGGCGCTCCGGAAAGACGGGAGGGAAGACCCGCCGACGCGCCGCCTCTACGGCTGCTATTGGGCGGAGCCCCCGGACAAAGGTTAGAACTACCCCGAACAGGACCCGCCCCCGGCGCGCCGCTTTTCCGCCAAGCCTTCATGGGGTCGAACGTGAACGGAAGGCGAGCGCTGGGGGCGTCTTGCGTTCGATGGCCCGAACCCGCCGGAGTTCCAGAAGGCCGTGGCGATTCTCGTCCCCCCTCGGTCGGACTTCGCCCCCTGTGCCTGCCTCCCGGATCGCGACCCACGCCCACATGAGGCACCAAGAAGGTCTCAACCTCCCCCCGGTGGACAGCGCCGATTCTGCCGATCCTGCCGATCCTTGGCGCATGCCGCGAGGTACTTGCGAACCGGAGCTGTCGTGTTCAAGACTAATGCCTCGAACGATGCGCCAAGTCGCCTGACGAGACTCGGTTCGCTGCTGTCCCCCGTACCGTCCCACTCCCGCTATTTTGGTGCGATTTCCCCGCCGTTCGCAAACCGTGGGGTCAGACATTGCCTGAGGGCAGGAAACGCAGATCGCGCAGCCCTGATTGAACTTACGTGATTCCCTGCCGTGATTCAGGCCACCGGTAGTCTGCCATTTTGGCAGACTTTCCCCTCCTCCCTCCGGGACCGCGACCCCGCCCCATCCCGCGCATCCGCCACCTGACAAAATGGCAGAGCGCAAGTGGCGCCAATCACGGCACGAAATCGTCTAACGTCAATCAGGACTGCACGATCTGCGCTTCTTGCCGTCTAGGCTAAATCTGACTCCAGCGTACCGAAATGGCAGGGGAAACGGCATCAACGGTGGGATGCGACTCGTGTCAAGGAATCCCGGCGGCTGCTACCCCACTCGTCTCTCCACGCGGACTCCCGGGCATTCGACATCTGGTAGCACCGGTCCAGTTGACCGGGGCCGGTTTGCCGTCCATGGGGAGCCGCAACCCCCGGCGGGCCCGTGAGCCCGGCGTCCGAATAGCTGGCCTACCGCCATATGCGCATCTCACAACTAGTCCGGCGAGGGCCACTCAATCTCGAACCTTGCAATATAGCTGACGTCCAACTCGTCCTTGACCACCGCCCAGATCGTGTCACCTCTGATATATGGGTCTTCGGTTCCAGGATAAGGAGCTGCCGCCCAGCTTTCGGGTGTACTAACGTGACCGATCCATCGACCGTCCGTATCGAAAACGTCCAAGCCATCGGTCGGATTCCAGTAGGACCAGATTCGCCCTGGCATGGGTAGCTCGCCCCCGGGCAGCTGCCGTTGCTGGCGTCGTTGTTCTTCGGTCAAAGGGCGGCTCCAGCCCTTGGCCCCCGGCCATGCCCATACTCGGCCGTCGTCCGTATGCCAGAGTCGAAGAAAAGCGGGACGTTCCCGCGGAAGGACCGGCACCGGAGGAATCGGCCTTAGCTGGTCTTCGCGTCCCAGGCTCATGAGCGTCTGGTTGGTACTCTGACGACGCACGTTCGCAATACGGAAGCCGTTGGACCAGAAGCCGTGCTCTTCCTCGGTCCTCACCAGTGGCTCCCAAGCTCTTGAGACCCGGGTTACCATCCCATCCGGCCGGACGAGATCTACCGCATACCGAGCCGAGCACCCGAAAGCCAGAACGCCCATCCGATTCTGCGACCATTGTGCGAAGGGCATGTGGCGGAGGCGATCATCCTCCATGAACCCTCCCGAATACGCGGGGAGTCGGCGCTCGCAGCCCTCCCAGGCCCGGTTCGGCAAGAGCACGGTGTCCGCCACTTCCTCATGATCGGCGAGGCGGCCGAAAACCGGTCTCAACTGCACCCCGCTGAGCGTATCCGGGCCACTCCGCGGCGGGTTCAGTGCGATCCAGAGCTGGCCTTGATCGTCCCAGCGGATCGCATCCCGTCCGTATCCGGGTCTTCCCGCCGACGGACGCAGCCTGATCTCTCGGACGAGGCTGCCGCCGCGGGAAAAGACGGTAACCCGCCGGTTTCCGAAATCCAGCGCGGCGAGCAGTCCGTCGGCGGAGACGTCCATTCCGACTACGTACCTGACCTCGCCGGGTCCCTGGCCCTGGCGTGCGATCATCCTGACGTACTTGCCATCCTTATCGTAGTGTCGAAGGTCACCATCGACATCGGCGACGAAGAGGCTGCCATCCGGCCCGACCGTGAACATCGGAACGTCGCCCAGCAAGTACTCGGGCGGACCCTCGACCATACCGATGCGGGAAACCTCGCGAAGAGAGGCCGTGCCCCGTTGTGGCGCCGACGAAAACACGAACGTAGTGTCGCCTAATTGCCCCGAAGAGTCGGGCGGTGCGTCGTCGCATCCGCCAATCACCAACGTTGTCAGAACCACTACCAATGGGCGGCCCATAACTCCTCCTGTCCTCGACGAAGACGATCCGCCACGATGCGGAACAGAAGCACGGCCGTCAACCACCAACGGCAATTCCGGTCATTCAGCGGCCGGTCGGCCCAACGCCAAGGAACCAAGGCTCCGTGCACTGTTTCAAGACGGCGGGAGAGCCGAACTGTGACAGGTGGTTTGCCCCACGTCATCGCGGACAAACGGACTCTGGTAGGCGAAAACCACCGTGTCCCATTTGCCGGGGAGAACGACCACTGCGAAAAGATGTTCGAGTGTGGCGGCGAGCGCCCGGATTTGAGCAACACCAAGATCAAACACACGGTGCACCGTCCCGTCCGCAGCCATAGCTCCCAGGACCGGTGTCCCATCCTCCCGAAACTGCTCAACGAAGAAGTTACCGTTCGGGTCGATCGTAAAGCTGTCCGCATGCCGGGTTACCGCAACCGCCGTCTCTCCGGCGATGCTGTCCCGCAGAAAGATGGTCGGAGGACTCATTTCGAAGAAAAGCGGCAGTTCGTGGATGACTCGCCCCGCCGACGCCTCCGCCACTGAGATGTCATACGCGAGGAGACGGCCGTCGACTCGCCTGAGCGTCCACAGGGTGTCGCCTCGAATGAGAAAGTCGCCGAGGCTGAGGGCCTCGGCAAACTCGGGTCCACCAGACCTTACTACCTCACCTAGGTAGTGCCTGAATCGCCCGTCCCTTTCCCATACTCGCATCACACCTGGATAGTCGGCTAGCGTCCCGCGCCACATCGGCTGCTCGACCACCGCGCCATTGGGGCCGAGAGCGAAGCGATGCGCCGGAAGTAGGTTACTTCCTTCTTCGAGTTCGATAGGGATCTCGATCATGGAAAGTAAACGCCCCTCGGCGTCAATTTGAACTACCCGCCCCCGGCTTCGATCGGTCACCGAGACGACATCCGGGGCCAAGGCCTCCAGATCAGTCAGATCATTTACAAGCGGTGCTCCACGACCGCCGAGAAAAACGCTGTGTGCATACGCCGCACTGGAACCACCGAACCAGTGAACAGCCATGTCCGACGTGTCCCCGATCAAGACAGTGCAATACGGAACTCCGAACACTGCCAGAGCAACCGAATTACGCATGCGGAAGGACGGTGCGTCCTTGTCGGTTAGCTCGATCCGAAAAGCGGGCTCAAGCTTCTCTACATCACCGACAGAGACCCGCGCTCGCGTTCGATCGATGTCGGCAAGAACATCCTCACTTAATTGCCCTACTACACGCGGTCGCGCGCCCTGGTCCGCGCATCCTCCCACGGAGGCGAGCGTCAATAGTATCGCAACTCGTACTGATGACCCGCCCACGAAGCGAGCCTCCTTTAGGTCCCGGTTGAGCTATCGGGCACATCCGCTCCCGCCGTCGGGAATATCGGATCCGCAGCGATCGTACAATCATCACGAAACGCCGACCCAGGCAGCAGCCGCCGCTCACCGCCTGCTTCGATGACAACGCCGCGACGGTCCATCACGAGATGAACAGGGGACTGAGACATGCCGACGCTGCGAATGAACGCAATCGCATCACGAGCGTAGAAGGTCGGAGACGGGAAGGCTGGGTCAAAAAGGTCACCACGTCCCGTACTCTGTTCTGCGACAACCCAGAGAGCCTTCCATCCTTCGGGCATGCTGTCGCCTGCGGGATCGTTAAGGGCATTGGACATCCAACGATACGCTGCCGTCCTGGCAAACGGGCACGTCCGAGTCCCGATGATGATATAGCGGCACTTGCCGGCTCCGACATCACTCAGGCGTTGAACAACTCCCCCCTCATCCGATACCACCAGCGCGTCAACGGATCGGCCCAACGCGGGCTTCGCCGCCAACATCGCTTCCTCTGTCCGCCGTGCATCTCGGACTTGCGTCCATCGCTGAACACCGAAACCCGCGATGCCCATAAGGAGAAGCACTGCGATAGCGTCCAGTACTCGCAACTCAGACAGCTTGGTGATCAAGAGCATCAAATGGCTCCTCGGTATGGAGGCGGCGGGCGCCGGCTCCATACCCGGTTTATCGGAAAAGAACTTGCTCCGACCCAGCCCCTCCAAACGCATGCAGTGCCGACGATTCCTCACAGCATCCGAAGAAGGACCTATCGGTCGAGTTCGTAGACGGGCCAACACTCCCGACTGGTCCGCTCATGTGGCTCCTCAGCAGTCGCCGCAGTCGCAGTTGTTGTCGCAGCACTCGTGGCCCTGGCCGCATTCGGAATCGGCCACGCAATGGTAGCCGGAACTGTTACCCATACCGCATGCTTTTTTGGGTAGTGAGGCGCCCGTCGCCTGGCTGGACCCCCAAAGCGCGAGGTTCCCCAACAGCAATGCCAGAACGAAGAAGAGCCGAAGCAGTATCGCGCGAGACATAAGTCCCTCCTTATAGGTTGAAAGGTTCGAACAAGCCATCCAGGATGTTCCAAGTGGGAGCCTGCCAAACGGCTGCCTCAAATCTAACTGAGCCAAGGTGGGGGATGGCAAGTAACAATAACGCGCATTTCAGGACAGTTTCGCGCAGAACGATTCGCGCAGAGCCTCGGCAAAGCGCTCGCGCAGCCCTTCGGCACCGGCGACAACAAGAGAGATGAGGGCGTCGCCCATCAGGCGTACAGCCAACCTCCTCAGCGGGTTCGGGTGGCGCGTTGCCCCTCGGGCATCACCTCGAGGCGGACGGAGGCCGAGCGCGGCGCCACCCGTGCCAGGCAGACGAGCCACCCCCCCTTCACCGTCGCCGCCCAACTCCGCTCCGCCATCTCGGCGTCGAGCCCGGAGAGCCGCCCGATGAACTCGCGGACCGAGCCGGGCCGGAAGAGGCGCTCCGGGAGAATCGGCTCAGACGGCCTACGTCGAGAGTCTCGACCCGGGCGGGGAGGTTCGCCGCCGACTCTGCCCTGCTCGGCCGGCAACGCGCCCTGCGGCCGCCACCAGGTCGGTCATGAGCCCGGCCGCGGTGACCTCGGGCCCCGCTCCGGGGCCCTGAATCACCATGGGATGATCGGCGTACCATCGAGAGCGGATGACGAGCAGGTTCTCGGTTCCGCGGGTTCGCGCGGCGGGTTGGTCCTCGGACACCACCTCCAGGCGGACGGACGCCGCGCCCTGCGCCACACGTGCCAGGCAGACGAGCCGCCCCCCTTGCGCCGTCGCCGCCCGCGTCCGCTCGGCCATCTCGGCGTCGAGCCCGGAGAGCCGTTCGATGAACTCCCCGACCGGACCGGGCTGGAGGAGGCGCTCCGGGAGAATCGGTTCGACCTCGACATCGGAGGGTTCCATGCGGATCCCCGCGGTCCGTGCGAGGATGACGAGCTTTCGGACCACGTCCCGGAGGCCCAGGTCCTCCCTCGGATCCGGCTCGGAGATCCCTCTGCGCCGAGCTTCCTCGACCGCTGAACTGAACCGCCGCCCGCGGCTCAACTGGTCCATCAGGAAGGTGAGCGTGCCCGACAGCGTCCCCTCGAGGGAGATGACGGTGTCGCCGCTGCGCCGAAGGTCGGCGATCATGCGCACCATCGGGAGGCCGGCCCCCACGGTGGTCCCGTGGTGGAGGCCGCCTCCGCGTCCGCCAAGGCTCATGAGGGTCGCGTACTCCTCGACCGGCCCGGAGAGAGCGATCTTGTTCGCCGTGACCACTGCGGCGCCCGCGCGGAGGTAGTCCGCGTAGCACGCCGCGACGGTCGCGCTCGCGGTGCAGTCGACGACGACGAGCGGGTCGCCCGTCCAGACGGCCTCGAAGGCCCGGTCGGGATCGCCGCGGCCGTTCTCGACGTGCGACCTCCACCGGCCTGCTACCAGGCCCTCGAGGTCGGTTGCGGCCTTCCGGCTGTTCGAGATCCCGACCAGGACGGGCTGGACCCCGTGCGGGCGCATCGCGTCGTCCCCGTTTGCGGCGAACTGGTCGAGGAAGGCTCCGCCGACGCCGCCCGCCCCGAGGACGAGGATGCGGACGGGCTCGAGTTCGTCCGGCGGGCTGAAGAAGGCGCGGTGAACGGTGCGGAGCGCGACGCCCTCCTGCCCTGCGTTCACGACCCATGAGATGTTGCGCTCGGAGGATCCCTGCGCGATGGCGTGCACGTTGACCCTAGCGGCACCCAGCGCCGAGAAGAGTTTCCCGGAGACGCCGGGCGTGTACCGCATCCCCTCTCCCACGACCGCGAGGATCGAAAACCCCTGCTCGACCGTCGGGTCGCGCACGAGCCGCGACTCCCGCTCCCTCCTGAACTCGGTCGCCAGAGCGGCCCGCGCCCGCTCCGCGTCGGCGCCCACCACCGCAAGGGACAAGGCGTGCGCGCCCGAGTCCTGCGTGAAGAGAAGCGAGTCCACGTCGGCGACACGGAGCGCACGGAAGATCCGTTGCGAGGCCTCCGTAGCGCCGACCGTTTCGACCCCGGCGAGCCGGATCAACGCCACGTCCCTGGTCGCGGACATCCCGCGCACCGGCCGAAGGGGGTCCCGCTGAACCGTAGTCACGACCAGCGTCCCCGGGAGGGCCGGATCGAGGGTGCTGCGGATCCTCAGCCGGATCCCGGCGCTCCGGGCAGGCTCCACCGCCGGGGGACAGATCACCTTCGCGCCGAAGTGGGCGAGCTCGAGGAGCTCCGCGTAGGTGATCTCGCGCACCGGCGCGGCCTCGGGCACGGCCTCGGGATCCGCGGTGAGAACCCCGTCCACGTCCGTCCAGATCTCCACCTCCGCCGCGCCCAGCATCGAGCCGAGAAGGGTGGCCGTGTAGTCGGACGCGCCCCGGCCCAGCGTGGTCGTCTCCCCGGCTGCAGTCGAGGCAATGAACCCGGTGACGACCGGGACTCCGGCGTCTCCGGGAAGCCGCGCGCGCACCAGCTCCCGCGACCTCTGGCGGTCCACTCGTGCCGCGCCGAATCGGGTGTCGGTGCGGAGCAGCCCCCTTGCGTCCACGTCGACCGCGGCGACCCCATGGGAGCGCATGCAGGCGGCGACGAGCATCGAGGAGAGCCGCTCGCCGAAGGAGAGCATCCAGTCGCGCGTGCGGAGGGTGCACTCGCCTAGAAGCTGGGCCCCGCTGGCGAGGCGCCGGAGGTCGTTCATCGCCGCATCGAGGCGCAGGGCGAGGCCGGGCGCTTCGTCGACCGGAGCGAGGGCGTGGAGAAGCTCCCGGTGGATCTCCGCGATCTCCCGGGTCACCGACGCGTGTCCACCGTCCCCCCGCCCCGCGAGTTCGGCGACCTCGACCAGCCGGTCCGTCGTTCCGTTCACCGCGGAGACGACCACGACAGGGGTGGAGGTGGCGCGGGCATCGGCGACGAGACCGACGACGCGCCGGATACGCGCGGCGCTTCCGACCGAGGTCCCCCCGAACTTCATCACCCGAATCGGATACGGGTGGTTCGGCTTGATCATGGCGGGAATAAACCGCCACCCGGCGACATGGTCAAGCCTCCAGGAGGCTACCGGACGGGGGACTGCGCGGAGCGGGATCCCGGCTCAAGCCCGAGAGAGCGGACAGATGACGGGCGCGAGGTCAGTCCAGAAGGGTCAGGGCCAGGCGGGCGGCGCCGCGTTCGGGGATGACCGCGCGCGGGAGCAGGTGGCCGCCAGCGGAGGCGACGAGTCGTTCCGCATCGGCGCGGAGGGGACCATCCGGAGAGATGAGGCCGCCGGCCAGCGCGACGGTGGACGGGTGGGCGGACGGGGACGGAACGAGCTCGCGGAGGGCGGCGGAGAGCTGATCCCCGAGGGCGTCCAGCGCCCGGCGGACCACGGCGGTGGCAGGGGCGTCGCCGGAGCGAGCGGTGTGGATCGCGAGGGGCGCGAGGGCGGCGATGTCGGCCTTGGTGGCGGATTCGGCCCACGCGGGCAGGTGGCGCGGCCGGTCGAGGCCGAGGGAATCCAGCATGGCGGCGGTGAGGGCGGTCGGGGGGCCGCGCCGGTCGGTCGCGGCCGCGACGGCCCGCAGGGCCGACACGCCGATGTGGTAGCCGCTCCCTTCGTCGCCCATCACCCCTCCCCAACCGCCCACCTGCAGGCGGCGGCCGTCTTCGGCGGCACCCAGCACCACCGAGCCGGTGCCGGCCACCACCACGATGCCCGGGCCGGCGCCGAAAGCGTCGTGGAAGGCCGCCTCCACGTCGGTGCCGACCCGCACCGCGCGCGCGATCCGTTCCTTGCGGAGGGCCGCCTCCAGCGCGCGGCGCACGCTCGCCCGGCCGGCGCCGGCAAGTCCTGCCCAGACCGCCGGGAGCGGAAGGGCCGCCCGGGCCGCCTCGGCCGCGCGGCGGACGGTGTCGGCGACCACCCGGGCCGCGGGTGCGGGGCGGTCGGGACGCACCAGGGCGGCGGGACCTTCCGCGCGGGCGGCGGTCGCGCCGTCGCGGGCGAGGACCAGAACGCGCGTGCGGGTGCCGCCCCCGTCGACGCCCGCGACGTACGGTCCGGTCACGGGCGGGGAGGTTCTGCGGGCGACCGCGACCGCGCGCCGCCCAGCGCCATCCCCACCACCACCGTGATCGCCGTCCCGATGAGCACGAACCACGGCCACGCCACCCGGTCGGGCGCCAGGATCCAGATGGCCGTAACCGCGCCGATGCCGGTCACCATGCCGGCCGCCGTTCCCCCCGCGGTGGCGCGGCGCGACAACACCCCCAGCGCAAACGCCCCCAGCAGCCCGCCGTAGACCAGCGATGCGACCGCCAGGGCGACTTCTACCGCGCTGGTGCCGGCGCTCAGCGGGATGAACAGGATCGCGCCCCCGACCAGCAGCCCAGCCCAGACCAGGGTGAAGAGCTTGCCGGCCCGCAGGATGCGCGCGTCGTCGTCGACGCCGCGGGCGGGGGCCCAGAAGTCGTAGGCGGAGGACGACGCCAGCGAGTTGATGGAGGACGAGAGCGACGACATCGCCGCCGCGAACACGCCCGCGATCAGAAGCCCGGTGACGCCCGGGGGAAGCTCCTCGACGATGAAGCGCGCGAAGATCTCGTCCGAGGCAGCGAACGCGCGGTTCTCGTAGAAGGCCCACAGGCCGAGCCCCACCAGCAGGAAGACGGCGAACTGGCCCACCACCGCGACGCCGCTCCCGATGAGGGCCCTGCGGCTGGCCGCCAGGTCCTTGCAGGTGAGCAGTCGCTGCACGATGAGCTGGTCGGTGCCGTGGGAGGCCATCGCCAGGAAGCCGCCGCCCAGCAGCCCCGCCCACAGGGTGTAGGGGACCGAGAAGTCGAGGGATAGGTCCACGATGCGGAGCTTGCCTGCCGCGCCCGCCTGCGACAGGATCGCCCCCCATCCGCCATCGACAAGACCCTGCAGGACCACGACGGCGATGGCCGCGCCCAACAGGTAGAGCGCCATCTGCACGGCATCCACCCAGACCACCGCCTTGATGCCGCCGAAGTACGTGTAGACCACGGTGAGCGCGCCGATTACCAGGATGGAGAGCGGGTAGGGCCAGCCGGTCACCAGCGCGAGCGGGATGGCGGTGGCGAAGAGGCGCACCGAATCGGCGAGGAGCCGGGTGACCATGAAGATCGCCGAGGTGAGGCGCCGCACCCCGCTGCCGAAGCGGGCGCCCAGGAGCGCGTAGGCGGTCTTGAGCTCGCCGCGGTAGTAGGCGGGCAGCAGCAGGGAGGCGACCACCACCCGGCCGGCCAGGTATCCGAAGGTGAGCTGCAGGAAACCCAGGGTGCCCAGGTACGCGACCCCGGGGATGGAGAGAAACGTCAGCGTGCTGGTCTCGGTGGCCACCACCGACAGCAGCACCGCCCCCCAGGGCAGCCTGCGGTTTCCCAGGAAGTAGTCCGACCCGCCCCGCTGGCGGCGGCCCAGCCAGGCGCCCCAGGCGGTGGTGGCGGCCAGGTAGGCCACCAGCACGGTCAGGTCGACGCCCCCGAAGCCGTTCACGGGAGGGCTGTTGCCCGGGTGCCGTCCGCGCGCGGGTGCCCGACCCGGGATGGCGAAGCAGCGACGTGGACAGTGTTGGGGCCGACGAGGAGCCGGTCGCGGAGGATCACGAAGGAGGCCGTGGCTCGACGTCGAGGTCTGTGACGGCCTGCGCGGCGAGGTCGTGGATCTCCCGGCGCAGCGGGACGTGCCGGCTGTTCTCGCGGGTGGGGTTGACCCGGTTCAGGAGCAGCACCACGGCGAGGTCGAGCTCGGGGTCGATCCACACAGAGGGCCCGGTGAAGCCGGTGTGGCCGAAGGCGCGCCCGGTGAAGAACCGTCCCGCCGAGGAGTTGCCGGAGGGGGTGTCCCAGCCGGTGGCGCGACTCGCGCCGGCGTCGTGGCGGCGGGTGAAGCCGCCCACAGTCGCAGGCTCGACGACGCGCACCGTCCCGGACCGGGAAGCGCTGCAGGGGATGCCCGGCGTGCCGTCGCAGGCACCGGCGCTGCCTTCGGCCAGCATCATGGCGGCGTAGACGGCGATGTCGCGCGCGGAGGAGAAGAGACCGGCGTGGCCGGCCACGCCCCCCACCGCGTACGCGTTCTCGTCATGGACCACCCCGCGCACGTGGACGCCCCGGTAGGCGGCGTCGATCTCGGTGGGGGCCACGCGCCCGTGCAGCGCCGAGTCGGGGTTGAAGCCGGTGTCCTGCATGCCGAGCGGCCCCCACACGCGCTCGCTCAGGAAGCGGTCCAGCGGCTGGCCGGTGATCTCCTCGATCGCCCACGCCACGGTCATCATGCCGATGTCCGAATACACCGTGCTGTCGCCCGGCGCATAGTCGAGGGGCAGCTCGGCGATGGCCTGCTGGTAAGCTTCCACGCCTTCCATCTCCAGGAAGAAGCGGCGGAAGGGAGGCAGCCCGCCCCGGTGCAGCAGCAACTGGCGCACTGTGACCGCCTCCTTGCGCGGGTCGCCCGCCGACCACCACGGGAGATGGCGCACCACGGGGGCGTCCAGATCGAGGCGGCCCTCGTCGACCAGGATCATGGCGGCCGTGGTGGTACCCATCACCTTGGTGACCGAGGCCATGTCGTAGATGGAGGAGGGGGTGGCGGGCGCGGACGCGGGGTCCCAGTCCAGGCGGCCGTAGCCGCGCAGGCGAACCAGTTGGCCGTGGCGCACAACGGCAAGCGCCGCGCCCGGGCTGGCCGAGTCGGCGATGGCGTCCAGGATGCGGCGGTCGAGCGCCTCCAGAACGGCCGCGGACATGCCCGCGGCCGCAGGGTCGCCCTCGAGCGGGCTGATCTGTCCCCGGGGCTCCTGGCCGTCATCCGCGGCGCGCGCGGCGGTCACGAACTCAAGCGGTTGCACGACCCACGACGGCACCGCCATCACGGCCTCCCGGATCGCCGCCGGCTCCGGGAGTGCGTCCCTCCGGAGTCCGTCACCCGCCGCGTGTTCGGGCGGAATGCTGATGGGCAGCGTGCCGGAGATCTCAGTGGCTCCCATGAGCGCGAAGGCTCCGGCGCGCTGCGAGACCTCGTGGCTGCCCCAGGCGATGAGGTAGCTGCCCAGGTCCTCAAAGGCGCTCAGCGAATACGGATTGCCGAAGGAGGAGACCACCACCGCGCCGCGCGCGGACAGCTCGCCCACCATGTCGCGCAACGCATCCGGGACCGCCACCGAGCCCGCTCCGGCGAACGGGGGCACGTACACGTTCAGGAGCACGACGTCCGCATCGCGCGCGGCGTCCTGCACCGCCTGGTACGCCGCCGCATCCGATCCCTCGTCGAGGCGGCGGCTCACCAACGCGTCCACGAAGTGCGCCGCCACCCGGTTGAACTCGATGCCGGCGATCAGGTCCTGGTCGCGGGCGTAGGTGACGCTCACCACCCGGCCGCGGGCATCGGCGGGGAGCGGCACCAGGCCGTCGCGGTCGCGCACCAGGGTGACGGAGCGCTCGGCAGCCAAGTCCGCGAAGGTCAGGTGGCTGGCCGAACCCGCCACCTCGGGGACGGCCGCCAGGTCGACGACGCGGCGCTCGTGGAGCCCCACACGCGCCTTGGCGGCCAGCAGCAGCCGCACCGACCGGTCGACGCGTCCGCGGGCCACCCGGCCCGTGCGCACCGCGACCTCCACCGCGTCGATGGCCTCGCCCACGTCCTCCGGCACAAGGAGCACGTCCGAGCCGGCTTCAAGAGCCAGCACGGCCGCTTCTCCCGCCCCGTATCCGCGCGAGATCGCGCCCATCCTCAATGCATCCGTGAAGATCAGGCCATCGAACTCCATGTCCTCGCGCAGGAGCTCCGTGAGGAAATAGGGCGACAGCGTCGCCGGCACATCGCTCCCCAGGATGCCGGGCACCGCAACGTGAGCCGTCATCACCGCGTCCACGCCGGCCGACACGGCCCGGCGGAAGGGAACCAGCTCCATCGCCTCCAGGCGCTCCCTGTCCGCGGTGACGATCGGGAGCTCGATGTGCGAGTCGGTGCGGGTGTCGCCATGACCCGGAAAGTGCTTCGCCGTGGTGAGCACGCCGCCCTCTCGCGCACCCTCGATGTACGCCGTCCCCAGCCGCGCCACCGCCTCCGGGTCCTCGCCGAAGGCACGGGTGTTGATGATGGGGTTCTCGGGATTGGAGTTGACGTCGAGAACCGGGGCGAAGTTCAGGTGCACGCCGAGCGCGCGCGCCTCAACCGCCGTGATGCGCCCGTACTCGTGGGCGAAGGCCGGGTCGCCGATGGCGCCGAAGGCCATCGTGGGCGGGAAGCTGGTGCCCCCGCCCTGAGGGAGCAGGGTGGGGAGCGCGTAGGAGTGGTTGACGCGCATCCCCGGGCCCCCGTTCTCGAAATCCGCGGTTACCAGCAGCGGGACCCGGGCGGCGTTCTGGAGCCGGTTCAGGAGCGAGGCGTAGGAGTGGGGCGAGCCGATCGAGATGACGACGCCCCCGATGCCCTCCTCCGTCACCCATCGCTCCAGCGTGCGGAAGCTGGCATCGCTCGATGACGCGTACCCGCCGGGGATCCAGGGAACTACGAGCTGCGCGATGCGCTCGCGCAGGGAGAGCGAGGCGAGCGTCTCATCCACCCATGTATTCGCCCGGCCATCGAGTTCATCGTAGTAGAGGGCCGCAGGTGCTTCCTCCGCTCCGCCGGAGTCCCGAGCCGGACCGTCGCAGGCTGCCCCGACGGCAAACAGGAGGAGCAACGCCGCCGGCCACGGCCACGGGACGGCCTTTGCCCAGGCCTGCGTCAGCATCCCCGGCGACATCCCGACCCGTCCGGGAGGCGGCCCTGCGGCACGAACCCGCCTGGCGTGCTTCACGCCCCTCATCGGCCCCTGACGGGGAGCTGGATCCCGTCTCCGATATCGAAGAAGGACGGGAGGCCGGTGGGCGTGCGCCCGCGGATGGGGATCTCCCCGAAGAGCGCCCGGGCGGCGGCGATCTGGCTGACCTCTGATGCGCTCCACGCCAGCATGTAGGCCTGGGCTTCGGGGACGTCGGAGAGCAGATAGGGATTGCCGAAGGAGATGACGATGTGCGGCACGCGCCGCTCCGCCAGCGTCTCGACGAAGTCGGACAGGGGCTCGGGCAGGTTGGGCCTGCCGTCGGTGCGGGCCGCGGCCACGTACGCGGATACGATGACCAGATCCGAGCGTGAGGCGCGCGCGAGCAGACGCGCGTACTCACTGTCGGCGACGCCCGAGTCCAGGTACGCCGTGCGCAGCCGGCGGTAGGTCTCGCGCACGCGATCATTAAAGTAGCGCCCGGCGAGCAGGTTGTTGCGAGCGCGGTAGGTGACGGAGAGAACGTTCGCGGTGCGGGTTCCGCGCAGCGAGAGCAGGTTGCGGCGGTTGCGCAGGAGGGTAATGGATGCCTCGGCGATCTCCGTAGCCCGCTCCACATGCTCCGGGATCCCGACTTTGCGATGGATCCCGAAGATGTCCGTGTAGCGCTCGCGATCGAGCCCCATGCGCTCCTTCAGCTCGAGGATGCGGGCCACCGACCGGTCCAGGCGCGCTTCGCTGACGCGGCCCGAGCGGACCGCGGCGACCAGGCTCTCGCGCGCCTCGCGGGGGTTTTCGGGCATGAGGATGATGTCGGCGCCGGCCTCGAGCGCGCGCACGACCGCGTCGCGGGCCCCGAACCGGCGCGTGATCGCGGCCATGTTCATGGCGTCGGTCACGATCAGGCCCTCGAATCCCATCTCTCCGCGGAGCAGGTCGGAGAGGACCGCGGGGGAGAGGGTGCTGGGCATCGAGACGGAGCCGGTGACGGAGGGGATGGAGACGTGCGCGCTCATGACGGCGCCCATGCCGGCATCGACCGCCGCGCGGAAGGGACGCAGCTCGACGCGGTCCAGTCGCTCGCGGTCCACCCGGATCACCGGCAGGTCCACATGGGAGTCCACCCCGGTGTCGCCGTGGCCCGGGAAGTGCTTGCCGGTCGCGACCGCGCCATGCTCCTGAAGCCCACGCACGAAGGCGGAGCCGAGCCGGGCCACTTGCGCGGGGTCCTCGCCGAAGGAGCGGGTGGCGATGACCGGGTTGTCCGGGTTGTTGTTGACGTCCAGCACCGGTGCGAAGGGGAGGTGGACGCCGACGGCGCGCGCTTCGACGGCGGTGACGCGGCCCATCTCCCAGGCCAGACTGTCGTCGCCCGTGGCGCCCACCGCCATCAGCGACGGGAACAGGGTGGCCCCGCCCAGCTCGATGTTGTTGGGCAGGTAGACCGCCCCGCGCATGCGGTAACCGGCCCCGCTCTCCAGATCCGCCCCCACAAGCAGCGGGTATTTCGCCAGCGACTGCAGGTTGTTGATCTTGGCCGCCACCTCCGAGGGAGAGCCCACCGACACGATCACGCCCCCGACCCCGTCATCGCGCACCGCCTCGGCCATGCGCTCGAAGTCTTCGGAGCCCGCGGGCGCGAAGTCGCCGAGCATCCAGGGCATCAGCAGCTGACCCGCCTTCTCCTCGAGTGTCATCGACTCCAGTACGGAGGATGCCCAGGCGCCGAGTGCTTCCCCGGAGGCCGCAGGACTCGGTGTCGATGTTTCGTCGGCGACTCGGGCCGGGCCTGGGGGCGGCGGAGCCGGAGCCGGCTGGTCGACCGGAGGAGCGGCCGTGTTGCCAGCCGCAGGGGTTGCTTCCGGGGCCGGGCCCTCCGTCGGCGCGGACGGCTCTGGCACGCCACGGCCCGACGGCGCCGTGCTGCAGGAGACAACGATCGGAACGAGCGCCAGGAGGGAGGCGAGACCCGCCGTGTGAAGGGGCGGCGCGCGGCGCGAACCGGACGTCGCCCGACTATTCAGCGCAAGCACCGGTTGACGGCTTCTTCCCCCCGGACGAAGTTGACAGCCCGCCGACCACCCATGGACTGCTGGAATCGAGGACTGGCGCAAGGTAATGGTTTCCTCAAGGATCCGACAATCGCGGGTCGGCGCCGGCCTCGTCGTCGCGGGCGCGGTTCTCCTCGGCGCCAATCTGATCGTGCGCGGCGGGCGCGAAGCCGTGGACGCTTCCGGCGGCATCGCCGCACAGGTGGCTGGCGAAACCCGCCCCGGCATCGAGGTTCTGCTCGCAGACTCGATCCACCTGGTGGAGGGTCTCCGCGCCGGGCTGGTCACCAACCACACGGGCATCGACCGCGAGGGCGTCTCCACCATCGACCTGCTGCACGGAGACGAGCGCGTGGAGCTGGTCGCGCTCTATTCTCCCGAGCATGGCATCCGGGGCGAGGCCGAAGCCGGGGAACTCGTCGACAGCGGGACGGACCCGCGCACCGGGCTACCGGTCCACTCGCTCTACGGAGCGATCCGCAAGCCGACTCCGGAGATGCTGGAAGGCGTCGAAGTGCTCCTCTTCGACATCCAGGACATCGGGGCACGCTACTACACCTACGTCTACACCATGGCGCTGGCGATGGAGGCGGCGGGAGAGGCCGGGATCCCCTTCGTGGTGCTGGACCGGCCCAACCCGATCGGGGGCGTCGAAGTGCACGGGAACGTGCTGGAGCCCGCGTTCGCCTCCTTCGTGGGCATGTACCCGATCCCCATGCGCCACGGGATGACCCCGGGCGAGCTGGCGCGCCTCTTCCGAGGCGAGTTCGGGGTGGAGGCGGAACTCGCCGTGGCCCCGCTCTCGGGATGGAGCAGGGGCGACCGGTTCGCGGAGACCGGGCTTCCCTGGGTGGCGCCTTCGCCGAACATGCCTTCGGTGGAGAGCGCCCGTCATTATCCGGGCACCTGCCTGTTCGAAGGGACCAACCTGTCGGTGGGCCGGGGCACGCCCATTGCCTTTCAGCAGATCGGAGCACCCTGGCTGGACGGGGAGGCGCTGGCCGCGAACCTGAACGGCCATGGCCTCGCGGGCGTGCGCTTCGAGGCGGTTCGCTTCGTGCCCGAGAACCCCGGCGATGGCAAGCACGGTGGAGTCGAGGTGGGAGGCGTCCGGCTCCTCGCCACCGACCCGGGCTACGATCCCACCGAGGCCGCGGTGGCCGCGCTCATCGAAGCTGCCGCGCTCTCCGGCGACCGGTGGGAATGGCGCGAAGCCGGGTTCGACCGCCTCGCGGGCACCGACCGCCTGCGGCTGGCGGTCGAGGCGGGGGCGTCTCTGGAGGACGTGCGCGCCGCATGGCAGCCGGAGTTGGACGAGTTCCTGCAGGTTCGAGGGCGGTATCTACTGTACTGACCGCGGCTACGCGCTCAGGAACTGCCTGTCGACCTCGATGACTTTGCGGCAGGAACAATCGCATTCAGGGCGCGCCCTTCTATCAAGGCGGTACCGGAGAATGTACGGCACCTCATATTCGTCGAATGTAGTACCCCAGACCTCGTCACGGCTCGCCAGGACGATAGCGAGATGGGCGTCAGATGTATCTCCCAGCGATCGGGCGGGGCGGTGCGAGAGGACCGAGAGCAGGGGATCGACCGCAACCCCGCCCGCGTCTGGACACCACGGCGAAGATGCCGCCATTATTCAGCCCATGCCGTTCGACAACCTACTAGTTAGCTCCGGCATCTCCCCTGTCGACAACCGATTTCGAAGAGCCCAACCGGTGCCGAGACTCACCACGGAGCTGCGCGCACTCCATGAAGCCGCGCGCGTAAGCGGCCTCGACCAGCGACGCTTCGAGCCCGAGGCTTATTGGAACATCCTCGACCCCATCCTGGACGGCAGCACGACGCTGGCGTGCGAAAGGGTGGGCGAAAGCGCCGAGGGACGGCCCCTGCACATGGTGTCGTTCGGCAAGGGTGAGGTGGGAGTGCTCGCCTGGTCCCAGATGCACGGGGACGAGAGTACCGCGACCATGGCGCTGGCGGACATCTTCTCGTTTCTGGCCCGGCACCCGGAACACGCTCTCGTTCGGACGCTGTCCCGCCGCCTAAGCCTGCATTTCGTCCCCATGCTCAACCCCGACGGCGCGGCCCGCTTTCAGCGCCACAACGCGGCCGGGATCGACGTGAACCGGGATGCCCGACGCCTCGCCACCCCGGAAGGGCGCGCGCTGAAGTCGGTGCACGACCGGATACGGCCCGCCTTTGGTTTCAACCTGCACGACCAGAGCCCGCGCTTTCGCGTCGGCGACTCGGGCCGCATGGCGGCAATCGCCCTCCTGGCGCCGGCCCACAACGACGAAGGCGAGGTCAGCGAGCGCCGGCGCGCGGCGATGCGCGTGTGCGCGGTGGTGCGCAGGGCGATCGAGCCGCTGGTGGGCGGGCACGTCACCCGCTACGACGACGCCTTCAACCCGCGGGCCTTCGGCGACCTGATGGGAGCCTGGGGCACGAGCACGATTCTGCTGGAGTCCGGCGGATGGCCGGATGATCCGCAGAAGCAGTACCTGCGCATGGTGAACTTCGTCGGCATACTGTCCGCCCTCGGTTCGATCGCCGACGGCAGCTACGAGCAGGCCGACCTCGCCCTCTACGACGGGCTGCCTCCGAACGGGCGCATGGTGAGCGACCTCTTGCTGGCCGGGGGCACGCTGATCGCGCCGGGTCTCCCGCCGACGGCGGCCGACGTGCTCATCGAGTACGACGACCCCCTGACGCGGTCGGGCCCCACCATCGTGGAGGTGGGCGACCTGGCGGACCGCGAAGCCCATGAAACGGTCGCGGCCGACGGACTCTTCGTTGTAGCCGGCGAGGGGCATCGCGCCCCCGACGGGAGCGCTCGGATCGGCCCGGGCGTACCCGCCGACCTGGTGGTGGCGCGGGACCCTGCCGGAAAGTTGGCGGTGAGAAGGATCGGCCCAGACTAGCGGACTTCGTTCGCCCCCGTCGCCTCGACCACCGAATGGTCCGAAACGTTCACCCTTCCCCCCACACCCCGCACGACCGCTCCCGCGCCCACCAGCGACCCTTCCAGGCGCGCTCCCTCCACGCGCGCGCCGGCGCCCACGATGGTGTCGGTCAGCCTGCTGCCGACCACTCGCGCCCCCCGCTCCAGCGTGACGTTGGGACCGATAACGCTCCCCTCGGCGACCACATCCGCCTCCACCAGCACCGGTTCCGCGAGCGAGCAGTCGCTCAGCCGTGCCGCGGCCGACACCGCCGCTCCCCCCACCTCCAGCAGGTGCCGATTGGTGCCCAGCAGCCCCTCGGGACTGCCGCAGTCGTGCCACGAGTCCACCGGTGCCGTGCGGATGCGCGCGCCGCGGTCAACCATGTACTGGAAGGCGTCCGTCAGGTAGTACTCCCCCGACGAACCCGTAGCCGAAGCCAGCACATGGTCGATCCCCTCGAAGAGCAGGGCGGAATCGCGGATGTGGTAGAGGCCGATGTTGGCGAGGCGGGAGACGGGCTGCTCCGGCTTCTCCACGATGCGCGTCATGGCGCCGTCCGCGCCGGTTACGACGACGCCGTACTTCCAGTAGTCCTCGACCTCCCTCGTCCAGATGACCGCGCTCCATTCCGGAGAGAGCGTTCGCGCCGGCGACAGGTCGGCCTCGAACAGGGTGTCGGCGAACAGGATCAGCAGCTCGCCGTCCGCGAACGGCTGCGCCAGCTTGACCGCCCCCGCGGTCCCGTCCTGCACGGCCTGGACGACGTAGTGGACGGGCAGGTCCGGATACGCCTCTGCCATGTACCGGCGGATGACTTCGTCAAGATGGCCGACGATGAACACCATCTCGGTGACCCCGAAGCGCAACAGCTCGTCGAGCAGGTGGGCGAGGACCGGTCTCCCGGCCACGCGCATCAGCGGCTTGGGCAGGAGGTGCGTATGGGGCCGCAACCTCGTTCCCTTGCCCGCAAGCGGAATGACGGCTTTCATGCAGTGGCGCAGTGTGAAGTTTGCGGCATTTCGTGGATATTAACCGGCAGAATGGAAATCAGACGCGCGCCAGCGTAAGATAAGGCGTTGCGAGTTGCCTCTGTTTCGCCAACCGGGCCTCCAAGGGGGGACAGGCTGAGCCAGGAACTCTCTTTTACCGATCGTCTCAAGCGCGCGCTTGTGGCGACTAGTTCCCGAACGTCGGCCGACGCCACCGATCCGCGTCTCGTGGGCCGGACCTATGCCATTCCCTTCGCTCAGGTATGGGAAGCCGTGCTCGATCTCGTTCGCGGTGAACTGCCGCGCTGGCATGCCCGCTGGTGGGACGAGGAGGAAGGCGTCATCCACGCCCTGACGCGGGGGCGCCTTTCCCGCCGCGCGAGCGACGTGGTGATCCGCATCGGACTCGACGTGCAGGCGCAGACGCGGGTGGATCTCCGTTCGACTTCGCGCTCCAAGGGGCTCGGGGACTTCGGCAGCAACACGAGGCTGATCGGCACCTTCATCGGCGCACTGGACCGGAAGCTCACCCGGCCCCAGGCACCGCCGGCTCCAGCCCGCAAGGAACCCGTGCCCGCGCAGGTTGCCGGAGACAACGAGCCTCCGCCGGGTGATTACGCGCCCGTGGAAGTGGTCGGATCCGCAGTCGAAGAAGGGAACGGCGAACAGACCGCCATCAGCAGACATCGCGCGCGCTCTCCGCGGCGACGCGTCAGCCGGCGGGGACCCCGTTCCCGCCTCGCCCGGGGTCGCCGGGGAGTCCGCGGCCCGAGCCGCCGGTCCGGCAACTGGCGAAAGGACCGCTCGCGCCCCGAGGCGCCCGCAGCCGGAGGCACCGCTCTCGACCCGGACCCGCGAACTGCCGACGGGAACCGGGCACCCCGCCGTCGCATCGGTTGCCGGCCGGCGTCCCGCTCCCGGAGTCCCCGCGGCGGAAGACGAGGGCAGCGGCGCTAGCGGAGTCGGCGCGGGCCGGCCCCGGTTGCCTCTGGCCTCATCCCACGGCGACCTGCGCATCCACGTGGTCTTCGCCCTCCGAACGCGCGATGATGGCGGCGCCGCACGAATCGCTGTAGACGTTGACCGCCGTCCGCGCCATGTCCAGCGGACGGTCGATCGCGAGCATCGCCCCGACGATCAGGGCAGCGTTGGCGTTCCCGCCAAGCCCGATGGCCTCCAGCACGATGAAGATGACCACGAGGCCAGCCGAGGGCACCGCAGCCGCTCCGATCGAAGCGAGCAGCGCGGTCATCACGACCGTGGCCTGCGTCATGAAGCTGAGGTCGGCACCCAGAGCCTGAGCGATGAAGAGCGCCCCGACGCATTCGAAGACCGCCGTTCCGTCCATGTTCACCGTGGCACCCATGGGCAGTACGAAGGACGATACCTTGTTGGAAACGCCCACCTTCTCGCGCACGGTCTTGATCGTCACCGGAAGCGTCGCGCCCGAGGAACTGGTCGAGAAGGCGACCAGAAGCGGCTCGAGCATGTTGCGGAAGTGGATGATCGGCGAAATCGGGCGCCCGGACGCCAGACGTCCTCCGAAGTACAGCAGGAGCGGCAGCGTGATGAAGAGGTGAATCGTCAACCCCGACGCCAGCGTCGCGATGTACTTGGCCAGGGTTCCGAACGCGTCAAATCCGGTCGTGCCCACCATCCTCGTGATGAGGGCCAGGACGCCGATCGGCAGCAGCTTGATGATGCCGGACGTGAGGGCCATCATCGCCTTGAAGAAGGCGTCGAAGATGTCGGTGATGATGACGCGCGGGCGCTCCGGCAGGGTCGTGATGGCTGCGCCGAAGACGATGCAGAAGAAGATGATCGCCAGCATGTCGCCGGTGCCGGCCGCGCCCACGAAGTTGATCGGCACGATGTCGAGGATGAGCTGGATGAACGAGTCCGGCGTGTCGACCAGCATGGGGTCGGTGGAGGCCTCGACGATGTTGGACCCCACCCCCGGCCGGTAGAGGTTGACCATCAGGAGCCCCACCGAAGCGGCGAGGAAGCTGGACACCACGTAGTATCCCAGCGTCTTGCCGAACAGGCGGCCCACGGCGCGGCCTCCGCCCACCGACGCCACTCCGGACACGATCGAGGTGAGCACCAGCGGCACGATGATCATCCTCAGCAGGCGCATGAACAGTTCGCCGATCCAGCCGATCGCCTCGGCCCCGGCTTCGCCGAAGGTGACCCCGGCGAGCGAACCCAGGATCATCGCGGCAAGAACCTGCCAGTGCAGCCGCTTGTAGAAGGGGAGGTCCGGATTGTATTCCATGGGTATCTGCTCTGAGGAGGGGATGGATGGGCGTCGCGAGCGAGGTTGGGGCTGGGTCAAGGGCAGCAACGTGGTGAGCGGGACGGGGTTTCGTCAAGCTCTGGTTCCGGCCCGATGAGCGCGGTCCGCACGCTCTCCGCGGCGCTCCTGGTGACCGTCGCATGCACCGCCGAGCCCGGGAATCCCGGCAGCGCGCGCGTCGAAGACCCGGCCCTTGCCCCGCTGGACTCGTTCGCGGGCAATCGGTACGAGCGTCATCTGGCCTTCTTTGCGTTAGAGGATGAGAGCCCGCTGGTGGTTGCCTGGTCGTTCTCGGCGAGCACCCGTGAAGAGGCTGTCGACCGGGACGCCCGCATCTGGCTGGCGCGCGGAGGCGTGTGGGACGCCTTCTTCCAGTCCTCGTGGGAGACCCCCCCGGTCCGGGCGCCATGGCGCATCATCCCGCACGATGGCATCCGCATCATCGTTGCGGAACGCGATGCGCTGACGGCCGTCCTCTATCGCAGCGCGGGCCGGGAACTGGAGATGTGGCTCGGGGAGGCGGTGGCGGGATGGAGCAGTCGTCCGGGAGAACTGGTCCAGGTGAGAGGGGCTTCGACCGTTCTGTCCGAGACCGCCCTCGCGGGGACGCTGGTCGACATTTCCTTCGCGCGGCAGGCCTCGGACGCGATGCCCGAAAGCTGGGCGCTTCTCGTCTCCGACGACATCCACGTGTTTCTGCGCGGACCTTTCGATGCCGCCGCCGACTCCACCTTCCAGGGATGGGGCAGGCTGCGGGCGCGAAATTTCGACTGGCCGGGCGTGACGGTGACGGCGACCCGCTCGCGGGCGTTCGAGCCGGCCCGGCGCGACGTTCCGGTTGTGTGGCGCTTCCAGTCGCCCGACGCCGACCTGACCGGTAGAATCGAGGCCATGAGCACGCACATGGAGGCCGGGGAGGGGCCGGGGCCCCAACTGCCCCTGATCGCCATCTCCGAAGTGGAGGGCTCGATCACGATCGAGACCGTCGCCTATCCCGTGCGCGGCATCCTCTACCACCGCGCACCGTGAGCCGCGTCGCCCCTTGCTCGAGAACCTGATCGCCCCGCTGCTCACCATCGCCTTCGGTGCGCTGGCGGGCGGGCTGACCAACTCGGTCGCGATCTGGATGCTCTTCCACCCGTACGAGCCGCTGCGCGTGCGCGGCAGGAAGATCGGCCTTCTGCAGGGCGCCGTTCCCAAGAACCAGCCCCGCCTGGCCGCGGCCATCGGGCGCACGGTGGGGAACCGCCTGCTCACCGAATCCGACCTGGAGCGGACGTTCGCCGACGAAGAATTCCGGCGCGCCTTCGACCGGCGTCTGGGCGAGTTCGTGGACGTGCTGCTGCTGGAGGAGCGTGGTTCCCTCCGGGAGATGCTGCCCGAGTCGATCCTGCCCGAAGTGGAGTCGGCGCTGCACCACTCGGCGGCCAGGGTCCGCGAGCAGATCGCGGCCTGGCTCGGCTCCGAGGAGTTCGAGCGTGCGGTCGCCGACCGCGCCGGATCGGTGGTGGAAGCGCTCTCCGACGTGCCCATCGGCGGGGCGCTCACGCCCGCCCGCAGCGCCGCCCTGGCCTCCGCCCTCGACGGGTGGATGGAAGGCACGCTCGGCAGCGACGGCTTCTACCGCGCCGTGGACGACTACCTTTCGTCGGCCGCCCGCTCGCTGCTCTCGCCCGAGAAGACCTTCGAGCAAACGATTCCGCCCGGAATGGTGGCGGCATTCGAACGGGGGCTCTCCAACTACCTGCCGCTGGCGATCGCCCGGCTGGGCGCCCTGCTGGAGGACGATCGGGCGCGGGCCCGCTTCGAGCGGGGCATCCACGACCTGTTGCAGCGCTTCCTGCGCGACCTGCGCTTCCACCAGCGGGTGGTGGCGCGCCTGGTCATCACCGAAGACACCGTGGACCGGGTGCTGGACACCATCCGGGAAGAGGGCGCGGAGCAGATCGCGAGCCTGCTGAAGGATCCCGCGGTCCAGGCGGCCATGTCGCGCGGCATCAACGACGCGGTTGTCGACTTCCTGCGCCGCCCCGTCCACCTGGTGCTGGGCGAGGCCGACAGCGAGAGCGTGGTCGCGGCGCGCCGGACGCTGGCCGACTGGGTGGCTTCGACGGCCCGCGATCCCGCCACGCGCAGCTTCCTGGTGGAAAAGCTCGAGGTGGCCCTCCACGAGGCGGGTGCGCGAAGCTGGGGCGAGGTACTGGAACGCGTCCCTCCCGCGTCGATCGCGGGCGGACTGGTATCGCTCGCCCGAAGCGACGCCGCCGGTCAACTGATCGACGGCACCACCCGCCAGTTGGTGGACACCGTCCTCGACCGCCCCATCGGAGTTCCCGCGCGCTGGCTCCCCGATGGCGCCGCCGACCGCCTGAAGGCGGGGTTGAGCGCACCGGTCTGGGAATGGCTTCAGGCCCAGGTGCCCGCCGTGGTCCGGCAGATCGACGTGGCGCGGCGCGTCGAGGAGAAGGTGCTGGCGTTTCCCGCCGCGCGCATGGAACAGATCGTGCGGCGGGTGACGGAGCGGGAACTGAAGCTGATCGTGCGCCTGGGCTACGTGCTCGGCGGGATCATCGGCACCGTCCTGGTGCTCGTCACGCGGCTGGTGGGGTAGAAGTTCGGCCTAGCTGGACAGGTCGAACGGCCCGCGGCTCCTCTGACGGCGACGGTGCGACCCTCGCTGCTGCTTCTTCTGCATCAGGCCGAGAAAGGTGAAGTGGCGGGTGGCCTTCTCCCGCGGAAGGTTCTTGCCCATTCGCTCCTCAACCTCTTCCACCGTGGGGCCTTTGCCGAAGGAGAGTCCCAGAAAGACCCCAAGCGCAAGCGCGAGGACGCCGCCCAGTATCTTCAGCAGCATTCAGTCCTCCTCCTGGGAGTGCTCAGCGCCTGAGCGACTCCGGCACCAGAAGGAGCATCAGGCCGGTGACCATCATGATCGCGACCGCGTTGGTTCCCACCGCGACCAGCGCCACGACGCCCCAGAAGACCACGTGGGTGAAGATGTAGCCGCCAGGCACCCAGCTCATGTTTCCCTCGCGCGACCGGTTGGGTGTTCGTGGAGAGGGGAGGCGAATCCCCCGATGCCGGCACCAATATGGGCCCCGCGGGGAAGCCTGTCCATCAGCGTTGCGCGTCGGTGTGCCCGGACGGCGCGGCGCGGGTCTCCTCGACAACCCATTCCAGATACGCGGGATTGCCGCTGCTGACGGGAAGAGCGAGGATCTCGGGGACTTCGTAGGGGTGGAGTTCGCGCGTCCGCCGCGTGAGCGCTTCGACCCGGTCGGCTGCCGTCTTCAGAACCACCAGCGCCTCTTCCTCCTCCTCCACCGCGCCCTGCCAGCGGTACACCGACGTCACCGCCGGCACCACGCTCCCGCACGCGGCCAGCCGTTCCTCCACCAGGGCGCGGGCCAGTTGCCGCCCGGCTTCGGCTCCCGGCGTTGAAATCAGCACCACCCGGTGCGCGTCGGACACCCGAAGCTCCCTCGATTCCGGAAGGACCGCTCAGCCGGTGAAGTAGTCGCGGTCGACGTTCGCCTCGTCGTACAGCGACTCGATGAGCGCGCTGTGACGCTTCTCCACGGTCCGTCGCCGCACCTTCTGGGTCGGGGTCAGCGTCCCGTCCTCGATCGTGAACGTCGACGCCAGGAAGGCCGTCTTCTTGGGCGTCTCGAAGCGGGCCAGCCCCGCCAGGGCCTCCTTCACCCTGCCCCCCAGAAACTCCTGGCACCTCGCATCGCGGAGCAGCGCCCCGGGGTCCGACGCGTCGATCTCGCTTGCGGCCGCCCACCGGTTCAACTGCTCGAAGTCGGGCACCACCAGGAGCGACGGGAAGGGGCGCCGGTCACCCACCATGACCGCCTGCTCGATGTAGGGATCGAGCTTGACGTCATTCTCGATCGGCTGCGGCGCGATGTTCTTGCCGCCCGCGGTGACGATGATGTCCTTCTTGCGATCTGTGATACGCAGGAAACCGTCCTCGTCGAGCTCGCCGATGTCGCCGGTCTTGAACCAACCTTCCTCGTCGATGGCTTCGGCGGTGTCCTCGGGACGGTTGAAGTATCCCTTCATGACCTGGGGACCGCGAATGCAGATCTCGCCGTCGGAGGCGATGCGGATCTCCGTGCCCGGAACCGCCTTGCCCACCGTGCCGATGCGGAAGTTCTCGAAGGTGTTCACGTTGGTGACCGGGCTGGTTTCCGTCAGCCCGTATCCCTCGAGGATCTGAAGCCCGGCGGCGAAGAAGAACTTGTTGATTCCGGGCGAAAGCGGTGCGCCGCCGCTGACGAAGAAACGAAGCCGTCCGCCCACGGCCGCGCGCAGCTTGCTGAACACCAGCTTGTCGGCCAGCGACTTGCGGGCCCGCGTCCACCACCCCGGATCGCGGCCTTCCAGCACCGCGTCGGCGTGCGCGAGGCCCACGGATGCCGCCCAGCTCACCAGCAGCCCCTTCACGCCCGTCGCTCCGGTCACCGCGTTGTACACCCGCTCGTACAGCCGGGGAACCGAGACGGCCACGGTCGGCCGAACGATCTTCAGGTCCTCGGCCACGGTCGTCATGTCACGGGCATAGGCGATGGTGCACCCCACGTTGAAGAACACGTAGTCCACCATGCGCTGGAAGACGTGCGACAGGGGCAGGAAGCTGAGCGTGTTGTCGGTGTCGGAAATGTCGAGCAGCGTGCGGGAGACACGCACGTTGGACCCGACGTTGGCATGCGTGAGCAGCACGCCCTTCGGATTCCCGGTTGTGCCCGAGGTATAGAGGATGGTGGCGACCGACTCCGGCCGCGCGGCGAGCGCCGCCGCGCGAAACGCCTCGTCGCTCAGGCCGACGGGATCGAGCTGCACGAAGTCGCGCCATGCCAGGACGCCTTCGGGGGTTTCGCTCGGAGGATCGAAAACGATGATGTGACGGAGTTCTGGGCACTGGTCCCGAATCTCCATGAGCTTCGCGAGCTGTTCCTCGTCCTCGGCGAAGACCGCCCGAGCACCGGAGTCCCGCAGGATGTAGGCGATCTGGGGCGCGGTCAGGCTGGGATAGATCGGGACGTCGCGGACGCCCGCGCACAGGCAGGCGTAGTCGGCGAGCGCCCACTCGGGGCGGTTGTTGGACAGGATGGCCGCCGCTTCTCCGCGTTCAACCCCGAGCGCCCGCAGCCCGCTGGCCGCCGCCCTGGCAGTGCGGAACACTTCATTGTAGGAGATCCTCGACCATGTCAGGTCGGCGTTCGGCGCCCTGAGCGCAGTTGCGTCGCCGAATCGCTCGACGGCCTCGAGAAACAGGCTGGTGAGCGTGGGGGAGGTCACGGGGCCCCCGGCGTCGAAGCCGGCGTGCGGGTCCGGATGCGGGTCGTCACCCGGATGTCGCTGCGGAGCGAATTGAGGGCGCTGCAGTACTTGTCGCGCGACAGCTCGACCGCCCGCTCGACCCGCGCCTCGTCCCCTGGTCGGGGCCCGGAGAGCACGATGTCGAAGTCGACTCGGGTGTAGCGCCGGGGATGATCTTCCGCGCGCGCACCCCGGACAACGAAATCCAGTTCCTCGAGCGGCACCCGCGACTTGCGCAGAATCTCCTCGATGTCGATCCCCATGCAGGCCGCGACACCCAGCAGGACCGTGTCCATGGGGGAAGGCCCGCGCTCGCCGTTTCCGTCGATGATCACAGCGGGATCGCCAACCCCGGACCGGCCCTCGTAGGCACGGCCGGAGCCCAGCCAGGAAAGTCGGACTTCCCTATCCATCCCCATCGGCGGACCCCTGTTCCAGTTCACGCATCAGGGTCGCGAGCGTGCTGCGCGCGTGGGAGATGTGCTGCTCGTACTCGGAACCCTGGGGAGGGTTGGCCAGGAAGGTGCTGAGGTGATCGACGGCGGCCCTCTTCTGTCCCGCCCGCCGCAGCAGAAACCCTAGCCCGTAGTGGGCCCCGGCCGTATCCGGGTGCTTGCGGAGTACGTGGCGGTAGGTCTTCGCCGCTTCGTCCGACATCCCGATCCGGGTGTAGACCATGGCGATTTCCTGCAGGATGATCGGATCTCCGGGAGATTCCTTCAGGGCGAGATTGAAGGAGTTCAGCGCGTCCTGGAACCTGCCCTCCTCGACGAGGGCGCGCGCATCCTCATGGTAGTCTGTCTTGTCGGGGCCGGAGCCCCCGAAAAGACCTTTTATCCAACCCATGTCGTACGTTGTCCACGGGGAAGGAGGACTGGAATCGGGAGTGCCGATGGCTGCAAAAGCTATCCGCAGCCGGGGCGGGAAGCAAACACGCTCTACCCCTGGCCGAGGCGCCCAACCACCACGCCCGCTTCGTCCGCCAGCACCGTCAGGTCCTGGCCATGGAACGCCTTCTGGCCCTCGCGAGACGCACCCGCGAGGACGATGCGCCCGGAGCGCGCCAGACATCGTAACCCGTCCTGGAGCAGAAGTTCGGCCCACGATCCGGCGAGCGCGATCCCCGCCAGCGATCCGTCGCGCAGCGGCAGTCGGTCGGATGCCATTAGATGGCTCGCACCGGCAGCGGGGCTGGAGTGGAACCGGGGGGCCAGCGCCACCACTTCCACGTCGGGGAGTAGCGACGCCAACTCGGAGCCGTGCCCCGCCAGGTCGCCGACAACCGCGATCAACGCGGGGCCCCGAGCCACGCCGATCAGCGCGGCAAGGCGCAGCGCATCGAGCTCCGGGGCACCCCGCGACGTCAGCGGAGGAACGGCGCGCGCGCGTCGATGGGACCGGGAACGCGGAGGGTGGCGCAGGTCTGCGACGCCTCGCGCGACCGGGTAGAGCACGCGACAGTTGGAGCAGCCCAGAAAACCATCGAGCACCCTCCCCTGCTCCACCTGGTCCGCACGCAGCACCAGGCCGAAGCCGGGACCGCAACGCGGACAGATGAGTCGCTCGGTGAGCTGCGGATTCACAACCGGCGGCGGCGCAGGACCGGGAGCGCCCGCCTCACGTGCGCTCGATCTGCAGAAGGGGGATCTGAACGGTGGAGGGGCGGGTGACCAGAAACAGGATGGCCTCGGCGACCTGCCGCGGCTCGAGCATTCCGTCCCGGGGCGGCAGCCCGGGATGCCGCTCCCGGTCGATGGGATCCCACAGCGGAGTGTCGCAGGCGCCCGGCTCGACCAGCGAAGTGCGCACGCCCGTTCCGCGGGTTTCCTCGCGCAGCACCTCGTGCATGCCTCGAAGCCCGAACTTGGAGGCGGAGTAGGCGCTGTTGTCAGGGAACGCCGTCCGTCCCGCCACCGATCCCACCAGCACGATGTGTCCGTGGTTCCGGCGCAGCATGCCGGGAAGGAAGGCGCGCGCCAGCAGAAAGGCGCTCCGCAGGTTGACGGTCAGGCTGCGGTCCAGATCCTCAACGCCGGTCTGGTGCAGGGGGGCGAGGGAAAACACGCCCGCCGCGTGGACGAGGACATCGGGCGTACCACCCAGGCGCGCCGCCACCTCCGCCGACAGGCCTTCCACCTGGCCGTCGTCGGCAAGATCCGCGGGCAGGTCGTGGCCGCCGATCTCGTCCGCGATTCGGGAGAGGAGGTCGCGCCGCCGCGCCACCAGGAACACTTCCGCCCCGGCGGATGCCAGGGCTCGCGCGCACGCTGCGCCGATCCCGCTGGTCGCGCCCGTCACCAGCGCGGAGCAGCCCGCAAGGTCGTTCACGGGCTTACTCCAAGGTCCCCGCCTTCAGCGCCAGCGCGAGGAATTCCTCGCGGGTCCGCGGGTCCTCCAGAAACGACCCCCGCATCGCCGACGTGAGGGTCGAGGAGTTCTGTTGTTCGACGCCCCGCATCATCATGCACAGATGGTGCGCCTCCACGATCACGCCCACGCCCTGTGGATGCACGACATCCCACAGCGCCTGGGCGATCTGCTCGGTCAGCCGCTCCTGCACCTGGAGCCGGCGCGCGAAGACGTTGACGATGCGCGCCGTCTTGGACAGCCCGACGATGCGCCCGTTCGGGATATAGGCCACGTGGACCTTGCCGAAGAACGGCAGCAGGTGGTGCTCGCACAGGGAATACATCTCGATGTTGCGCACCAGCACCATGTTCTGGTGGCTCTCCTGGAAGAGCGCGCCGGTCATCACGTCTTCGGGCGCCTGCGCGTACCCGCTGGTGAACAGCTCCATCGCGCGCTTCACCCGTTCCGGCGTGCGAACCAGACCCTGGCGGTCGGGATCCTCGCCGATGCGGCGGATGATCTCGGCCACGAGTTCCTCGAACGAGGCGTGGGCCAGCGCATCCGCGCGCGAGCCGGGTGCGCGCGTCCGACCCGGGGCGGGGCCGTTCCCCCGCAGGAGTCCCCGGCTACTCACCCGAGTACTCCGCCCGGTTTCTCGGCGTCTCCCACAGGACCAGCTTCACCAGTTCCACCTCCGGAGGCATGCGTTCACGCAGCCTGCGCCAGATCGCCACCACCACGTTCTCCGTGGAGGGAATGATCCCGTCCAGCCAACCGACATCCATGTTCAGGTTGGCGTGGTCGACGTCAGCGATCACGCCGTCCTGCACCAGATCACGCAAGTGCTTCAGGTCCATGACGTAACCCGTGTCCGGGTCGACCGGTCCCTCCACGGTCACGTCCAACTCGTAGTTGTGGCCATGCCAGTTGGGATTGGCGCAACTGCGGAACACCTCCTGGTTGCGCTCATCGGACCAGTCGGGCCGGTGCAGCCGGTGGGCGGCGCAGAAGTGCATTCTCCGCGTGATCCTTACCCGCGGCATCTCTCCCTTCCCGCTTCGGACACGAATGCGACCATCAGAAAAACAGGAGACCGGCGCCCCGTCGGACGCCAGCCTCCCGGCATTTCGGAGGAGATATTTGAAGCCCGGGTACGAATCCTTGGCGACCTCCCCGCGAGTTCCGCAGTCCCCGCCTCCGGGGCGTTGCGTCCGGCGCGAGAGCCAGTCCCGGCCTCATTGTGTTGGCTCAATTATCGATGGGCCTCCGAAACGCAGGGCAAAAGTAGCGATGCCGCTCACGTTTGTCCAACAGCCGGCAAATGGCCTCATCGTCTCCGCAACCGCGGAGGAGTTCGACAGCTGGCGATCAGCCTCCGTCCCTCGATTCGCCGCTCTCCAGCAGCCCGCGCAGAACGCACAGTTCGGCGTTGGCCAGACACGCTCCGGCAGCGCCCCGCACCCCGTTGTGCACCACGGTGACGAGGGCGAGATCGTGTGGAGGGGCGGAGCGTATGCGGCCGACGCTGACGGCCATGCCGCGCGAGGCACCGATGTCGAGGCGAGGCTGCGGCCGGTCGGGCTCCCGGCGCACCGCGAGGGGCCGCTCCGGAAGCGTCGGCAGTTCGGGCAGTGATGCGCATGGCCGATAGTCGAGCAGGCAGCGCTCGACCTCCTCCGGCTCAGCCGGCGTGCGCAGCCTCAGGAAGACATGCGCCATGTGCCCGTCGAGCACGGGCACCCGGTTCGTACTGGCGGCGACTCGAATGCTGGTACCGAGGATCTTGTTGAGTTCCGGGCCGATCTTTTCCGCTTCGCCGGAGATCCAGGGAACGACGTTTCCGGACATCCGGACCGCAGCCGTGCCGTTGAGCCCGGCGCCGGACAGCGCCTGCAGGGTTACCAGCGTGGCTTCCTCGATCCCGAAACTCCTTTCGATCGGGGCCAGCGCCAGCGCGACTCCGACGACGGCGCAGTTCGGGTTGGTCACCAGCGCGCCTCCCCGGGCGAACCAGCGCTGCGACCGGACCCGCTCCAGATCCGCGGCGTTGATCTCGGGCACGATCAGGGGCACATCCGCCCGCTGGCGGTGGGCGGAGGCGTTGCTGCAGACGACGTGGCCGGCGCTGGCAAGGTCGAGTTCCAGGTCGGTGGCGACGGTGCGCGGCAGCGCGGAGAGCACCAGCCGGCTGCGCAGCCGATCGCGCACGGCACGCACCGGCAGGCCGGCCGCCGTGTCCGGGATGTCCCCGGTCAGGCTCCACTGCACCACGTCCGCATAGCGACGGCCGGCGCTCCGTGACGATGCGGCGACTTCGGCCAGCCGCAGCGAGGGGTGTCCGGCGAGCATGCGCACCAGACGCTGGCCGACGATTCCCGTGGCTCCCAGCACGGCCACCGGCATGCGCGGATCCCCGGCGCTTCCGGAACGCGGGCTCTGACTGCTCACCGAAGGCAATCTCCTGGTGAGGACGGGCTCGAACAGGATGAGCGAGCCGGACTCGGTTGCGCGGAGGGTACAGGCATTCGGTAGTCGAGTCAACGGCCGCGATGTTCCACCGCCCCGCCCAGGCAGCCCGCGGACGAGCCCGCGCCGTCATTGTCCGGGAGACGCCGATTCGACGGGAAGATCCACCGGTGTCTGATAGAGGGAACGAAGGGTGCTTCGATCGCGCGCGGTGGGTGCGGGCGGCAGATCCGGGCCCGCCCACATGATGTCGGACGGGTCCGGCGAATGGCTCAGGATGCCCAGAACGTGTCCCATCTCGTGGATGACCAGCCGGTCGAGCAGCTCCCGGTCGTCGGTACGGCGGATGACCACGCGGTAGATGACCTGCGAGGGTTCGCCGTCGCGGCGGGGCCACGTGCGCAGCGCGTCGCGGGGGGCGTTCAGGCACCCGAGCGTCGAGGCGGCGCCCGTCACAGGCCCCAGGCACGTCATGGGTGTCGAGAGAACGCCCGTCGCATCGTGCCAGCGCAGCACCGCGCGCGCCTCGCCCAGGTCCGTGGTCTCCCGCAACCGCACTTCGCCGAACACCGCGGCGGATCGCCATGCCCGCACCGCCCCTTCAAGCGCCCGGCGCAGTTCGTCAGCGCCCGGCTCTTCGTCCACCACGAACACCGGCACCACGGCGCCCCGGTCCCAGTGGAAGGTTCGCTCGCGCGCGCGGCCGTCGGTGCCGTAGACGGCCAGGCGGAAGTCGTAAGGGCCCGGAAGCGCCGGGACGGTCGCGCTGTCGCAGGCGGTGATGAGCGCCGTGCCCAACACGGCCGCCCGCCACGTCGATCCGGTTCCCCGCCACAGGTTCATGGCGTCCCCCACACCGGCACGGCGAGGTAGGCCAGGAATCGAGTTACCGCACCGGCCGCCGCGCCCGCTTCGGCCAGCGGGGCAGGGGCGAACTCGTGCCACTGCGCCTCGGCCACCCCGACTGCGGCGAACGGACCGGGGAGGCGGTACCCGAACCCGCCGGACAGCAGCACGCCGGTGCGCCCGCTCCCTTCCAGCAGATTCACGTCGCTGCTGAGGTAAAACACCTTTCCCGTCCCCACGCGCACGTCCGCCCCCGGCAGCGGCGACAGCGGAACCCGAACCCCGCCCACAATGTGGACGGCGGTCATCCGGCCGGCCGGCCAGGAGTTGCCCCCGCCCGCTCCGGCCACGTCGGCGATGCTCACACCCGCACGCAACTCCAGCACGAGCGCAGGCCCGGGCCGGGCCGCCAGGACCAGCTCGGCGACCGGCGCGGGCCGCGGGCCCACCTCCAGGTCGCGCGCCACCGCCTCGAGCTCGGCCGGCACCACGGCAATCCCCCGGGCGAAGGGGGTCGAGTACACCCCGCCCCCACGCACCTCCACGGTGAGTGGCATCTGCGCCGCGGCCGGCGGCGCCGACAGCGCCATCAGCATCAGGTGGAGAAGCCCGGCATGCACCGGCCCGCGGGCCGGATCTCGCACGAGCGCCAGACCTCGCAGGGGCGCCACGGTCACGTGCGCCAGGAACGCAGGAGCGCCAGGTTGCGCCGGTCGTTCGACACCACGTCGTCGCCCTTGGGCGTCTCCAGCAGCTTGGGGATGCCCTGGAAGCGAGCGTCCCTCATGATGCGGCGAAAGGGAGCCTCGCCCAGCGTCCCCTCGCCGATCATCTCGTGCTGGTCGCGGCGTGAAGCGAAGGGATGCTTCGAGTCGTTCAGATGAAAGAGTTCGAGCGAGCCCGGACCGAGCGCGTCGTCGAATGCCCGCCAGACATCCTCGTAGGCTCCAACCAGATCGTACCCGGCGGAAAACGCGTGACAGGTATCGACGCATATGCCCACGCGCTGGTCCAGCGGCGCGCTCACGCCCCTGCGGATGGCGGCGAGGTGCTCGAACCGGCCTCCGACCGTGGTGCCGGCCCCCGCAGTCAGCTCGAGCAGCACGCGGGGTCCATCCGGACACCCGTCGAGCGCCTCCGTCAGAGCCGCTGCGTTGCGGGCGATGCCGCTGGCGATGTCGCCGTCGGTGGCGTTCCCCGGATGCGTGACGAGAAAGTCCAGGCCCAGATCGCGGCCGCGCCCCAGCTCCGCCCGGAAGCTGTCCAGGGACCGGCGCCAGAGGTCCGGATTCGGGGACGCCAGGTTGATGAGATAGGAGTCGTGAGCGACGGCACACCGAATGCCGGCGGCCGCACGGGCCTGCCTGAAGGCGCGGACCCGCCTGCCGTCGAGGGTGGGCTCGGCCCAGCGGTTCGGCTGCTTGGTGAAGAGCTGAAGGTTGAGAGCGGTGATGTCCCGCGCACGGCCGGGCGCGCGCTCGACCCCGCCCGCTACCGAGACGTGGGCGCCGAGTTCGTCGGCGATGACGGCGGGAGCGGACACCGCCGCGGGCTGCCCGGGCCGGGCGTTACCAGCTGGACTTGCGGACCCCGGGGATCTTCCCCTCCAGGGACCACTCGCGGAATGCGATGCGGGAGAGCCCGAACTTCTTGATGTGGCCGCGTGGCCGTCCCGAGGTGCCGCAGCGGTTGCGGTAGCGCGTCGCGCTGGAATCGCGCGGCAGCTTCCGCAGCGCCCACTGGGCCTCCCGCTTCTCCTCCGTGGACTTGTCGGGGTCGGCGATGATCTGCCGAAGTTCGCGACGGCGCTCCGCATAGCGCTCGATCAGCTTCGCGCGCTTCAGGTTCTGTTCGATCTTTCCTCGTTTTGCCACCTTGCGCCTTCCTTGAGTGCTAGTGGGCGGACGAGCCCCGGGGACCCGCGAGCATGGGTCCCAGCGGGCGTCCCCCGATCAGATGCATGTGGAGGTGGTAGACCTCCTGGCACCCGTCTTCGCCGCAGTTGACGATCAACCGGTATCCGGTTCCCGAAATACCCTGCTCCCGTGCGATCCGCGCCGCGACCGCGAACATGCGGCCCAGCACCGGCTCGTCGTCGTCCGTTACGTCGCGCGCGCTTGCGATGACGTGGTTGGGCACCACCAGCACATGCGTGGGGGCGGCCGGTTCGATATCGCGAAATGCGGTCACCAGGTCGTCCTGATAGACGATGTCGGCCGGAATCTCCCGTCGGACGATGCGGGAGAAGATCGTGTCTGCCGCCATCCCCCGACCGGCTACTTGCCGTCCGACCCGTCCGAGTCGGGCTTCTTGCGCATCTGTCGCGCATAGCGCTGCTGGAAGCGCTCGACGCGGCCCGCGGTATCCACCATGCGCTGTGTGCCCGTGTAGAACGGGTGCGAAGAACTCGAGATCTCCAGACTGACCAGGGGATACTCGTTGCCGTCTTCCCACTTGATGGTCTTGTCGCTCTTGACGGTCGATCGGGTAAGGAACGCGTAGCCGTTGGACGCGTCCTGAAACACCACCGGGTGATACGCCGGGTGAATTCCTTCTTTCATTCCCTGGGCTCCGAAGACTCTGGTCCGGGTGCAGCCGCCGCCGTTCGCGGGCGAAGGGCCGACAGCCGACAAGTTTACCGAAACAGGGGACCGCGGGTCAACGCCCCGGATCCTGTTCCGGCGGGGTCAGCCTGAAGCTCCCCAGGACTTGATCGTCGGGTGGAAGTTCGTCGGAACCGGCGGGATAGCCGTTCAACTCCAGGATGTACGCCATCACATCCACGTAGGTCTGGCGCGGCAGTCCTCCCGGGTTGTCGTCGGGCATCGTGCGGCGCAGTTCGCGGTACAGGTCGCGGGCGGTGCGGCGCGCCCACACGTCCGTGAACACCGGGCCCTTGAACTCGCTCGTGTAGTGGCAGTCGGAGCAGACCTGACGAAACGCGCGCTGCCCGCGGCGGGCCTGTTCCTCCGTATAGAAGGCGACAAGAGCCGGAGATGCCGCGGCGGGAGGGGCGTCGTCCGGAGCCGGCGTCTCCACAGCCGCGGACTCGGGGGAAGGAGACGCCGGCGGAGCCTCCGGAGATCCCGCGCATCCCGGAATCAGCAGAACCGCAATGACGAACGGTATGCGTGATGACATCGGCGGCACTACTCCTCCGTAACCTCGAAGACGAACATCATTCCCGCGTGCAGGTGCTCCGCGATGTGACAGTGAACCATCCACGACCCCGGATTCGACATCTCCACCAGAAGATCCATCGTGGAGCCCACCGGCAGGATGGTGGTGTCCTTCCACACCAGGTTGGTGTTGGGGATGCCGTCGCGCTCGGTCACCAGGAAGCGCTGCCCGTGAATGTGGATGGGATGGTTCATCGGGTGAAACGACTCGGGATCGTTGAACACCCGGATCTTGACCACGTCGCCCACGCGAAAGCGCCAGTCGATGTCCCCGTTCTCGCGCCCGCTGGCCGGCTCTCGCAGGATCCAGGTCACCTGGGTGCCCGTGGAGAGCCAGTTCATCATCGGCATGCCGTCATTCCACTCGACCGGCGGCACGTAGAAGGTGTCGGCCTCCATCGACGCCACGATGGGCACGGGAAGGTCGCGCACCCGTACCGTGGTCACGAGCTCGTAGTCCACCGGCTTGCCCAGCAGGGCGCGGAAGGGTTCGATGTCCTCGGCCACGTCCGGGTTCTCGCGCAGTTCGTCGAACGCCCGCGTGACCGCGTCGTCGACAGCGGGGCCGTTCACGCTCACCACCGCCAGCGTGTCCTCGTGCGGATAGAAGGTGCCGCGGAAGTGGTTCACGGCCTGGATCGTGTTGGTGATGCCGACCTCTCCGGCCTCCGGGAAGCGCACGTCCACCACATAGCGCTCGGCGGGCGCGATGACCACGCTCTCCACCCAGGTCTCGCGCTCGAACTTGCCGATGTCGGAAGCGATCAGCTTCACGCGCGCATTCCCGAAGCGGACGTTGAAGGTGCGCGTGTTGGCGACGTTGGTCAGGTAGAAGCGGACTACCTCCCCGGCGCGCGCTTCGATGCGGTGGTCGTCGACACCGTTGGTCAGCATCACCGTGCCGAAGCGTCCCATGAGCGCGTGCGTAGGCGCTTCCTCGCCCCAGGGGATGAGGCCCTGCTCGTCGATCAGGATGTCGTCGAGCAAGAGCGGTTCCTCGCGGTGGGAGGGACCGTAGTAGTCCGGATTCGGCGGCGTGACCAGCAGGTTGCCGTAGAGGCCCAGGTCCTGCTGGATGTCCTCGCGCATGTGCGGGTGGTACCAGAACATGCCGGCGTCGGGAACGTCGACCTCATAGGTGAAGGTCTCGCCTTCGGCGATGGGATCCTGGGTGAGCCCGGCGACGCCGTCGAAGCGGTTCTCCAGCCGAATCCCGTGCCAGTGCACAGCCGTGGGCAACTGAATGCGGTTGGTCACCCGCACCACGATGCGCGAGCCGCGGTCGGCCTGGATGAGGGGGCCCGGATACTGGCCGCCGTATCCGAGCATGGCGTAGTCGCGGCCGCCGATCGTGCGCCGGACCACGGACACATCCATGTCGAGGGTGTCGCCGTCGGCCATCACAACCCGCCGGCTGGGTTCGGCTGCCGGAAACATCGCGGGATCCATCCCGCCACCGATGAGAAACGGGCTTACGGACGGAAGCGCGTTCTCGAGTCCGGGCACCATGGGCATGGTCATGTCCATCGGCGGCATGCGCCAGCCGCCGGCCTCGGCGTGGGCGCCGTGGCCCATCATCTGATGCTCCTGGGCCGCGAGCGCCCCAGGCAGGGCGGCCAGGAGAAGGACTCGCATTCCGTGGAGGAGGCGCACCGGCGTCGGCTGCCTCAATCGTAGCCGTAGGCGGCGCAGTTCTCCTGTTCGAAGGCGCCGTGCCCCGCCATGGTGTGCATCAGCCCGCTGCGGGACATGCCGCGCATCACCACGGGGCCCGTCCACATGGCGGCCTCGGGATCATCGGCGAGTTCGAGCGTGACGACGAGCAGGAACTTGTTCCACTGCGCCCGGCCGTGAAGCTGACCGCCGTCGGCCAGCGGACCGATGCGCTCGACCTTGTCCAGGTCCGGCGTGGTGAGCCATCCCACATAGACGCCTTCGCGGGGCGCCATCAGGCGCTCCACCGAGAGCCACACGTCGAGCACGTAGCTGCCGTCGTCCGCCAGGGTGACCCCGAACGGGGAGTCGGGGAAGGTCACCTCGCCCAGTCCCGCCGCGAGCCCGGTGCCCGGGAGCCTGCGCGTGCTCACCACCGGGAAGGCGTAGTAGGCCGGCGCGTCGACCGGGGCCGCGGATTCGGGCAGCGGCACGTGGAACGCCTCGGTCGGCCCGGCGGCATCCGGCAGCGCGCACGTCCCCGGAGGAATCCCGGCAGAGGGATCTCCGCTTCCCGGAGTCAGCCCGGCGAGCAGTGCGAGGAGCAGCGCCTTGCCCATTATCGGATCACGGTTCCTGGCTGACCGGGCGTGGGCGGGTCTCGTCCCATTTCTGGACGCTGGAGATGTCCGGCATGCCCCAATCCTCGCCGTTCCAGCCGCTGAAGCCCTCCATGCGGAAGGTCCAGAACCCGGTGCTCATGTCGCTCACGACAATGAGCCCGTCCTCGTTGCGCACGTCCACGCCGAACGCCCCGTTGAATACCGGATTGCGGAAATCGCGATCGTTGGGCGAGCCGATGTAGGTGTCGTAGTAGCCCACGGTAACCGGGTTGGTCGGATCCATCAGGCTGAAGATCTGCAGGCCGTCGAGATACCCGGAGACGAAGACGTAGGGCCAGCGCACCTCGTGGTTGTGCACCAGGTTCTGCCAGTCGGCGGTCCAGGCCGAGATGGGCCGGTTGATGTTCGTCTGCGTCCCCTCGAGCGCGGGCTGTAGATCGAAGATGCGCAGCGGGGCGTACTGGTATTCGGTCTCGGCGATCACGTAGCGCCCGTCCGGGCTGGGCGTGAAGGTGTGGCCCGAGCGGACGCCGCTGATGCCCGTCATCGTGACCACGAGCTCCGGGTTGTCCAGGTCGCTGATGTTGTAGACGTAATAGCCCCCGGTGCCGCCGCCGTAGAAGCGGTCCTGCCCGGTGTCCGGATGATACGCGGCGTAGAAGTCGTGGTATCCGCGCCCGCTGCCCTGCCCGAGCGGGGACTCGGGCACCGGAATCCGCCCCACCAGCGCGTCCGACGGGTCACCATCGATCGCCCTGGCCATGTCGTAGGCGTGAGCGAAGGGACCACGCACCGTGGAGAGAAGCAGGACGCGTCCATCCGAGTGCTTGTAGATGAAGATGTTGTGGAAGCCCCCGGGGAGCTCCGGCTCGCGGATGCGCGCGACCTCGCGCACGGTGGTCGGATCGGGAAGCCCGGTAACGTCCAGGATGACCGCGCCCAGGTCGGGGTTGGGACCGCCCTGGCCGAACTGGAGGGACTGCACGACGTAGTAGCGGCCGTCGAGCTTGAAGTACTTGACATCCATGCCGCCGGTGCGCTGGTGCAGGTCCTGGTTCTCGATGCGCCAGCGGTAGATCACCTCCGGGTTCTCGGGATCCTCAAGGTTGATGATGTCGGTGCCCTTGGGACCCACTTCGCCGTAGACCATGCGCGCGACGTACGCGTAGGGACGGTGCATTTCCTGCTCGAGCTCGATGTCCGCGATGCTGAGCTGCGGGCCGAGGGGGACGTGGCCGAGCACGTCCATGTTGTCGCTGCCCGGCTTGAGCGACGTCCACTGGCCGGCCGCGGGCGCGGTCGCCAGAGCGAGCGCCAGAACGGCGGCCCCGGTCTTCACGATGGTCGAATGGACGACGCTGGTTCGCATGGCGAACTCCTTCGGCAGGATGGCAACAGGGTTTCCGGACCCACGCGGGCCCGCTCGATCATAGTAACGTGATTCGGACCTCGCGCGCACGAGGCCATGATGAGTGCGGCCCCGCCGAGGAGGAACGCGGCGGTCCGGGGCCCGGGCTTGCACCGGATTCAGACGGGCAGGAGTCCCGGCCGGCCCGCTTCGACCACGAACGAGGCACGCGTCTCGACCGGTGCTCCCGGGCGCGTGACGTAGGGCACGACGCGGTAGTCGGCGGCCAGCCGCTCGGGGGTGGCCGAGCAGCGCACGTAGCCCCGCTGGGCGTTGAAGAAGTGGATGTGCGGGTTGCGGGCCAGCGAGTCGGCGGTACCGGGACGCGTGTCCTCCCCGTCTCCGCCGGAGCTGATGGAGGTGCCCACCAGTTCGGCGCCCACGACGCTGGACGACGGGTCGCGGGGGTCCGCCTTCAGATCCGCCGCCCAGTTGCTGTGGATGTCGCCGGTGAGCACCACCGGGTTCGGCGGCCGGGTCTGGTCGAGGAAGGAGAGCAGCCGCCCCTGCGCTTCCGGATACCCGTCCCAGCGGTCCATCGAGACGGTGGGCTCGCCGTCGCGGGAGCCCTCCAGCCGGGCGATCATGACCTGGTTGGCCAGCACGTTCCAGCGGCTCTCGGACTCCGCCAGCCCGCCGAAGAGCCACTCCTCCTGCTCCATTCCCATCATGGTGCGGCCGGGCTCGAGGGCCTCCGGGCAGAGCGGCCCGTTGGTGTCGCCGCACGCCTGGTCGGAGCGGTACTGGCGGGTGTCCAGCACGTGCAAGTCGGCCAGGCCGCCGAAGTGCAGCCGCCGGTAGACCTGGATGTCGGGCCCGCTGGGCATGGACGAGCGCCGCACCGGCATGAACTCGTAGAAGGCCTGGAAGGCGGCAGTGCGGCGGAGCAGAAGCTGCGCGGGAGACTGGTCGTCCTCGGCCACGTCGGACGCCCAGTTGTTGTCCACTTCGTGGTCGTCGAAGGTGATCACCCACGGGAACGCCGCGTGGGCGGCCTGCAGGTCGAGGTCGGATCGGTAGAGGAGGTAGCGGGCGCGGTAGTCGTCCAGGGTGAACACTTCGCCTGCCTCGTGCGCGCGCACCAGGTTGGTGCCGTATCCAACCTCGTAGATGTAGTCGCCGAGGTGGAAGACCAGGTCCAGCTCTTCCTCCGCCATGTGGCGGTAGGCCGTGAAGTAGCCGTGCTCGTAGTTCTGGCAGGAGGCGAAGGCGAAGCGCAGCCGGTCGGCGGGCGTGCCGGGCGCGGGCAGCGTGCGGGTGCGGCCGACCGGGCTCTGGTCGCTCCCCGTCATGAAGCGATACCAGTACGGCCGGTCGGGTTCGAGTCCCTCCACCTCCACGTGGACCGAGTGACCGAGTTCGGGCACGGCCAACTGGGTGCCCTGGCGCACGATGCTCGCGAAGCTCTCGTCGGCCGCCACCTCCCAGCGCACCGCGACCGGCTCCGCCGCCAGACCTGCTTCGCGCATCCCCTGCGCCGACAGCCGCGTCCACAGCACCATCCCCCCGGCGTCGGGATCGCCGGACGCGACCCCCGACGGGAAGGGCGAGACGGCCAGCTGCGCCGTGCGGTCGGCTCGGCAGGCGCCCAGCGAGCCGAGCGCGACGATGCCGGCCACATCGCGGCCGATCCTTACGAAATCGCGCCGCGACATGCGGGCGGCGGTCAGGTCATACCAGTGCGCTTGCCTCGTCTTCACGGCCATCTCCCGGGGCATGGGTCGTCATCGGTTCGCGTGCGCGGCGGGTGCCCATATTATGGAACATCCGTCCGGGAACCCAAACCGGAACTTCGAACTCGTCCGCAGGCGTGGGAGAGGATGCGCGATTCATTGCGAGCGGCGGCGGTCGTGGTGGCCCTGGCCGGCTGCCTGCCGGTGTGCGCCTCCGGGCTTGCCCCCCAGCAGTCCGACCTCTCCAGCCTCTGTTCGGCGGGGGCCCGCGGAGCCCGGCTGGCCGGCGGCGCGGCCTCTCCCGTGGGGCAGACGCCGACCGATCTCTTCTGCTTCGACCTGCATGCCACGGCCCGCGCGCGGGATGCGTGGGGGGTGGTCGAGCTGGGCCGCGTGCCCGGTCCCTTCGCGGTGACAGTGACCGCCGAAGGCAACCATGTGTCCAACCTGACCGCCTGGATCACCGGACTTCCCGAGCCGAGCGAACTGGGCCCATTCGAGGCATACGTGGCCTGGGCGACCACCCCCACGCTTGATCCGGTGGTCCGCCTCGGGCCGGTGGGGAACGGCCGCAATCCCCTCGGTCGAATCTCCTTCAACAAGTTCCTCATCATGGTCACCGCAGAGGCGTCCGCCGACGCCACCGAGCGTGAGGGCCGCCTCGTGCTGCGCGGCCGCTCGCCCAGCAGCCTGATGGAGGCCCACGACCTGCTGGCGCAGGCCCCCGAGGCACTTCGCGCGCCCGAGGGGATGTCCCACGACCACGCCGGCGGCATGGACGGATCCACGTGGAGCCTGCCCCCCATGTACCCCGGCCTGCCCATGCTTCCGGGCATCATGGCGCTCCGGCCGCGCGTGGCCGGCTACCTGCCCGAAGCCCCGGCGCCGGAGGACCTCCCGCCGGTCCGCCCGCGCCAACTGGTGCGCCTGGCCGACGGCGGCACGCTCGACCTCGAAGCCGACTTCGTCCGCCGCGACATCGGCGGCCGCCCGGTGGTCATGCTTGCCTTCAACGGGCAACAGCCGGGCCCCCTCATCCAGGTGCCCGAGAACGCGACCATCTTCGTCAACTTCACCAACCGCACCCCGCTGCCGACGGCCATCCACTGGCACGGCATCCGTCTCGACAACCGATTCGACGGCGTCCCCGGGGTCACCCAGGACCCGGTCGAATCCGGCGGGACCTTCCGCTACCGGATCCGTTTCCCGGACGCCGGCATCTACTGGTACCATCCCCATCACCGAGAGGACATCCAGCAGGAGATGGGCCTCTACGGAAACATGCTGGTCGACTCGCCGCGCCCCGACTACTACGGCCCGGCGAACCAGGAACAGGTGCTGATGCTGGACGACCTCCTGCTGGGAGAGGACGGCATCGTGCCCTTCGGCGAGAACGCGAGCAACTATGCGCTGATGGGCCGCTTCGGCAACATTCTTCTCGTGAACGGCGAGCCGGACTACGCCCTGAGCGTCAGGCGCGGAGAGGTGGTGCGTTTCTTCCTCACCAACGTCTCCAACACGCGCACGTTCAACCTGTCGTTCTCACGGACGGATCGAGCCTCTCCGGTTCGCCCCCTGCCCGTCAAGGTGGTCGCCTCCGACGTGGGCAGGTTCGAGCGGGAGGTGATGGCCGAAAGCGTCGTCATCTCCCCGGCCGAGCGCTACGTCGTGGAGGTGCGCTTCGACGAGCCCGGCGAGTTCGCGCTCGCCAACCGCGTTCAGGCGATCAGCCACAGGGAAGGCGTTTTCCTGAGCGAGTCGCGGGTCATGGGCCGGATCGTCGTCGACCCCGAGCCCGCCGCGGTCGATCACGCGGACGCCTTCGCGATCCTGCGCGAGCACGCGGATGTCGCGCGCGATATCGACGCCTACCGCGATCAGTTCGACCGTCCGGTCGACCATTCGCTGGACCTCACCCTCGAGGTTGAGGATCTTCCCCGCGCCGTCGAACAGTCGATGCTCTACGACTGGGTGTATTTCAACCCGGTGGAGTGGAGCGGCACCATGCCGGTCATGAACTGGGCGAGCGACGCCGGGCAGGCCCGCTGGATCCTGCGCGAGTCCGGAACCGGGCGCGAAAACATGGACATCAACTGGCGCTTCCGCGTGGGCGACGTGGTCAAGATCCGGCTCCACAACGACCGCAACGCCTTCCACGCGATGCAGCACCCGCTGCACATCCACGGACAGCGCTTTCTGGTGCTCTCGCAGAACGGCGTTGCCAACGACAACCTGGTGTGGAAGGACACGGTGCTTCTGCCGACCGGATCCACCACCGACATCCTGCTGGAGCTGTCCAACCCCGGGCGCTGGATGGTGCACTGCCACATCGCGGAGCATCTGGAGGCCGGAATGAAGTTCGTCTTCGAGGTCGAGCCCTGACCCATTGTGCGGCGCCCCGCAGCCGTGCCTTTTTGATGCTCCGGAACGACATCGCGTACGAGGAGGACCAATGAGAGATCCACGCGAACGACATGCCCCATTCGCAAAGCTGCTTCTGCCGGTCGCCTTCCTGGCGCTGGCCACCGCGTGCGAGGCGCCTGCCCCGCAGGAAGCGGATGCACCCGCGCCGGCAGCCTCCCCGGCCCAGCCGGCGGTGGACGTGACCCAGGAGTTCGCCGACCTCGTCGCGGTCGACGCCGACCCGGTGGCGCTCACCGGGGTCAAGCTCCTCGACGGCACCGGCGAACCCGCGCGCGACGCACAGACGGTGGTGATCGCGGACGGGCGCATCGCGGCCGTGGGCAACGACGGCGAGGTCGACGTGCCCGATGGCGCCGAAGTGCTTGACCTGTCGGGGCACACGGTGATGCCCGGGCTGATCGGGTTGCACAACCACAGCTTCTACACGGCGGCCGGCGGCCGGGCGGCGCAGCTCTCCTTCAGCGCCCCCAGGCTCTATCTGGCGTCCGGACTGACGACCATCCGCACCACCGGAGCGCGCGCGCCCTACGAGGAGATCAACCTGCAGGAGGAGATCGAGGCCGGGCTTGCCGTCGGGCCGACCATCTTCATCACCGGGCCCTACCTCACCGGGCAGCAGGGGAGCCGCACGATGGCGCAACTGGACGGACCGGAGTCCGCGCGCCGGGTGGTGCGCTACTGGTCCGAGGAGGGGGTGGACTGGTTCAAGGCCTACACCTGGATCAGCCGCGCCGAGCTGGGCGCCGCGATCGAGGAGGCCCATGCCCACGGCATAAACGTCACTGCGCATCTTTGCTCAGTGGGTTACAGAGAGGCGGTGGCGCTCGGCATCGACAACCTCGAGCACGGCCTTTTCGCCAACAGCGAGTACGATCCTTCCAAGCAGCCCGACGAATGCCCGCCCGGGTTCCGCAACACCTACGGGGACCTGGACGTCAACGGCCCGGAAGTGCAGCAGACCTTCCGGGACATGGTCGACAACGATGTGTCGATGACCTCCACGCTGGCGGTCTACGAGATCTCCGTGCCGGGACGCAGCGACCTTGATCCCCGGGTCTGGGAAGTCCTGGCGCCCGAGGTGGCCGCCGAGGTGCGGGCACAGTTCGACCGCATCCGGGGTGCCGACCCCGCATCCGGCGTGGGCCTCTCTCCCGAGCTGCTGCGGGTGGCGATGGACTACGAGTACGCCTTCGTACAGGCGGGAGGCCTGCTGGCGGCTGGTGTCGATCCCACCGGCTACGGCGCGGCGCCGCCGGGGCTGGGCGACCAGCGCAACTTCGAGCTGCTGCTGGAAGCCGGCTTCACCGCTCCCGAGGTGGTGGAGATCATGAGCGCCAACGGCGCCCGCGTACTGGGAATCTACGACGACGTGGGCAGCGTGGAGGCCGGCAAGCGCGCGGATCTCGCGGTCGTGGACGGCGATGTCGAAGCCGACGGACACATCCGCAACACGAGTATCGTCTTCCGCCACGGCATCGGCTGGGACAGCGACGCCCTCATCGAGTCCGTGCGCGGGCTGATAGGGATCCGCTGACCGGTCAACGCACAACACGCGCGGCCCGAAACCACATCAACGCGCCCCGTGCGCGCCCTGAACCCATGGAGGCACCCACGTGAAGCTCGACCGATTCGAGATGGAGCGCTGGCAGTCCGTCTTCGAGCACCGCGTTCGCTACAACCTTTCCGAGAGCGGAGTGGACCCGCTCTCGCTGGACGAACTGATCGAACTCACCGGCATCGAGGACCTGGGCACGTCGAGCCTCGGATACGGGCAGTCGAACGGATCGGACGATTTGAGGGAGCGTATCGCCGCCCTCTACGACGACGTCACGCCCGATGAAGTAGTGGTCACCACCGGCGGCGCGGAGGCCAACCTGGCCGCCTGCTGGCAGCTGATGGAGCCGGGCACCCCCGCGGCCGTCATGGTCCCGAACTACATGCAGGTGCCTGGGCTGGTGCGGAACTTCGGCGGCCTGGTGCGCCCCTTCGAACTCCTTGAGGAGACGGGCTGGCAGCCCGACCTCGACCAACTGCGCGCCATCCTCGACGACGACGTGCGCTTCATCCTGATCACCAACCCCAACAACCCGACCGGCGCCTCCCTCACCCCCGAGTCCCGCCGGGGCATCGTGGAGGCTGCGGAGCGCGCGGGCGCGTGGATCCTGTGCGACGAGGTCTACCAGGGCGCGGAGCTGTCCGGCATCCCCACGCCCTCCATGTGGAGCGAGTACGAGCGCACCATCGTGACCAACTCGCTCTCCAAGGCGTACGGCACGCCCGGTCTGCGCATCGGCTGGATCGTCGCCCCGGCCGACATCACCGAGACCCTGTGGGCGCGCACCGACTTCACGACCATCACCCCGGCGACCCTTTCCGATGTCCTCGCGACCGCCGCTCTGGCCCCAGACGCGCGCGCCCGCATCCTCGCCCGCACGCGCTCGATCCTGCGCCACAACCTGCCGCTGGTCACCGAGTGGATGGAGTCCCACAACGGCCTCTTCCGCTACCATCCCCCCGACGCCGGGGCCATCTGCTACGTGCGCTACGACGCTCCCGTCAACTCGAGCGTGCTGGCGGAGAAGCTGCGCGCCGACAAGTCGGTGCTGGTGGTGCCCGGCGACCACTTCGGCATGGACCACTACCTGCGGCTCGGCTTCGGTCCGCCCGAGCACGAGCTGCAGGAGGCGCTGGAGAAGATGGGAGACGCGTTCGCGGAGGTGGTGGCGTAGCCCGCGCGCGGGTCTTCCTCAATCGATAGCCTCCCTGGTGTGCAGCATGCCCGAAACATCGGACCGCCTCCTCTCGCTGGACGCGTTCCGGGGCCTGACCATCGCGAGCATGGTGCTGGTCAACAACCCGGGCAGCTGGGCCTACGTGTACGCGCCTCTCGCCCACGCCGAGTGGCACGGGTGGACCCCCACCGACCTCATCTTCCCGTATTTCCTTTTCATCGTCGGCGTAGCGATCCCGTTCTCCTTCCGCCGCCGGCTTGCGGGAGGAGCCGCTCGCTCCAGCCTGTTCGGGCACGTCATCCGCCGTTCGCTGATTCTCATCGCGATCGGGCTCGCCATGCGCGCCATCCCGGACTTCGACTTCGGCGAGATGCGCCTCTACGGCGTCCTCCAGCGCATCGGCCTTGTGTACTTTGCGGCGGCCGGGTTGTACCTGTGGGCTTCCGCCCGCGGGAGGATGGCCGCTACCGCCGCGCTCCTCCTCGGCTACTGGGCCGTGATGGTGCTCGTGCCGGTCCCCGGCTCCGCACCGGGCGACCTATCCCCGGACGGCAACCTCGCCGCCCACATCGACCGCATCCTCATGCCCGGCCGGCTGTGGTCGGGCACATGGGACCCGGAAGGGCTGCTTTCCACCTTCCCGGCCATCGCCACCTGTCTCCTGGGCATTTTCTGCGGCGAACGGCTCCAAAGCGGCCGCTCCGGCCGCCGGCTCGCCGGGGAGATGTGGATGGCGGGCGCGGCGATGGTCGCGCTGGGACTCGCCTGGGACCTCGTCTTCCCCATCAACAAGAACCTGTGGACCAGTTCCTACGTGGTCTTCACCGCCGGAACCGCGCTCCTCCTGCTGGGCACGATGTTCTGGGCCATCGACGTCAAGCGATGGCGGGGGACCTGGAGCGCACCGTTCACGGCCTGCGGAATGAACTCGATCGCCATCTTCGTGGCGTCCGGCATGGCGGCCAAGACGATGGCCCGCATACCCGCGCCCGGCGCCGACACCTCATCCCTGTACGACTGGATCTTCCGCAACGGTTTCCAGTCCTGGGCGGGCGACTACAACGGCTCGCTGGCCCTCGCGCTGGCGCAGGTCGTGTTCTGGCTCGCGGTCGCCTGGCTGATGCACCGGCGCCGGATCTACATCAAGATCTGAGGTTGCGGGTCAGGACTCGAGATCACAGCCGGTCGCCAAACCCTCGTTCGCATCACTCACTTGCTCTCCAGGGGTCGAGGACTGAGATGCCGGCTCCATCGAAGTCCCGGACATTCCTCGTCGCCACCGACGCGCGCATGGAACGGGCGATCGCCGCGATCTGACAATGGATCTGTGAGATGGGCCGGCCCGCCTTGCGTCGTTCCGCGGCGATGCCTGCATAGGCGCGCGCGGCTTCACGCCCAAAGGGCAGCACGCGGTCCTCGAACAACTCCCCGAAGGCACGATCGGCCGCCTCGAGGAGCCCGTGGCGGCGCTTGCCGCGAGGGAGGAAGGCGATCCCGGCGCGAACCTCGGCCTCCGTCAATGAAGTGACGAAGAGATCGTGAGGCGGGCGGGCGTTCAACCAAGCGACGACCGCAGGTTCGGGACTGGGACGCATGAGTTCAGAGACGACGTTCGTATCGAGAATCACCATCGCCGCGGCTGTCTCAGTCGAATCGCAGCGGCTCGCGCATCGGCTCGCGCGGCGGGATATCGAGTTCCACGCCGCCCAATGGCGTAAACAGTGCCGCGAGCGCGCTGCCCAGGCCTTCCCCCTGTGACGGCCTGCGACCGACGGCTCTGCGCAGGATCACGCGCGCTTCCGCCTCCATCGAACGTCCGTTTTCGGCCGCCCTGACCCGAAGTCGTGTCTTCACCCCTTCCTCCAGATTGCGGATGATGATGCTCGCCACGGGTGCCTTCCTGCCTTGCCATTGGTGCCTCAAATGCCCAGGTAAGCAGGTAAGATACGGAATGATATCATTGTATGCAATGATATCACTCGGCTAACGCGAGCCCTTCATTCTTGTGGATGGAAAGCCCCTCAGACCTCCTCCAGCTTCTCCTCCAGCAACTGGTAGGCGATCGGCAGGAAATCGCGCTCGCTGATGATTCCGATCAGCTTGCCGTTCTTCTCCACGGGGAGCGCGGACACGCGCTTGTCGCGCATGATCCTGATCGCTTCGAGAGTCGAGGTCTCGGGCTCCACGGTCACCACGTCGGAGGCCATGATGGTACGGATGGGATCGGACTCCTCGACGCCGGGGGCGCCGGAGGCGGCGACCATGCGCAGGATCGACCGGTACGACACCAGGCCCACCAGCGTGTGGTCGTCGTTCTCCACCAGCACGTGGCGGATGTTCTGCTTGTCCATCAGGAAGGCGGCCAGCTCGATGGGCTCGTCCTCGTGCACGGTGAACAGGTCGGTCACCATGTACTGCTCGACCTTCAGGAAATTGTAGCGCCAGCCGCCCGCCTCCCAGATTTCCGCCGGCTCCCAGGTGTGCGCGGGACGCGGATCCCGCTGCCGATGGGCCATCCCGGAGGTGAGCGCGGTCATGCGCTCGGCGGCCGACCCCTGTCCGCTCATGCCGCGCAGCGACTTGAGCTGCCACGTCGCGCCGGTCATGCCGGACTCGACGCGCCCCTGAACGATCCCCAGGTAGTGGTCGATCTCGGTCTCCTCGATCCCCAGCTCTTCCAGCCCGCTGCGTGACAGTGGCAGCAGCTCGCCCAGGAGCAGATCGCGCGCGCTCACGGTCTCCCCGGTGAGCCAGTGGAAGCCGGCGTCCAGGCCCCTCCGGCAGGCAGCCACGAAGTTGGACTTGGCGTAGTCGAAGTCGACCCGACTGGCGACGTCGCCGTATTCCCTCGCGCCCCCGAGCACCAGGCCGATCCAGAAGGCGGAGTTGGCCACCTCGTCCATGATCGTGGGACCGGAGGGCAGCACGCGGCACTCGATGCGCAGGTGCGGCTTGCCCTCGCTGATCCCGTAACACGGCCGATTCCAGCGATATACCGTGCCGTTGTGCAACTGCAGCGCGGGAAGCCGCGGCACGTCGCCCCGTCCCAGCACCTCGAAGGGATCCTCCGTCACCTCTCCGGTCAGGAGCACCCGGAAGCGCGCGATATCGTCCTCGAAGAGTTCGGTCACCGACTTGTTGATCCAGCGCTCGCCGAAGCGCACGCGCGTACTCGTCTGGCGCAGGTGGGGCGTCGCGCTGCGCGTGTCCATCGACTGCTCGAAGAGCGCGATGCGGGTCTCGTTCCAGAGCCTCTTGCCGAAGAGGAGCGGGGAGTTGACGCACGCGGCCAGCACGGGCGGGGTGACCAGTTGGGCCACGTTGTAGAAGCTCGGGAACTCCTCCGCCGAAACCTGAAGATGCACCTGATAGCTGGTGTTGCACGCCTCCACCATCACCGAGTCGTGCTCGACGAAGATCTCGTCGGTGCCCTCGATGCGCAGCCGGTACGACGATTCGCCCCGGATGCGGTTCAGTGCATCATTGAGGGCGTAGTAGCGGGGCATGGGGGTGATGCTGTCCATCGACAGGTCGGACTTGCCCAGGGTAGGCAGGATGCCGCACAGGACGATGTCCGCTCCTTGCCGTTGCGCGGCGGCGCGCGCCTGCGCGATCCGCTCTTCGATCTCGACCTCCATCGCCGAGAAGCAGCGACCGGTGAGGAGCTTGGGCTGGAGGTTGGCCTCCAGGTTGAAGAGCGCCAGCTCGGTTGTGAAGGTGTCCTCGGGGAGATGCTCCAGCACGTCGAGAGCAACGGTGGCCGGACGCCAGCCGCGGTCCACCAGAAAGAACTCCTGCTCCACGCCGAAGCGGCGGACCCCGGACTCGATCATGCCCTCGGAGAGCATTCTCTCCAGGGCCTTGAGGTCCCTCAGAACCGCCTTTGTGAAGGCGCGGATCTCCGCCGAGTCCCGTCCTGTGTCTGCATCCAGGCGTCCCATTGTGCCTCGTCCCGTTGAACGGGTGGAACCGTTGACAGGCGCCCGCGCCCGGCGGGTGCCCATGGGCGGAGTTTATCCAAGACCAACCCGCAATGCGAGTGGCCGGCCATGGGTTTGCTACCCGCTGAAGGTCGCGATCTCGTCCAGGGACTTCTTGCCGATGACGGGCACCCTGGCGTCGTCCGCCGGATACCCGGCCACCAGCAACAGAAACGGGCGCTCGTTCTTCGGACGGCCCAGGATGCGGTTCAGGAAGCCCATGGGGCTGGGCGTGTGGGTGAGCGAAGCCAGTCCGGCGTGATGGAGGGCCGTGATCAGAAGCCCCGTGGCGATGCCGACCGACTCGGTCACGTAGTAGTTTTTGCGGCGGGTCCCGTCGGGCAGCAGAGCGTAGCTCTCGGCGAAGATCACGATCAGGTACGGCGCGATCTCCAGGAATGGCTTGTGCTCGTCGGTGCCCAGGGGTTCGAGCGCCCGCAGCCATTCGTCGGGCGCCCGTCCCCGGTAGAAGGCCCGCTCCTCTTCCTCCGCGGCCTCGCGGATCTGCTTCTTCACCGCGGGGTCGCTCACCACGACGAAGTGCCAGGGCTGGTGGTTGGCGCCGTTGGGGGCGGAGCCGGCGGCCAGCAGGCAATCCTCGATGATCCCGCGCGGCACCGGGCGCGGCGAGAAGTCGCGCACCGTGCGCCGGCGGCCGACTTCCTCGCGGAAGGCGCGCGCACGGGCACGCATCTCGCGGGCGGGATACTCCCGATAGTCTTCCAGCGGCATCAGCCTGATGCTCATGGCCTGCTCTCGATCATCTCGACGATCATCCGGCGGCTCTCGGGATTCCACTCCGGCGGCTCCGGAGCGCTGGCGATCTCGAGCCCCAGGTAGAAGATGAGCCGGGTCAGGCGCGCGCCCTTCTCGGCGTCGATCAGCTCGACCTCGTCGCTCGGCCTGTGGTAGTCGTCGTGGGTCCCGTTGAAGAAGAAGAGGACCGGGACGCCGTTGCGCGCGAAGTTGTAGTGGTCCGAACGGAAGTAGAAGTTCTCGTCCGGCCACAGGTCGTCGATGGCGGTCATGCCGAGCTCCGGATGCGCCGCGTTGACACGTTCCAGGGTCGCACCCAGATCCGAGTGCTCCTTGCCGATGGCCACGATGGTGTCGGGCCAGTTGCGGCCCACCATGTCCATGTTGAGGTTGGCCACCATGCGTCCCGAGGCGACCGGCTCCGGCGGCTCGTCGGCGTAGGCGCGGCTCCCGTGCAGGCCCCGCTCCTCTCCGCTCACCAGCAGGAACACCGTCGACCGCGGCGGCGGCTCGTCGAGCGCGGCGAACGCCTCGGCGATCTCGATGACCGCGGCCGTTCCGGAAGCGTCGTCGTCGGCGCCGTTGTAGATGCTGTCCCCGCTCGCGTCCGCCTCCCGCACTCCCACATGGTCCATGTGGGCGCTGAACACGACGTACTCGTTCCGCAGTTCCGGATCGCTGCCCGTCAGCACGGCGGCCACGTTGGGCGCGTCGATCGCAGGGGCTTCGACATCAACGATCCGGGGACGGAAGGAGTAGCGCTGGATGAACCCGCCCCCTCCCCCACCCGGTTCGAGTCCCATAGCAGCGAGTTCTCCCGCAATCCAGCGTGCGGCCTCCTCGATCTCCGGGCTGGGCGTGGCCCGGCCCCGCATGGAGTCGTGGGCCAGGATCGCCACCCGGTCCAGAAAGTCCGCCTCGGTGATGGTCGCGGCGGCCGCCCTCGCCTCCCCGGACGAGCCGGACAAGGGCGTACCCGCCTCTTCGTCGCCCGCGCACGCGCCGGTCGTCAAACAGGCCAGCATCCCTCCCACCATGCGCCAATCGCTTCCCTTCCATCTCATGGCCCTGCTCCCTGCCCCGAAATCCTTCCAGCCTTGCGGGCGACGGACCGCCCGCCCCTCAACGACGGAAATCCATCATCGGCTGTCAAGATGCTGGCGCTCAGCCTTCTGCTGCTGATCGACATTGGCTGGTCGCCGGGACCGCGGAGGCCCGGTGGCGCCGTGCGCTCAATACCAAAGCCCCCGAACCCGCTTTCACGGGCCCGGGGGCCTCACCACCCCACCACACATCTCGACTCAGCCGATACTCATTCCTTCGAACCGGCCAGGGGAATGTTCGGAGCGTCCTTCAAGGAAGAGATGGGTCGAGCGTCACGCGCCAGAAGCCGCAGATTGCGGGCTTCCCGGTACCTCCCTTCATCCTCCGCCCTCGATGCCGCTCTTCCCAGGTGCCTGATTCGTTCTTCCGTGCTCATCTCACTCCCCCTGTCTCCCGGGGCCTACGCGACCGCCGCATGCCCGGTTTCAGCCAGGTCCTGTTGGTGGGAGACATGCGGCAAGAGTCGTGCCATACTCGGCAACGGACCGCCCCGGGGTGGCCGCGCCGGTTTGCCATGCCGATGCGGCCCCCGTAGGCTCATGGCTCGCACCCCCGCCCGCGTCGCCTCGCAGGCCTTCGCCCGGAGAGCCAGACCGTGACCACGTCCTCCCAGCATTCGTTCTTCCGCCGCTACCTGCTCCCGGGATTCGTCTTTCAGTCGGTGGTCATCGCGGGAGGCTACGGAACCGGGCGCGAACTCGTGGAGTTCTTCCTCACGCAAGGCCCCCGCGGCGGCCTCCTGGCCATGCTGCTGGTGTCCACGGTGATCTGGAGCGCGACCTGCGCGGTGACCTTCGACTTCGCCCGGCGCTTCTCCGCCTACGACTACCGAACCTTCTTCCGCCGCCTCCTGGGCGGGCGCTGGTGGGTCGCCTACGAAGCGGCATACCTGGCGTTCCTCATGCTGGTTCTGGCGGTCATCGCGGCCGCGGCCGGCAGCATACTCGAGGAGACCTTCGGCATCAGCTACGCTGCGGGGGTGCTCGGCATGATCGCGGCCATCGGCTACCTGGTGTTCCGCGGGTCGAGGACCATAGAGCGCTTCTTCGCGGGGTGGTCCTTCGTGCTCTACGCCGTGTTCGTCCTCTTCTTCATCCTCTGTTTCGTCTCCTTCGGGGGAGAGATTTCGGAGAGGTTCGCCGCCGTCCCGGCGGGCGAGGGCTGGTTGCTTGCCGGCGTGCGCTACGCCGCCTACAACCTCGCGACCATTCCCGGCCTGCTCTTCGTGATGCGGCACGTCGGCACCCGCGGGGAGGCGGTCTCGGCGGGCCTGCTGGCCGGCCCGATCGCCATCATCCCCGGGGTGCTCTTCTACCTCGCCATGGTGGGACAGTACCCCGAGATCCTGGACCGCACCGTCCCCGCGAACGCGCTGCTCGAGACGCTCGGCATGCGCTGGTTTCAACTCGCGTTCCAGCTCGCGCTCTTCGGAACCCTGATCGAGACCGGGGCGGGAATGATCCACGCGGTGAACGAGCGCGTAGCGGCGGTCTACGCGCGGCGCAAGGCGGAGATGCCCGCTCGCCTGCGCACCGGGATCGGCACAGGCCTGCTGGTCGGCGGCGCCCTCATCGCCCAATTCGGGCTGATCGACCTGATCGCGCGGGGGTACGGGACCATGACCTGGGTCTTCCTGGCCGTGTACGTCGTACCGGTGCTCACCGTGGGCGTGTGGAAGCTGGCGCGCCGAGGCCCGGACCGGCCTTCGCGTCCCGGCGAGGCAACACTTTCGTAACAGAAGCGCGCAGCGCCCCGGCGCCCGGTATCGGAGGGCCCGCCGTGCGGATAGGTTATGGTGGCCCCGGTTCCGACGCAGGGAGCGGGTATGCCCGATTGCAGCAATCATCCATGGAGGGAGCCGAGAATGAGACGTAGCATGTCCACCCTGTTGTCGATCCTTGTCATCGCCTGCGGCGGCCGTGCCGAGAACAGCGGGCGCGCGGTGATCCAGAACAAGGGATCGGATACGCTGATCACCGTCGCCCAGGCCTGGGCGGAAGCGTACAGCGCTGTCGACGCCGAAGTCGCCGTGGCGGTCTCGGGTGGCGGCTCCGGCACAGGCATCTCGGCGATGATCAACGGCACGGTGGACATCGCCAACTCGAGCCGCAAGATGACCTCGCGGGAGATCGAAGCGGCTCGCGCGAACGGCAACGATCCCGTGGAGCATCTGGTCGGCCACGACGCGCTGGCCGTGTACGTCCACCGCGACAACCCGGTGGGCCGGCTGACCCTGGACCAGTTGGCGGGCATCTACGGAGAGAACGGCGCGATCGAGCGCTGGAGCCAGCTCGACGTTCAGGTGCCGGGCTGCGCATCGGACGAGATCGTCCGCGTCAGCCGGCAGAACAACTCCGGCACCTTTGCGTATTTCCGCGAGGCGGTTCTCGACAACGAGGATTTCAAGCTCGGGTCGCACGACATGCACGGCTCGAAGGACGTGGTGCACCTGGTGGCCCAGACGCCGTGCTCGATCGGCTACAGCGGAATGGCCTACGCAACCCCCGAGGTCACGATGCCCTGCGTCATGGGCACTGCCGGCGACTCGTGCGTCGTCCCCTCGATCGAGACGGCGCTCGACGGCAGCTACCCGATCTCGCGGCCGCTGCTCATGTACACCTCCGGTAGTCCGGCGGGCGAGGTGAAGGCCTATCTCGACTGGGTGCTGGGCGATGCCGGGCAGTGCATCATGCTGGAGCTGGGCTACACCCCGGCGATGCCCGCCGAGTGCGTACAATAGCCCGGGACAAGGACGCCTGATCGGCCCTCAATGAATCCGCAGGCGCTCGCCCGCTCGCGCGACTTCGACCACCGGGGCCGCGCCTGGTACACGGATCGCGCGGTGACGGTGTTCGTCTTCATCGGCGGCACTTCGGCGATCCTCTTTATTGGTGGGATCTTCGCCTTCATCGCGCGCGAAGGCCTGGGGTTCGTGTTCACCGAATTCGACGCGGGCGAGTTTTTCGGCTCCATCGCCTGGCGGCCCACCTCGGCGCTGGATGCCACTTACGGCGCGCTGGCGCTCATCGTGGGAACGGCGAGCATTACGGGGCTGGCGATGGTGGTGTCGATCCCCTTCTCGCTGGCGGCCGCCGTGTTCATCGGTGAATTCGCGCGCGGCCGGGTGCGCGAAACGCTCAAGGTGCTCGTCGAGCTGCTCGCGGCCATCCCCTCCGTCGTGTGGGGTTTCATCGGCTTCAGCATCATGAACTCCCTCATCATCGACCTCTTCGACGTTCCCATCGGGCTGAACGTCCTGAACGCGGGGATCATCCTGGGGCTGATGGCGGCGCCCATCATGACCACCATCGCCGAGGACGCCCTCAAGGCGGTCCCGGACGGCTATCGGGAAGCAGCCGAGGCGCTGGGCGCCACCCGCTGGCAGGTGATTCGCAAGGTGGTGATTCCCGCGGCGAAGAACGGCCTGGTGGCGGCGGTGCTGCTGGGCGTGGGACGGGGCTTCGGCGAGACCATGGTCGTGCTCATGGCGAGCGGCCACTCCATCAACCTTCCGGACAGCGTGTTCGACTCCGTGCGCGCGCTCACCGCCACCATTGCGGCGGAACTGGGCGAGACGGCCGTCGGCTCCGATCACTTCCGGGCGCTCTTCACGCTGGGCATCCTGCTCTTCATGGTGACCTTCGCGATCAACCTGGCCGCTGATACCATCATGCGCGGGATCCGCAGGAAGGGGGAGCGGGGGCGCCCATGACCGGTACGGCGGCACCGTTGTTCGCGGGCACCTCGCTGAACGCGCGCGACCGGAAGGTCGAGTGGCTGGTGCGCGCTCTGCTCGGGCTGATGACCGCGCTGCTCATCCTCCCGGTCGTGATCATCATGGCGCTGCTGGTGGTAGAGGGCGGCCCCGTCATCTCCTGGGAATTTCTTACCACGCCGCCGGTGGACGGCATGACCGCCGGGGGCATTCTGCCCGCGCTGGTGGGGACGGTGTGGCTGGTGGTCGTGGCCCTGATCGCATCCGTGCCCGTGGGGGTGGCGGCCGCCGTCTACCTGAGCGAATACGCCCCCGACAACTGGCTCACGCGCGCCATAAACCTCGCGATCATCAACCTGGCGGGCGTGCCGTCGATCGTGCACGCCCTGTTCGGGGTCGGTGCCTTCGTGCTCTTCTTCCGCTTCGGCACGAGCATTCTGGCGGCCAGCCTCACCCTGGCGGTGATGACGCTCCCGGTCGTCATCGTGTCCACCCGCGAGTCGCTGCAAGCGGTGCCGCGAGCCTTCCGGGAGGCCTGCTGGAACATGGGCGCGACCCGCTGGCAGACCATTCGCCGCATCGTGCTGCCCAACGCCCTCAGCGGCATCCTCACGGGCATCATCCTGGAGGTCTCGCGCACCTCGGGAGAGACGGCCCCCATCATGTTCACGGGCGCCGCCTTCTTCCTCCCGTTCCTGCCCCAGGGGGTCCTGGACCAGACGATGGCGATGTCGCTCCACCTGTTCGTGATCACCACACAGGTGCCCGACGCTCCGGAAGCACTGCCCTTCGGCGTGGCGCTGGTGCTGATTTCCATGGTGCTGGCGATGAACGCGCTCTCCATCGCCTTTCGCGTGTACGTGCGCGGGAGGAAGAAGTGGTAGGGGGCGTGGCGCCCGACGGCGGCGCCGCCTCGGCCGATGCGCTCTCCGCGAAGGTGGTCGTACAGAACCTCACGATTCGCTACGGGAAGCACGTGGCGTTGCGCGGGCTGGATCTGTCCGTTCGCCGAAACGAGATCCTGGGGGTCATTGGCCCCGCGGGCTCGGGCAAGACCTCGTTCCTGCGCGCCCTCAACCGCATGGACGAGTTCATCCCCGGGATGGAGGTCGAGGGCCGGATCACCTTCGACGGCCGGGACATCCGCCGTGTTCGCAACGTGTACGCCCTGCGCAGCCGCATCGGCGTGGTCTTTCCGCTCCCGGTGGGGCTCCCGCTCACCGTCTACGAGAACGTGGCCCTGGCTCCGCGCCTGCGGGGCGTGCGCAAGGGGGGCGAGCTCGACGAGATCGTCGAACGGTGCCTCCGGCGCGCCGCACTCTGGGAGGAAGTGAAGGACCGCCTGGACTCGCTCGGAAGCCTGCTCTCCGGAGGTCAGCAGCAGCGCCTCACCATCGCGCGGGCGCTTTCGCAGGAACCCGATCTCCTGCTCCTGGACGAGTTCTCGATCGCCGTCGATCCGGTTACCACGATGCGCATCGAAGAAGTCCTCAGGGAGTTGAAGGATGAGATGTCGATCGTGCTGGTGACCAATCTGGTGCAGCAGGCAAGGCGCCTGGCGGACCGAACCGCGTTCTTCCTGACCGGCGAGCACGTCGAAACCAGCGATACCGCGCGCATCTTCAGCGGCATCGTCAAGGATCCGCGCACGCACGACTACATTGAGGGACGCTTTGGCTGAGCCGGCTGCCGCTCCCGCCCCTGCCGCGATCGCGACCCGCGGTCTTAACCTCTGGTACGGCGATTTCCAGGCCCTCTTCGATGTCAACCTTGACATCAGGCAGGGCATCATCACCTCGCTCATCGGCCCGTCGGGCTGCGGCAAATCCACCCTGCTGCGGAGCTGCAACCGCATCCACGAGCGGCTCGGCTACGTCCGTACCACGGGAAGCATCGAGATTCTGGGGCAGGACATCTACGCGCCGGAGGTCGAGCTGGTGCAGGTGCGCAAACAGGTGGGGATGGTGTTTCAGCGCCCGAATCCCCTGCCGCTCTCCATCCGCGACAACATCAGCTTCGGCCACCGCCTGCACGCCCGCGGCCGGCGCGTGTCGCGCGCACGCAGGGAGGAACTGGTGGAGGAAGCCCTGCGCAAGGTGCTGCTCTGGGACACGGTCAAGGATCGGCTCGACGACCCGGCCATCGAACTGTCGCTCGAGGAGCAGCAGAAGCTCTGCATCGCTCGCCTGCTCCCGGTGAAGCCCGCGGTGCTGCTGATGGACGAGCCCTGCTCCGCGCTCGATCCCAAGGGAACCGAGGCGGTTGAGGAGCTGATCCGGGAGCTGAGGGGCGAGTTCACGATCCTGATCGTGACGCACAACATGGCCCAGGCGCGGCGAGCCAGCGAAGAGACCGTGTTCATGCTGATCGGCAAGGTGATCGAGCACGGCCTCACCGAGGATGTGTTCCTGACCCCGCAGCACCGCCAGACGGCCGACTACATCGAGGGGCGCTACGGCTGATCGTCGTGCGGCGGGGCGCGGATAGCCCGGCATGGAAGGATACGCCCGACAGGATTCGAACCTGTGACCTCTGCCTCCGGAGGGCAGCGCTCTATCCAGCTGAGCTACGGGCGCCTGTTGCGGCCGAGACCGGCTGCGCCCCCGCGACGGAGCGCACGGAATAAGCCGAGTTCTGTCCCCGCCCGAAGACGGGGGAGGATCATTTATCTGGGACCGGCATCGCTGCCGGCCTCGTGCGGCCTACCCTGGACTCGGGCGGAGCGGGCGACTCCTCGTCCTCTATTCGGCCTTGCTCCGGGTGGGGTTTGCCATGCGGCCCCTGTTGCCAGCGGCCCGGTGCGCTCTTACCGCACCCTTTCACCCTTGCCTGTGCCCCGGGGGACCATCGGCGGTCTGCTCTCTGCGGCACTTTCCGTCGGCTCACGCCGCCCGGGCGTTACCCGGCACCCTGCCCTGTGGAGCTCGGACTTTCCTCCAGCGGGCGAACCCGCCAGCGATCCTCACTCGTGCGCTCCGCGTTCTCGGGTGTTTCAGCTGAAACACCGGAGACGGGGAGCAGGAAAGCTACAGGGGAAGGCGGCCGGAGTAAAGCAGGGTATGAGTCGAAACGGAAGATCGGTACATTGAGGGCCGACCCGGCGGGGATCCGGCTTCCAGCCTGATCAACCAGCTCCCGGCATCCCGGCGAATCCTTGTGTGCCCCGGGAGGCTCCTGCGATTGGCGGGAGAGGAGAGAACGAATGAGAGTTCACGCGGTACGCGCCCTGGTGGTCGCAGCCTGCGTCGGCTGTGGGGATCCCTCGCCGGCGGCGGAAGTCGCGTTTCCGGAGTCGTGGCGGTACCGGGACACACCTGGCCCCGTCACCGCGACCAGCGGGATGGTCGTCACGACCGACGAACTCGCCAGCCAGGTCGGGGTCGACGTCCTGCGGTCCGGCGGGAACGCGATGGACGCCGCCGTCGCGGTGATGTTTGCGTTGGCCGTGGTCAACCCGGAAGCAGGGAACCTCGGCGGAGACGGGTTTCTCGTGCTTCGGACGGCGGACGGCGAAACGGCGGCTCTCGACTTCCGCGCCCGCGCTCCCTTCGCTTCGACGCGGGACATGTACCTGGACGACGACGGCGAAGTCACGGAGGACGTCGTGGTCGGCCATCTATCCGTCGGAGTGCCCGGAACCGTCGACGGAATGTGGCAAATCCATCGGCGCTTCGGGCGCTTGGAATGGGCCGCGCTCCTGGACCCGGCGATCGAGCTTGCCGGAGGCTTCCCCGTGCGGCCCCGCTTCCTGAACTCTCTGGGCGATGCGATGGTCGCGGCCCTCCAGGCCTTTCCGGCCTCGGCGGAGCAGTTCCTGCCTCGCGACGGCCAGCCGCCCGTCGTCGGAGACACGCTCCGCCAGCCGGACCTGGCCAGCACTCTGAGGCGCCTCCGCAATCTCGGCCGCGACGACTTCTACCTCGGGGAAACGGCGGACCTCATCCTCGCCGAGATGGAACGTGGGGGCGGCATCCTCACCCGCCGGGACCTCGCCGAGTACCAGGCGGTCTGGCGCGAGCCGGTCGCGTTCGAATACCGGGGGCACACGGTCATGTCGATGCCGCCCCCGTCGTCCGGGGGCGTCACGATGGCGCAGACCGCCGGGATCCTGGAGCGCTACGACCTTGCCTCCCTCGGCTGGCAGTCCGCGCAGACGATCCATCTCCACGCCGAGGCCTGGCGTCGGGGTTATGCCGACCGCAACCACTACCTGGCGGATCCGGACTTCGTGGAAATGCCGCTGGAGAGCCTGACCTCGGCGGCGTACGCGAGCGAGCGGGGAGCTACCATTTCCCTGGATGCCGCCACTCCGTCCTCCGAGGTCGGGCCCGGACTGGAGGGTGCGCCACGGGAGGCCGGGACATCCCCCGTCGTCACGGTCCCCGAAGAGGGTGAAAACACCACCCACTACTCCATCGTCGATGCCGATGGCAACGCCGTGTCGGTTACCACGACGGTGAACTCCTGGTACGGAAGCAAGGTCACCGTCACAGGGGCGGGCTTCATTCTGAACAACGACATGGACGACCTCGCCGCCAGGCCCGGCTTCGCCAACCAGTTCGGCCTCGTGCAGGGCGAAAACAACGCCATCGAGCCGGGGAAGCGGATGCTTTCCTCCATGTCGCCGACCATCGTCCTTGGGCCGGACGGAGAGCTCGCCATGGTAACCGGCACACCGGGTGGCGCGACCATCATCACCACGGTGTTCCAGACGATCTCCAACGTCGTGGACTTCGGCATGGACGTCGTCGAGGCCGTTCTGGCGCCGCGGGTCCATCATCAGCATCTGCCGGACCAGATCTTCTACGAGGCGGGGGCGCTCTCGCCGGAGACCGTCTCCCGGCTGGAGGCGCTCGGCCACGCCGTAGTCGAGCGAGGAGGGCTCTCCGGCGATGTCCAGATGATCGTCGTCGCGGACGGCCTGCTCACCGCGTGGTCCGATCCCCGGCGCGGGGGCAGGGCACTGGGGTACTGAACACGCGGAACAAGCCTTCTTCACCAACCCACGGGACACAACGCAGATGATTGGAGACAGAGTTCAGGCGGCGCTCAACGAGCAGATCGTGCACGAGTTTTTCGCCAGCCAGTACTATCTTTCGATGAGCGCCTACTTCGAGCGGACCGGGTATCCGGGCTTCGCCCACTGGATGCGCATGCAGGCGGACGAGGAGCGGGAGCACGCGCTGCGCATCTTCGACTTCGTGAACGACCGCGACGGCCGGGTCGACCTCGGCCGCATCGACGCTCCGCCCTCGGAGTTCGGCTCGCCCCTGGAGGTCTTCCAGGCGGCGCTGGCCCACGAGCGCAAGGTGACCGCGCTGATCGGCGAACTCTACCGCCTGGCCGTGGAGAAGACCGACTACCCCACCCAGGTGATGCTGCAGTGGTTCGTCAACGAGCAGGTGCAGGAGGAGAAAGTCGCCTCCGACATCGTCGACCGGCTGCGCCTGGCGGGCGACGACAAGTCGGCGCTGCTCCTGCTCGAGACGGAACTCGGCCAGCGGCAGGGTGAGGCCGAGGGCTGATCAGCCTCCGCTCTGCGCGTCCTCCACCGCGGTGGCGCTCTTCATCTGGAAGGCCTCGCTCTCGACCACGCCGCGGATGAACGCAGACATGCGGTTGCCTTCGGTCGCCGCCTTGCGCGCGATCTCGCGGATCTCGGGCTGGTCGTAGTACTCCATTCGGCGACCCAGCGCGTACGCCATCAGGTTCGCGGTGAAGTGGCGGATCAGCGGTTCGGGGCGCTCCAGCAGGACGGCGCGCAACTCCTGCGGGGTGGTCACGTCGCTCCCGTCGTAGAAGGTCCCGCGCGTGTCGAGCGGGATGCCGTGTTCGCGGATGCGCCACTTGCCGGTCACGTCGAAGTTGTCGAGCGCCAGCCCGATCGGGTCCATGAACTGGTGGCAGGCGTTGCACACCGGGCTCGCCCTGTGCCGCTCCATGCGCTCGCGCGTCGTCAGGATGGTGGTGCCCTCGACGGCTTCGGTCTCCTCCAGGTCGGGAACGCCCGGCGGAGGGGGCGGCGGCGGCGTACCCAGAACCACCTCCATCACCCACTTGCCGCGCAACACCGGTGAAGTACGGTTGGCCACCGAGGTGAGGGTGAGGACGCTGCCGTGGCCGAAGATGCCGGCCCGGCGATCGTCCGGGTACTCGACGCGCTGGAACTCCTCGCCCACGACCCCCGGGATCCCGTAGTGCTTGGCCAGCCGTTCGTTCACGAAGGTGTAGTCGGCCGTGTAGAGCTCCAGGAAACTGCGGTCCTCGCGCACCAGGTTCATGAAGAGGAGTTCCGTCTCCCTCGTCATGGCGTCGGCCAACTGCTGGTGGTAGTCGGGGAACATCAGGCGGTCCGGATGCACCAGATCCAGGTCCTGGAGGCGCAGCCACTGGTTGGCGAAGCGGGTGCCGAGCGCGTCGGAACGCGGGTCGGCGATCATGCGCTCGACCTGGTCTCGCAGGTTGTCCGAGAGCCGGCCGCGCTCGGCCAGCGACACCAGTTCCTCGTCGGGAGGCGTGCCCCAGAGGAAGTAGGAGAGCCGGCTGGCCAGGGCCAGCTCGCTGATGCGATAGCTGCCGTCGCGCGGGCTGCCCGCGACCGGCTCGAAGCGGAACACGAAGTCGGGACTGGCCAGAATTGCCTGCAGCGCGAGCCGCACGCCGGTCTCGAAGCCGCCCGCGTCCTCGCCCTGGCGGTAGAACTCCATGAGTTCCGAGACGTCGAGTTCGGTCAGGGAGCGCCGGAATGCGGTCGAGCCGAGACGGGTCACGATGTCGCGCGCGCACGCCTCCGCTTCCTCGGGGGCGGTGGGACGGCAGGAAAAGATGCGGCGGCGAACCGGGTTCTCGGACACGCCGGTCACCTGGAACGGGCCCGCAATGGTCAGATCCTTGATGTGCGGGAGGGCGGTGATGCCGTACCCGTCCGCGCCGATGCGTCGATCGGCCAGCGACCAGTCGTGGCGCGACATGAGGTCGGGCACCGGCCCCTCGAACTGCTTGAGGAAGACCGCCGAGACCTGGTGCGGCCCGGCCGTGACGAAGAAGGACTGGCTCTCCTGGTTCGCTCCGTTGGGATCGGCCACGTGCATGAACTGGTCGACGTTGAGCAGCGCCACGCGCTCTCCGTCGATGGAGATCTCGATCTGTTCGCCCTGGGTGACGTTGCCGAAGAACTCTCCGGTGGTCGTGTGGTCGAAGGCCATCTTCACGCTGTACTCGCCATCGGCGGGGAAGTTGTGCAGGGCGGAGATGCCGCCGCGGGTGCCGAAGGGCGCCCCGTCGATGCGCTCCCACTGGGAGAAGTAGCCGGACTTGGAGTACGTGGTCTCGCTGGGCTGGACTTCGAGGTTGCCGACCGCGAGCCGGCTGATCTCGGCGGCGGCGTTCAGATACGCGTCCATGAGCGTGGGGGAGAGCAATTGGACGTCAGCGATGTTGTCGAAATTGGCGCTCTTGGTGTCGAGGGGCAGGTAGAGACCGGCGTCGACCCTGAGCCCCAGCAGGCTCTCCACGGAGGCCTCGTATTCGGCTCGGTTGAGGCGCTGGAAGGTGCGGTTGCCGGGGTTGGGATTGCGGGCCGCGGCTTCGTCCAGGGTGGACTCGAGCGTCTCGACCAGTGCCACCAGGGAGTCACCGCCGGGCCGGGGAAAGCCCGGAGGCGGCATCATGCCCGCGCGCAGCTTCATGATCATGCGCTCGGCGGTCTGGGCGTTGTCGGTCGCGTTCTCGACCTCGAAGGCCTGCAGGGTGGTGTTGCCGGTCAGGAGGACGTCGTTGTGGCACACGACGCAATAGGTGCGCACCAGGGTGGTGAGGGTTTCCGGAGCGGGGTGCGGCGCGCGCTCGGAACTCGCCGGGCGCATGGACGAGAAGTCGGTCACGGGCTCCACGCCCAAGGGTCCGCCAGCCAGTGAAATCCCGGGATCGCTACCCGTTATGGCCACGCCGAGAACCATCATTCCGGCGACAAGTATCCTCATCGTGCCTCACCTCGTCTGAAAAAACACATCAAGTCCGTGGCCGATCCGCTCCCGCACCTGCCGGGTGAGGCAGACCACCCCGATCCGGTCAGCAGGAAACGCAGTTGTGGTTGTTGATGGCGCCCATGCCCTCGAGCAGCGCAATGGTCTCCGGGAAGGGCTGGATGCGCTGCACGGGACCGTTGGCCATGTCGACCACGGTCTGGCCGCGCCGGCTCACCGCCATCACGTCGGCGCCCTTCTCCACCAGGTAGAGGATCAACTCGTTGTCGCCGCGCGCCGCCGCGAAGTGTAGCGGCGTGTAGCCGTTGTGGTCGCGTGCGTTCACGTCGGCGCCCAGCTCCTCGACCAGCAACCGCACGGACGGCATCCAGCCGTTGGGGACATGGATGTGAGACACGCCCGCGCGCCCGGCCCCGTCACCGCCGCTGTACCCCACGCCGGACGCCGCGTGGATGGGGAACACGCCCGGCCCACCGGTGGGCACCGGGGGCAGGCCCGAGGGGTCGACCCGGTCGCCGCCTCCACCGCCGTAGCCTCCGCGCCTGCGCGCCGGGGGCCTGCGGGTGGGGGTGGTGGGATCGGCGCCGTACTGGAGCAGGAGCCGCATCGCCTTCTCGTCGGTGCCGTGGGCTGCCCGCCAGAAGGGGCTCGCGCCCCACATGTTCACGCTCAACTGGGCGAAGTTGTACTCCAGGTACCAGAGGTGGCGGTCCAGCTGCACGTTGGGATCGGCGCCCGCCTCGAGCAGCGCCTCCATCACCTGCAGGTGCGTGGCCTCCTGCTGCTTGAAGGCCTGCTGCTGGGGATAGCGCGTCTTGGGCGCGTACTGGGTGTTGATGACGGCGAAGAGCGGGGTCGCCCCGGAGAGGTCGGCCAGCCTGGGATCGGCACCGCGCTCGAGCAGCTCGAGCATCAGGTCGAAGTGCCCGTTGATGGCCGCGATCAGGAGCGGGCTGTTCCTCTCGCCCCCGCTCACCTGGTTGACGTCGGCGCCCGCGTCGAGGAGGGCGTGCACCACGTCGCGGAAGCCGTCGCGGCTGGCGTGCAGCAGCGCGGTCAGCCCGCCCTGGTTCCCCACCATCTCGTGGTACGAGAGCGCGTTGGTCTGGAGCAGCGCGAGCTGGTTCTCCGTCATCTCCTGGTCGGTGGCCTTGCCGATGATCTCTTCGGGAGACAGCGCCTGCACCCGCCACGCCGCCTCCGACGCCGCCTGTACCTGCTGCGGCGAGGGAGCCCACAGGCCCGGGTTGTCGGACTGCGCCCGGAACGACTCCAGCACCTCGTTGCGCGCCGCCCTGGCCGCCCTGTCCACCGCGTAGCGGGTGGGCATGTGCAGCACGTTTTCGGTCAGCGATACGTCGGCGCCGAGCTCGACCAGGGTGTTCACGGCCACCAGCCGGTTGAACCCGGCCGCGAAGATGAGCGGCGTCTGCCCCCACTGGTGGTCGCGCGCGTCGACCTCCGCCCCGCCGGCCGCCAGGGTCCGGATCGCCTCGCCGCTGCCGGCCTTGGCCGCCAGGTGCATCGGGGTTACCCCGGTGCGCGAGGTCGCCACCGCCGGATCGGCCCCGGCTTCCACCAGTTGCCCGATCACTTCGGCGTGCCCGCCGCGGGCCGCCATGTGCATCGGGGTGTACGCGTCGTTGCGGGTCAGCGGGGCCAGATTGGCACCCGCGTAGATCAGCACACCGGCCAATGCGGCGTCGCCGTTGTCGGCGGCCCAGTGCAGCGCGGTCAGGCCGTCGCTCTGGGGGGCGTTCACGTCGGCGCCGCTCCTGAGCAGCTCCCTCACCTCGTCCAGTTCTCCGCGCATGGCGGCGTCGGCCACGGGGGAGTCGGGGGGAGTCGCAGCGGTCGCGACCAGCAGCACCAGCAGCGCCGCAACCACGTCAAGGCGGGGGCGCGCACTTCTTCTTCCGTCCTTCATCTCGCCTCCGGCTATTTTCCTGGATGCGGCCCCCGCGGGCGGGGGGCCGATCCGAGTTCGTCAGCTGCCGCTGGCCTGCTCCACCATCGAGGTCGGCATGGACAGGGCAAATTCCCCGGTGCTGTTGCCGAAGCCATCCATGTCGTCGAGGCCGAGCGTGTGCAGCAGGGTGAGCATCGCGTTGGCCAGCGGGGTTCCGTCCGGCGCCTTCAGGTGCAGGTCACCCTCCAGCCGTCCGTTGGCCCCGCCCAGCACGATGAAGGGCACCCGCTTGTGGTTGTGCAGGTTCGGGTCGCCCATCGCCGATCCGTAGAGGATCATGCTCTTGTCGAGCAGGTTCGAGTCGCCCTCCTCGATGCCCTTCAGCTTCTCCAGGAAGTAGGGAAGCGTGCTCACGTGGTAGCGGTTGATGAGGTTGAACTCCGACACCGCCTCCGGGTTGCCGCCGTGGTGCGAGGCCGGGTGGAAGGGCTTGTCGGTGCCGCTCTCGGGGAAGACCCGAGCTGAGGAGTCGCGCCCCATCTTGAAGGAGAAGACCCTCGTCATGTCCGACTGGAAGGCGAGCGCCTGCACGTCCCACATCTGCTCGACGTGCTCGCGGAAGGAATCCGGCACCCCGGCCGGGGCCTCGGGCAGCTCGCGGGTCTCGCCGCTCTGGTTCTGCGCTTCGGTCATCTCGATGCGCCGCTCGAGCTCGCGGATGTTGTCCATGTAGCGGTCGAGGCGGGCCCGGTCTTCGAGCCCCAGTTCCGTCTTGAGGCGCGCGGCCCGCGCGGCCACCCAGTCCAGGATGCTCCGGTTCTCACGCCGGCGCGCCACGCGATCTTCCGGGGTGCTGCCGGCCCCGAAGAGTTGGTCGAAGGCCACCCGCGGATCGCGGATGACGGGAAGCGGCTCGGTGGGCGAGGCCCAGCTGATCGAGTCGGTGTACACGCAGGTATAGCCGTACGCGCAGCCGCCCGACTGGTCCACGTTCTCGATGCAGAGCTGCATCGACGGAATCGGGGTGTCCTGGCCGAAGCGCTGGGCGTACAACTGGTCCATCGACGTGCCGATGTACACGTCCGAGCCCTCGGTCTGCCGCGGGTGCGCCTGCGTAAGGTAGACCGCGCTGGTGCGGAAGTGGTCGCCCCCGATCTCCTTGGGCTGGAACGCCTCCGCCATCTGGCAGTCCGTGTTGGACACGATGGTGAGGTAGTCGCGGTACGGCTCGAGAGAACTCAGGGCGCTGGTGCTCAGGTCGAAGTTCCGGCCGATCTGCGCCGGCGACCACAGATGCTGGGTCGCGCCCCAGTCGTTGGAGCCCGCCGCGCCGTGCACCATCTCGATGCCGACCAGGCGGGTCTTGTCGACCGCCGCCGCCACCTCCCTCCAGCGGCCGCCCGCGGGAACCATGGCGTCCAGAAGCGGCAGTCCCACCGCCACGCCGGCGGCTCCGCGCAGGAAGGTACGCCGCGGGATGTGCTTGCCCGTGATGAAGTTCATCGTCCAGCCCTCCGGAGGGAGTCAGTCCATGCCAACCATTTATAATAGCGGGCGGAGGCTCCCGGCACCATCAGCCGGGAGCCGCTCCGCTCCGCGCTCGCTCAGCCGCCCAGGTTGGGGTTGCGCTGCCTTTCGTTCTCCGAGATGGGGAAGCAGGTCGCCATGGGCTCCTCACCGAACAGCGGCGTCAGGTCTTCCCAGCGGGGATATGGCGCCACGCCCGGCGTACCCTCGGCCGCCCAGCGGCGCAGGTCCACCAGGCGCCGGCCCTCCAGCAGACCTTCGATCATGCGCTCGGTCTTCAGCGCCGTCCACGCCTCTTCCAGGCTCATGGCGTTCCAGGGCGCCAGCGGCTCCCCGGTGTTGTCGCTGATGTACATCGAGCGCACCTGATTGATCAGCTCCATGCCCCCCGCGTAGTTGCCGTCACGGAGCATTCCCTCGGCCCGGTAGAGAAGCATCTCCGTCCCGGTCCCCAGGTGGATCGGCGTAGAGTCGGTCAGCCACGTGAAGTTGCTCCAGGGCACCTGGCCGAACCCCTGCAGCGATGCGTTGGCGAAGGGTTGGTCGGGGATCCTGTGCCACGCCACCCGCGGATCCCCGGATTCCGCGTAGTAGCCGGTGCCGGGGATGGTCACCGGAAGATCGCTGGCCTCGAGCGGCAGCAGCGAGCGGATGTTGGCCGGGGCCTGTTCACCGAAGAAGGTGAAGAGGAGCGTGAACTGCCGGTAGGGCTCGTCGGCGTTGGCCCATCCGACCCTGCTGCGGGTGTTGAAGAAATTCGGATCCGGCTGCACCTGGAACACGAAGTTGGGCGGCACCTGGGCGGCGTCGCTGAGCGCGCCTCCCCAGTCGCCCTTCGCTACGCGGACCTGGGCTCGCCCTGCGTACGCTGCGTTGCTCTGCGTGGAATTGGCCGCCGCACCCAGCGCTGCGGTGAAGTGCTGCTCCGCGTTGTCGAGCGCCGCGCTCGGAGGCTGCGGGGAGCCCGCGAGCTTGAGCCATTCGCACCAGTTCTCACCCAGAATCCGGTACGTGTAGCCGGCCCAGATGTGCGCCTGGGCCAGGTTCTCGCCGGTCACACCCCGTTCCAGCGCGCTCTCGGCGATGAAGAGGGCCTGCTGCACGTTGGCCCAGTCCTCGTTCACCTCGTTCGTCGGCAGGGATCCGCCCTGGACCGTCGGGTCGTGGGAGTTGGTGTCGCCGCCCGGGAAGAGCACCCGGGTGATGACCGCCGTCGTGTAGAACACGAAGTTGGCGGTCTCCAGCACCATCCGCTCGGCTCCACGCACCAGTCCCGCGTGCGAGGTCTCCTCGTCCAGGAACTTGTCCTGCACGGGGCCGGGGTTGGTCACTTCGCATGCGCCCGCGAACACGAGCAGGGCGAGCGCGGGAGTCGTCAGTCGTCTGCTAATCCTGGTCATCGTGCGCCCTCCTCAGAACTGGATCCGGAGCGAGGCCCGGAAGCTGATGGGAGTGGGGTTCCGGGCCGCGATGGCCTGCGCGAGGTCTATTCCTCCCTGGTTGCCGCGCATCTCGGGATCCAGATACGGCATGCGCTTCCAGGTGTAGGAGTTGTTGAGCGCCAGGGTCAGCAGCGCGCTGCTGATCCGCTCCGGGAAGACGAAGTCGACCGGTACCTGGGCGCTCAGGCTGCGCAGCCGGAAGAAGTCCGCGTCCCAGACCAGCCCGATGCGCCGGATGAGGGTCGGCGTGCAGCGGGCCCTCCAGAGCGCGGGCGTCGAGTCCAGAAGGGTGATGTTGGTGTTGTTGGCCTTGTCCTCGTAGTAGGGCCAGCAGAGGGGCATCTTGGCGCCCCGGGTGATGCCGCCCGGGTGGACGTTCGAGTCGCGCAGGTAGTGACCGCCCTTGAACTCGCCGGCCGCGGAGATGTAGATACCTCCGGGTAGCCGCAGGCTCGTGCTGGGCCCGATGTTCAGCGTCGGGAAGTTCGGGCCGTAGACGTGGTTCTGCTCGAAGACGGGATCGGCGATCTCGTCGGGGTTGACCACCCAGTGGTTGCGCACGACCGGGACCGGCTCGCCCGTCAGGATCCAGGTGCCCTGGCCGGCGCCGAACTCGGTGTCCTCGCTGAGCACCTCCGAGTTGTTCGTGGACACGTTCAGGCCGAGGTTCCATTCGTAGTCGGCGCTGACGAACGGGGTGGTGTTGACGGAGATCTCGAACCCCTCGTTCTTCAGTTCCCCGATGTTCTCCAACTGGCTGGTCTGGAACCCGTTGGACGGCACCTGCAGCACCGCGAACAGCGCGTCGCTGGTCTTCTGATAGTAGTAGGTGAAGTCGATCGCCAGCCGGTCGTTCAGGAAGGAGGCGTCGAATCCGCCCTCCAGCTCGGTGGTGACCTCGGGACCCAGATCCGGATTGCCCAGGTTCTGGGGCAGGAAGGCGGGCTGGTCGTTCAGGCCCGCAGCCTCCCAGGTGCGCACGGCGTCGAACGCGCCCGGTGCGCGTCCCGATCTCCCCCAGGCGGCGCGCAGCTTCAGCGAGCCCATTCCGGGATCCCAGAAGTTCTCGTCGGAAAGGACCCAGGAGGCGCTGACCTTGGGATAGACCTGCAGGCCGAAGCCCTCGCCGAAGGCGCTGTTGCCGTCCACGCGAACGCCGCCGGTGATGAAGTACTTGTTGTCGATGTCGAAGACGTTCTGGAAGAAGAAACCGGCGTTCCAGACCTTCTGCCGCGTCTCGAATCCCTGAGTCGCGGCGGCGGAGTTCACGGTGGGCTCCTCGGCGCCCGGGAAGCCCTCGCCCCAGGCTTCGACGGTGTGCTCTTCGTCACCCACCGCCTGGCCGCCCCAGGAGAAGTTGGAGCGCAGGCCGTCCATGAGGTCGAAGCTGTAGGTGCCGACGTAGTCGAAGGTGATGAGCCGGTTCTGCCAGTGGTGGTTGAGCAGCGCGCCCCGGGGACGGAAGCGGAAGCCGAAGGGACGCAGGTTGCGCGAGTCCTGCTGTAGCCAGTCGTAGCCGATGGTGAAGCGGTTGGTCAGGTCGGCCAGAGGCGTGTAGGTGAAGGTTCCGCCGGTGGTGAAGCGGTCGATGGTGTGGCGGATGTCGAAGGCGAGCACGCTGGCCGCGATTACTTCCGGAGTGTCGTCGGTGAAGTAGTTCGCCTTGCCCCGGTACACGTTGTGGCCCAGCCCCTGCGCGTTGCTCTGGGAGAGCTGCTGCGCGGACTCGCTCGAATACGAGGTGTTCCACTGGATCTGGAAGTTGGGGAGCGGCGTGAAGGTAAAGTTGCCGCGGGTGATGTATTCGGTGCTGTACTCGTTGGGCAGATAGCCCTCCTGGTCGGAGAAGGAGCCCGAGACGAAGTACTGCAGGTTCTCCAGCCCGCCGCGCACCGAGGTCATGTAGTGCTGGTTGTGGCCCGTCTTGAGGAAGGGCTCCATGCGCAGGTAGGGGAAGGGGGAGTCCGGATAGTTCCCGAACTTGCGGCTCCACACCGCGCCCTGCTGGCTCTCCATCGTCCACTGGGGCGCCCCCACGGATCCGCGCTTGGTGAAGATCTGGATGACGCCGGCGGACGCCTCTGTGCCGTAGAGCGTGGTCGCCGCCGATCCCTTGATGATCTCAATGCGCTCGATGTCGTTGGGGTTGATCGAGTTGAGCGGCGTCTTCGAGGTGTTGGACCCGCGGATGCCGCGGTGGTCCGGAGCCGCCACGTGCGCCAGCGGCTCGCTGCGCATGCGCACCCCGTCGATGTAGATGATGGGGTTGTTGCTCATGGAGACGCTGGAGTTGCCCCGCAGGCGGATGGCGGGCGCGACGCCCAGCTCCCCCCCGGTGGCGCTCAGGTCGAGACCCGGCGCCGCGCCCTGGAGCAGGTCCACCATCTGGACCGGCCTGTCGGGCAGTTCCGTGACGTTGATTTGCGCGATCGAGTTGCCGATCTCGCGCCGGCGGGCTGCACCGGCGGTACCGGTGACCACGATCTCGTCGAGACCCAGGGCGAGCTCCTCGAGCACGAAGTCGGCGGTCACGGTCTCACCCGCGCCGACCGTAACCTCCTGCTCGGCGGAGCCGAGGCCGATGCGCTCGGCGCGCACGGTGTAGGTGCCCGGCGGAACGTTGATGATGAGATACCGCCCGTTAGCGCGGGAGAGGCCGCCGAGTGCCTGGTCCGGAAGGTAGACCTGCGCCTCGGAGACCGGCCCGCCCGAACCGGATTCGGTTACGACCCCGGTGATGCGGCCGTTTTCCTGCGCCTCGAGCGGGGGCGCGAGGAAGAGAGCCAGCACACCCGCGGCCAGCAGCGTGGTTCGCCAGGGTGATTGCATGGTGCGTGTCCTCCTGTGGGGGTTCCGTGGCAGATACTCCATATCGTCATCCTCCGCCGCACGATGATGCTGCTCACCCGGGTGAACTCCGCATGCCCGGGGGAGCCCGCTGGCGCCAGCGCCGGGGCGCCGCTGCATCCTGAATGGAAACGGGCCGAGGTCCAGGGTGCACCGGGACTTCTGCCCAACGGACAGACTACGGTCCGGGTTTCCGGGTGTCAAAAGGGTGCGTCCGAGTCGCCGCTATCCCCCGACGATGGTGGCCTGCTCCACGTAGTCGAGTTCGGGGAAGTTCTCGGTCAGGTAGGCGTTGCCGCTGGCCGAGATGTTCTGCTGGAGCGGCCCGTTGCCCATCGGGGCAGCTTCGCCGTAACCGGAGTAGATGTTGTCCACGATGTCCATCCCCTCGACCACTTGCCCGACGGGAGCGAATCCCATCCCGTCCAGGTTGGTGTTGTCCACCAGGTTGATGAACACCTGGGTGGTGCGCGAGTTGGGCAGCGCGGTGGCCGCGAAGCTGAGGTAGCCCCGAAGGTTGCTCTGTGTTACCGGGTCGTCGGGAATGGGATGGTTGCGCCAGGCGGCGGTGACGTACGGGTCCGCGTGCATGCCGAACTGGGCCATGAACCCCTCGATCACGCGGAAGAAGCGGGCGTCGTCGAAGTACCCGTTCTTGACCAGCACGTAGAAGCGGTCGGCGCCGTTCGGGGCCCACGCGCGGTTCACCTCCACCACGAACACGCCTTCATTCGTCTGGAAGCGGGCGCGGTAGGAGTCGGGTGCGGTTTCGGCGAGTTCAGCCGGTCTCATCAGCGGGTTGGTCACGTCGGGTCCCTCCGTTTCTTCGCTTGCGTCGCCGGCGCATCCCCAAAGGAGCGCCAGCCCCAGCATCGGCGCCCCCAGCCTGATGCGCGCGGTCAAGGCCGTAACGTCGGTCATGTTCCTTCCCCATGCGGTGGTCATCGTGTGTTGCTCGGCAGGTCGGCCCATCCCCGGATTCGAGGCTTCCATGATGGACGGACACGGGACGGACTCGTCCGCCGAGGGCCGAAGATAGCCCTGAGGCGGAACTCGTGCGAGTGGACGCAACGTTCCCCTTGCCTGTGGGCTCCCCCGTCGGCTACGGTGGAGGCTGGCGCTTCGGTGCGCTCCAAGCCTGGCCTTATCCACAGAATTATCCACTATGGACCCGAAAATATGTCATTTGTCCACACCGGAGAGGCTCCGCGCTTCTCACATGAGAAGATGCAGAAGGTCAATCTCTTTGAAACACCGCAGATGTTCTGCGACATCTACTGTCTCGAACCGGGGCAGGAGCAGAAGGTCCATGCGCATGCCGGGGCCACCAAGTTCTACTATGTGATCGAGGGCGAGGCGCTCGTTACGATCGGCGCCGAGACGCGCCGGCTTGCGGCGGGGGGACTGGCGTGGTCCGCGCCGGATGAGCCCCATGGGGTGCACAACGGAAGCAGGGAACGGCTGATTCTCCTGGTGTCGATGGCTCCCAACCCCAACGCGCCGTAGGATCGATGCGACTGGGCGGGAACAGACCGGAGGTGAACTCATGAAGCGTATGACTCTGCTCGCCGCCGCGGCGGCGCTGATGGTGACTGCCGGCCAGGCGGCGGCCCAGGACGCCGACAGGCCGCGGGCGCGCGATCTCGGCGTTCCGTTCGACGGCGCCCCCGGTCCGCTGAACGCCATCACGGACGTGCCGGGGGTCACGGTGGGGCACACCACCATCATCCGCGGGAACGGCCCGCTGGTGGTGGGGGAGGGTCCGGTGCGCACGGGCGTGACGGCGATCTGGCCGCGCGGCAATGACGACCCGGCGCCCGTGTTCGCGGCGTGGTTCTCGCTCAACGGGGACGGCGAGATGACCGGCACCACCTGGGTGGAGGACCGGGGCATGATGGACACCCCCCTGATGATCACCAACACCCTGAGCGTCGGGATCGTGCACCACGCGGTCATCCGCTACGGGGCGGCGAAGAGCGTGGAGACCGGGAACGGGGCGTGGCTCAACGCGCTTCCGGTGGTGGCCGAGACCTGGGACGGGACGCTGAACGACATACGCGGCCAGCACGTCACCGAGGCGGACGCGATCGCGGCCATGGAGTCGGCGACCGGTGGGCCCGTGGTCGAGGGCAACGTGGGAGGCGGCACCGGGATGCGCTGCCATCGGTTCAAGGCGGGGATCGGAACGGCGTCACGGGTCGTGGAGGTCGGTGACGCCACCTACACCGTGGGGGTGCTGGTGCAGTGCAACTACGGCTCGCGCGACCTCTTGCGGGTCGCCGGGGTGCCGGTGGGCCAGGAGATCCCCGACCTGCTGCCGGAACGGTCGGCGCCGGAGGGGGATGCGAATTCGCCCGCCGAGCCGCCGCCCGCCAACCGCGACGGGTCGATCATCGTGGTGGTGGCCACCGATGCGCCCCTGCTGCCCAATCAGCTCAAGCGCGTGTCGCGCCGCATCTCGCTGGGCCTGGCGCGCAACGGCAGCGTCTCCACCGGCGGCTCGGGCGACATCTTCATGGCGTTCTCGACCGCGAACCGGGAGGCGACCGTCGCCGGCGAAGGCGAGGTCCCGCTGGTCATGCTGCCCAACGGGCGGCTGGACGGCATCTTCCGCGCCACGGTGGAGGGCACCGAAGAGGCGGTGATCAACGCGCTGGTGGCCGGCGAGACCATGACCGGCGCCAACGATTGGACCATCCACGCGCTGCCGCACGACCGGCTGCGTGACATCCTGCGGCAGTACAACCGACTGATTGGCGGTTAGGGCTGGTTGCGATGAGACGCGGCATGACCGAAGCCGATCTCGCCGCCGCGCTCCTGGCGGCCCGCGACGGGCGGAGCACCACTCCGCCGCCGACCAGCCAGGTGCCCGGACTGGGCCTTGCTGGCGCGTACCGCGTGGGGGCGGCGCTCGAGCGGCAACTGCGGGGGCGCGGATACCGCCGCGCGGGGTGGAAGGTGGGGTTCACCAACAGGACCGTCTGGCCGCAGTTCGGCATCTCCGAGCCCATTCTGGGCCCGGTGTACGAGCAGACCCTGATGACGGCTGAGCCGACCGCCGAGTTGTCTCTGGCCGGTTTCTGCGCGCCGCGCATCGAGGTCGAGGTCATGTTCGGAATCGAGGCGGAAGGGGGCGCGCCGGACTGGAACCGCCCGGCCTGGATGGCGATCGGGTTCGAGGTCGTCGACTGCCACTACGGCTGGGACCTCACGCCCGCGGACTCGGTGGCGGACTACACGCTCCATGGAGCACTGGTCGTCGGCCCCCGCGTGCATCGCGCCGCGCCCGGGTTCGCGGAAGGAATCGAACGGCTCGACCGGCTCGAGGTGCGGCTCTTCCGGAACGATGAACCGGTGGCGGAGGGGCGAGGAAGCGCGGTGCTTGGCCATCCGCGGGCGGCGCTCGGGTTCGTCCCGCGTTTGCGGTCGAACTTCGAGGCCCCGGCGCGCTCCTCGGGCGAGCGCGTCGTCAGCACCGGGACCATGACCGCGCTTGCGCCGCTCGCGCCCGGAGAGCACTGGCGGGTGGAGGCGGGCGGGGTGGATCTCCCCGGCCTCGAACTCGTGCTCGAGGACTAGGGCGAAAGGGATCCCCGCTACGCGCGCAAACTCTTCGACCCGAACCAGACGCCCACGATCCCGATCACGGGGTTGAGCCAGTTGAACCATGCCGGCTGGCGGGCGCCCGCGGTCGCTTCCATCATCGACACATCGTCGGGGCGCGGTCCTGTCGCCATCTCCACCGGCATCAGCGCCGTCACCACCCCGAGCACGATCACCAGGCCGATCAGAATCGTGGCGCCCCTGGCATCGTGCGCCACCTTGGCACAGACCCGTCCGCCGATGTACGCGGCCACGAGCCCGAGCACGATCGAGCCGAGCGCCCAGCCGCCGGAGACATCCCACGAACCCGGCTGGAAGGCGCGCGAGGGCCCAAGCGTCAACCAGAGAAGGGAGAAGAGCACGAAGAGCGCGGCGGCCATGGCAACGTAGCCGGCGATGGCGGCGAGGATGTTTCTGAGCATCATGTTCCTCCTGAGAAAGCGTGAAGTTTAGTAGCGGCCGAGCCGTTCCCGATACGAGAGCACCTCTTTTCTCAGGACCGGAGCCAGCAGGTACAGCCCCAGCAGGTTGGGAATCGCGACCACGTAGATCATCGCGTCCGAGAGATCGATCAGCGCGGCGAGATTGATGCTCGAGCCCAGGACCACGAAGCCGCAGAAGAACAGCTTGAATCCCGTCTCCACCGCCCGTTTCTCGCCGGTCAGGTAGGTGGCCGCCTTCAGGCCGTAGTAGCTCCACGAAATCATGGTCGAGAAGGCGAACAGCACGGCCGCGACGGAAAGGGGCACGGGCGACCAGGAGAGCGTGCTCTCGAAGGCCGTCTTGGTCATCTCGATGCCGCTGATGCCGGCATCGGCCAGCGCGGGATCGTAGACCGTCGTGATGATGACCAGCGCGGTCATGGTGCAGATGACCACCGTGTCGATGAACGGTTCGAGCAGGCTGACGAAGCCCTCCGTGCACGGTTCGTCGGTCTGCACGGCCGAGTGGGCGATGGCGGCCGAGCCGAGGCCGGCCTCGTTGGAGAATACGGCGCGCCGGAATCCGATGATCATGACCCCGATCATCCCGCCGCCCACGCTCTCGGGCGAGAATGCGCCCTGCCAGATCTGGACGATGGCGGCCGGGAGGCGTTCGGCGTTGATACCGATGATGGCCAGCGCCGAGAGCACGTAGAGCACCGCCATGAAGGGCACCAGCTTCGAGGTGACCCGCGCGATGCTCTTGATCCCCCCGACGATCACCATCGCCACTGCGACGGCCATGAAGACGCCCAGCAGCCAGGCCTTGTCGCTGAAGAAGCTGCCTTCCGCTCCGGTCACCTCGATGAGGATCGCGGCAGCCTGGTTGGACTGGAACATGTTGCCGATGCCGAGACAGCCGAACACCATGGCGGCCGCGTAGAACATCCCCAGGCCCTTGCCGACCCCGGGCAGGCTCCGCAGCTCGAGGCCGCGCTGCAGGTAGTACATGGGGCCGCCGCTCACGGAGTCGTCCGGGTTGGTGTGGCGGTATTTCACCGCCAGCGTGCACTCGGCGAACTTGGTGCTCATGCCGAGCAGGCCGGCGATGATGAGCCAGAGCGTGGCGCCCGGCCCGCCCAGGGAAATCGCCACCGCCACCCCCGCGATGTTCCCGATTCCGACCGTGCCCGACACGGCGGTCGCGAGCGCCTGGAAGGGCGTGACCTCGCCCGGCTGGGAGGGGTCGGTGTAGCGCCCCCGCACCAGGTCCAGCGCGTGCTTGAACCCGCGCACGTTGATGAAGCGCAGGTACAGGGTGAAGAACACGCCCCCCGCGATGAGCCACGCCACGATGAGGGGCACGTCGGCGCCGGCGACGGGCACGGCGTAGAAGATGAAGCCGGCGACCGCGTCCGTCACGGGTTGCATGAACTCGTTGATTCGTTCGTCAAAACCCATGGAGGGCGTCCTCGGCTGGAGTGAGGGGGCGGGCCGACCGGGTCAGTCCGCCAGAAGGGATGTGATGCACGCCACGTGTACCGCGTCCTCCACCGACGCGCCGCGGGAAAGGTCGCACCAGGGACCCGCGAGTCCCTGCACGATCGGACCCAGCGCCTCCGCGCCGGCGAGCCGCTGGACAAGTTTGTAGGCGATGTTGCCGGCGTCCAGATCCGGGAAGATGAGCACGTTCGCCCTTCCCGCCACCGGGGAGTCCGGGGTCTTGCGATGGCCGACCGCTGCGATGAGGGCGGCGTCGGCCTGAAGCTCGCCATCCGCGGCAGTGTTCGGGCTCATCCCTCGGAAGTGGTCCACCGCGGCCCGCACGCGGTCGACGGAGGGGCCTTCCGCGCTTCCCCGGGTCGAGTACGACAGGAACGCCACCCTGGGCTCGTCGCCCACGATGCGGCGGCGCGCGCGGCACGACGCCAGCGCGATCTCCGCGAGCTGCTCGGCCGTCGGATCGGGCACGATGGCCGAGTCGGCGAAGGTGAGCACCTCGGCTTCCGGGCCGCGGAAGGGCCGAACCACCATGAAGAACGAGGAGGAGACGGTGGTGGCCCCCTCGGCGCGGCCGACGCAGTGGATGCCGGCCCGGATCACCGCCGCAGTGGTGTAGACCGCCCCCGCAACCCCTCCGTCGGCTTCGCCGGTGCCGACCATGAGCGCGCCGTGGTAGAGTGGATCGGCGGCGCGGCGGCGCAACTCGTCGCCGGGGAGGTCGCGGAAGCGCTTCATGCCGCCGAGGACGGCTGCGTGGCGCTCCACACGGGCCGGGGCGGCCGGGTCGACCACCCGGACGGCATGCGCGCGCGGATCGCCGGCGAGCTGGCGCTCCAGCTCGCCGGCGGGGCCCAGCAGCAGGGGATCCGCGAGTCCGTGGGCGGCCGCGGCCAGCGCCGCCTCACGGATTCGCGGATCTCCGCCTTCGGGGAACACGACCCGCCTCGGCCGCTTCCCCGCCCGGTGCCGCAACTCGTCGAGGAACGTCACATCGACCCGTGTCGTCAGCGACCGAGGACGATCAGTGCGCGTCCGGACTCGTACGAAGCGCGGCGCCGCTGTTCCCTACCCTACGCTCCTCCCCGGATGGTCGGGTTGTTGAAGGTCTCGATGATCGGGATCGGAATGCAGGTCTGGTCCCCGTACGACCCACCCTTGACGCCCAACTGGTACGGCTCGCCCGGAGCGGGCACCAGAGGCAGGTTCAGGCGGTGAATGTCGTACGCCCGGAACCCCTCGAACCACAGCTCGCGCTGCCGCTCGTCGATGACCGCCTGGCGAATCTCGGCCTCGCCCATGCCCATGAAGTGGGGCAGCCCGTGCGCATCGCGCAGCCCGTCGATGATGCCAACGGCCTCGTCACCGCCCACGACCTCGGCGATGATGAGCTGCGCCTCCTCCCAGCGGGCGATCGGCATCGGCGAACTCGCCGACGTGTACTTGCTCTGGCCCCACACGTTGCCCGGCGCCCAGCCGGTGTTCTGGCCGGTGTCGTAGGTGATGGTGCGCGGATCCAGCACGCCGCCGGTCATGAGCTCCCGCGTCCACGGGGCCACGCCGAAGCTGAAGTTGAAGAGGTTCGTGGCCCAGATGCGGTTGTTCAGCCGATTGGGTGCGTCCGAAGGATAGATGTCCATGCGGAAGCCCTCGGGCACCTGCCTGGCGTCGGCTACCGCGCCCTGGCCATCCCCCTGGTACAGCTTTACGCGGGCGCGGCCCACCAGCGCCGCACTGGCAATGTCGCCCGCCCCGGAACTCTGCGCGTGCTGAAGCGCGTTGGAGAACCGCTGCTCCGCCTCGGCGAAGGCCTGAACGGCGGTAATCTCCGGACCGCTGTCCAGGGCGATCGAGCAGTGCGCGGCTCCCAGCATGGAGAGGCTGAATCCGGCCAGCAGAGAGGCCCTGGCGAGCCGCTGGGTGCGCATGGCGACCTCCGCGTCGCTCCAGCTCTCGAGCAGGTTCACGAGGTTGTCGGCCACCCATCGCGCGCGCGACGCGGGAACGTAACCCGAAGGCAGGAACCCGGTGCAGTCGTTGTCGGCCCAGGCGTTCTGGCCCTGGGGGCGGCGGCGGTCCAGCGACCAGTTGTCGCCGCCGGCGTTGGTGTCTTCGTATTCGTCGCTCAGGTCCGCGGTCACGACCAGGAACGCACCGTGGGCGCACAGGAAGTCGGCCTCGAGGCCGTTCATGAGCGCTCCGGCCTGGGCCGGGATCTCCACATTCTCCGAGAGCAGGCGGCTGGGGTCGGTGACTTCGAGAAGGCTGTCCACGTCGCACGCGGCGGAGAAAGCCAGCAGCGCGGCGCATGCGAAAGCCCGGGTCATCGATGGAATCGTCTTGATATGCATGATCACATTCTCCTCTTTGTCGGGCTCAGAAGCTGAAGCGGACGGAAGCGGTGATCTGCTGTGGCAACGGCAGGTTGTTCTGCGCCATGAAGGCTCTGCCGCCGCTCGAGAACATCACCTCCGGGTCCGAAGCGGTCCAATCCGTCAACGTGAAGAGATGCTGGGCCGCGATCTGGAGGACGGCGCGGCTCGAGCCGAAGCGGTACTGCTCGGGCAGGTCGTAGGTCATGGAGACGGCCTTCAGGCGGATGAAGCTCACGTCGTTGACCCACGAGTCGATGATCTGATCGCTGCTCTCGACCGTCGCCTTCATGATCGGATCCCACTCCTGGGGATGGTGGTTCGACCGGCAGACCCGGTACAGGCGGCAGCGCTGGCGGAGCGTGTTGTCGAAGCGCTTGTGGCCCTGCTCGGAGGTGATCAGGACGTGAAAGCGCAGGTTGTTGCCGACGGCGATGTCGGACGTGAGCGAGATCTCGTAGGGCGCGATGGCCCGGCCCAGGAAGACGCGGGGAGCGATGGTGGTCCCGCCGGCGTCGAAGCAGGGCGTGGTGCCGCCCCGTCCGTCGCTGCACTGGGCGTTGACGGTGTTGCCGTTGGCGTCGAGGTCCGAGCTGACCACGTCCACGCCGAACCAGCTGTAGGGCGGATGGCCCACCCGGTGCTCCATCGAGCTCCAGCTGTTGAAGACGATGCTGGTGTCGCCCGCCTCCCCGGAGAGCTGCAGGATCTCGGAGCTGTTGCTTGAGAAGTTGAGGCCGACATCCCAGCTCAGGCCCGAAGTCTCGACGAGTTGGGCGTCGAGCGAAACTTCGAAGCCCGAGTTGGTGATCTCGCCCGCGTTCACGAACTGGGCTCCGGTGAAGCCGCTGGAGGGGGGCAGGTCACGCTCGAGAATCGCGCCCCTGGTCAGCTTGTTGTAGTACGTGAACTGAAGGCCCAGGCGACTGTCGAGCAGATCGGCGTCGAACCCGACCTCGGTCTCCTGGCCGACCTCGGCGGTCAGATCGGGGTTCCCGACCGTGTTGGGCGTCACGCCGGCGGTGCTCCGGGGACCGGTCACGGCCGCCCAGGTGCGCAGCGCCGAGAAGGACGCGGGCTGCTCGCCCGACTCCCCCCACGCCAGGCGAAACCGCAGGGTGTTCAGCCAAGCGGGTGCGCTGTCCTGGAACCATCCCTCCTCGTTCATCACCCACGAGAGCGACGCCTTCGGGTAGGTCACGAACCTGATGTCGTTGCCGAAGGCGCTGTTGTTGTCCACGCGCACGGCGCCGGTCAGGAAGAGGCGGTCATTCCAGCCCAGGGTTTCCTGTACGTAGGTGCCGAGGGTGTTGTCCGAGATGCGGTTGTTGGCCGGCACCCCCGGGATCGAGGTGGAGGTGATGGTGCTCAGGCCGGGACCGGCGAACTGCTGTCCCGTGGCCGAAAGGAAGGTCGTGGTGCGCGTGTAGTACTGTACGCCCACCGAAGTGGACGTCGTCAGCGCCGAAGAGACGTTGAGGTTGGCGGTGGTGGAGAAGTCGGTGGTGGTGCGGAAGTGGGTGAAGTGCCCCTCGTTGCGGAAGCCCCTCCGGTTGTTCGCGCCGAGCGACACCACCGCGGTGTCGCTGGTCTGGTATTCCCGGAAGGCCACGTTCTGCTCGCCGGTGAAGTCGATGCCCGAGGTGAACCGGGTGGTGAGGAAGCCGAGCGCCTCGTGGTTGAAGGTCAGGCCGCCGGTGAACCGGTTGAGGTACTGGTGGTTGAAGTTGGTTTCGTCGCGCACCGGCATGTCGTAGCGGTTGTAGCCGTGCAGGAGCCCGCAGCCGAAGCTGTTGTTGCTGGTGCGGCACCAGTGCTCGGGCAGAAGGCGGGGGCTCCCGAACTCCACGCCCTCGGTGATGCTTCCGAAGCCGTCGCGCACTAGGCGGTCACGTGAGTTGGTGTACCCCATGTTCACGGCGAGACCCAGGTTGTCCGAGAGCTCGGTCTCGATGTTGGTGCGCAGGTTGAACTTCTTCTGCCAATTGTAGTTCAGGATGCCGGTCTCGTCCGCGTAGGTCCCCGAAAGGAAGTAGCGGGTGTCCGCGGAGCCGCCGCTCAGGCTGGCGCTGTACGCCTGGACGGACCCCGGCGTGTAGATGTCGTTGCCGAGCCCGTCGTGGTAGTCCAGCATGTTCAGGGTATGGATCTGCCCGCTGGACGGGTCGGTCCAGTAGTTGTCGTACCCGACCTTGCCCTGCTTGTCGGCCATCCAGTTCACGCCCTGTCGGACCATCAGGTCGACGCGGGCCCCGCCCTCCTGGCCCCGCTTGGTGATGACGTTGATTACGCCGCGCGAGGCCTCCGTGCCGTAAAGCGTCGCCGCCGCCGGGCCCTTGAGCACCTCGATCCTCTCGATCTGCTCGGGGTCGAGGCTGGTTAGAATCGAGCGCACGCCGGCGTTGTTGCCGAAGGTGTAGCCGGTGGTCTCGTCGTTGTTGGCCCGCACGCCATCGATGTAGATGAGGGGCTGGCCGTTGAGCGAGAAGGTGGACGCGCCCCGGATGCGCATGCGCGGACCCTGCCCCACCATGCCGCCGCCCATCATGTTCACGCTGGGGGTTCGCCCGCGCAGCAGCGTCTGCACGTCCTCGACCGGCGCCAGTTCGGTAATGGCCGCGGCCTCGACGGTGCTCACCGAGTTGCCGATGGCGCGCCTGCGAGTCCCGCCGGGCACCCCGGTGACGACGATTTCATCCAGCGCGAAGGCCTGCTCGGAGAGGAGGAAGTCCTGCACGAGCGTCTGGTCGGCCGCGATCGTGACGGCCACGTCGACGGTCGCATACCCCACCCGCTCCGCGCGCAGGGTCTGCGGCCCATCGGGCACGTTCGCGATCAGGTAGCGGCCATCCGCGTTGGTAAGCCCGCCCAGGCCGGTGCCCACGACGGACATCTGCACCGCCGCGATGGGCTGCCCGGTTCCGGCGTCGGTGACGGTCCCGGTGACGGTGCCCTGCACGGGGACCGGACGCGCGTCCACTTCGGCGGGGGCCATCTCCAGGACCAGCGTCGGCTGCGGGTCGAACGAGACGGACTGGGCGGCGGTCGCCGGAGCCAGGCCGGCGAACAGGAGAAGAAGAACGATGAACGGTTTCACAGCAACCTCCCTGGAGTCAGGGGACTCCGATTGCGGCTCCGGTGGGATCGGCCAGGCGGGTCGCAGCCCGAATGGAGCGGCCGGAAACAACCGTCTCCCGTCTGCGTGGTCGGAACCCGTGGTCGATTCGGATTCCCGGCCCGCGAGGCACGGCGGAAAGCGGAACTCACCGCCCCGACGCGTTCTTCCTCCCATGCGCGGGCTTACGGATGCACTTCGACGTGCGGGGTTTGGGGGGGCGAGCGTTCTCTGATTGTGGGGACTGGGCTCTCCCTTCGCAAACCGCTGCCCCGGGCTCGCTTACGCGCCGCGGGACAAACGAGCCCGGGAAGGCGCTCCGGAGGAGTCGTGCGGGTGGACTCCCGCCAGTACGGTCAATCCCCGCGCAGGTAGACCGTCTCTCCTCCGACGATGGTTTCCAGCACCTGGATCTCGCGGATGGCGAGGGGATCCACGGTCACCGGGTTGTCGGACAGGATGACCAGATCCGCCAGTTTGCCCGGCTCGATGGACCCCTTGATGTCTTCCTCGAAGTTCTGCCAGGCGGCATCGATGGTCATCGCCCGCATGGCCTCCAGCGGCGAAACCCGCTCCTCGGGTCCGAGCACCTGGTCGCTGCGGGTCAGGCGGTTTACCGACACCCAGATGAGCTGCAGCGGATCCACCGGCGTCACCGGGGTGTCGTCGTGCACCGTGAAGCGGATGCCCCGGTCGATGGACGACCTGAGGGGACTGATACCCGCGGCGCGCTCCGGACCCATGAAGATGTCGCGGTGCCTGTCGCCCCAGTAGAACACGTGCCCCACGAAGAACGAGGGCGTGATGCCCAGTTCGGCGATTTCGTCGAGCTGGTCCTTGCGCACCATCTGGCAGTGCTCGATGCGGTGGCGGGCGTCCTCGCGCGGGAAGTCGAGCTGGGCTTCGCGGAAGGCGTGGATGATGTCGTCGATGGCGGCGTCGCCGTTCCCGTGGATCGCGATCTGGTAGCCGGCCCGGTGCAGCCCCTTCACCATGGCCGTGAGGTCCTCCCGGCTGCGGGCGGGGTAGCCGCGCCACTCGGGATCGCCGTTGAAGGGCGTGTGGTACGGCTCAGTGAAGTAGCCGGTGAAGCCCTGGTTGGAGCCGTCCTGGACGATCTTGATCCCCCCCAACTTCAGACGATCGTCGCCGAAGCCGGAGACGAAGCCGCCCGCCTCCGCCGGTGACGGGAATCCGGGGGCGGCCTTGCTCACCATGGTCACGACCCGGAGGGCGAGGAGTCCCTCCCGCCGGGCCATCTGCAGGTCGATGACGTTGTCGGCCGTACCCCCGGTGATGACGGTGGTGGTGACGCCCTGTTCGACGTAGATCTGCACGGCGCGCCTGAAGCCTTCCAGCTTCTGTTCGACGGTCGCGGGCGGCACGATGCCCATCACCATCCAGGCGGCCGTCTCCTCGAGCACCCCGTCCGGCTCGCCGGTGTCGGCCTCGTGGCGGATCACGCCGCCGGGGGGCGGCTGTGTTTCGGCCGTAATGTTCGCCATGCCGAGCGCCATGGTGTTGGCTACGCCCAGGTGGCCGGAGGTGTGGCTGATGTAGATGGGGTGCTCGGTCGACACCCGGTCGAGGTCGTGCCGGTTGGGGTGGCGCTGGTCCTCGATCAGGGTGTCGTCGTAGCCCCAACCCTGGATCCAGTCGCCCGCCGGGGTCTCGGCGGCCTTCTCCCTGAGCGCATCCACGAGGCCATCGATGTTCTGGACCGGCCCCATGGGCGGACTGTTGAGGTTCACCGTGGTAACCGCGATGGCGCCCGCCCAGGGGAAGTGGTCGTGCGGGGCGTAGAAGCCGGGTGTCATGGTCCGGCCTTCCAGGTCGACAATGCGGGTGCCGGGGCCGGCCATCAGCCCGATCTCGACGCTGCTTCCCACTCCGACGATCTCGTCGCCGCGCACCGCCACGGCCTCCACGGTGCGCGCCTCCGCGTCCATCGTGACGATCTGTCCGTTCAGGTAGACCGTGTCGACCTCGAGCACCGGCGCCGGCACGGCGCACGCGGCCACCCCGGCGGCCATCAGGATGATCGCGGCTCGAAGCAGGCTTTGCGGTTGGTGCGTCCGGTTCATCGTCGGCCTCTCCCGTCCCTGTAGAAGCTGATCCTGGTGTGCGGATGCGTCTTGCGACTCCTCTCAGAGGTCCCGGCACCCGTGCTCGATCCCGGCTTGCACGGCATCCACCAGCTCGTCGACGTCCGCCTTGGTGACGATGAGGGGCGGGGCCATGTTGACCGTGTTGTTCAGCCCCGGGACGCTGCGCGTGGTCTTGCCCACCAGGACGCCCTCCTCGGCGGCTTTCTTGACGACCGCCATCATCACGTCCTCGCTCACGGGCGTCTTCGAAGCCTTGTCCTCCACCAGCTCCACGCCGGCGAACAGGCCCCTGCCGCGCACGTCGCCGACGTTCGGGTGGTCGGACAGCTCGCGCAGGCGGTCAAGGAGGTACGCCCCCATCACGCGGCTGTTCTCGATCAGATCCTCTTCCTCGATGATGCGCAGGTTCTCGAGGGCGGCGGCGAAGCCCGCGGTACATCCGCCGTAGGTGCTGATGTCCCTGAAGTAGTGAAATTTCTCGCTCGGGTCCTCCAGGAAGGTGTCGAACACCTCCCCGCGCACGGCGGCCGCCGAGATCGGCGCGTAGGAACTGGCCATGCCCTTGGCCATGGTGACGATGTCGGGCACGAAATCGTAGTGCTCGTACCCGAACATGGTCCCCGTGCGCCCAAACCCGCATACGACTTCGTCGATGATCAGAATGACACCGTATTCGTCGCAAATCTCGCGAACGATCGGGTAGTATTCGTCGACCGGCGGAATGACCCCGCCCCCCGCCGTGATGGGTTCGAGAATGACCCCGCCCACCGCATCGGGTCCCTCCGCCTCGATGGCGTCCCCCAGGGCGCGCGCGCACTCGATGTTGCAGTCCGGCCAGGTCTTGCCGAAGGGACAGCGGTAGCACATGGCGTGGGGTATCCCCGCGAATCCGTCGGGGAACGGCCCGTAGGCCTCCTTGCGCTCCTCCTGTCCGCTCGCCGCCAGGCAGCCGATGGTGGTCCCGTGATAGTCCCGGTCCCGGTAGAGGACCTTGTACTTCCCGGTCCCGTTCAGATGCGCGATCTGGCGCACCATCTTGATCGCCTTCTCGTTGGCCTCCGAGCCGCTGTTGGCGAAGTAGACGTGGTCGAGCTCCGGCAGCCATTCCGCCAACGCGCTCGCGTACTGTGCCGCAGGGACGGTGCCGACCACGCCCGCATAGTAGGGCAGGCGCATCAACTGCTCGTAGACCACCCTCGCGATGCTCTCGCGCCCGTGGCCCACGTTGACGCACCAGACGCCACCCGAGGCGCCGTCGAGATACTCCCTGCCGTGGATGTCCCGGACCCGCGCCCCCTCGCCCTCGACGAAGACCTGCGGATCCTGGGTTTCGAAGACGCTGTGCTGAAACAGATGGTGCCAGAGGTGCTTCCTGTCCTTCTCGATGACGTCCTGGACGTCGTAGTCGGCGAGCAGCGCCTGGGTGTCGGACATGTGGTCTCTCCGGTATGGGCGGCTAGTCCAGGCTCAGGTGTGCGTATTTCTGCAGATGACGGGTCGGCATCGCCAGCGCGTCCCGGCGGAAAGGCTCGGCGAGCACCCTCGCGCCGCCTTCGACCACCGCGTTGATGACGCAGGGCCGGCCGCTGGCGATGGCGTCGCGCACCACGTCCTTCACGTCGCGGTAGTCCTCGACCCGGTAGCCTTTCGCCCCCATCGCCTCGGCCACCTCGGCGAAGTCCGGATTGGCGCGCAGGTTGGTGCCGACGAAGCGGTTGTCGTAGAAGTCGATCTGGTTCTTCTTCTCGGCGCCCCATTCGTGGTTGTTGATGACGACGGCGATGACCGGGATGTCTTCGCGCACGGCGGTCATGACCTCGCTCAGCCCGCTGATGCCCCAGGCACCATCTCCCTGAATGGCGAAGACCGGCGCGCCCGGGTTGCCGACCTTCGCACCCAGGGCGGCCCCGTAGGCAAAGCCGCAGTTCCCCCAGGTCAGCGCAGCGAGGTGCTGCCGGGGGCCGTCGAACCTGAGGTACCCGTTGCTGATCGAGCAGGTGTTGCCGATGTCCGTCGTGACCAGCGCGTCCCCGGGGAGCGCGCGCGTGAACTCCCACAGGAAGCGCCGCGGATGCATGAAGCTGTCGGTCGAGGAGGACCAGGCCTCGAGCTCGTCGTCCCAGGCCCGCTTTTCGCGGGCGACATCGGCGATGCGCTCCTCGTTCCGCCCCGGGTGCGGGAGCGCCTCCTTCAGCTCCTCCAGCAGCTCCGCGGCGTACTCCCCGACGTCCGCGACCGAGAAGAGGGCCGGGATCTTGCTCATGCCCCACTGCCTGGCGTCCCGGTCAACCTGGATGAGCGTTGCGTCCTCGGGCCAGTAGGTCATGTCGTACTGGGGCAGGAGGCCGAAGACGCCGAGCCGCGTCCCCAGCGCCAGGACCACGTCCGCCTTCGCGATGGTGCGCATCGCCGCCTTGGACCCGCAGTAGCCGATGGGGCCGCAGCCCAGCTCGTGGCTGTAGGGGAAGGTGTCGTTGTGCAGGTAGGTGTTGACCACCGGTGCGCTCAGGTGCTCGGCCAGCGCCCTGACCTCGTCCACGGCGTCGCCCTGGCTTACGCCGCCTCCCGAGACGATGACCGGATAGCGGGCTTCCTTCAGGATGCCGACCGCCCTTTCGATGTCGGCCCGGGGGGGACGCCCGGCGCCGAGGGTGGGGGTCGCGAAGATCTGGTCCTCGATGTCCCCGTAGAAGTAGTCGCGTGGGATGTTCAGGTGGGTCGGGCCCAGTTCCAGCTTGGCCCTGTAGAAGCAGCGGCGCGCCAGTTCGCCCATGCGCTCGGGACGGTTGACGCGCACCTGGAAGACGGTCTGCGCCTCGAACATGGGCATCTGGTCCAGCTCCTGGAAGCCGCCCGTGCCGATGCCCAGCGACCCGGTTTCGGGCGTGATGGCCACGACCGGGGAGTGCGCCCAGAACGCCGCCGCGATCGCCGAGACGAAGTTGGCGGCGCCGGGCCCGTTCTGGGCGATGCAGGCCTGCGGTCTCCCCGTGACCCGCGCCAGGCCGTCGGCAGCGTGCGCGGCGGCCTGCTCGTGGGCCACCGGGATAAAGCGGATGCCCGCGTCCGGGAAGAGGTCCAGGGCGTCCATGAACGCCGATCCCACCAACCCGAAGACGTCAGTGACACCCTCGGCGACCAGCGTCTCCACCAGCGCCTCGGAGGGGGTCATCGTTCTCTTTGCCATGTGCAGCCTCGCCGTGTTGGGCGTTCCCGGGAATCCGTGTCAAGTAAGTAGGTGCGTGCCGCCGCCGCTGGCAAGGCGCTGCGGGCACCGCGTGCGGACTCCGGCTTGACGCGCCATGACGCATCGGCGTACGGTGGCGGAGTCAGTCTCAAGCAGGCCCGGAGGGAATCATGCGCAGGTCCCGTCACGCCCTCACCGTTTTTTCAGTTACGCTTTCCGTCGTGCTCGCGGGTTGTGCTCCGCAGGCCGACCCCGCGGACACGATCTTCCACGGCGACAACATCGTCACCATGGATCCGCAGCAGCCCACGGTGGAGGCGGTCGCGGTGCGCGGCGAGACCATCGTGGCGGCCGGATCGATGGACGACGTGATGGCGCTTCAGGGGCCATCGACCCGGGTGGTGGACCTGGGCGACAACGCCCTCCTGCCCGGCTTCATCGACTCGCACGGCCACTTCCTGGGCGCGGGGCGCGACCAGACATCCCTGGGGCTGCACCCGCCGCCGGTGGGTGACGTCAACAACATCGACGACGTCGTGCGCAAGGTCCGCGCCTGGATCGACGAGCACAACATCCCCCCGGGGGAGGTGGTGACCGGGCGCGGCTACGACGACTCGCTGCTGGAAGAGGGCCGGCACCCCACGCGCGAGGACCTCGACCGCGCATCGACCGAACATCCCATCATCCTCACCCACGTGTCGGGGCACCTCACCACGACCAACTCCGCCACGCTCGCGGCCAGCAACATCACCGCCGACACGCCCGATCCGCCCGGCGGGCATGTGCGCCGCATGGAAGGCTCGATGGAGCCCAACGGAGTGCTGGAGGAAACCGCGCGCGGACTGCTCGCGTTCGATCGTCGTCCCACTCCGTCCGGGGAGGAACTCGACGACCTGATTCGCCGGTCGATCGACATCTACCTGAGCCACGGCACGACCACCATCCAGGACGGCGGCACCAGCCCGGCGCAGGCCGAGGCGTTCCAGGCGGCCGCGAACCGCGAGCCCTTCAAGGCGGACGTCGCGGCTTTCGCGCGCTTCAACGAGACGCCCACGGACCTGGCGAGCATTGGCTACACGCGCGGCTACCAGGGCGGCTTCCGGGTCGGCGGGGTGAAGCTCATGCTCGACGGCTCCCCGCAGGGCCGCACGGCGTGGGTCACGATCCCCTACGAGGAAGGCCCGCCGGGAGCCCCACCGGACTACGTGGCCTACGGCGTCATGATCCCCGACGAATACAAGTCCGCCGCGGCCGAACTCATCCGGGGAGGCATTCCGATCATCGTCCACGCCAACGGCGACGCGGCCATGGACCTGATGATCGACGGGGTGGACGAGGCGGTTGCGGGCATGGATCCGATGCCCGATCACCGCTCCGTCATCATCCACGCCCAGCTCATGCGCGACGACCAGCTGGATCGCTCCGCCGTGCTGAACATCGTGCCGTCGTTCTTCGCGGCGCACGCGTTCTTCTGGGGCGATTGGCACAGGATCAGCTTCGGCGAGTACCGGGGCAACAACACCAGCCCGATGGGCTGGGCCCTCGAACGGGGGGTGAACTTCACCATCCACAACGACGCCTCGGTGGTCCCGCCGCACATGATGCGCCTGGTGTCGATCGCGGTGAACCGCAAGACCCGCAGTGGGCACATCCTGGGGCCGCATCAGCGGCTGACCGTGATGCAGGCGCTTCACGCTGTGACGCTCGGCGGCGCCTACCAGTATTTCGAGGAGGACACCAAGGGCTCGATCACGGTCGGCAAGCAGGCGGATCTGGTGATCCTGGACGAGAGCCCGCTGACCGCGGACCCGGCGAACCTGGAGTTCATCCCGATCCTGGAGACGTTCTCGCGAGGCAGGTCGGTATTCTCGATGTAGCAGTGCAGGAGAAGCGGGCCGCCGTCCTGCTCGCGGCTGTCCTCCTCGGGGCTTGCGGCGCGCCCGCGGACGAATTGCCACGGAGCGCGGACGGTCCCTCCATCACTCTGGCCGTGGTGGGCCAGGCCCTCATCGAGCACGATCCCCGGCAGTACCTGGAAGCGCCGCTGGCCACGGTCGCGCCGCTGCTCGCGGCGGCGGACGCGGTCTTCACCAACCTCGAAGTAGCGGTGGCGGGACCGGGGTGCGACTGCCGGCCCACGCGCGACGACGTCTTCTTCCACGGCGCGGGGCCGGAAGTGCTGGACTACCTGGGCGAACTCGGCGTCTCGCTGCTCTCGCTGGCCAACAACCACTCGTGGGACTACGGGGACGCAGGAATCGTGTCCACGCTGGAGGAGGCCGCGAAGCTGGGATTCACCCATGCGGGCACCGGACGGACGCTTACGGAGGCATTGGCACCCGCGTATCGGAACGTGGCCGGACTGCAGGTGGGAATGGTGGCCATGGCGACGGTCAATCAGCCCCCGGAGGCCGCCGCGACCGAGTCGGCGCCGGGCGTGAACATGCTCGCGCCGACCGACGATGCGGCCCGGGACCGCAACCTCGCGGCGATCCGGGAAGCCGCCGCCAACGCCGATTTCGTCATCGCCTACCAGCACCACCAGGTCGATGCGGGCGAAGGCTGGCAGGAAAGCTGGGCCCGGGCCACGGTGGACGCCGGCGCGGACCTGTACGTAAGCCACGGCGAGCCGCGCCTGTCTGGCGTCGAGGCATACGGCCAAGGACTCATCCTTTACGGCCTGGGCAATTTCATCTTCCACAGCCGGACCGAAATCGGGAACTATCCGCCCGAGACCTGGCAGAGCGTGGTAGCGACGCTGACCATCGGACGGGACGGAGTTCGCGAGGCCGCCTTCACCCCCATCCTGCTCGACGAAGGCTCGGAAGGAGAGTTCTTCCTCGAGCGGCGCGGCTACCCCGAGGTGGCGAACGGTGGAATCGCCGAGTCCATTCTGACCCGTTTCACGGACCTCTCCGCCGCTTACGGCACCGAGTTGGAGATCCGCGACGGGCGCGCGTTCTGGACTTCCAGCGAAGGGCGCATCACCTCACGGTGACGGAGCGGATCTCGTCCGAGCCCAGAAAGCGGTCGCCTTCGTTGGTGTACCACTCGCGGTAGCGCGGGAGGCGCAGGCCGCCCCCTTCCGCCAGCCCTTCGAAGGTGATGTACTCTCCGTCGTTGGCGCTCTCGTCGTGGTAGAAACGGCAGCCCACGAGCTCCGCGGTGTCCGCATCGAAGTAGAAGTACCAGGTGTCGCCGCCCACCTCGGGATCGTAGGTCACCCGCACCGCGCGGACGTCCCGTCCCTCGAACGTCGTCTCGGCCACCTCCGGGTCCAGACGGGCGCCCGGGTCCGCGATCTTCATGGGCAGGCCGGCCAGAAAGCCGTAGTAGCTACGCCAGAAAACGCCGTCCTCGCGGTCGAGCCGCATTCGAGCGAGAGCCTCCTCGTCCGGCGAACCGTCGCCGTCCACCGTGGCGGCCCAGACCTCGCCGGAGACCTCGTATTCGATACTCGATCCCGCATAGCGGCCGGAGAGAGAAAAGTCGCTCTCGTCCGAGCCAAACCTCAGGTCCACCGAGACGCGCTCGCCGCCGTCCGAGCCGGTCCCGAACCAGACCATCTCGATGGCGCGCGAGTCCCACGCTCCCTCCGGGTCGTGGAAGGCTATCGAGCGCTCCACCAGCTGCGCCGCAGGGGAATCGGCCACGCCCGCTCCACCCGGCGCCTCGTCCCGGGTTCCACATCCGGACGCGGCGAGGATGAACAGGCTGAGGCCGAGAAGGTGACCGGTCGCCCACCGGCGGGGGGCGGGCAGAAGTGCGTGCATGTGGGTCTCCGACCTCCGATGCCCCGCCAGGGACTCGAACCCCGAACCTACTGATTAAGAGTCAGTTGCTCTACCAGTTGAGCTAGCGAGGCGGGCAATGTCGCGCCGGGCAGGTAACCTGCGCCGCGCCGGGTGAGGGGTCAAGGTCAGAAGGCGGACAGCCCGGTCATCGCCTGTCCCAGGATGAGGGAGTGGATGTCGTGCGTGCCCTCGTACGTGTACACCGACTCCAGGTTGGCCATGTGACGCATGGCGGAATACTCCACCAGGATGCCGTTGGCGCCCAGCAGCCGCCGGGCTTCCCGCGCCACCTCGCAGGCCATGTGGCAGTTGGCCCGCTTGGCCAGCGACACCTGCTGCGGCGTGACTCTGCCCTCGTCCTTCAGGCGGCCGACCTGTAGCGCCAGCAGCTGCCCCTGCGTGATGCCGGTGAGCATGTCCGCGATGCGCACCTGCTGGATCTGCTTGGCGCCGATCACGGTGTCGAACATGACCCGCTGGGTGCTGTAGCCGAGGGCCTCGTGGAAGCAGGCCATCGCGGCGCCCACCACGCCCCACGCGATCCCGTAGCGCGCCTGGGTAAGGCACATGAGCGGACTCTTGAGACCCGTGCTGCCCGGCATGAGCGCGTCGTCCGCAACGTGCACGTCCTGCAGCGCGAGCTCGCTGGTGTCCGAGGCGAGCAGCGAGAGCTTCCCGGTCTGGTCGCGCGCGCTGAAGCCGGGGGTGTCCGTTGGGACGACGAACCCGCGGATGCCCCTCGGGTTGTCGGGCGCGTCGGTCTGCGCCCAGATAACCGCGACATCGGCCATGGAGCCGTTGGTGATCCACATCTTGGTGCCGTTGAGCACCCATCCGTCGGCGGTCTTCTTTGCGGTGGTGATCATTCCGCCGGGGTTGGAGCCGTAGTCGGGCTCGGTGAGGCCGAAGCACCCGATGGCGTCCGCCGAGGCAAGCCGGGGGAGCCACTCGCGGCGGTGTTCCTCCGAACCGAAGGCGTGGATGGGGTACATGACCAGCGCGCCCTGCACCGACACGAACGAGCGCAGCCCCGAGTCGCCACGCTCGAGTTCCTGCATGATGAGCCCGTAGGCGACGTTGTTGAGGCCGGCGCAGCCGTACTCTTCCGGCAGGTTGGCCCCCAGGACCCCGAGCTCGCCCAGCCCGGGGATGAGTGAGCGGGGGAACCTGCGTTCGTAGTAGGCCTCGCCGATGATCGGGATGACCTCTTCCTCCACCCATTCGCGGATGGCGTCCCGGATCATCCGCTCCTCCTCGCTGAGCGCGGAGTCCAGATCGTAGAAGTCGAAACCCTGAAATTTTTCCGCCATGAGGGTGCCCCTGTCGCCGACGGTCCTGAAGATGCGCAGGGAAGCTAACGGAAAACGAGGCGGACACGGAGATCGTCCCCTCCCCCTGCGTCCGTCAGGGCGAAGAGGCGCCTCGCGGGCTCAGCCGGTGCTGCCGGGATAGCGCTTCTTGTTGGAGCGCTCGATGCCGTAGAAGATCTCGCGGGCCAGCTTGCCCCCGATCCAGTAGGCCGCGATGACGGTGGCGATCCAGCCGCCGATCACCACGTCGGTGGGGCGGATGATGCCCCAGATGTAGCCCGCCACCATCACCGCGAGCCCGGTTGCGGCGATGCGCGCCCTGCGGGTGGCAATCAGCCGGGCACGGGCGCGACAGCCGACGCACCACAGAAGGCGGTCGACATCGCTGCGGTCGTGGAACTCGCCGCAACGCGAGCACTGGATCTGGTCTGCGATCGAGTCACGAATTCCCATGGGTTTCCCGTCGTCCTGTCGGAGCGTCTCGCCGGTCATCCGGCCGCGCTCCTGTACCGGCATTGCCGCCGCGAAATGATGCCGTCAACCGGCCCTTCACGGCAAGGCGGCGCCCTTGCGTCGGGGTCGAGATTTAAGGTATCGTCGATCCCCTTGGGCAGACTGTGGGGAGGCACCCGACAGAGGTCCGCCAGTGCAGGCTCCATAAGGCGTGGCATGCGACACCTGATGAATCGAGGCGAATGTATAATGAGCCTGTTTCAGTATTTTCCGAAGAAAGTCGACATCGTTCTTGTCCTCCTGGCATTGACGGCGTGTGGCGACATCCAGGACGTTACGGAACCGGAGCCACCGCGCGCGGCTTCGCTCTCGGTCTCTCCGGCCACGGTCGAGCTCGGCGTTCCCGGTGAGACGGCGGAACTCACGGTGACCGTGCTGGATCAGCACGGCAATGCCTTCCCCGCCCCGTTCACCTGGTCGAGCGAAGACGCATCAATCATCTCCGTGGACCAGGATGGCCTGGCGACGGCGGTCGCCCGGGGAACGGCCGCGATCAGGGTGCTGGCGGGAGACCTGAGCGCCGTGGTTCAGGCATCGGTCAACAGCTCGTCTACCGACGGCGTCTGCGGCCGGACTCCGCAGGTTCGCGACGCGCTCATGGCCGCGACGAACCGTGCGGACTGCGCACAGGTGAGCGCGGGGCTCCTGGGGCGCCTCAGGCGACTCGACCTGAGTGGTCCGCACGAGGACACCACTTCGGCGTCGGGCGCCGATTGCGCTGAAGCGATCACCGATGAATTCCAGCGCGGCGGTTCGCCGACCTCATGCGAGTCCGGGCCATCCGCTCCCGCCGGGACCGGCGCGGCGTTCATGGACATGGCGGCGGCCGACGGCGAGGACGAGCGCATCATCTCCCTCAAGAATGGTGATTTCGAGGGGCTGAGCGGTCTCGTGTTCCTGGATCTCAGCCATAACTTCCTGCGAGGGCTGCCCGACAGCGTCTTCGCCGATGTCGCGAACCTCGACACGCTGAATCTCGAGGAGAACCTGCTGGCATCGCTCCCGGAAGGCGTTTTCGGGGCACTCACCGGGCTGGAATACCTCGATCTTTCGGACAACGCGCTGACCGCACTGCCCGACAGCAGCTTCAGCGGGTTCACCGCCCTCAGGAAGCTCTTCCTGCAATTCAACTGGCTAATCACCGTGCCCGAGGGGACCTTCGCCGACCTGACGGCTCTGGACACCCTCTGGCTGGGTGGCAACGAACTGGAAACATTGCCGGACGGCGTCTTCGACAACCTCGCCGCACTCAAGGGGCTCAGATTGTCGGGCAACCGACTTTCCGCGTTGCCGGACGGCGCCTTCGACGACCTGACCAGCCTGGAGTACCTGACGCTCTCCGGCAACCGTCTGACCGAGTTGCAAGACGGCGTCTTCGACAACCTCACCAGCGTGACGGAGCTGTTTTTCTCCAGCAACCGGATTGGGACGCTGCCCGACGGCGTCTTCGACAATCTCACCGAACTCAGGGAGTTGTTCATCGCAGGGAACCGACTGACCTCACTGCCCGACAGTGTGTTCGCCAACCTCGCCGCCCTCGACAGGTTGAGCCTGAGCTTTAATCGGCTTACGGAACTCCCGGAAGGGGTATTCGATGGCCTTTCGGAGCTGGACTATCTCGGCTTCTCGCGCAACCGCGTCGCCGAGGTGCCGGACGGTGTGTTCGACGACCTCGCCAGCCTGGACACGCTCTTGATGGACAGAAACGGGCTGACCGCGTTGCCGGAGGGAGTCTTCGACGGCACGCCCGACCTGGAGATCCTCTCGGCGTACGCGAACTCGCTGACGGAGTTGCCGCGCGGACTGTTCGCAGGCATGTCGGGACTCGAGATCGTCTGGCTGGAGGACAATCTTACCGATCCCTTCCCACTCACGCTGGAAGCCGTCAGGACGGACAACGAGGACCCACTGGCGGAAGGACCCGCACAGATCGGTATCGCGGTCCGGGAGGGCGCCCCGTTCGACATGCGCCTCGTGTTCGGCGCCCGTGGGGGCGAGCCGCGCTCGACGGTCGTCTCGATCGCCGCCGGAGACACGCTCAGCCGACTGGTTACCGTGACCCGCCGGGAAGGCAGCGTCTCGCAGTACATCCAGCTCGACTCCCTGCCGGCCACGCCTGAGGACGAGTGCGTAGGCTTCCTCTGTTTCGAGGGCATCACGCCCGTCGCCGGCGAACCGCTGGTGCTCGTGAACCCGCCGGATCTGAAGGTGGAGGCGCAGGCCGCCTACCTCGTGCAGGCCACGCAGTCCTACGCCGGCAGGGTGCCGCTGGTCGCGAACCGCGAAGCGCTGCTGCGGGTCTTCGTGACCGCCGACTTCCTGAACTCGTATCGTCCGTCGGCGCGGGCCACCTTCTATCTCGACGACGAGGAGATTCATGTTGCCGACCTGACCCCGCCTTCCGGCCTTCCCAGGAGAGTGGACGAGAGCAGCCTGAACGCCTCCTTCAACGCCATGATCCCCGATTCCGTCGTGCAGCCCGGCCTGGAGATGGTGGTCGAGATCGACCCGGACAGAACCTTGTCGACGCTCGCGGGCAGCGAGATGCGAATACCGGCGACGGGTCGCGAGGCGCTGGACGTGCGCACGTTGCCCAGCCTGGACGTGACGCTCGTCCCGGTCGCGTTGTCTTCCGAGGTGAGCAGGGGTGACAACGAAGCGGTGGCTGCGCTGGTGAAGGACATGGGCACCAGCAACTCCCACGCGGCGCTGCAGGAGACCCAGTCTCTGCTGCCGCTCTCGGAGTTGAATATCAGCGTGCGTGAACCCTACACGACGCAGGCCGATACGCTGGAGGAGGGCGGGGTCGGACTCCGGGACGAAATCCACCTGCTCCGGTTCATCGAAGCGGGGGGCACCAACGAGTACTACCACGGCATCCTGGCCTGGCCGGCCTCGCGCTATCCCTTCTCCTGGGGTTTTTCGGGCATCGCGTACATCGGCGGATGGGCCGCCCTGACCCTGTCACACGTTGCGGGGGTCTATCGCGGCGACGTACCCTTCGGCAGCACCCTGGCCCACGAACTGGGCCACAACCTCACGCTCCGGCACGCTCCGGGCTGTGGAGCGGGGGGGCCCGATCCGGACTACCCGTACACCGACGCGTACACGGGCGTCTGGGGCGTCGACTTCAGCACCGGAGGCGACTTCGGCAGGCTGATCAGTCCGGCCCGCTACCGGGACTTCATGTCCTACTGCGACCCGCCGTGGACCAGTGACTTCAGCTTCACGAAGGCCCTCGAGTACAGGATGGGGCTTCCGCCGGAGCCCGCCGCCGACGGCGGCGGAAGGGCAGTCGAAAGGACGCTGCTGCTTTGGGGAGGAGTTCAGGACGGGGAGCTCCGCCTGGAACCCGTCTTCGAGTGGGAAACGCCGGTGAAGCTTCCGACATCACCGGGCCCGTACCGGCTGGAAGGGATCGACGCGGCCGAAGGACGCATGTTCTCGATGAGCTTCACGCCGGACAGGATCGACCACGGCGGGGCGGGCTTCCTGTTCGCGGTGCCCGTCGAGGAGGGCCGGGCGGACAAGCTGGCGCGCGTGACGCTGAGCGGCCCCGAGGGCGTCACGACCCTGGACCGCGACGGCGGCGGAGGCGGCGCGATCGTGACCAGCCGCTCCACCGGGCGCATCCTCAGCATCGTGCGCGACTGGTCCCGGGTCCGCCCGGAATCGCTCGGCACCGCTGGGGAGGTCTCGGTGAGCCGCAGCGTGCTGGTGCGCGAGGTGCGGGAGCGCTGACCCGATCCTACTCCAGCGCCCGGATCACTGCCTGCGCGAACTCCTGCGTCGATGCGCTCCCGCCGAGATCGCCGGTCACGGTCTCGCGCCGGCCCAGCACCTGCCGCACGGCTCCGCGGATGCGGACGGCCGTCTCCGGCTGCCCGATGTGGTCGAGCATGGCGCACGCGGCCAGCATGAGCGCCGTCGGGTTGGCGATGCCCTGCCCCGCGATGTCCGGCGCCGAGCCGTGGACCGCCTCGAACATCGCAACACCCCGGCCGATGTTGCCGGCGGGGGCCATGCCCAGCCCGCCCACCAGCCCGGCCATCAGGTCGCTCACGATGTCGCCGAACATGTTCTCCATCACGAGGACGTCGAAGGCGTACGGGTTCAGCACCAGGTTCATCGCGGTGGCGTCGATGATGCGGTCCTCGAACTCGATGTCCGGATATTCGCCGGCCAGCTCCCTGCCCACGTCCAGGAACAGTCCCTGGGTGTACTTGAGGATGTTGGCCTTGTGCGCCAGCGTCACCTTGCGGCGGCCGTGCCGGCGGGCGTACTCGAAGGCGTAGCGGCAGATGCGCTCCGCGCCGAAGCGGGTCACGATCATGACCGATTCGGCCGCGGCCCGGGGATCGCCCTCCATGCCGATGTAGTGCTCCACCCCGACGTACAGCCCCTCCGTGTTCTCGCGGATCAGGACCAGATCGATGTCCTCGTAGCGTCCGCCGGGGACAAAGGTGCGTACCGGCCGCACGTTGGCGTAGAGGTCGAATTCCTTGCGGATCGCAACGTTGATGGACCGGAACCCGCCGCCCACCGGCGTCGTGAGCGGCCCCTTGAGCGCCACCCCGTTCGCCCGGATGGAGTCGAGCGTGGCCGGGGGCAGCGGATCGTTGAGCCGCTCGAGCGCCGCCATCCCCGCCATTTGTTCGTCGTAGTCGAGTCCCGCGCCGGCCGCGTCCAGCACCGACAGGGTGGCGGACATGACCTCCGGGCCGATGCCGTCTCCGTGGACGACGGTCATGGTCCGGCTCATGGGATGGGCGCTACGCCTCCTCCGTCACCGGCACGCCATACCGGCGCAGCGTGCCCTTCACGGTCGGGCGGCCCAGGCTGATCCGGTCGCCGTCCAGCAGGTACGAGAAGACGTATCCCGTGCCGAGCAGCAGGATGCCGATCAGGAAGCAGTACATGACCGCCCGGTCCGGATAGGTGTCCTTCAGATAGCCCACGTACATCGGGCCGATGATTCCGGCGGCGGCCCACGCGGTGAGGATCGTGCCGTAGATCTTGGACATGTTCTTCGAGCCGAAGACGTCCACGACGAACGACGGCATGGTGGCGAATCCACCGCCGAAGCAGAGCAGCACGTAGCAGACCAGCGCCGAGAAGATCCAGGGGTTGGACTCGGTCATGAGGATGCCGAACACGACCATCTGGCTGGCGAGGAGAAGGCGGAACACGGTGACCTGTCCCAGCCGATCGCAGAGTGAACCCCACAGGAGTCGCCCGACGCCGTTGCAGACGGAACTTACCGCGATGAGCGTGGCGCCGTATTCGGCCAGCATCGCGGGACCGAGGGACGGGTCGGCCAACCCCCAGACCTCCTGCAGGAGTTCCGACTGGAAGCTGATCACCGAGATGCCGGCCGCGATGTTGGAGAAGAACACGATCCACATGATCGTGAACTGGGAAGTGCGCAGATAGGGCGCGGCCGGCTCCACCCTCTCGGGCGGCGGCGATCTCGAGCCGTCCCCGGACGCGGGCGCCGTAGCCTCCGGCGGATCGCTCAGAAACAGGCTGGACGGGACCAGGATGCAGGCGAACACGACCCCCAGCCACAGGAATACCTGCGCGAGATCTCCTTCCGTTCCGACCACGAGAAGCGGCGCCAGACCCTTGCTGAGCAGGAGCGCCCCCACGCCGAAGCCCATCACCACGATGCCCGTCACCAGTCCCTTGCGATCCGGGTACCACTTCGCAGCGGTCGCAACGGGCGTCACGTACCCCATCCCGATGCCCGCACCCCCGACCACCCCGTATCCCAGATAGAAGAGCCACAGCGAATCCAGCGACAGCGCGAGGCTGGCGATCAGATAGCCGCTCGAGAACAGGACGCTCCCGGCGAGGGCGAGGGCCCTGGGCCCTACCTTCGGGAGCGCCTGCCCCGCAATCGCCGCCGACACCCCCAGACAGAAGATCGTGATGCTGAACGCGGCGGCGGTCTCGCTGAAGGTCCAGCCGGAGTCCCGCACCAGCATGGTCTGAAAAAAGCTCCACGCGTATACGGTGCCCAGGCACAACTGGAGCACCGTGCAGAAGAGAACGACGACGCTTCTGGGAACGCGCACGTTGTGTTCCGCCTACCTCGGGCGCTTGACCCGGGCCCGCCACTGCGCGGGCGGGGAGCCCTGGCCGGCGGCGTGACGCATGAGCCGCGCCATGTCCCCGATTTCATCCTTCCGCGCCAGCACGCCGTCGTCAGACACCTCGCCGCCGTTGCGGGCCAGCTCGACCACGTAGGTGAGCAGCTCTTCCAGCGGCTTCGCGGTCGCCTTGACGATCCAGATCAGGGCCAGCACGCCTACGACGAGGATGATGCACAGCAGGTAGATCTGCTGCCCGACCGCCCGCTGGATCTTCAGAGCGAGCGCCTCCGTGTCCATGCCCACGTGCACCGTGCCCGCCACCCCTGAAAGGATCGGGCTTCCCACTTCGACGAACTCGCCCAGACCGGGGAGGCTGCGCTCGACGGGATCGGTGAGGGAGGGGTCGCTTGCCAGGATCTCCTCCGGGATTCCCGGAACGAACGTATGCGCCAGGAACTCGCCGGTATCGCTGACGATGTAGATGTAGCGGATGCTCTCGATCTCCACGAACTGATCGATGAGCGACTGCAGGGTGGCCAGGTTCCTGTTCAGCAGGATGTCGACGCTGGCGTCGGCGATGTTCCTGGCGATGTTCGCGCTGTTGCTGACGTACTCGGTCTCGAGTTCGCTGGAGACCGTGCGGATGGAGAGCAGGAAGATCGAGAGGACGACGAGCGCGAAGAGCGCGAAGACGCCGAAACGCAGCCTGCGGAAAAGCTTGTGAACCCTCATGTCATCGCGAACCTGGACTCCCAGTCGTCGAGCGGCACGAAACGGTCCCCTTCCGGGACCGTGTAATACACCCGGTCGAGCCCCTGCCGCCGCTCGGGCCCGAACGACACCAGCTCGCCGACCCCGATGTCGTAGTTGCGCACCGCGAAGACGGCCTGTTCGATCTGCGACCGGTCCGGGTCGCTCCCCATGCGCGCGATGATCTCGGTGATCAGCTTCGCGTTCAGGAAGCCCTCGAGGCTGACGAAGCTCTGCGGGAACGGCTCATAGGGCTCGCCTTCGGCGATCCTGTCGACATCCTGCGGAGGCTCCGGATTGTAGCGCTCCATCAGCTCATGATACTCGCGCACGGCGGCCAGCGAGGTGTCCTCGTAGCTCGGAACGACCTGCGAGTTCACCAGGAAGCGGGTGTGCGACTCGGGGGCCTCGCGTCCTTCCCGCAGGAGCGCGAGCAGGTTCTCGCTTCCGACGAAGGAGACGTTGGCGACGGGAATGTGAAGCCCCAGGTCGACGGCGTCCCGGGCGAAGGCGGCGCACGCCTGGTAGGCGCCGATGCAGATCACGGCGTCGGGGGACTGGCCCTGCAGGATTTCCACCTGCGCCCTCATGCTGGCGTCGAACTGGGTGCCGCGCATGTAGGTGGCCTCGCCGGCCATGGTCTCTCCGTGCGCCGCGAGTGCCTCGCGCACGCCGGCCCATCCGCTCCGGCCGTATGCGTCATTCTGGTAGAACACCGCCACGCGCCGGCGCCCGATGCGCACGAAGTTGTCGACCAGCCCCGCTGTCTCCTGCCGGTACGAGGCGCGCAGATTGAAGGCGAATTCGCCGTAGGGGGGCTCTCGCTGCGGCTCCGCCCCGGTGAAGGGGAAGAAGAGATAGATCTGTTCGTCCCGAAACCTCTTGAGCAGGGGCAGTACGCGGGTGACCGTGGGGGTACCCACGTATCCGAAGAGCAGGAAGACGCTCTCGTCCTGCATGAGCTGGATCGTGTTCGCGACGCAGGGATCGGGCTGATAGCCGTCGTCGGTGAGCTTGAGGACGATCCTGCGGCCGTTGACCCCACCGTTGTCGTTGACGTGGTTGAACCAGGCCGTCGAACCGCGGTAGAGCTCAGTGCCAAGGCCGCGGGAGGGACCGGAGAAGGCGGCCGATACGCCCAGCACGATGTCGCCCTCCTGGGCGGGGCGGGAGTTCCGGCCTCGGTGACGCGCCGGACCCGTGGCTGCAGCCAGCGGCCCGGCCCAGGGAGCCGCCGCCAGCGCCGCCAGCCCGGAGCGGATGAGAGAGCGGCGTGTCACAAGCCGTGAACCAACCGCACCATCGCCCTTGCCGACCCGGCACCCGGTCATGCGGGACACTCCCTTCCGTTTGTTGCGTGCGGCGTTGAAGACGTCGAATGTGGCTACCCATCCGCGGGTCCGCCGTCTCCCGGGACAACCTTGGATACTAGTGCCCGTCCGGGCTCAACTCAATGCGCTCCGCCGACCCCGTCGTTATAGATTAGGAGATGGCTGCCCTTCGGGCATTGTCGGCCGGCACGCCTTCGCATCCAACAGCCAGGCACATGCGCCCTGCAGAAACCTCCGATCAAGGGAATCCGGTCGCGCGAGTCGCATCGCGGGCAAGGCACCCCGGAGGGCTCCTGCTCAGCCTGTCGCTCACGCTGCTGCTCACCACCTGCCGCGATCCCGTAGAACCTCCCGTCGAGCGCGTCGCGGCGATCGAGTTCTCCACCGCCACCCTCGAACTGGTGGCTTCCCGGGACGGAAGCGCGCTCTCCTACCGGGGCGCCGTCGATCTGGCCAACACCGGCAACGTGGCGGTCGGGCCGGTGAGCCTGTCGGCCCGCGCCGCGCGCACGGGTGGAGTCGCCGTGCCCGGCATGGTTCCGACGACCACGCCTTCCGAGATACCGACGCTCAACCCCGGAGCGAGCGAGACCGTTTCCATAGTGGTGATGGTACCGGACGCCGCCCAGGCGGGCAGCTACGAGGCCACGCTCGAAGCGCAGGCCGGCAGCGAAGCCCGTGCATCGCTCGGACTGCGCTTTCGGTTGGAGCAGCGGGTGGGACCGGTGGACGGCACGCACATCCGCATCGCGGCCGGGAACCGGCGCATCCGCCAGGGCGACGTGGTGCGTTTCTCGGCCGAGGTCCGTGACAGCAGCGGCGCCGCGGTGCAGGGGGCGCAGGTGACCTGGCGCACCACCCCGCCGGATGCCGGGCTGTTCGACGCGGATGGCCGGTTCGTCGCCTACGCCCCCGGGAACATCACGGTCGCCGCGCATACGCAGGTCAACGTCAACGGCACGATTCGGCCCGACTCCGCCACCACCCCCGTCACGGTCCGGGCGCGCGGGCTCTCGCAGGCGCTCCGCCTGGCGGGAAAGGGCGCCGTCGACGACCGCTACACCTCGGACCTGTGGGTGCACGGCGACCACGCCTACACCGGCACTTGGGGCATGCGCGCCGAACACCCGGGCAATCTGCTGTATGCCTGGACGCTGGACGCCCGGGGATTACCCACCCTTTCCGATTCGATCGTCGTGAGCGCGCGCACCGTGAACGACGTCAAGATCCGGGCGGACGGCCGGCTCGGGGTGCTGACCCACGAGGGCGACCCCGAAGGCCTCAACGGGGTCACGTTCTTCGACCTCTCCGATCCGGCGCACCCGCAGATCATCAGCCGCTTTACCGAAGGTCTGGCCACCGGCGTCCACAACGCGTGGCTGGAAGGCGATTACGCCTATCTGGCTCTCGATCCCTACAACAGCGGACTTCGCATCCTCGACATCTCCGATCCGGCTTCACCTCGCCTGGCCGCCAGCTTCTACGCTGGATCAAGCATGCTCCACGACGTCTACGTCCGGGACGGGCTGGCCTTCCTGTCGCACTGGGACGCGGGGCTCGTCATCCTCGACGTGGGTAACGGGATGGCCGGGGGATCGCCCACCAACCCGGTGGAGGTGAGCCGCCTGCGGGATCTGGGCGGGGAGACCCACAACGTCTGGTACTGGCCCGAGGCCGGCTACGCCTTCGTGGGCGAGGAGCAGTTCGGCTATTCCACGAGTCCGTCCGGAATCATGCGCGTGGTGGATCTCCGTGACATCACCCGGCCGCGCGAGGTCGCGACCTATGAGGTCCAGGGAGCCACGTCGCACAACTACTGGATGGACGAGGATGCCGCGACCCTGTACCTGGCGTGGTACGAGCGCGGCCTGCGCATTCTGGACGTCAGCGGCGAACTCATGGGCCAACTGGAGCTCCAGGGCCGCGAAACCGGCTTCATCGACTACGGCAACGAGACCAACTACTGCTTCCTGGGCCCCGAGGACACATGCACGTGGGCTCCCCAGTTGCACGACAACGGCAAGCTCTACGCCGCCGACATGAACCACGGGCTCGTCGTCCTGGAGCCGGTTCCCTGAGCCGGATCGCCGCCGCGCTGCTACTCGTTGCCTGCGGAGGCGCGGCGGATGGCCCCGAGGACCCGCCCCGCCTTTACGTCACCTCCGGGTTCACCGACCGGATCCATGTGCTGGACGCGCGCGACGGGACCACTCTGCGCATCGTCTCGCTCGACCGCCGCCGCACCGAAACCGACGAGCCCCACGGCGTGACCGTTTCCGCCGACGGCCGCCACTGGTACGCCACCCTCGCGCACGGGCACCCCACCCTGTGGAAGTTCGAGACCGACGGCGACCGGCTGGTCGGGCGCCTCCAGCTGGACATGCCGGGCGCGGCGCGGGTGGAGCTCACTCCCGACGGCCGCCGCGCCTTCATCCCCGACTACTGGCGGGGCGGTCTGGGAGAAGAGGGCCGCGTGGCGGTGGTGGACGTCCACGACCTGACCGTGGCGGCGCTGCCGGTGGTGTGCCCCGCCCCCCACCACGCCGCCGTCGACCCGGCAGGGACGCGGGTCGCCATCACCTGCTCGCTCTCCGACGAGATCGTGCTGCTGGACGCGGCCTCGGCGGAACCCCTCGCCCGCGTCCCGGCCGGACCCGGTCCCGCCCCCGCCGGAACGCCGCGCTACACCCCCATGAACGTCGCCTGGAGCCCCGACGGCGTCCGCTTCTTCGCGACCATGGCGGCGAGCGGGGAGGTGCGGGCCTTCTCGCGCGCGGGCCAACCAGAAGGCGCCGTCGCGGTGGGGCCCATGCCGGCCCAGATCGCGGGCTCGGCGGACGGGCGGGTGCTTGTGGTGGCCAACCGGCGCGGCGGCTCGGTGTCGGTGGTCGACCCGGCCACCCTCACGGAGGTGCGCCGCATCGAGCTGGCCGGCGCGGCGTTCCCGCACGGGGCGGTGGTCGACCCGGCGGGCGAGGTCGCCTACGTGACCTGGGAGGGCGGGGTCGGCGAGCCCGGTGGGGTGGCCGCCCTGCGCATCGGCACGGGCGAGGTGCTGTGGAGACGCGAAGTCGGCGTCCTCACTCTGGGGATTGCGTACCTTCCCGGCCGCGGGAGGGGTCGAAGGTGAGCGCCGCGGAGTTGATGCAGTAGCGCTGGCCGGTGGGGGCGGGGCCGTCCCCGAACACATGGCCGAGATGGGCGTCGCACTCCGCGCACAGCACCTCGGTCCGGCGCATGAAGAAGCTGCGGTCGTCCTCGAGGCGGATGTCGGCCCCTTCGGCGGTATCGCTGAAGCTCGGCCATCCCGTCCCCGAATCGAACTTGTCTCCCGAGTCGAACAGCGGGACTTCGCAACACACGCAGCGATAGAGCCCGTCGTCCTTCAGGTTCCAGTATGCTCCCGTGAACGCCCGCTCGGTCCCCTTGCGGCGGGTAACGCGAAACTGCTCCCGGGTCAGGCGCTGCTTCCATTCACGGTCGCTCACGCGTACTCCGGCCTTCCCTTTCCTGCCCATGATCTCTACTCCCGAATCATGGACGACGCGGCGACGAAGTCTCCATAGTCGAGTTCGTCGTCGTCATCGTCGTCGTCTTCCTCGTCCAACTCCATGAGAGACAGCGAAGTCGCGGAGCCCCGCGGGAGCGTGAAGCGAATCGTCGTTCCCTCCTCGATCACGCTCTCGGCCCAGACCTCTCCGCCCATGGCGATCACCAGGTGGCGTACGATCGCAAGTCCCAGGCCCGTCCCCCCTTCCGCTCTCGAGCGGGCCGGATCCACCCGGTAGAACCGTTCGAAGATGCGCGGCAGGTGGGCCGGCAGTATGCCGCTGCCCGTGTCCCGCACCGACACGAGGAGGAGGTCCTCGTCCTCCTCCGACTCGACCTGCACCCGGATCGACCCCCCCGAGGGGGTGTGCCGAAGCGCGTTGTCGAAAAGGTTCTGGAAGATCTGCGAGAGCCCGCGGGCGTCGGCGGTCGCGATTCCAGCCCCGTCGATGTGCAGCCGCACGCTCGATTCGGAGTCGCGCGGCTCGGCCTGGACCCAGGCCTTGACGGCCACCTCTTCCACCCGGACCGGTTCGGACTGGGGCACCCATCCCCCCGACTCCAGGCGTGACAGGTCGAGCAGATCCTCGACCAGCCGCTGCAGGCGCACGGTATTGCGCCAGATGAGATCAAGGAAGCTCTGGCGGAGATCCTCGGGCGGGTCGTCCTCAAGGAGGGTCTCCGAGAACCCGCGCACCGCGGTGAGGGGCGTCTTGAGTTCGTGGGACGCGTTGGCGACAAAGTCGCTCCGCACCTCTTCGAGGCGCCGGATCTCGCTCACGTCGACGAAGGTGATAACGGCCCCGCCCGCCCCGAGCGGCCGGCCCGACACGAGGTACCGCTTCTCGCCCAGGTGGACTTCGCGCGCGCCCACGGCGTGGGACGGAGCCGCCTCCATGAGCAGCCGGAGCTCCGCGGAGCGCACGAACAGGCTCACATGGGTCAGCGCGGGAACCGGCTCCACCTCGAGGATGCGCATCGCGGCCTCGTTGATGCGCACCAGGCGGGCATCGGCGTTCAGGGCGACGACGCCCTCGTTGATGGCGTTGAGCACGTCGCGGACCTCGTCGCGCTCGCCCGCAAGCTCGCGGATGCGCGCGTCCAGGTCCGAGGTGAGGCGGTTGAAGGCCTCGACCAGCTCGGCGAGTTCGGTCATGCGCGAAGAAGCCAGCGGCTGCATGCCCGCCGCGCCTGCTGCGATCAGGCGCGCGCGCGCCGCCACCCGTTCGAGGGGATGGGCCAGGGCGCGCGCCAGCACATACGAGAGCCCGAGCGCCAGCACGATCGCCACCGCGCCCGCGCCGGCGATGGCCCCCTGGGTCTGAATCACGGTCGCGTCGATGGCCTCAAGCGACGCCGCCAGGCGCAGGACGACCGGCTCGCCCTCGAACGTGACTTCCGTCGCCCCGTATAGCAGGGCGGAGCCGACCGTGGCGCTCCGCCGCTCGGCAAAGGTGGTCGTACCGGCGAAGGCGCCCCGCACCTCGGGGCGGTCGCCGTGGTTCTCCATCGTGCGGTAGTCCGAATCGGAGTCGGCCAGCACCGTTCCTTCGGGCGCAATCACCGTAACCCGATAGTCGACCCGCTCCCGCATGCGCTCCGCCAGCTCCTGCAGATTGGAGAAGCCCCCATCGCTTCCCTCCAGCAGCAACTGCGCCAGCGCCAGATCCCCGGCCAGATCGCTCTGATAGGATTCCACCAGTTGCCGCCGAAGGCCGGTCCCGACGATGACCACCATGGCGGCGACGAGGATGCCCACCACTGCCACGAAACCCAGGAACAGACCGTGGTGCGCGCGCAGCCTCATGGCGTATTCGGGGCTATCCCTCCGCGTCGGGCAGCCGGAACTGATAGCCGAAGCCGCGCACGGTTTCGACCCAGTCGCCCACCTCGCCGAGCTTGGTGCGCAGCCGGCGGATGTGCATGTCCACCGTGCGCGTGTGGATATAGCCGGACACTGCGGGCCCCACCTCCCAGGCGGACTCGAGCAACTGGCGGCGGCTCTGGGTCCGCCCGCGGCGCTCCACCAGCACCCGAAGCAGCCGAAACTCCGTGGGCGTGAGGTTCAGCTCACGGCCGTGGAGGGTGACCTGGTGGCCGGTCAGGTCGATGGCGAGGGGACCCGCGCGCAGGATCTGTCCCGCGCCGCCCGTGTGGGTGGACCGGGCGCGCCGCAGGATGGAACGCACCCGAAGGATCAGCTCGCGCGGGCTGAAGGGCTTGGTGAGGTAGTCGTCCGCACCCATCTCCAGCCCCTCGATGCGGTCTTCCTGCTCGCGCTTGGCGGTGAGCATGAGCACGGGCAGGTGGCGGGTCGCGGCCCTGCGGCGAATGGTGCGCAGAACCTCATCGCCCGACTCCCCCGGAAGCAGGCGGTCGAGGACGACGATGTCGGGCATCTCGCGGTCGATGGAAGAGAGCGCCGAGGTACCCCTCGACACCGTTTCCACCCGCAGCCCGTCGCGGGTCAACTGGTACGCGACCAGCGCCGCGATGTCGGCCTCGTCCTCGACCACGAGCACCCGTGGCGGGGGGTCGGACGCATCGCGGGATTCGACCTCCGGCTGATTCGTCACCGCGTCAAGTCGTTCCACACTTCATCGTACCACAGACGGGCGCGCCTCGGAAGCTCGTCGTAGTAGCGACCCGCGCTAGTCCTCCACCATGTACGCCAGGCACCAGGCGCCCAGCCCCACATGGGTGGCAAAGATCGGTGCCGCGGGCCCGGTGAGGATGTCGACGTCGCCGTAGCGTGCCCGCAGGGCGGCCGACACCTGCTCGATGATCTCCGGATACCCGACGTGCACCACGCCGAAGCGCAGCTTCGTCGCGCCGGCCGGGATGCGGTCTTCCAGCAGCCCCATCACCGCCGGAAGCACCTTCCGCCGGCCGATCACCTTGCCGACCGGACCGACCTTCCCCTCATCGGTCAGCGACAGGATGGGCTTCACGCCCAGCATGCCCCCGACCCACGCCTGCCCCTTGCCCACGCGGCCGGAATGCAGCAGGCGGTCGAAGGTGTCCACGGTGGCGAAGATGCCCGACTGGTCGCGCACCCGCGCGAGTTCGGCCAGGATCTCCCCGGCGGACATACCGCTCTCCGCCAGCTCGGCCGCCTTGAGCACCATCAGCCCCTCGAGCACCGACACGCCGCGCGAATCGAAGAGATGCACCGGCACCCCGTCGAAGGTGCGCGCCGCTGCCTCCGCCGATCCGAAGGTGCCCGACACGCCGCTGCCCAGCAGCACGCCCAGGATGCGGTCCCCGTCCTCGGCGGCGCGGGTGAACCCGTCCACAAAGGCCTGCGGCGGGGGCTGGGAGGTGGTGGGGAGTTCGCCGTCGGCGTCGCGCATCTTCTCGTGGAAGTCGTCGGCGGTGATGTCGATGCCGTCGCGCAGGGGCCGGCCCCCGTCGACGAGGATGGCCGGGACCACGTGGATGCCGTGCGCCCGGATGATTTCCTGGGGCAGGTCGTTGCCGCTGTCGGTCACGATCGTGAACGGCCGCCGCACCAGGCTCCGGTGGTGTCCGCCGCCGTGACGCACCGCCGCGTGCTGCGCGCGCATGTCCTCGGCCTTCTTCGTGGCCAGCCGCCCCAGGGTGCGGAGATAGGAGAAGACGCCTTCGGGGCCGTCGGTGTGGATGTGCACCTTGAGCAGGGTGTCCGAGCTGACCACGATGATCGAGTCGCCGTGCCGGCGCAGTTCCTCGCGCACCACCGCCGACGCCGGCAGCCCCTCGCCCCGCACCAGCGCCTCCGTGCAGTAGCGGTACTGCTCCTCGTCCGCCGGGTATTCCATCTCCGCGACCGCGGCGGGGACGTCCGAGTAGTCCGTATCGTCCGCGGCCACGATCGGGTCGCCGTTGATGAGCAGGAGCACGCCCTCCAGCATGTGCACGAAGCCGCGTCCACCCGCATCCACCACCCCCGCTTCTTTCAGTACCGGGAGCAGCGAAGGCGTTCGCTCCAGCGACTCCCGCGCCGCGTCCACCAGTCCCTCGACGTAGGGAACGAAGTCGGTGGCCACCGCCTCGCGGGCGGCGTTCGCGGTGTCGCGGATAACGGTCAGAATGGTGCCCTCAACCGGATCGTCGAGCGCATCGTACAGGTTGTCGATGCCCTCGCCGAGCGCGCACGCAAACCCGCGCGGGCTCACGCGCCGGCGCCCTTTCAACTGGGCCGCAAATCCCAGCAGGAAGTGCGACAGCATCATCCCGCTGTTGCCGCGCGCGCCCAGCAGCGCGGCTTCGGCCGCCTGGTCGGCGACGGCCGAGACGTCGCGGTCCCGGTTGCGGCGCAGACGGTCGGCGATGGCCTCGACCGTGAGTGCCAGGTTGGTGCCGGTATCGCCGTCGGGCACCGGGAAGACGTTGATGCGGTTGAGTTCCTGGCGCTGCTGCCGGGTGTACTCGCAGGCCGCCACCAGCGAACGGCGCAGGCGCGGACCGTCCAGGTAGGCGATGTGTGTGCTCAACGGCGCCTCTCGGCTCGGGTACCGGAAGGACGCACCGCCGGCCGCGTGTCAGTAGCGCCCGCGCGCGCGCTCCTTGCCCGGCAGGATCTCCAGGCAGGTGGTCCACCACCCGGTGCGAATGGTCGTGATGAACTCCTCACAGATGCCTTCTCCCGCCATCTCGCGGGCCAGCGCCTCGTGATCGTAGCGGACCGGAACGAAGTCGACGCCCAGCCGGTCCCCCTCGGCGGATACCATAGCATACCAGACGCAGGTTCGCCCGTCGTTCGCCGGTCGCCCCAGCGCCCCCGCGTTGACGTACCAGCCCCGGGGCGCGAACCGCCGGGCCCAGTGGATGCCCGTGTGTCCCCCGAGAATTACGTCGCAGCCCGCATCCGCGGCGAGCTTCGTCAGAAAATGCGAGGGCGTGGTGGTTTCCCACAGGAACTCGTTGACCTGGCGCGGGCTGCCGTGACAGGCGAGCACCCGCAGCGTGCCAAGGCGAAAGCGGATGGCGGGGGGGAGCGCGGCCAGCCAGCGGCGATGCGCGCCGGACGTGTTGGAGAACGCGTAGTCGTACGCCAGCCTGGCGTAGTGGTTGTCGCGCGGGTCGGTGTAGCCGCACTGGCAGTCGTCCAGCCCGCGCCCGATGGAGTCGTCGTAGTTGCCCTGCACCACCCGCACACCCTCGCCCCGGAGGATTGGGAACACCTTGTCCGGATTGGGCCCGAATCCCCCCAGATCGCCCAGGCAGAAAAGCGCGTCCGCGCCGCGTCTGCGGGCATCCTCGACCGCAGCCGCCAGCGCCAGATGGTTCGAATACACGCCACCGAACACGGCCACGCGATCGAACTGGTCTTCCGATCCGGCCACCCGCTAGAACTCGCTGCTTGCCGCCGTGTTGGCGCAGATGGACCCGTGCAGGTAGCAGGTGTAGCAGGCCTGCTCGGACAGCGAGGCGGGCCGCGCAACCGCTTCGCCGAGGGTGTCGCCCAGACGCGCGTCCGGATAGTCGAGCAGGATGGGGCAGACGTGGACCCCGGCGGCCGTGACCAAGCGCGCGCTCGTGCACAGAAGCTGATCGAGATCGAAGCCGTGCAGCATCTCGTGGGTGACGCGCATCGAAGGCGCGTACCCCTGCGTGCGCCGGGCTTCCTCGCCGATGAGCAGCGGCGGGATGATCTTCAGCCGGGCGCGGCCGTAGCCCACATCCGCCAGAAGCTCGCGAAAGCCTCCCAGGATGCGTCCGGTCTCGGCGTCGGGCCAGCTCTGCATCGCGGTGATGATGGGCAGGAACCCCGCATCGACCAGACGTCGCACTCCCTCCATACAGCGCGCGAAGGTCCCCTCCCCGCGGATGGCGTCGTTCATCTCCGGGGTGACCCCGTCCAGGCTCACCCGCAGTTCCAGGGAATAGGGCGATCCGGCCGCCAGCCGGGCCAGTTCGCGCACCGTCCGCTCGGGCAGGAGGGTCGCGTTGGTCAGCACCGTGGCCGGCCCCAGCTCAAGCGTATCCTCGAGGATGCCGCACATCTCGTGATTCATGAAGGGCTCGCCGCCCGTGAAGTAGTACTCCTTCACCCCCAGCGGGATGGACTCGGCGAGGGCTTCGGCGACCTGGCCGCGGGTCATGAACCAGAACGAATGGTTGTCCGGGCTGCACGAGATGAAGCAGTGACGGCAGCGCAGATTGCACACCGTGCCGCTCACCTGGAACCAGAGCTGGTCCAGGGCCTGCAGCGGCACCTGCGGAGGCGACTCGGCGACGCGCGGCAAAGCCGCAATCCGGCCTCCGCCAAGGCCGTTGGCGGTGGTGGACGCGCTGGGAAGGATGTTGAGGTCTTTCATCAGATGATCCGCGGCTCCTCGGACCGCCCTGTCCGTGCCCTGAACCTAGCGCATGCGGCTGGGACACGCGCCAGCCGGGTGACTCTCAGTGCAACAAACGGGCCCGCAGTTGTTCCTGGAGGAGAATCGGCCCACGGTTTAACCTTGCGTCGCGTGGATCGACGCATGCTTCCGCCAGGAGTCACGACCGAGGACAACGCGAATGCCGGCACACTTGATCAGGTCCGATACCGTGGCCGTCATCGTGCTCACGGCCATCGCAGTCCCCTGCCTGGCGGGCTGCAGCTCGGACGACGCGCCGGTGGCGCCGCCCTCGACAGGACCCGCGAGCATCGTCCTCTCTCCCTCCGCAGTCACGCTGCCGGCCATCGGGGACACGATCCGGCTGGGGGCGGCGGCGGCAGACGCGAACGGCGACAGCGTTGCGGGCATCTCCTTCACATGGGAATCGAGCGACCTCTCGGTGGCAACCGTGGACTCGGCTGGTGTCGTGCAGGCGGCCGGAAAGGGACACGCGATGATCACGGCGGCGGCGGGTTCCATCTCGGGGACCGCGCTGGCGACCGTCCCCGGACCCGCACCCTTCGACGCCACGCCCCCGCCCGCGGCTACCCCCCCCGTGCCGCCTGGGATCGTGGGCGTCCGGGGGGGGG
>VXMG01000121.1:0-116493 GCA_009841185.1 Gammaproteobacteria bacterium
GGTTCGGGTTGGGGGAGGGGAGGTGGTAGGTGTTGGTCTCGGACCTAAACGGCCCGGGCAATCGCCTCTAGTTGCCGCTGCCGCTTTCTTGCGCGGTCGTCGAGCACGTCTTCGCCTCCCTCGCTGCTTGCAGTTTCAGCGTCGATTGGGCCGGCACCGTCAGAACTTCTCCGGTTTCGGCATCCACGCCGATGAGCACGTTCCTGACCGTGGCCTTCGACTTCTCGAGTTCGACCGTTCGGTACTCGTAAACGATCTCGACCCGCCCGCGTTGCGGCGCCAGAGCGTACCCGCGATCTCCTTCCCGCAAGATCTTCATCTCAGTTCCGTGCTCGATGAACGCTTATGAACATCGCTTTCCGGTCGTCCCGTCGGTGTCCACGAAATACACCCTGATGTACCACGGTTCCTCTCGAACCGTTGGCGCAAACGTGTGCACTACCACGGATTGTCGCGGCAGCCGTCGGCCCAGCCGGACACGGCGTGCCTGGGGGCGTGGAGGTAGTCGGCCCCGAACGGTTCAAGATCCGTAAGGATCATCTTCGCGCCCGGCCCGTGCCCGATCCCGATCGCTTGGACCGGGAATGCTCCCCGGAGGACCAAGCCGCCGTGCGCGAGGGAATCGGGGCCTACCTCCCGGAGGCGAACGGCCCCATCCGCCGCATGGTGGCGTGCATGTTCACCACCAGCCCCGACGAGCATTTCATTCTGGACCGCCACCCGGCCATGGACGACGCGTTCATCGCCGCCGGCTTCTCCGGCCACGGCTACAAGTCCTGCAGCGTGATCGGCCGCATCATGGCGGACTTCTGCCTCGGGGAGGAGGGGACGTGGGGGGTGGAGGGCGTAAGTTCGGAGCGATGTCGTGAGTCTTGCGATGCTTGTGCTGCCTTGAACGCCACGGTTGACAATCCGAGCAAAACGCTGGTTCGGGACACCTGCGGACCCGTGGCACGTGGCACTCCTCTTCCTTTCCCGCGATCCAACGCGGTGTTTTCGGGGAGTGTTATCCAAGGCGGAATCTGTTTCGTAGGGTAAGCAACAGCAGAAACAACAGGATAGGACCAAGCACGGCCTGTCCTGTGCCAACCAGTTGCATGACCCATTGATCTAAGGATGCTTCTGTCACATCACGATATGCCTCAAGGTAACCGTTCTCGGATGTCAGACCCAGAAAAGCGTGGGCGTTAGAGAAGCTCGTCGCAATTGCTGGCAACACTAGCCTCGCCGGCGAGTCTGTGAACGGCGCTGACGCAAGCAGTAGAACGAGGCCACCTCCAAGCCAGTGAATCAGCCATGACAACGCAGCCTGTTTCGCGCCCCACCCGTAATCGGCAATCTTTTCGAACAGCCAGTTCAATGTCGTTAGCAACCGGTTCCCCGGCTGATGTCGTAAGGCACGCATTCGCTTGCGGAAGAACCTGTGCCTGTCCCGCGGCTTTTCCAACTCGCTCATGATGAGTTCGAGTTGTTCCCAAGCCCGGATGTTGTAGCTAGTGTAAGGTTCGGCTGGGTCTCGCCAAGTGACATCGTGGAAGTCTGTGTCCTTGTGCAACTGGGTTTCGAAGAAGCCTGGCGGTCCCGCAAATATGGCGTCTGTGAAAGACGTTTGGCTTTGGAACTTGGAGCCACTAAAGTCCACCCACCGACGTGGCTCGCCCCCGAGCTCAGCAGTGCCTCCAAATTGGGCGCCCGGAAACAATGCGACATCACCGAACTCCACATCGATGAAGCTGACAAGACACTCCATCTGGGAAAACCAGTCAATATGAATCCCGGTCTCATCCTCAAAGTACTCCGGGCTAGGGGATGCTAAGAACGCTGTCTCGCGGAATAACGCCCGGTCGGCGAATGTGGCTCTGTCGAAGATGACGCGTTGCTCGAAGATCGTTCTCTGGAATTCTGCTTCTCCATTGAAATCCACATCACCGAAGTGTGCAGAATCGGTGAAGTGGGTCTTGGCGAACTCCACGTCTACATCGAACCTAGCACCAGTGAAGTGTGCTGGCGCGAAAAACCGCGCTCCAGAGAAACGTACCGTTTCTTCACCGTCACCGATGACGACCGACCTCCTGAAGTTGGCACCGACCAGTGTCAGTTCGGAAAAGTCCACGTTGGCGGCGAACTCTTTCCCTTCGAAGTTCATGTAGCCTACATTGATGCCATCTTGTTGGATTAGCTGGGGATGGCCACCCACTGTCACAGCTATCTGTTCTAAGCGTTCCACCTCCGCTTCATCTAGTTCTGGCCACCCCCCATCGGGAGGTTTTACGTACAGTCCCCATCCACCGGCAGGGGGTACTCCCATTGATGCTCGTATCTGATTATCAAGATCTCTAAGGGGATTCTGCGGCGGTGACGGTGGTCGTTTCACTCTTGATGGCAGGCGACGCCCTAGATAGCCGTTCCACAAATGTACCCGACGATGGAAAGGGTGAATGTCTAGCAATGCAAGCCAGAAGCCAGTATTCTCCGGTGGTTGTTCCATGGGAATCTCAACTCCTTCGTTTTCGCTGCGGGGCCGGTAATGCTGAGTTGCGAACTCTTGCGGGTTTGCGTCCTGCCCCTCGGTTTCCGTGCAAGGTGTTGTCTCGTATCGTGCAGCTCACCTTTGTCGCTAGACCATGAATCGCCTCCTTGCCAGCCATCAGAGTGCGTAGGAATAGCGATCTTGCCGAGAGATGTCAAGCGGCCGCGAGTGGGAAGGGATCAGGGACTGGATACGGAGAGGGTACGAATGTCCTTTACCGTGCGACCGTTCTGGTTCAATTCGACATTGATCTTGCCGGACACCGGTACCCGTATGTGAGGCAATGCAGAGTCGATGAAGTCGGTTGTCGTGAACATGATTGGCTCTCCGATCCCGAGGACCTCAATTGTGATTCCACCCCAAGCTGGCCATCCGGCATCCGTTATGCTCCAGCCATCGATCCTCACCTTGGGATGTCCTGGCGACATCCAGCCACAAATCGCCGACCTCTTGAACCGGCTGGATCTCAGCGAACTCTGGTTTGTCGGTTACGAATGTCGACGATAATGGCCAACAGCCAGAGAGACAGGTACCGAAGCTGCGTGAACGTGGCGAGGTGCTTGCGAGTCATTCCGGCACATCCTGCTTGAGCCAGCTACGAATGTAGCCCGTCAGCTCCACCTTGCTTCCTACCTGGCCGATCTGACCACCTAGCTTCTCTTCCACCCGCTGGATGTTCTTGCCAATCTCGTCATGGGCGTCCCTAGATAGATTCCTTGCGAACGCTCTTGATGTCCGACCTGATGAAGCCGTAGAGCGTGGCTACGGCTACAAGCATGATGACGAACTGGCCCCACTCCTTCATCCACTCACTTATCGTGCTGATTCCGGTGCATGCCGATCAGTGATTCCATTCCATGCCGATCACGGGTTCCGATACATGTCGACCACGCATTCCGACGCAAGCTGTCCACCAATTCCGACGGATGTCGACCACTCGGATGCGCCCTGATTGCGCCCAGCCTGAAAAGCGAGCGCGCCACCGCGGGCGCGTGGGCGGGCCCCCTGGCACTATAGACTTGCAACCTGGGGTCGGAAAACACGATCGAGTTCGACCAGATGATGCAGCAGCCAACCATGATACTCTGGCCATGCACCTCGGTCATGCAAGTTGACCTTGTTCCGAACAAATATTCGGCGTCTCTTCACGCCCCGCTTCTTCTTGCTCCAGACAAGGCGGAATGCAAGTTCTCGTTCAATCTCCTGGCGGCGTTCCTTCAAGGCATGGAAGTGGCGATGGGAGTCACGTCCTTCGACGACTAGTTCCACACGTAGCTCGTGACGATCGTATCTCCGGCGCTTCGAATTCTTGCCCAGTGATGCGACAATCCCGAGCTTGAAGCCGAGTCGATCGAATGGATAACCCATATAATAAGTCGGTTGTGGGCGGCGGGGTTGGAGCGTGTCCGAGTTTGCCGCTACGTAGCTTTGGAAGGCGGTCCAAAAATCCAAGTAATGGCTCTGCCTCTCCGTCAACCCGGGTTTTGGCGGTTGTGTCCCGACGGCCGTTGAAGCGCTGTCGTTCTCCACGTGGTCCCGGGTGGATGCCGCAGTCCGCACGCGATCCGGTTGGACGACCGTCGTGGCTTCTGCCTCTTCGGGAACCAAGTCCGCTACTAGCAGGGCCACCTCTTCCGGCAAAACGGATACCGCGCGCATGCGGCCCAAGAGAAAAACCAAGGCATTCCGCTGACTGCTACTTAACTCCCATGTCTCGTCTTGCAGAGCGGTCAGCGCAGCCTCGGATTTGCGAGACAGCCAACGGCGTTTCTTCGCTTCCCGCAGGACATGCCGGGCAGCCCGTGCCCTACTCGGAATCTCGTCAGCGCGGTCTTCCGCAGGGAGATCGAAAGCCCTGTTGAGGACGCTCCCCAGTGCGTCGGTGGACAGATCCACAAGACTTCTGATCTCATTCCAGATCCGGACACGCAGTGCTGCCCGTCTCATGATGGGCTCCATCGCACCCTTCCTATGATGCTTCTGAGCACGGAGCCATGCCTCTGCGACTGCTCTGGCCAGCATGGGATCGGCACCGATACTCGGCCGCTCGGTGATCTGGACAAGAGCGTCTTCGGTGAGCGCCTGAAGAAGTTGCCAGCGCCGGGGATCCTGCTTTCCCCTATCGAGAGCCCGTGCGCGCAACCAGAGCCTTTGAAACGTGTTGCGCACTCCCCCGAGATACCTTGCGCGGGCGGCCCCGAATCGCCAGTACACTACATCTGGTGCCAGCGATGTTCCCACGAAGGTCCAGAAGTCGTCTCTGAGTGCCTCACCGCTTGAGAGAAGCTGAATTTCGGCGAATGACGCGCCCAGTTCGGTGTCGAAGCGCGCATGGGAGGCACGACTGCCGGCGATTCCGAAGCCGTTTGCTCGCGCTACCCCTTCCACGGTCTTCCGCAACGAGAGAAGATCGTTGGGTGCTACCCGAGAGCCGCCCGTGGCAGCGAAACGGACGGCCTCCGGGAGCTCGCTTGGGTCGAAGCCAGCCCATTTGTCGGGTCCGTCTTCCAAGAACGTTGCGATCAGCCTCTCAGCGGCGAGGCCCGGCAGGCGCGGAAGGAGTATCACCGCCTACACCTCCCCGAGCTCGGCTATCTCGAGGAACGCCGCGCGGAACCTTCCAGGCCGTTGTTCGAGGATGGAGCGGACGAATGCTGCATCCTTGCCGGGCCAGATCCTGCCCAGCCACGATGTGGCTTGGGCCCCGAGGGATCCGGGCTCGGCCTCGGACATGACATCGTCGGCTTCCGGGTCGTTGATGAGCCGTTCGCAAATCTGTCCCATGACGTCCGCGAGCAAGACTTGAAGCGTGGGTCCGTCCTGTTCTTCGATCCTCTTGATGAAGTCGGGTTTGTCCGCGTTGAGGTATAGCCGTGCGGCGCCGTGGAAATCGCGATTCCAGTCGCGCGGTGACCAGTGGAAGAACCAGGGGGCACCAGCGGCCGGAGCATTGCCCAACAACGTCCGAAAATTGGCAACTTCCATCGGAAACCGAGGTTCCTCGCCCTCAAGAAGGACTCGTAGCGTGTCGGACCAGAGACGGTTCGCTACGCGCCGAGGTGACAACACTCCACAATCGACCGGCGTCCCCGCGAGCAGGACCTGGGTCTGGACATCGAGGACCAGCGACAGCCGGTCACCCGGTACTAGGAGCTCAAATCCTTCCCGCCACCTGCCAGGTCTCAGCCTACGGCATTCCCGGAGCAGGATCAGTCGGGGAAGACGCCCGGAACCTGTGCCGATACGAACCCCGACCGCCAGGCGAAGGTTGCCGACGTTGATGCCCAGGTCGTCTGCCGCGATGCGCGGTTCGATCCCGAGGGAGCGACGGATCCGAATTTCACTGGCAGCATCCCAGTCCGGAACGAAGTCGCCTGCCGGCTTGAAGTCTCCCCCGTTCAGCGAGAGGTGCCAAGGCTCGGACTGGACGGCTGCATCTGACAGGGTCAGGAAGGGAAACGCGATGCGGCGATTCATCTCTCACGCACCTGTGAGCACTTCGGCCTTGACGGTGACCGCGCAGTCTTCCGGAACGAGAACTCGTATTTCGAACGCTCCTTCGGCTCCTGCCAGTTCCAGACTGCCACTGTTCGCGCTCAAACGCCCGTCATCGGAACGGATCGAAACGACGGTCGGTGGCGGGATGTCACTGTCCGTGCGGACCACACTTGACCCCTCGATGGCGACCGCCGGACGGGCAGAGAGGGTCGTACCGTCGCGATCGATACTCTGGCGGACTTCCGTCGTGAACAGGGCCACGCACCCCGACCTCGTGTTTTCAAGACGCTCAAAACGGGCAGGCGTCGCTCTCGACCGTGCCGGGCGCCTTCTTCCGCCGCCGGGCTTGGGCTTCCGTCTTCCGGCTCCGCCGCCGACTCCCGCAAGCGCCCGGCCGAGGCGGCTTGCAAGGTGCCCGAGGGGAGGTCCCGCCTCGCTACCCTCGGGCTTTCCCATGCCGGGTAATCCCATTTCCTTTCCAGCTTCCCGCAGTCGCCTCAGAGCAACGTTCACGTAACTCTTCGCCTTGCCGCGCGGTAGGTTGGCGGGCTTCCAGTCGTCGTGTGCAGGTGGTTCCGACTCGGCAAAGGCGCGTTCGACCGCGTCCTCACGACTGGTGACGAAGACTCCCGCCCACTCAAGACGTTCATCTGGAAGTGGGTTTCCTTCGAGGTACTTCACCACCAGCTCGACCGGTCGCATGAGGGCGATGTGCCTCGAGGAATCAGGGAAAAGGGATCGCTCCCCCACCAAAGGACGTCGCGGCGTGCGTAACCCCTGTTCAATCGCCAGGGTACCAAGCCGTTTCTTCGGCTTCAGCATCAAGAGCGGCTTTACATCATTCCCCTTCCCGGTCCGTACCCCCCGCATGGCCTTCGAGAACAGGTCGAGGGGTGGAAAGTCCTCCGGCGCCGGAATCGACAGGGACGATCCGGCCACCTCTACAGAGCAGATGAAACGCTTGTCGGCTGGAGTATCCTGCATCATGCGTGGCCAGAAATTCCAAAGGAGACCCTCAGCCACCCTGTTCCCGACCTCCTTGAGGTCCTCGCCGTCAGTCTCGAAATCCAGGATCATGACCGACGTACCGGATCGAGCCCCGGCCCTCGCGGGCAGGCCAAGTGCGGAGGCGAGGGCCTGAGCGTCGTGGCCCGTCACCGGATCGACGATTCCGTCCTTGGCGGGAATTCCCCACCAGTGCCGTCCGGTGAACCGGCTACGCATTCCGTTGTCCGGCACTTCGTAGGATGCACCGAGATGGCACCCCATCAGCCGTCGACCCTGCGGCCCCGATCCGTGGGGCAGGGTATCGACTACGATGGTGCGGCACTTGCTTGCGCGGTAGAGCGCGACCTTGCCGAAGCCATACGTGCCGCCACCGTGGGCCGTGTCTCGTGCAGTTCCCACATTCCGGAGAAAGTCGATGAAATCGGTGTTCTCCTCTCCCGAAGGGATTTGATCTGACCGAGTCGGCCCTCCGAGGCCGGTCGTGCGGAAGTCGCAGATCTCCATCACAACGAGTTTCCGGCGCGACCGCATGCCAGCGAGGAGCTTATTCGAGCGGGGCTCCCGCAGTTGCCCACAGATAACCCGAGATGCCAATACCTTGCGTTGCGGCGGAGTTAGCCGGCGCAGCCTGATCTCGATTTCTGGTCCGACTCCCAGCTTCGCAGCATCAGCGATGTTCTGGACGGCTTCTCGTATTACCGTTTGCAGCCGATCCAGCGAAGGCGCTCCGAGCAGGCGTCGGAAATTCTCTCCGATATTCCCGGTTGGCCCGTACGGCTCAGAGTATGAGCTGAGGCGTGGGAGTGTCATGGGCAGAGCTTTGTCTCAAGGTCACGATACGCGGTCGCGCCGCACCGGAACGCCGTGGCAACTGACAGATCGATCGTGTAGCTGACATCGTGAACGCCGAAGGGTACGGAGTTGTCTTTCAGCATGGTGCGGGTAAGCCGGGGAAAACCCGCCCGGGTTTCGTAGAGCTGCTCCGATTCGCGCCGAAACTTGTGCCGATTCCACTCCTCGGCAAGAGCATCCCCGCAACCCGCAGCAGCCAGCAGGGTCTCGATCCTCGTAGGTTCGGCGACCTTCGACATCGCGCTCCGCGCCAGACTGGCCAGACTCAGGATTCCATCGGTGACGGGTTCAAGGACGAGGTGCAGGAGATGGAGAGTTCCTCCGGTCGGTGCTTCGAGTTGATCGAGGCCATTGATGGTGACACCGGATGTTCCTACACGCAGGGATGCCTTGACCTCCAGAGAGGTGTCTCCGACCCGAAAATCGTGGCGGTCTCCCTCGGGGCCCCGCCAGGCCCTCCATGCCGACGGCGACCGGTCGAGCAGCCTGTTCAAGACGAAGAGTTCGGCCACCAAGCCAGCCACCCTGCCTATGCCGATGTCTGTCGCGCGTGCACGCGTCAGGAGTGCGCGAAAGTCCCTGATCGTGGACCGTGCAGCATCTGTGCAACCATCACCTCGTCCGATACGCGCCAGTATCTCGTCTACAACTTCTGCGAAGACCGGTTCGAGACCCTCGCAGACGCAGACCAGATCGAGGAAGCGAAGGCGGGTCCCCTTGTAACTGAACGAAGAGACCGAAATGGAGAGTGCGGTCCCGGCGTCAACCGAGGCCGGCGTCTCGTGGCGGGCCAGCGGCAGAAGGAGTCGCGGGTCGCCGTTTGCTCCGACGGCTAGCCGGACCGGTCCGGCGGCTGTGGACACGTCCGTCGGCATGGTTGGGATTTCCAGGCCGCCACTCGCATGGCCGCCTGCGCGTAGCACTCCCCAATTGGTGGCGGCGAAGCTAGTCAATTCCCTGCTCGACCCCTGCAGCCTCGGCCTGCGCTGCTTCTTCCGCTTCAATCTCTTCGATCTCGTCAGCCGAATGCGGCCTCAGCTTAACGGACACAAACTTGGCGCCCTCGGTCACCGATCCGGGGAACACGATCCCCAGACCCAGGACATCGAATGCCGCATCGAGAGCAACACGGGCGTCGCTCGGCCGCTTGGGCTCGGAGGTGCGGTCGATCGGGTACAGCAGCAGCAGCGGAACGTGTCCAACCGCTTCGATACGCCTGGCCTTGAGTTCGCCCCATCCTGCATCGTTCGGTACATCGGCACCACAATCGAACAAGAGGTCCCGTTTTGACATGAGAGCCTTTATGTCGGCGACAGACGGGCTGTCAGCGAGTCTGGCACGAGTGACGGCCTGGACCATCCCTGCGGTACCAAGCGGCTCAGCGCAAACGGGGCCTCGGGCGGCTTCGACAATACCGACACTCCAGCTGTCGAGACGGCTGTCATCCTGCCGGAGAAACTCAAGCAGCATCGCGGATGACAGGTCGGTGTGGATTGGATGGAACGCGTAGCTTTCGAGGAAACGCCGGATCGATGACCTGGGGACACCGCGCCAGAGTTTTCGGTTTCCCGCGTCCGCATCCCTCAGCCAGAGTGCATCAGCATGGCTCACAAGCTCGCTGGCCGCCGCCCAGTTCTCGCGCAACGTTTTCTCGTCGTCATGGTCGAAGCGGAAGGTCTGCCGGTGCGTACCCCAGTAACTGACGGCGCAACGCCGGGCAGCACGCATCTTGCCCGCCGCCGTGATTGCCATGCCCGGGATCGCTCGGATCCTTACGGCGATGTCCATAGGGGTCAGATCCTGCAGTCGATACTGCTCGATTTCCTCCCGCACCTCTTCTTCAACGGAGGCGAGCGCTCGGAAACGTAGCCGGAGTTCCTCAGGTAGCCAGATCCGCGGGAGATCTTCGTAGTTCGGTCTGTAGCCGAACCACCGGCCCATCTGGAGCAGTGTATCGTACTGACTCGTCGATCGCAGGAAATAGCTGACCATCAATCCTTCGAGCGTCAGACCGCGTGCCAGGATCGAGCCACCAACGACGATGTACGTCCTGGGCGGTCCCGTGTAGTCGATCCGGTCGCTGCTGGCTCCATTCTCGATCGGGAACTCGATGGCGTCGAGTACGCTGGGGAGCCTCTCGAAGACCTGTTCAACAGAGACAGGCGATGCATCGGTGATGTGTGCGGGCAGGCGATTCTGCTCTGCATTCCAGATGGCCTGGATGCGCCGACCAAGATCCGATGCCCGATCTACGATTTCGCTACGGTTGACATCAACCCAGTCCTGAATGAGCTTCGCCACACGCTCATGAGCGACAACGTAAGCGGATGTATGGACGAGCATCGTCATATGCTGCGTTCCATCCCCGCGGGCTCGCCGCGCAGCACAGCTGGCCAGGAAGTAAAGGATCGCCGTTTCGAGGCTGTCTGTCATGACGGGCTGGAAATCATCACGCTCGTCTCGGCTGCGCGGCTGAAGAAGTGCTTCCTCCTCGTTCGGGACGTCCCGGATCATGTCGAAGCCCTCTTCCTCGGGTTGTACATTCCCGGGGTCGGAGGGAACTGTTCCGAACAGGCTTTCGGTCCCGAAGTACCTGTCGGGCCTGGGGAGTGCGCAAAGAAAATCGCGAGGATAGAGGTCATCGAGTTCCTGATCGTCGGCCCCGTACGGATCAATTAGCACGTTGGCAAAGGGCGTGGCCGTGTAGCCCACGTATGTGACGGCGGGCAACGTCGACAGAAGCTCGCGTATACGCTGATTGATAGCTGTCATGTCGAGTTCGCCGCGTGCTGTGTTGACGCTCGCCTGATCGCACTCATCGTCGATGACCAGTATCCGCAGACGCTTCAGCGCGGCAGGAAACGTCCTCTTCACCGCGTTCTCAAGCTCGCCCAGCGGCGACACGTTCTTCTTGATGACCGCTAGCTGCGCCTTGTCACGAAGGGAGAGGAAGCCGCCATACGGCGGAGCACGGAAGTCTCGATCCAGTTCGTTCGGAGTCAGGATTTGCCAGTTGAGCGGATTCCTGTCAACCAGGTCGTCGACCAGCCGCATCTGCGTCTGGTAGCGCAGCTTGTTCGTCATGCCCGCCAGAACGATGACCGTGTCGTATCCGGCGTCCAAAGCCTTTGCTATCACCGCAGTCATATTGGCTGTCTTTCCGGACTGCACATGGCCGACTACGAGACCTCGGCAGGAAAAGTGCTCCCCCGCCGGGTTCTCCAGGAGCGATACGACTTCGTTGGAGGCCTCATCGATGCCGTCTACCGCATCCTCTGGCCATCCCTTTGCCTTCAGAAGGAAATCCCGAACCGCAGGCCAATGAAGATCGGTCGGTTTCGGGCCGAAGTACCACGGGGGCCGCTTCCGCAACACCGAGTACCTGTGCAGGATTTCCAGTTTCTCGAACTTCTGTTCGACGACTTGCCGGGCTTCGGCGATTTCCTCGGAGAGGCTTGATGACAGACCCGGCACCAAGACCTCCAACTCCTGGCGCACTTCGTCGAAAGCAGCGTCAAGATCTCCCGTTCCGGGCAAAGCCTTGAGGATTAGCGCGACCAGTTGATCGACTTGTGGTCCTGGCATGGGAATCCCGTCGGTGTAATCGCAGGGGGTTCGAGTGTGCTCACTCCTCCGAAGGGTAAGCCGCATCCGAATGTACGGCCCGCAGTCTTCGGGGCAAGGGGCGGGTCAGGCTTCCTCCGGCTGAGTCTTCCGGCGCGGCGGATTCGACGCTCGCGCATAGCCGATACGCCTTGCCCGAGGTCGCCCATGTGCAGCGCGAACGCCCGGTCGGATCAGCCCCGGTGGTGTCCGCCCCCTGCGGCATTGCCAAGAAAAACCGGGGGACCATCGCTCCTCGGCCAATGCAGGATTCAGCTACCGCGAGACTCGTTGGCAGAGAGTGGCCAATGGCGTCCGTGCCTTCCCGATCACGCTTCCGGCCGAAGTTCGCCGATGAGATCCGTAACGGACCCGAGGAGGTGCCTGATGGCCCGCACTGCGTAGGTGGAGTGGAGGAGCTGTGCTGGCATGAAGAACCGTAGCCTCCCCTCGTAACGGCTCACGAGTGCGTCGGTCAGACCGTCGTCCACGCAGAGCGCGAACTTGAGCGGAATACGTGCGGCTTCATCGAGCCACTGGGCATGCCTTTCCCTGACCCGCGTCTTGCATCCGACCATGCGCAGCCTGTCACTCGGAAAGGTCGGGTCGTGATAGGCGTCACAGCTTGGAAAAACGAAGTCCGGTTTCTTCCCCGGCTCGGTCGTACACTGGTAGCCGTAGGGGATCCTCAGACGCTCCAATAGAGTCAGGAAGTGGTTTTCCAGGCTCTGGCCCCGGCGACTCCTTCGGCTCTGCTGGAAGCTCATCGTGAGTCGCATCGCGGCGTGGAAATCCAGGTTGCCTGTCATCTGAAGTTCAACCAGTCCTTTGTTCCCCAGCATCTCCTCGATCGCCATGAAGAGCGCCGTCTCGGCTCTCAGCGCCAGATCGATGAACTCATCCGGACGCTCCTCGGTGATCCCCATGTCCGAGACGATGTCCAGAGCGGCGCTCGCCATTTCAGCCGTCCGTGGCATACGTCCGTCGCTAGCTGCGCGCTGGAACAGCGGATGCGATGCAGACGCATAGGTGTTGATGTCAGCTTGCACCTCTGGACGTCGATGGACTCGGAGGAGTAGGCGTCTCGTCTCCAGATCGATAGCCTTCGAGTCAACGAAGCGGGAGTCAACGAGTTCCTCCGGATCAACCCCCGCAAGCAGGCGAGTGAGAGCGCGTTCAACGGTGGTCCCCCGCCTCGCTACGACGGCGATCAAATCGGTAGCTTCGATATCCAGCCGGAAGAGCAGCATCAGGTCGCCAGCTCGAGCATGTCTGGCTACACCTCGATTCGTGTAGTACATCCGCCACTCTGTACGTGTCGGATGGTTGCGTCGGGCATCGTAGAGCGTGTAGCTCTCCGTCACGATGGCGGGTTCAGCGTCATCTGCCTTGTAGAACAGGAACTCCACGGCCCCCTGACACGGATCCCCCCTCAGGCCCAGTTCCTGCCGGAGCCGCCCCGCGTTGAACTCATGCTGGTTTGAGCGGGCCGGATCAATCTCGACGGCAGCGAGCCGTTTCATGAAGACACGGGCGCGCATTGTAGCAGACTTGGCTAGCGGCTCAGCGCGGGTGTGGACAGGATCATGGACGGCAACGCTTGCAAGACTCGATCGTCCGCGAGTTCGCACTCCCAGATCTCGATGGCCCGCCAGCCCAACCTTCGGAGTTCCCGGAGGTTGCGTCGGTCCCGGTCTCGATTGCCATTCAGCTTGGTCTCCCAGAATTCCCTGTTCGACTTGGGCGTGTAGGCGTAAGGGCAACCTTCATGTCGATGCCAGAAGCAGCCACGCACCTCCACAACAGTGCGATACCTGGGGAGGACGATGTCCGGCCTCCCGGGCAAGTCGCGCCGGTGCAGTCGAAACCGAAAGCCCATGCGATGAAGAAAACGGCGTACAACCATCTCCGGTTTTGTGTTCTTTCCTCTGATCCCGGACATCATTGCGCTGCGTGTCTGCGAATCGACGATATCTGTCACTAGGCTGTCCTGAGACGGGGCGTGAACTCCAGCTGGTCCGGACTGGAGACCAACGACCTTATGTGCGGCACCATGGCACGTGCTATCATATCAACGACCGGCACGGCCACGGCGTTCCCGAATTGCTTGTAGGCCTGCGTGTCCGACACGGGTATTTCGAACTGGCTCTGACCGGGCTGGTCGAACCCCATCAATCGAGCACACTCCCGCGGCGTGAGCCTCCGGGGGTTTGCGCCTTCCTGGCGGATGAGAATCTCCGATCCGTCCTTGTAGTACCGGGCAGACAGCGTTCGCGCTGTGTCATCGGGACCGACGAGCCCAAAGCCGAATCCGTTACCTCGGCGCCTGTGCCGGCGGGCGTACTCCTGCAGATATGACCACAGGTGGTCGCTGAGGGTGTATTTCGCGGACACAACTGCCAGATCGCCCTGGGTGTAGGGCGGCTCGGCCACCTCGGAGCCGTCTTCCGCGTGGAGCACGGTGGCCAGCTTGGGTCCATCCGCCGGATCCGGAAGGTCCAGATTATCGAGCGAAAAGCCCGTGTCCCGACGGAAGCCCGCGATGAAGACTCTCTGGCGATGCTGGGGGAGGACCGAACGCGCGTCGATCACGCGTGTCGTGACGTGGTAGCCGAGTTCAACCTCCAGTGTCCGAAGGATCACCCTCATCGTCCGTCCGCGGTCGTGATTCCGGAGGTGCTTGACGTTCTCCAGGAGGAACGCGGCTGGCCGATGGTGCCCAAGGATACGCGCGATGTCGAAGAACAGCGTCCCCTGCGTCTGGTCGGCAAAACCATGAGGCCGGCCGAGGGAGTTCTTCTTGGATACACCGGCCAGCGAAAACGGCTGGCAGGGGAATCCCGCAAGCAAGAGGTCGTGCTGCGGCACGTCCGAGGTCCGGACATCGCGGATGTCGCCGGCGATCTCCTCTCCCGCGGGGAAGTTGGCGGTGTAGGTCTGCTGCGAGAACCGATCCCACTCACACGTGTACACGCACCGTCCGTCGTTCCTCTCGAATCCCAGCCGCATGCCCCCGATTCCTGCGAACAGGTCGATGAAGCTAAAGCTGGCCGACCGCAGCGAGGCTACATCGTACGAGCCTCGTTCCCGAACGGCCTGCCGTAGCGAGCGGACGGTTGCGGCCTTCGGGACCGTCACCCCATTCTCCCAGCGTTGGATCGTTCTGCGGCTGTAGCCCAGCCACGCGGCGAAGGAGTCTTGCGAGTGACCCAGCTTCTGCCGAAGCCTCCGAAGATCGGACGGGTGCTGGATGTTCATCGTGGTGCCTCTTGGTGCCGGCGATCCCCAAGCGTCATGTGACAAAATGACGCTTTTCGTTCCCAGCGGCAAGGCCGAATAGGTCCCGCGGGGCGGCGGCCATCGAGGTTCCTTGGCATGTCGTCGCCCGTGGCGGATCGGAAGGCAGCGTTGCGCTAGCTGCTAGCGCAACGCTCAAGGGATCCGCAGATGGGACCCTTTGCGTGGGTGCGAGGCTTCGAGACTCAAGATTGAAGAGGATGGAGAAAAGGAGATCATATGAGCTGGTGGAGGTTGGTAGAGGACTCTATCTGAGGAAGAGCACCGATCCTTCGGTGATTTCGCATTGGTGTTGCCCGACCTGCTATGATCAGGGGCGAGGTTGATCGGTCCTGCACTTTTCTTACTCGGATGAAGATGATGGTACCGATGCATGGATGTGCAGGGTCTGCCCCTCGGAGGGACTTCAGAATCTGTTCTTCGTGCCCTCGGGGTCGAGGCCGTGATCGGCTGATGCCGGGAGCGATCAACAGCCGGATGTTCAGGGGAGTCGCAATCATGACCGAGGAGGCGAGGGATCAGGAAACCGACTAGTCCCTCGATCCTACAGCCATCAACCCGCGCTACTTGGGCGAGGGCGAAGGTGCGCTATTGGCGTTTGGCTACCTCAAGCGCCAGGCACATCGATCACGAGGACGGTCAGGACAAGCTCACGGTTGGAATCATCCGCGTGTGACATCAAGCAGCGATAGCCGCCCTCCAGACCGATCTGTTGCTCTTGCTTGAATTGAGGGTGCCGCTTCATGGTCGGAGGTACTTTGGCAACGACCTGCGAGACATTCTTGCTGCGGTTAAAGAGGACCACCGCGGTCTTGGTGTCTCGCCAAGTAGTGTAGGACAGTAGCTGATTCACGCCATCCAGCAAGGACTTGGGACCGCGCCAAATCTTGCATTCCGCGATAAACACGCCCCGGTCTTTGGATCGGACGAGGATATCCGTTTTTCCGCTTGCGTTGAAGGTCTCGGCAGTTGCTTGTCCTTCGTAGTGTGAATTCAGGACAATGAGAAATTGATTTCGAAGATCTTCCTCGGACATTGTTGAAAAAGTAGACGGACTACGTTCAATCATTCGAGCAGTTAGGAGCATTAGCTCGAGAACATGCTCATAGTCTCGCATCGATAGCGCAGGCTCAGGTGCAAAGGGCTTGTTGCTTGCGGGGGGAGGTGTGGCTCGAACCTTTCTCCGCACTTCCGGGGGTGTGTAGGTGGCTGCATCCTTGTGCTGACGCAGTGGAAATCCCAAGTTCGCGACAAGGTTTTGGTTAGCGAGCAGGCGTTTACGACGACGGTCAATGTGTTCTAGGGCCTTGGCTTCCAGGGATTCATTAAACGGTCGCAGAAGCTGGTCGTTCCAATCCAAGCATTCCCTAATCGCAGCCAGTTCGCGATCGAAATGCTGCCTAATCGCTTCAGCCTCCTCCGTCGCGTCAGTATTCCCGTCCGCACGCGTTACAGCGATACGCAGTGCGCCACTGATGACTTGAGCACGTGGCGGCGCTAGGCTGAATGTGGACCCTCGGCAGTGGAAGATCTTAGAGTCGCCCAAGTAGGGTACTTTGAATGTTACGGTTACCGCCGGGACGGGTACCGGTCGTGAACGATCGATCACGATCCGACCGCGGAGATGTCGCGCGTCAACGGTACTCTCGGTTTGTGAGACCTCGATCGAATCGTGCAGGATTTCTACCGGTTCGATGCAGTACTTCGAGGAAAAATATGCCGCGAGATCCGTTGGACTGGTGTTCAGCAGGCGATCGCCATTATAGGTGTCGATCTCATCGAACATCTTGGACTCGCGCTCCGCTAGGAGACTCCGAAGATCGTACCGGGTGAACAGAGTTTCTTGACGAATCACTTGGCGATCATCCTCCTAGGCGAATAGATCGGCATACCGAATTCGGTTGAATCTAAGGCGAACAGGCCTTCGGGCACAGCCTGCAGCTGTCATAGCGGTTCATCGTAATGGCCACTTCTGCCGCTCACCTCACCTCGACCTCGAACGGGGTCCCACCACCGCTCCCTCCGCGACAAACGCCCGCCCCGCAGTTGATCTCCGGCGTGGCCGTCGGGAAGTCCACCAGCGGAGCGCGACCAGAGAGGGCCTCGGGCTGCATAGGGTGCGTGCCGGGCATCCAGATCACGTCCGTCTAGGGGGAAGGGGAGTCCCGCGCCGATCTCGCCGGTGACCGCCAGCGCGTCGTCGGGCACGGCCTGGTTGGCGCTGGAGGAGCCGCCGGTCAACTGTTCCGGTCGTCACGTCCCGTGCACCGTACCCATAGACATCCGGCGACCCCTTAACACACGTACGAGTGGGCTGCGAACGTCGGTCGGGACGCACCTGCGCATGGCCAAGCCATCGCACTACCCCCTTTCGGAGGCCCGCGCTCCGGCGCGGGTCTTCGTGTGTATTCACCCCGGGCAGAGGGCCTACCCCCCCTCACCCTTTCCTACTCCTCCGGGTCGAAGTTCTCCATCATCTCCACGATCTTCATCGCTACCGGATTCCCTTCCTCGGCCGCCATCCGGAACCGCTTTGCCGCCTCGACCCGATCCTGCTCCACCTTCCTGCCGCGACACCCGCACCAGATGGCAGCTACTCGATGACCCAGGGTGGCCCCAAACGTGCAGTTGCCTCCAACCATCCCCGTCAGGGGTACGAAGAATGCGGCTGTCGGAGTCCGAAGCTTCCAGATGTACCATCTCCAGGACGGGTGCAGAATGCGCGGGGGGAAGAGCAGCGTGGAGTGGCGTGGAGCAAGGCTTGGCATCGTCGCGCTGGCCGCGGGAGCGTTGACCGCGTCCGCCCTGGAGGCGCAGGAGGTGAGCCGGGAGCGCGACGGGTCAACGGAGGAGGGTCCGGTGCCCGACGTGCTCGTTGGGATGAGGGGAGAACTCGTCGGGTTGTTCTCTCCGGGGGCCAATCTGGATGTCGTGGTGCGTTTCCCGGATAGCGCCGCTTGGGCGTCCATGGGATTCCTGGCCCAGATGATTCGCTGGAACGTGCAGTACGACCACAAGACCCGGCGTGATCATCAGTATCTCGGCCGAGTCCGCCTGGGCCTGGGCCAAGGCGAGGGGCCTATCATCTACGGGCTCGTGGAATACGGGACCGGCGTGATCAAGACGGAACCCGAGTCCATGCGTGGAGACACGTACAACGTGACGGGACTCGGACTGGGCGTGGGTTGGACTGTCCGCCGAGTGACCGTCTCGACCGAAGCCGCCGTCGGATCCGAAGACCGAGCCGATCCGAGCGCGCGTATCAGCCTGGGCGTGTCCCTCCAGTATCGCATCCTGCCGGCCGATTCCCCGTGACCGTTGGTGGTGACCCTCCCCACCGCGACACCCGTACCAGATGGCAGCTGGTCGATGTCTCCCAGTCCTCGATTCTCATCGCCAAGCTATCGAACAGGCGTCCGATCGCCTCCCTGTCGCGGTACGGCTGCGTCTCCGGCGTCGCTTCGATGAAGGCGTCGGGATCCCCGGCCTGAGCGAGCACCCGCCGAATCGCGAGGCCTACTGCGCGTTCCCGTTTCGTCGATCCGAGGGCCGTGCTGATGCACAACAGGACGGCCTGGAACGTGCTGATCCCGGCCGTCTTCGCCACCCACGCCACCAGCGCACCGAAGCCGAGGCGACTCAGCACCATCGCCGACCGCATGTGCAGCGTGCCATCCCGCAAGAGTCCAAGCGTGGTCAGGAAGCGCTCCTGCGCCGCACTGTATCTGTAGAACGCGACGAAGACGTTGCCCGTTCCCGAAACGATCCGGTTCGCTTCGCGCAGGATCGTCTCGATCCGCTGCAAATCGGCCATGAAGTCGATGACGCCGGTCGCAACGATGACCGTCTCATAGGTCCCATCAGCGAACGGCATCGCGGTCGCATTCGCGCGAACCAGGGTCAGGCCTCTGCGCAACCTGGCGTATTCCATCATCTCGGCGCTCAGATCGATGCCGTCGCATCGCAGCCCCTGACGCCGAAGCTCCTCGACGATCAGCTCCTGCCCGGGACCGACGACCGGAAACATATGATATCTTGAGCAGATAAGCACAGGAGATTACCATAAAACTCATGAACAGCTTCCAACGCCCCCTCGTCGACGACCTTGTCCGTCTCCTGACCGACGAGCTCCCACCGCGGATCGTGGCCGTCACCGGACCGCGCCAGTCCGGCAAGACGACGCTCGTGCGGCACGCGCTGAGACGCCTGCGCGCGTCCGGACTCCCAAGCCGCCACATCGGGGTAGACGACCCTCAAGCAGACGTGCCCTTTGCGGGATCGGAGACGGCCACCGTCCGCATCGATCCCAGGCTGCGCAACGCCGATTGGCTCGTCGGCGTCTGGGATCGAGCCCGCGACCGGGCCTGGCGGCACGAACGCGGGTTCGTCCTTGCCCTCGACGAGATCCAGTACGTGGAGGGCTGGTCGGGTGTGGTGAAGGGCCTCTGGGACCGCGATCGCGAAACGGGGTGCCCGCTCAAGGTGATCATCCTCGGATCCGCCCCCTGGAGCCTGCTCACGGGAAGGGGCGAGAGCCTGGCCGGACGCTTCATGCCGCTCGATGTGCGTCACTGGTCGTTGCAGGAAATGGTAATCGCCTTCGATTTGACGCTCAACGAGTATCTCTTTTTCGGGGGCTATCCGGGTGCCGCGTCGTTGATCCGGGACATGAGGATGTGGCGCGGATACGTGGTGAATGCCATCATCGCGCCGGTCTTCGGGCGCGACATCCTGGCGCTGACGCGGGTGGACAAGCCCGCGCTGATGCGCCAGCTCGTGGACCTGGTCCCGGAGTACTCGGGGCAGATCGTCACCTACACCAACCTGGTGGGGCGGCTCCGGGACGCCGGGAACGTGACGACCGTTGGCCACTACCTCGATCTCCTGTCGGATGCCGGCATCGTGGCCCACCTGCCCAACTACTCGGGGAGCGCCGTCCATCGGACCCGCTCCAGCCCCAAGCTGAACGTGCTCAACACCGGGTTGATGACGGCGCTGTCGGGCTATTCCCTGGATCAGGCCCTGGCCGACCGCACGTTCTGGGGTCGTGTGGTCGAGAGCGCGGTCGGAGCTCACCTCCACAACACCCTCGAAGCGGCCATGAGCCTGAGCTACTGGAGGGACGATCCCGACGAAGTCGACTTCGTCCTCTCGCAGGGACCCCGCGTCCTCGGCATCGAGGTCAAGAGCGGGACGCGGGCACGTCCCGGGCGGGGGCTCCAGGCCTTCAAACAGAGGTTTCCGAAAGCGCGGACGCTGCTCGTCGGTGGGGAGCGAGGGGTTCCCCTGAACGAGTTTCTAGCCGAACCCGCGTCCCATTGGCTGGAGGGGGACGGGTGAGATTGATCGTTCCACGCTCCGTGACCGTGGTCGATGGCGACCGCAGTCGCTCGGCCCCGCTGGCCGAGTTTCGCTCCGAACGCGCGTACGTGTTGCTGGGGGATCCGGGAGCGGGGAAGACGGAGGCCTTCAGGGTCGAGAGCCGTGCCGTTCCGGGCAGCAGGGCGGTCACGGCGCGCCGCTTCACTTCCGGAAGTCTCGACCAGCATCCCGAGTGGCACGCGGAGACGCTTTTCATCGACGGACTGGACGAAGTCCGCGCGGGCCGTCCGGACGCCCTCAGGCCCATGGACCTGATCCTCGATCGACTCGGACACCTCGGGCGCCCCAATCTCAGACTCTCGTGTCGAGCGGCGGACTGGCTGGGTCGGAATGACCTGCAAGATATCGCCTCGACTGCGGGGTACGAGGACGTCCGCGTCCTGCACCTCGAACCGCTCCGGGGCGAGGACATCGTGCGCATCCTCGCCGACCTCGGCGTTCCGGATCCGCGCGGTTTCATACGTGAAGCCGGTGAGCGCGGCCTGGGGGGGCTGCTCGCCAACCCGCACTCGCTCGAGCTGCTGGTCAAGGCCAAGGGGGGTGACGAATGGCCCCGCGACCGCCGCGCTACCTTCGTTCAGGCGTGCCGCAGACTCGCTCGCGAGCCCAATCCGAAGCACCGCGCGGCTCAGCGCTCCGCGCCGATGGTCTCGCTCGACCGTATCATGGCCGCGGCCGGGCATCTCTCGGCACTCCTCCTGCTGTCCGACAAGGAGCACGTCTCCATCGATGGATCGGAAGACCCTGACAGCCTCTGGCTCGAAGACATTCCCGTAGGTGACCACCCCGCGTTGCTGCGGGCCCTGAAGTCCAACCTGTTCAGCGTGGATCCCGACGGCGGCTTCGTACCCCCGCATCGCCAACTGGCCGAGTTCCTCGGCGCGCGCTTCCTGCACACCCGCATCGACTCCGGAGTCCCGGCGAGCCGGGTTCTCGCACTCATGACCGGTGAAGACGGCGTGGTCGTGACCGAGTTGCGCGGACTGTCCGCGTGGCTAGCGGCCTTCGACGGATTGTCGCGACGGTGCCTCATCCGGACGGATCCCGTCGGAATTGCGCTATACGGGGACGTCCAGGGCTTCCGCAGCGACAAAAAGGAGAGTCTCCTTCGCGCGTTCGCGGAACGGGCCGACGAGATCAGGGCGTGGTCGTGGCCCCCGGTCGCGCTGGCGTCGTTGATCGACAGTCACACGGTCAGGCTGCTTCACGGCTATCTCGGGGATGAAGACAGAGGAGAGGGCCGGCAGGCCGTCGTCGGCTTACTCCTTAGCGGATTCGCTCATGCGAGCGGAGTCCAGCCGTCCCGCACCGTGCTGGAGCAGGCGGTCCGGGACGTGACCTGGCAGCCCCGGGTGCGACACTTGGCGCTGCGCGCGCTGCTCCACCACTCCGGAAGCCGGGAAGACGGGGTGCCAAGCCTGAGGGCGCTGCTCGACGACATCCGCGACGGACGTGTCGAGGATCGTGACGGTGAGCTGGCCGGCACCCTGCTGAGCGCGCTCTACCCGGATCATGTCGGGCCCGATGAGATCTGGGACTATCTGCTGCCCCGAAGGCCCTCCATGGTCGGAGCCTACATCCTGTTCTGGTCCACTCGCCTCCTGCGGAAGACACCGGGGAACGATGTCATTGCACTGATCCAGGCTTTGTTGGCGAAAGGGGAGGACTTCCGCCAGCAGCTCTCGGACCAGGGGTTCGGAGACGTGGTCCTGGCTCTCCTCGCCAACGCGCTGGCTGCCGCCGGTGACGACACTCGAGTCGCGACGCTCTACGACTGGCTCGAGTTGATGGATTTTGAGGAGTTCGGAGCTGCGCGGATGCGCGCGGCCGGGCATTCGGAAGTAAGCGGATGGCTTGCGCAGCGACCCAATCTGCAGAAGAAGCTTGCATTGGAGGGTTTGGGCCGACGGCTGCGTCACGACGATTCCGAGGTGAGCGGTGAAGGTCTCTACCGTGCGTGGATGGTCAGATCGACCATCTTCGGCGCCGGTGCCCCGGAAGACTTCGCCGAATGGTGTCTTACCCGCGCGGTCGAGGTGGCCGAGACTCGTCTCGAGGTCGCTCTTGCTCTCTTGGAGTGGAGCCGCCCCTGGCATGAAGAGCACGGCGTCTCAGGTGTTTCGATTGAAGATGTTCGGGAGGCGACGAAAGACGTGCCGGCGTTGCACGCCGAAGTCGAGCTGATCCTCGCCCCACCGAGGGAGCCGAAGAAACTGATGCTACTCCGGGAGGAAGACCGTGCGTACGCCCGCGAACGGAGACGGAAGAAAGCTGGATTCATTGCGCAAGTTCGAGAAAGCGCGCCGGAGCTAAGACAGGGCCGGTGTGCGCCCGGACTGCTGCACCGCATGGCCCAACCCTACCACGACTTCTTTCTCAGACAGCGGGTGGAATCACCCTTGATGCGGGTCGCGGACTTGCTCGACGGGGACGTTGACTTGGCCGAGACCGCAATCGAGGGGTTCCGTAAAGTCACCGAGCGCCCGGATCTCCCCACGCTGCGGGAATTCATACGCTTGGCCGAGCGCGATCGGATGTCCTACTTCGCGCTCCCGCTACTGGCCGGGTTCGCCGAGATGCCTCCCGAGTCCGTGGATTCCCTCAGTCCTGTCGAAATCGCGCGGGCGGTCGGGCTCTACTATCTCATTCCCCTCAACGTCGAGGGACATCCTGCGTGGTATCGGCGCGCCCTCGAGTCCCATCCATCAGCCGTCGCCGAGGCCGCGATCAAGGTGTCGCGTTCACGCATCCGCGCTCGGCGTGATTGTCTGCACCTCTGGGAGTTCGCGCGCGAACCGTCCCATCGCGTGGTGGCTGGCCTGACGGTGCCATCGTTGCTGAGAGCGTTTCCGACGCGCTGCACCGAGCCTCAGGTCGCGGCGCTGCACGATGTGCTGCTGGCGGCAGTCCGATGGCAGCCCGACGGGATCGAGGAAGCCATTCGGATTCGTGCTGCCAGACCCGGCATGGACGTCTCGCAGGAAGCACTTTGGCTCGCTGCCGGGTTGTTCCTTTCGCCGGAGGAATTCCTTCCCGCGCTCGTGGCGTTCGTGGGAGAGGGTGAAGAGGTGCGGCTGAGGCAGATTGTGCGGTTTCTTGCTCCGGGCGACATGTCTCCATTGCCCATGCCCTGGGACACCGAAGTTCTGAAGACTCTGATCGAGCTCTTGGGCGGCCAATACACGCCCTGGCGGCCCGGGTACTCCGGAATGCTCTCCAGGGCCGAAGAGGATCGGCTGAAGGTGGAAGGTCTGGTAGCGCGTTGGGCAACCACTTTGGCGAACCGCACGGACCGCAAGTCCTGCGAGGCTCTTCAATCACTTGTCGAAAACCCTGCACTCCAGCCATGGCACTCCACGCTTGGCACTGAGCACGCCGAGCAGGTGGTAGCTCGCCGAAACGCCACCTTCTCGGTGCCGGATCTGCTCGCGATTCAGAACACTCTGACCAACGATCGACCCGCCAGTCCCGTGGACCTGGCTGCGCTCGTGGCGGACAGGCTCGAAATCCTCGCTGCGCAGATCCAGCACGGAAATACGGATGACTGGCGTCAGTACTGGAACGAAGGCAGCAGCAGCTCGTTGCCAAGACCAAAGCACGAAGATGCGTGCCGGGACGCGCTTCTATCCGATCTACGGCAACTTCTGCCGGATGGCGTCGACGCTCAGCCCGAAGGGCAATACGCCAGGGATAAGCGGGCGGACATCCGCGTCTCCTTCAACGGCTCCGCCATCCCGGTGGAAATCAAGAAGAACTCCCATCGGAACCTCTGGAGTGCCGTCGCCAGCCAGCTTGTGCGGCAGTACACGATCGATCCCGACTCGTCCGGCTACGGCATCTATCTCGTGCTATGGTTCGGCCTCGGGAAGATGCCCGTTCCCCCCACCGGTCGCAGTCCAAAGACGCCGGACGCTCTGCGGGAGCGCCTCGAAGAGCAACTCGAGGGGCCCTACCGGCACAAGGTCACGGTGATCGTGATCGACGTGAGTGGATCGTCCGACATCTGACGCTCACCTCACCTCCACCTCGTCCACCTCGAACGAAAAGGATCCCACCGGCCCCTCCGCCACAAACGCCAGCCCCGCAATGATTTCCGGCGTGGCCGTCGGGAAATCCTCCAGCCGGATCTCCACCTGCGTCCACTCCCCGGGCGCGATGAACGTCACGGTGGGCGGCGGCCCGGCCGGCTCCGCGCTGCTGATCAGCATCACCGAGTACTGCCGCCCATCCCCGCGCGTCCGGAAGCGGATCGCCTCCCGGCCGGAGAAGTCCACGGGCTGCATGGGTTGCGCGCCGGGCATCCAGATCACGCCCGCCCACGGGAAGGCGGCTCCCGGAGCGATCTCGCCGGTGACCGTCAGCGCACCGTCCCGCACGGCCACGTCGGCGGTGGAGGAGCCCCCGGCTAGCTGGTCCGTCGTCACGTCCCATGCGCCGAAGCTCGCCTCGAAGCCGTCCTCGAAGTCCGCGACCAGGGTTTCCGCGGGAGCGGGCTCGATCTCGGCCTGAGGCCCGGCGCCGGCGGAGCCGACCGCGCGATCCACCAGGTACCCGTCCTTCCAGATCCCGACGATCTCATGGCTGCTCGACGCGTCCTCCTCGAGGTCGCCGCGCACCAGCACCAGGTCGGCGAGATGGCCCTCGGCGATCCGGCCGCGCTCCTGAACGCCGAACGCGTCCGCCGCCACCGAAGTCGCAGCCGCCAGCGCCTCCGCGCTCCCCATGCCGGCGCGTGCGAGCAGGCGCAGCTCCCCGTGCATGGAGATTCCCGCCCCGGTTCCCGGGTTCGGGGCGTCCGTGCCCGCGACCAGCCGCACTCCGGCCGCGCGCAGCCTGCGGACGTTCTCCATCGCCACGTCTCCGCCCTCCGCGAGCCCGCCCGGGAAGCGGCCGTCGAGCGTCTGCCGCTGGATCGGCGAGAGCATCGCGTCGTCGGTCTCGCGCACCAGTTGCGCCACGGCGGGATCGTCGGCCGAAACCATGACCGAGAGCGTCGGGACCACGAAGATGTCCGCCTCCGCGAAGCGCCGGGCATCCTCCTCGGAGACGACCTCGTCGCGCCACACGTGCACCAGCCCGTCGGCACCGAAGGCCATCGCCTCGAGAGCCGTCTCGAGGGTGCTCACGTGCACCACGGCTGCGAGTCCCTCCGCGTGCGCGGCCGCGATGACCGCGGCGACCGTCTCTCCCTCGAGCGACGCGATCTCCATGCCGAAGGCGCTGCCGTCCTCGTAGATGATCTTGATCCAGTCGGAGCCCTCGGCCTTGCGCGCCCTCACCCACTGAGCGGCCTCGTCCGGGCCGGTCAGGGTCTCCACGGGCATCCCGTACTGCGTGCCGTGCCCCTCCGGGGCGGTCGCGGTCATGCCGGCGGAGAAGAGGTCCGCCTGGGCGCCGCGCGCCACCTCCTCGCGCGCGGGCCGCATCGCCGCGGCGAAGGCCGGGTCCGTGGACTGGTCCAGCACCGTCGTCACCCCGAAGCGGAGCGCGTCTCTCAGCGAGGAGAGGAAGCTGTGCACGTGGCCGTCGATCAGCCCCGGGATCAGCGTGTGGCCCCGCCCGTCCACGCGCGGGAGGTCCTCGGGCAGGTCCAGCCTCTGGCCGGCGTGCCGGATCCTTCCGTCCTCGATCCACACGTCCCAGCCCTGCCGGAACGCCTCGCCGTCGAACGCCGTGACGTCCACGATCGCGAACGTTTCCTCGGGAACGCCCTGGGCCGGGCCCTCCGCGGCCTCCGGCACCGGCAGCGTCGCGAGCACGCCGGTGAAGACCGCGACTCCGACCACGAGCCAGGTCAGGCTGCGGCCCACGAGATAACGAGCACTCCTCATCGGGATCTCCTCATCGAGAAACTGTCCGCGCGGCGGAATCCCAGCGCCGCCACGGCGAGGAAGACGAGCGTTTCGGCCACCAGAACCGCTAGGTGCATCGGGACCGGCTGCCCGGCGTCCATCGCGATGACCTTGAGCGCGAGCTGCGCGTGGTGATAGGCGGGAAGCGCCAGCGCGATGTCCTGCATGACATCCGGAAACATGTAGATGGGGAGCCAGAGCCCGGAGAGCATGGCCATGGGCAGGAAGACGAGGTTGACCACGGCGACGGCCGAGCGGCCCCTGGCCCACGCGCCGATCGTCAGGCCCAGGGCACAGAACGGGATCACGCCGGCGAGCAGTACTCCGGCCAGCGCGAACCACTGCCAGCGGTAGAGCGCCACCCCCGCCGCGTGCGCGGCCATCAGGAACAGCGCCGCTACGACGACCGCGCCGAAGATGAGCGCCGCCATGACCTTGGCGAACAGGTAGGCGCCCGCGGGCATGGGCGTGGTCTGCTTCAGAAGCAGGACGCCGGTGTCGCGTTCGTTCGCGAGCCCGGCTCCGAAGCCGAAGAGCGCCGGACCGAGGACGCCGAAGACCCCGTAGGTCGCCAGCACGTAGGTCGGCACGGCCAGCGACACCCCGCGCGCGCCCATGATCACGCCGAAGAACAGGTAGAAGATGAGCGGGAACGCCAGCGTGGGAATGGCGAACATGGGTTCCCGCAACACCTCCACGAACTGGAAGCGCGCTTCGAGGAGGTAGATGTGGAAGCGGCGGGTAGGGGTCAGGCGATGGGCGTCGCGAGCTTGCATCGAAGCGCCCGCGCTGGGGGATGCCGCCTGTGCCGCCCTGCCGCTCATTCCACGCCCTCTTCCCCATCCCGCGTCAGCTCGAGAAACGCCTCTTCGAGCCCTGCGGCCACGACGGTGAGGTCCGCCAGCGCCTCGTCACGCGCGAGCAGCACCCGCACCAGGGCCTCGGGCTGCGTCGTCAACGCCTCCAGATGCTGCCCCCGCGTCCGGGCATCGACCACGCCCGGCAGGCTTGCCACCTCATCGGGCGCGATCCGGGTGACGCAACGCACCAGCCGCCCCGCCGTGCGCGACTTGATCTCCGCGGGGGTGCCCTCCGCGATCCGCCGCCCGTTGTGGATGACCACCACGCGGTCGGCCAGCGCGTCGGCCTCGTCCAGGTTGTGCGTGGTGAGAACGGTGGTGCGCCCGGACTCCCTGAGCGCCCGGATCTCGCTCCACAGCCGGTGCCGCGCATCGACGTCAAGCCCGGTGGTGGGTTCGTCCAGGAACAGCAGCTCCGGATCGCCCGCCAGCGCCAGCGCGAACATCACCCGCTGCTTCTGGCCTCCGGAGAGCTTCCCGTACCGGCGCCGGGCGAGATCCTCGAGGCCCGCCATGGCGAGCAGGCGCGAAGCCGGGATCGGCGCTGGATAGTAGGCGCGGAAGAGTTCGATGTGCTCGCGCACCGTCAGATTCGCGGAGATGCCCGAGATCTGGAGCATCGCGCCCCGACGAACCCGAACCTCCGGCGCTCCTGGAGCGAAGCCGAAGACCCTCGCCGCGCCCTCCTGCACCTGCAGGCTCCCGAGGAGAAGGCTGATGGCGGTGGTCTTTCCGGCGCCGTTGGGACCCAGCACCCCCAGCACCTCGCCCCGCCGGACCTCCAGATCGAGATCGTCCAGCGCCAGCACCGTTCCGTATCGATGTGTTACGCGCGAGAGGCTGGCGAGGGCAGGGCTATGCGCTGTACCGGCTTGCATAGGGCTAGCCTACGAGCCGGCGGTCGGGGCTGTTTCGGGGGCGTCGGTGTAGCGGCCGTGACCACGCCGCCGACTCCCTGTAGTCTTAGTCACAAGAGCCCCGAGGGATGTCCACCCTCGGGGCCCCTACCTCAGCGTCTTGCTGCGCCCGAAGTCGTGCTTCAGCACTTCGCCGGGGTGGACCGGCTCCAGACGAGTCATCATGTAGCTCCCTCCGCGTACGCCCAACCGGGAAAATCAAAAGCGCAACTTTCGTTTTTCCCGTTTGCAGGTCGTCAATCCCCCCCCTCACACCCGCACCGTCGCCTGAAACGTCGGCGGGCGCCGCACGTTCGTCGCCTGCTCGAAGGCGTACGCCAGCCGGATCAGTGTCGCCTCGCTCCAGGCGCGGCCGCAGAGCGACATCCCGACAGGGAGCCCGTGGATGAACCCCATGGGCACCGACATGTTGGGATAGGCCGCCATGGCCGGGGGCGTCGAGCATCCGCCCCCGCCTCCGCCGGACGCGTCCAGCGGGTCCTGCATGGCGGGGATGCCGGACGTGATTCCGACCAGAGCGTCCAGCTCGTGCTCGTCCATCGCGCGGTCGATCCCCTCGTCGCGCGAGAGCCGATGGCTCATCGCCAGTGCGTCGATGTAGCGCTGGTCGGTCAGCGGGCCGCGCTCCTGGGAGCGCACATGGAGCTCCTGCCCGTAAAGGGCGAGCTCCAGATCGGCATTCGCTTCGTTGTACTCGATGAGCTCCGCGAGCGACTTGATCGGCGCGTCGGGACCCAGCGAGGCGAGATAGGCGTTCAGATCCGCCTTGAACTCGTGGTACAGCACCTCCATCTCGTATTCGTTGCCGAAGCGCAGCTCCCCGGGGAGCGTGACGGGATCGATCACCGTCGCGCCCTCCGCCCGCATGACGTCGAGCGCCTCCTCGAACAGGGCGTCGACGCGGCTGTCGAAGCCGGCATACTCGCGCAGCACGCCGACCCGGCCGCCATTCAGGCCGGCCGGGTCCAGCGCGCCGGTGTAGTCGGTGAGGAAGTTGCCCGCGCTCGCGGCGGTGAGCGGGTCGCGCGGGTCGACGCCGACCATTGTCCCGAGCATGATCGCCGCATCCCGCACGGTGCGCGCCATCGGGCCGGTGCTGTCCTGGCTGTGGGCGATGGGGATGACGCCGCCCCGGCTGTGAAGGCCGATCGTGGGCTTGATGCCGACCAGGCAGTTGCGCGAGGACGGGCCGACGATCGAGCCGTCGGTCTCGGAGCCGATCGTCGCGACCGCCAGGTTGGCCGCCGCGCCCGCTCCGGACCCGGAACTCGACCCGCCCGGGGTGCGGTCGAGCGCGTAGGGATTCCTGCAGAAGCCGCCCCGGCCGCCGTCCCATCCGCGGCCGCTCCAGCCGGACGCCCCGAACTCGAACGACTTCCAGCCCGCCCACTCGCTCATGTTCGCCTTGCCGAGCAGGAGCGCGCCCGCATCCCGCAGCCGCACGGCCACGAAAGCGTCCTGCGGCGCGATCGATCCGGCCAGCGCCGTCGAGCCGGCGGTGGTCGTCATCCCGTCCGCGGTATCGATGTTGTCCTTCAGCAGAAGGGGGATGCCGTGCAGCGGCCCCCGGGGCCCCGAGGCCTGGAACTCGCGGTCGAGCTCGTCGGCGATCTCTAGCGCGTCCGGGTTCACCTCGAGCACCGCGAACAGCCGCGGCCCCTGCCGGTTCAGCGCCTCGATGCGGTCGAGGTACATCTCCGTGATCGAGCGGCAGGTGTACTCGCCCGTCCGCATGCCCTCGTGGACTTCGTCGATCGTGATCTCGTCGAGAGCGAAGTCCGGCACGTTGCCCGGGGTGCTCTCCTGCCCCGCGCCACCGCGCCCCGAACCAGCGTCGCCGCCCGGAGCATCGCAGCCCCCGAGCGCGACCAGAGCGCCGGCCGCCGCGCCGGTGCCAATGAACGTGCGTCGATTCATTTCGGACATAGGTCACCTCATACGGTCAAGCCGGTCTCGCCAGCCGCTTCCACAAGCGAGCAGCCGAACATCCACGGTGAGTGCGCCGTGCCGTTCAGGCAATATCTCCGCGGCTGATCCGGCCGATCATTCGCCAGTAATTAAGAAATCGTCGCATTTTTTCATCTTTTTGTCGCATACGCATTTGCCAAACCTCGCCCGCGGCGCGACATTTGCAGAGTCCGTAACGGCGGAAGAAAGCAGCAGTTAGCTGGAGCCACATGATCCCGAAAGCCAACGGCCGGATCCCGCGCCGCGTCGATCGACTGCCTCCGTTTCCGGAGGGGTGGTACTTCATCGCGACCCGCGACACCCTGCTGAAGGAAAAGCTCATCGAGAAGGCCTGGATGGGCGAGCAGATCGTCGCGTGGTGCGACGACGATGGCCGCGTCTGCGTGGCGGACGCGTTCTGCCCGCACCTGGGCTCGCACCTGGGGCCGACGGCTGGCGGCACCATCCGGGACGGCTGCCTCGTTTGTCCCTTCCACGGCTTCACCTTCGATGCCACCGGTCAGTGCGTCGCGACGCCCAACGCTCCGGCCCCCAGAGCCGCGAAGCTGCAACTCTACGAGACCCGGGAGATCCTGGGCATGGTCTTCGCCTGGTATGGCGCCGGCGGGCGGGCGCCGCAGTGGGATCTGCCGGAGGAGCCCCCCACGGGCGCGGACTGGAGCGGGCTGCGTTTCGCCACCATGGGCTTCCGGGGCCATCCCCAGGAGACGACAGAGAACTCGGTGGACGTCGAGCACCTGGAGTACACGCACGGCTACCGGGATGTGGAGCCGACCGCCTTTTCCATCGACGGCGCCTACCTGAAGAGCTGCTTCGAGTTCACGAACGTCCGCACCGTCGCGGGGCTGATCGACATCGTGTCCGAGGTATCGGCCGTCACCCACGTCCATGGGCTGGGATTCTCGTTCGTCGAGGTTCACGAGAAGACGATCGGCATGGACTCCAGGCTGTGGGTGCTCTCGACCCCGGTCGACGGCGAGTTGGTCGAGTTGACGCTCGTCAGCCAGGCGCGCGAAGTCGCCAGGCCCGGGCGCTACATCGCCGGGCTGGGGTTCCTGCCGAAGAAGCTCCGCAACAGGCTGATGAACCGCATCCTGATCTACGAGGAGCGGCGGTTCGTCGCACAGGACGTGGTCATCTGGGAGCGGAAACGCTACCAGTCCCCGCCGCGTCTCTGCCGGGCTGACGGGCCCATCGGCAAGTACCGGCTGTATTGCCGTCAGTTCTACTCCGACATAGGTATCAGTAAGACCGCCGGTCCAGCTTCGGATCGTGGGCTGCGCCGCGCGTGGGCGGATCGAATTGGATCCGGGCATCTGCCGGAGGGGAACGGGACATGATGGAACCGCAGCGTATGGTGAACGTACTGATGATGGCGCATCACTTTACGCTCGAGATGGCGCCGAAGAGCTGAGACGGATTCATCCTCGGAAGACGATGATCCGCCAGCCGCCGTTGCGAGCCGGTTCGGGAGAGGATTTGGAAGTTCCCGGTGCCTACGTCGAGGGGTACGAGGCCGCCCGCCAGCACGATCCGGAGCTCGCGGAGGCCTACGTCCGCAACACGATGATCGGTGATCCGCTGGCGGATGCCGTCGTCCGGGATCTTTCGGACCTGGATCCCGGGGAACTGCACCAGACGCTGGCGCAGGCACTGGACAATCCCCACGCACCGCAGACGGGCGCCCCCGATTCCCTCGTCGAGTTCGTCGATTACTCCACCGCCGTGCCGGACTGGTTCGACGCCGACATCGCCCGCATGGCCTCGCGCGCCTTTCTGCGCAACTCGGACATCGTTCTCGCGGCCCTGGTGGGCGGCAGCATCGTCGAGGGGTTCTCCACCCTGATCAGCAAGTCGTTCCGGATCCGGGGACGGGTCACCAACTCGGGCGTGCGGCGCCTCAAGCAGAACGGGATGCAGCTTGTCGAGCAGTACCTGCCGGGTGGAATGGAGCCCGGGGGGGACGGATGGAGGCTCACCCTGCGCGTCCGGCTGGTGCACGCCCAGTCCCGATACCTGATCAACCAGTCCGATGAATGGGATCACGACCGGCTGGGAGAACCGATCAGCGCCGCGCACGTGCTCCTGGCCGGGGCGGCCTTCTCGGGCCGGCTGATGCGGCACGTGGCCACGCTGGGGGGTGACTTCAGCAGGGAGGAGCGGGAGGCCTACATTCACGTCTGGCGCTACACCGGGCTGCTCATGGGCATCCCGGAGGATATCATCTTCGACGACGAAGCCTCGGCTTGCCGGGCGTTCGAGATCGGCTCCATGTGCGAACCTCCCGCGGACCTGGACGCGATCATCATGGCCAACAGCATCGTGAACAGCGCGCCCGTCATCATCGGTGTCACGGACCCCGCAGAGCGCCGGAAGATGGCCCGCGTCGTGACCCAGGCGTCGCGGGAGCTGATCGGCGAGGAGCTCGCCGATTCATTCATGTTTCCCACCCGCAGGCGGAAGGTGATCCCCTGGATGCGGATTCAGAACCGGTCCCGGGGCGTCATCCGCAAGGTGCTTCCCCGCCTGGGGGCGAAGCAGGATCGGGCCCGGTTCGACGCCCTCATGGAGTTCGCCGGCTTCGAGAAGCTGAGGTACTCGTACCGGTTGCCGACCGCGCTGCACGACGAGCACTCGTCGGACTGGTAGCTCAGGTCCCGGCCAGCGACACCAGGCCTGCGCCTAGCCCCCGACTCGCGTGAACGTGAACGTTCCGATGGGCGCGTCCGAGAACGGGGTCATGCCGCGGAGGCTGCGGATGGGCCGCTTGGGCGAGGAGTCGGCGTTGGCGGAGGTGTAGGTGGTTCCGTCGTCGGTGCCCGAGTCGTAGGGATAGAGGGTGACCTGGAGTTCGTCCACCCACTGCCCCAGGTCGTCCATCAGCGACAGCGCGGAAACGCCCACGAACCAGTCCGGGCTCGGCGCGATCATGGTGACCAGGGTGACGAGGGGGTAGTTCCCCCGGACGACGACGCGGGAGATGGTCGCGCTGGCCGGGCTGGTGCCGAGCCCGGGTCCGCTGATGATGGAGAGTGCGTTGGCCGGGAGGTGCGCGCGGATTTCCGACCTGAGCGTGCTGGTCCCGCCCGTTTCGGCCATGCTCTCGATGCCGGGGGTGGCCGTCTCGCCGCTCGCCCAGAAGCGGACGCCGTCGTCGTGCACCGCCCCGATGAGCGGCGAGAAGTGCGCGCCGCCCGGGTAGTCGGTCGGGTGGGTGGCGGCGCTCCAGGTGGCGTCGAAGACGACGCTGTAGACGGCCGAGTCCGGCGGGGCGGGGAGCTCCCCCGCGGCCGCACGGATGTCGGTCGACACTCCCCCGGCCACCGACGCCGTGAGGGTCTGGGCACCGGCCGCATCGCCGAGCGTCCAGGTCGTGGCGGCCAGGCCGGCCGCGTCGGTGGCCGCGGTCGCGGGGTCGGCGGATCCGTGCCCGGCGGCGGCGGAGAAGGTCACGGTGACGCCCGCGACCGGCGAGCCGCCCGCGTCGTCCACCCGCACCACCACGGCCTCGGCGAGCGTGCTGCCCGCCATCCCTTCCTGCCCGCTCCCCGACACGACCACGATGGCCGCGGGGGCGCGTGGCGCCTCTCCGGGCGGTTCGGTGCCGGAGTCGCCGCCGCAGGCGGCCAGCGCCGCAATGACGGGGATGCTTCCGAGGAGGGCCGGGAGGCCGTGGCTGCGGACGGAGGTCGATGCCCGCCGCCCGCCCGCATCACCCAACGCGGTCAGGACGGCAGCTCACGCACCTGCTCTGCGATGCGGAACTTGAGGTCCTTGCTCGGCTTCATCGACGGAAAGGGGCTGAATCGAAACTTGTAGTTCGCCGGCGACACCTCGATCGTGAAGTAATGCGCGACCAAAAGGAGGTTGACGCCCAGTTGCAGCTCCATCCACCGGGAGCCGAGGCACCTGTGTGTGCCCAGGCCATAGGGGGCGTACCCCGGGCTGCGGTGCTCATTGCGGGGATCCTTGTAGCGGTCGATATCGAAGGTGAAGGGGTCCGGGAAAACATCCTCCATGAAATGCGAGGCCGTCTGGGCGATGGCGACCCGCGTTCCAATCGGTATCTCGTAGTTCTCGACCACCCAGGTGTTCATCACGTTCCGCATGGACATCGGGACGATCGGGTACAGCCGCAGGCATTCCTTGATGAAACGGCGGGTGACGTCCATCGCGGAAAGGTTGAGGTCGTCGCCACCCGGTTCTCCGTCTTCGAAGAAGACACCGGCCTCATCCCGGATTCTGGCATAAAGCTCGGGCTGTGACGCCATGGCATAGAGCGCGCAGTTGAATCCATCCCCGAGATACACGCTGGCAACCAGCGCGGCCGACAGGGCGAACCGCAGATTCGACTCCGGTACGAACTGTGGATCGCTCGCGTGCAGGCTCAGCCAGTCATCGGCAAGGCTGCGCGGGCAGCCGGCCCGCTGGGCGGGAGTATGGACGCTGTAGACCCGTTCCAGCAACGTCTCCACTGCCTGCGCCCGGCGCTTCATTCCCGGGGTCTTCAGCATGAACTTGGGAAGGCCGTTCAGGATGTGGACGTTGAGTGCGCGTTCCTTGAACACGATCAGATCGTCGATGATATCCTGCGAATCCACGCTCAACATGAGAGGAGAGATCTGACTGTTGATCATGCGTCGGCAAAGGCGTCTTGCCGGGTAGGTGTCACCCACCGTCCAATCCGCCATGTATGCACGGGCCTGACGAAACAACAGGTCTCCCTGTCCTGCCAGCCTCGCGCGCGAGACGCCTGGCGCCATGGACTTGCGAAGCCGGAAGTGGTCTGCGCCATCGAGGGAGGGCAGGACTCCGGACGCACCATAGACTTTCTCGAAGTCGGCGAAATAGTCCCTGGCTCTCAGATACCTGCGCCCGTGCCGATTAACCCGGCGGTTTGTCCGCGGTCCGGCGAGGAAGATCATGGGTTGCGAGAACGGCGGCCGGAGCTCGAACACCGGGCCGTACTCCCTGGCCAGATCCGCGACGAGCGCGGGCAGGTTGCCACTGCGCAGGTGAGGATTCAACAGCAACTTGCGCAGCGGGACACGCGGAATCTGCTTCGCGAGGCGGGACCGCTGAACCACCGGGCCACCGAGGTTGGTCACCACCGCAGCCGCGATCGAGCGGCCGATCAGGTCCATCCTGCAGATGAGCTCGATGCGCTCGTGAGCCTCGTCGTCCAGTTGGAATATGAAACGAAAGACATCACACGAGTTCACCAGGCAGATGATGATGATGTCTCTCGGGTCCGGGATTTCCTCGGTGAAGATGACCTTGCCGATGCGCGTCCTGATGAACTGGCGTGCGGTGCCTTCCTCGGTGTCGCCGTACAGTTCCGTCTGCCAGACCCTGCGAGCCAGGGTCCAGAACTCGCCGTCGTGATGTTGCAGGATCTTGAGTTCAACCAGGCGGTCCAGCGTCAGATCGATGATCGACTCGGCACGGTGCGCGAGGTGCTCGATCCAGTACTGGGCGTTCCGTTGAACTCGCTCGTCTGCGATCTCCTTCAGAATGGGGTCCAGTGCGGGGTCGCCCGTTTCCGTCGCGTCCACCAGGAACAGCGACTCCATGTCCGTGTCGATGCGCGTCAGGAGTGAGAGTTCCGCGAGCACCGCGCCGATGACGGCGCAATGCAGCCGCCAGCCGGGCACCTGGTGGAAGTAGCCGTTTTCCTCGTTGAGGAGCATCAGGATGAGCTCCTCGGGCAGCGTCAGCGCCTGGGTGGAGACATTCTCTGTCGCAACAGCCATCAGCGTTGGCCCCTCGTCTCGATACGGGAAGACTGCCTCACCAACCTCGGCAACCTCATGCTCCGTTTCTCTTCGTCAGACGCCGGGACGGAAGGTTCAGCCCCGTTTCGGCGGTCGCCCAAACCCGAGCTTCCTACAGCTAAGATACACCTGAGCATGAGCATAGCTCCACGGGCACGGCTGCGTCAAACGGAATCTGTCGCGAGAAAGCGTCGTTGTGACGCAACACCCGGCGATTCCTCGAGAGCCGATCCCTGGATCGCGTTCGCCGGCGGTATCGCGCGCACCGCAGGGTGCCTTGATGGTGCACGGCGAGTACCCAATTAGTATCCTGTCCGTGCGCGTCCCTCGTCCACACCCAGGCCGATCCAGCACAAATGAGTCGGAACTCAAACAACCACGGCGAACCGGGCGGCCCTATCGCCTATATGGCGAGCAACAGCGTCGCCGCCAATCTGCTGATGCTCGGGATCATCGCAGCGGGTCTGGTGTCGCTGACCGGTCTCGAGCAGGAGGGATGGCCCGAGGTACCCTTCAACCAGTTCGAGATCTCCGTGCCCTTCCCCGGCGCAACCCCCGAGGAGGTGGAGGAGGCCATCGTCGTCAAGATCGAGGACCAGGTCCGGGGACTCGCCGATGTGAAGGCGGTCAGGTCCATAGCCGCCCCGGGGATGGCGTCCGTCAGGGTTGAAGTCAACTCCGGCACGGACATGGGCGCCAAGAAGGACGAGATCGAGTCGGCGGTCGGGCGTATTCAGACGTTTCCGGGCGGAGCCGAGCGGCCACAGATACGCGAGATGACCAACGCCCAGAGCATGATTCGCCTGGTCGTCTACGGCGACGTTCCCGAGCGCTCGCTGAAGGAACTCGCGTACCGGATCGAAGACGAGCTCGCTGCGCTTCCCTCCGTCTCCCAGGTCGCGACCAGCGGAGTGCGCAACTACGAGGTTTCGATCGAGGTGCCGCTACAGCGTCTCAGGGCTCTCGGCCTGACCCTGACCGATATCGCGAACACGATTCGCCGCAACTCACTGGACCTGTCCGCGGGGAGCATCGATACGCGGGAGTCCCAGGTGCGGGTGCGCACCCTTGGCCAGAGCTACGACCAGCAGGATTTCGAGGAAATCGTTCTTCTCAGCCGGGACGACGGCACGGTCGTGCGCCTGGGTGATGTCGCCGAGGTGCGCGACGGTTTCCAGGACTCCGATCTGATCGTGCGGCACCAGGGCCAGCCCGCCGTCTTCGTCGAGGTATCCCAGGCGGAGGGCGAAAGGGTCATGAGCGTGGCCCGTGCCGTCCAGGAGCATGTGGCGAACGAGGTGGTGCCTTCACTCCCCGGTGGCGTGGGCGTGACCATCTGGAACGACGATTCCACGGCGTTCTCGGAGCGTGGCGCCCTCCTCCTCAAGAACGGGGCTCTGGGGCTGCTGCTGGTGTTGATCGCGCTGGGCCTGTTTCTGGAAGTCCGACTGGCCTTCTGGGTAGCCGTCGGCCTTGGCGTTGCGGGGATCGGCGCCCTGGCCGCCATGCTGGTGTTCGACATCCCGATCCACGCTGTCTCGCTCTTCTCTTTCGTACTCGCCATCGGAATCATCGTGGACGATGCGATCGTCGTGGCCGAACATATTCATCTGGAACGAATGCGAGGGACGCCGGGCACCGTCGCCGCAATCCGCGGTGCGCGGCGGATCAAGGTGCCGCTGATCTTCGCGGTGCTCACCACCATCGTTGCGTTCGTCCCCCTGCTCTTCATTCCCGCAGGGTTCGGAGAAGTCTGGAAGGCGCTGCCCATCATCGTCATCGCCATGCTGGTGATCTCGCTGATCGAATCGCTGCTGGTGCTGCCCAACCACCTGTCGCACCATCTGCACGGCCCCGGCTGGGCGCCCCGCACGGGCGCGGAACGGTTCGTCGCGCGCATCCAGGGTCGGGTCGACTCCCTGCTGAACAGCTTCATACAGGGCCCCCTGGATCACGGGATGCGGTTCGCGACCGATCGACCCGGCGTGACGCTCTCCGCAGCTATCGCTCTCTTCATACTCACCGTCTCCCTGCTGCCGGCCGGCATCGTGCCGACCACCTTCGCGACCGAGGTCGAGGGAGACTTCGTAACCGCCACCCTTCAGATGCCGGACGGAACCACCGCGCAGCAGACGGACGCGGTGGCACGGGAACTGGAGGCGGCCGGTCACCGGGTCATCCAGCGTCTTTCCGAGGGCCGGCCCGAAGATGCGGCTCCGCTTCTGTCCGGCGTTACGGTTGTCGTCGGGCAGCGGTCACGGATCGAGACCGGAGGTCTCAACCCCTCGCCCACGCTGAACCCCGAAGCCAACATCGCCACCATCGAGTTCAAGCTCCTGCCGGCGCAGCAGCGGCGCATCACTTCGGGAGAAGTCATGCAGGCCTGGCGTGAGGAGGTGGGCATCCTGCCCCATGTGCGCGGGATCACCTTCATGAGCGAGATCTACACGCTGGGCAACCCGGTGGAAGCCGTGCTGTCCCATCCGGATCCGGAGCGCCTGGTAACGATCGCATCGTCCGTGGTCGATGAGCTCCGTCGAGTGGGGGGTGTCTTCGACATTCGCTCGGACCACACGCCCGGCATCCCTGAAGTCCAGTTGGGATTGCTGCCCGAAGCACGAACCCTCGGCCTCACGCTCGACGCGCTTGCCCAGCAGACGAGAGACGCTTTCTTTGGCGCGGAGGCCCTGCGGGTCCAGCGAGGACGCGACGAAGTCCGGGTCTACGTCCGGCTGCCCGAGGAGCAGCGCAACTCGATCACCGACATCGAGAGCTACCTCGTCCGTACGGCAACCGGCGCCGAGGTGCCGGTGAGCCGTGTGGCTTCACTGAGCGCGGCCATGTCGCCGCCGGCCATCCGTCGCCAGGACGGCCAACGCGTTGCCACGGTCACTGCCGATGTAGACGCAAGTGTGATTTCCGCCGGGGAAGCCAATGGCATTCTGGAGAGCACCATCCTCGCGGGACTGGTCGATACGGACCCTGACCTGACCTACACCTTTGGTGGCGAACAACAGCAGCAGATCGACTCTCTGGGTGCGCTCTACCGCGGTTTCGCGATAGCGTTGCTGATTATCTTCGCGCTGCTGGCCATTCCGCTGCGTTCCTATACCAAGCCGTTCATCATCATGGCCATCATCCCGTTCGGGTTCGTCGGCGTGATCCTGGGCCACTGGATCCTGGGAGTGGCGGTGAGCGCGGAGTCCTTTGTCGGGATATTCGGCCTGGCCGGCGTGGTGGTGAACGATTCCCTGGTCATGATGGACTTCATCGATCAGGAACTTGAGGAGGGCCTTCCGGCGCGCGAGGCGATCATCGAGGGGGCCAAGGGCCGTTTTCGTCCGATCATGCTGACTTCGCTCACCACCTTCCTCGGCTTTACGCCGCTGATTCTCGAAGACGCAATTCAGGCGCAGTTCTTCGTTCCTTTCTCCGCCTCGATCGGGTGCGGCATCCTCTTTACCACGGCCATCCTGATGTTCCTGGTGCCCGCGCTTTCCTCGCTGCGCCTGCACTTGACCACCCGGGGCTCCTAGCCCTGAAGAGGCTTGCGCGCCAGGAAGCAGTAGAGCGGCGTGAAGATCCCGGTCCTGCCGCCGGCGACATAGGCGTCTGCAGTCCGATCCATAAGTTCGACAACCTCCGCCGATCCCCTGGGGAACACCCGCAGCAACTCGGCCAGCCTGGATGCCCAGAAAAACATCCTGCGACCCATGGGAGCCTGGACGAGAGCGCTCCCGAGCCACCCGCGCCGGGCCTCCATGGGCTGATACCACGGCGTGGTCGGACCGGTCTCGTCGACAGCGAGGTCCGTCGCTTCCAGGATTTCGAATCCGGCGGTTTCGAGGGCCCGGTCTGTCTCCGCGAACGTTGCGATGTCCCGGAGCGCGATGCCGTGCATCAGGTCGCGCTTGATGGCCCGGTGGCGATCGTCGTGGGGATTGTACACATCCGTCATGCACATTTCCTGGCCCCAGAAAAGGGCTCCGGGCTTGAGGACACGGTGGATTTCGGCAAACGCGAGTGCCTTGTCGGGAGCATGGCAGGTCGATTCGATCGCGTAGCCCCGATCGAAGGTCCCGTCCGCGATGGAACTCATATTCATGAAGCTGCAAGCGAGGAAGTCGATCATGTGATCGAGCCCCGCCTCGGCATTCAGCGACCTGGCCCTGCTCAACTGGACTTCACTGCTGTTGATTCCCAATACCCGGACGCCGGCCTCGCGGGCGACGCGGCGCATTGGACCTCCGATCCCGCAACCGATGTCGGCCACCGTCATGCCCTCGCGCAGTTCCAGCTTGGCGATCATCTGCCGCTGGTGCCGGATCTTGGAGTCCTTCAGGCTCTCGCCGGGCGACAGCGGCGCAAAATGCAGGGATTCTCCCCAACCGAAGACCATCAATTCGCTACAAAGGTCGTAGTATTCCGTTGCGGTCCGGGTGTGGTCGTAGTCGGCTGCGCGGCCATCCGCGGCGAACGCTCTGTCCGTCCATCCTTCGAAATTCCGCACGCGGCGGCGGACGTTCGTTTCGCCGAACGCGGCCTTCAGTCCCCTGGATAGTCGACGCAGATGCATGGCAGGTCTTGGAGAGGCACTGGCGTTAGAGTCGTCCGCAACAGTCGTTGGCGCGAACTAAGGTGAAGGCACACGGTGCCTTCAGGCAAGGGGGACGGCGATGAACGATGGGCAGGCGGCGCAAGGGGCGGCCACAGGAGTCGCCGCTCCATGTCGGCTATTCCATTCCGCGAGGGGGCGCGTTCCGGTACGTTTCGTGTCCCAACTACCTGGGAGAGCTGCTGGAGATGACGACTCGACTGGCTCCGGGCGTTCTGCTGGCCGCCGTGGCGGTTGGCACGATGCTCGGGCGCCCGATGAATGGGTCCGCGCAGGAGCCCGTGAGGGCACCGGCTGCCCCGGCGTCCCGTCCCCTGACTGCCGATCGCCCCGATTTCACGGAAGCGGCATCCGCCGTGGGCCGGGGCGTCCTCCAGATCGAGTTCGGCTACACGTTCGGCGGAGACTGGTCCGGCGGCAATTCGGTCCAGACCCATACGCTGGGCGAAATGCTGCTGCGCGCGGGGGTTGCGGCGGACTGGCTGGAACTCCGGGTGGCGGCCAGCCCGGTGACCCGCGTGGACACCGAGGGAAGCGGAGCCAGCGACAGTGGGATCGAGGACCTCTACCTGGGCGCCAAGATCGAGTTCACCCGGCAGGCGGGCCGCCTTCCGGCGCTCGCGGTCCTGCCGCAGATGACGCTGCCCACGGGCAGCACGCTGTTCTCCGGCGGACGCGCGCTGCCGGGCGTGAATCTCGTCTACAGTTGGGATGCGCCCGGAGGATTCTCCCTGGCGGGCAGCACGCAGGTCAACCTGGCCGTCGCGGATGGCGACGACAGCTACCCCGAGTGGGCCCAGTCGGCGGTCGCGGGAGCCGGCGTCGGGACGCGCGGAGGCGTGTACGGCGAATGGTATGCGTTTCTGCCCACGGGGGCGGATGCCCCGCAGGAGCATTACTTCAATGCGGGCCTGACCTGGCTCACAGCCGACGATTCGCAGTGGGACATCCGGGTCGGCGTCGGGCTGAACGATGCCGCCGAGGACTTCTTCGCGGGCGTGGGGGCGGCCATCAGGATGCGCTGAAACCTCGCCCGGCGTGAGTCCGGCGCGAGCGTTCGGCGGCGCAAGGCCTGAAGCGACGGCTACGCCCCGGCCCGGGCCGGAGCGGCGTCCACCCGCACCGTCACGATGTCGGCATCCTCGTATTTGTGGTGGTGGACCGATGTCGCGAGGTGGCGAAGGAGCCGCAGCGAGATCTCGTGCTCCCCGGGCTCCTCGGCGGCGCGCCCGCCGAGCACGGCCATGCGGTCCTCGATGTTGCCCTCGCCGCTGGCGGCCAGGAACTCCATCTCGACCCCGCCCGAATCGGTGCGCGCCGTCAGCCTCAGGCGCCGTTGTCCGGCCGACGGCTCGCCCTCGCCCTGCTCGATGAGCAGCAGCAGCGTTTCCTCGGCGGCGTGCCCCAGCCGGAGCCCGGTCTCGGCCCCGAGGCGCTTGCGGCTGGCGAAGCTCTCCAGGAACTCCTGAATCTTCGGCAGCGACTGCACATCGAGCGTCGTCTGCATGCGCACCCGCCTCGGCCCGGTCAGCTCCATGAACGCCGTCAGCACGAGTGCCGTCAGGCCGCCGGACGTCATGCCGTTGCCGAGCAGTTGCTGCAGGAAGGGGTTCAGCGCCGCCGTCGAGATCTCGCCGCTCTGGAATCCGACCCCGACCCAGAACGAGACGCCCACGATCGTGGCCTTGCGGTAATCCATGCCGTCCTGGAGGACGATCCGGGTTCCCAGCACGAACAGCACGGCGATGATCACCATGGCGTACGCGCCGATCACGGGATCGGGGATGATGAGCAGCAGCGCCGTCAGCTTCGGCAGGAAGGCCAGCGCGCAGAAGATCAGGCCGATGCAGACGCCGACCCGCCGTGCCGCGATCCCGGTGATCTCGACGATGGAGACGCTGCTCGAGTAGGTCGTGTTGGGGACGGTGGCGAAGAGCCCCGACAGCAGGTTGCCCAGGCCATCGGCGGCAACCGCTCCCTGGACCGCGCGGTAGTCCGTGGCTTGCGGCTCCCGCCACGACACCCGCTGGATCGCGACCGCGTCGCCCACGGTCTCGATCGCGCCCACGAGCGTGACGAAGGTATAGGCGGGAAGGATCGCCCAGAAGGCGGCGCTGAAATCGAACCCCAGCCCCGGCCAGCCGGCAGCGGGCACGCCCACCCACGCGGCCTGCGCGAGCGCGGTGGTATCGATCAGATCGAACCAGGCGGCGGCCCCGCACCCGGCCGCGATGCCGATGATCGGTCCCCACAGGCGCACCGGCCCCGTGAACTTGAGCATCACCGCGAGCGTCACGGCGAGGGTGGACAGCACGGTGACGGGCGCCGCCAGGGGCGAGGCGCCGGGCGGGGCGTTGTCCTGAAAATCGAACAGAAAGGGCATCACGTTGACGGCGATCAGCATGATCACGGTCCCGGCGACCGTCGGCGTGATGATGCGGCGCAGAATGGAGAGGCGCCCGGCGAGGAGGAACTGGAAGAGGGATGAGGCGATCACGAGCGTCGTCAGCAGGGCAGGGCCCCCCTGCACCAGCGCGGCCACCGAGACGGCGATGAAGGCGCCCGAAGTGCCCATGATGAGGACGTATCCCGACCCCAGGCGTCCCAGCCGGATGACCTGGACGATGCTGGTCAGGCCGCTCACCATGAGCGCGCCGAACGCGCCCCAGGCGAGGTACGCGTCACTGCTCTCGGCGCTCCGAAGCACGATGGCGACGGTGAGAACGACGCCCCCGAGCGCCAGGATGCTGTACTGGAGCGCCAGTCCGATCGCCAGCGGCCACGGCGGACTCTCGTCGGGCTGGTAGCGAACGGTGGACCCCGACCCGCCTTCGTGCGATGCCATGCGGTATCTCCTCCTCCCCCAAATCCCTGCCGGTTTGTTGGTGGCCGCCGCGGGCGATGCCCGGGCTCGGGCCGCGGCAGATGGTCCAGCTTCGGCCGCGGTCATGGCCGCGATGTGACTAGCGCGTCGATCCTCCTTCCGACACCGGCCGCGTCTCCGCTCCCTCGCCTTTCACGTACGTGTCGAACCAGTCGACCCAGCGCGCCCACATATCGAGGTTGTTCTCGATGGCGCGCGGGGTGTGCGACTCGAACGGATACTCGAAGAGCGCCGCCGTCTTCCCCAGCCCGGTGAGCGCCTGGATCATGCGCCGCGACTGGATGGGATAGGTGCCCGAGTTGTTGTCGTCGGCGCCGTGGTACAGGAGCAGCGGCGTGTTGATCTGGTCCGCCTTGAAGAAGGGGGACATCTCCATGTAGACATGGGGCGCTTCCCAGATGTCGCGCGGCTCGGCCTGGAAGCCCATCGGCGTGAGCGAGCGGTTGTACGCGCCGTCGCCGGCGATGCCCGCGCTGAAGAAGGGAGTGTGGGCCAGGAAGTTGGCGGTCGCGAAGGCCCCGTAGCTGTGGCCGCCGTGCCCGATCCGGTCCATGTCGATCACCCCGAGGCCATCCACCGCGCGCATCGCCGCGTACATCGCGTCTACCATATTTGATATATAGTAGTCATTATAGTTCTCGCCTACGATGGGAATATCCGGATATACGAGCGCGTATCCCTGGGTCAGCCATAGGTCGGACCAGCGGAGCCAGGTCAGGCGGGTGTACGCGTTGTGGTTGCGCGCGCGGATGGTGGCGTTGTTGAAGGCCTCCTCGCTCCTGTACTCGCGGGGATAGGTCCAGAAGATGGCCGGAACCCTGGTGCCTTCGACATAGTCGATGGGGAGCGAAACCCGGCCCTGGATCTCGAGGCCGTCGCGGCGCGTGAACTCGAAGTCGATGCGGCGCGCGGCCGTGAGCTGGGGGAAGGGGTCAACGTTGCGAGTCAGATTCTCCATCTCGCCGCCCCCCGTCCAGAGATAGCTGTCGGGGAAGGTGTTCCTGCCCTCGCGGCTGACGATCATGCGCTCGAAGTCGCTGTCCAGCGGGACCAGCGGCCGGTCGAAGCTGTCGCGCGAGCCCTCGAAGAGCCGCTCGGTGGATCCGTCGGACAGGGAAACCCGGTCGACGAAGGGCTGGGGACGGAAGTCCTCCTTCAGGCCGCCGCCGCGCAGGTAGGCGCTCTCACCGTCGGAGGACACCCACGCATGGTCGAGCCCGTTGGCGGTGCGAGCGGTGAGCAGGTCGCCGGGGAGCGAGACCGCGTCGGCGGGATCGTGGAAGGGCACGATGATGTTGCCCTGCGACCCGTCGCCCAGTGCGAAGTGGGCGAGCGCGTTCTCCCCGTCCCGGCGGACCGACGCGAACGCGTGGCGGCCGTCCAGCGAGTACGTCACCTCGCTGATCGGGTCGTCGCTCGACGCCACTTCCTCCTCGTCGCCGTCGCCGAAGGGCGCGCGCAGCAGCATGATGCGGTCGGGACGCGGCGCGTCCGAGCCGGCGGCATCGTCGGGGGCGGCGCGATGCAGGTACGCGACGCCGCTCCCGTCCGGGCGCCACTGCCAGTCGCGCGGGCCGTTGCCCGGGCCGCCGCCGCGGCCTTCCCGCAGGTCGCGCTCTTCGAGCGTCGCCAGCACATCGCCGCTCTCGACGTCCAGCACCTCCGTCACGCGCGGGAAGCCGGTGTAGCTGGCGATGAAGGAGAAGGGCCGCTCGATGCGGGTGGCGATCAGGTGGCGCCCGTCGGGGCTGAGCGAGACCGATTCGTACATCCCCGCGTCCCCGATGGGGCGGGGAGTCCGGCCGGGCGCCAGCTCGACGATCTGACTGCGCGTGTAGTACTCGAACAAGTCGGAGTCGTGATCGCCCTCCAGCAGGAACGGCATCGTGCGCGTGGGCGTGGCCGCCGAGCGCGTGTGCCGGATGGTGGGCCCGTCGGGCAGGGAGGGCGTGGGAGGCGCGGCGCCGCGGTCCGCTGGCTCTGCCAGCGTGATGACCGATCCCGCGGGCGTCCACTGGAGCATCCGGGACGGCGCCGATCCCTGACCCCCCGACGAGGTGCCCAGGCTGGCGATGACGCGCGCGTCGCCCGCCGCGGTCACGCTGCCGTCCTCGGCCGACGCGACCCAGACCTCGGTCCGCTCCTCAAGGTGCGCGAGGAACGCCAGCCGGTCACCGTCCGGAGACCACATCAGGTCGCTCACGTAGATCCCGTCGGGCAGCTCCACATCCGTAAACGAGCGCTCGCTCAGCGAATAGAAGCGGAACCCATAAAGTCCGTAGATGTCGAGGTGCCAGGGCCGGTCGGTGGCGGCCCGGAGTTCGAGCATGGCCAGGCGCAGCGTCTCCTCGCCCACCTCCTCGAGCGTCGACAGCTCGGTCGAGAGCGGAATGACGAAGTGGTCGCCGTCCGGGCTGACGTGATCCAGGGTGGCGTAGTTGGGATCGGTCGCGAAGAGATCCTGGATGGCCTGGTTGGGGAGGATGTATCCCCGGTCGATGTCGAGCCCGTCGCCGGAATCCTGGGCGAACAGCGGCGACACGAGGCAGAACTGCATCAGGAAAAGGCCGATTGCCGGTATCCAGGTCGAAGATCGGGGGCGGCTGTGCGGGTTCATGGCTGGCTCCTGGGAACGGGCGCCGGTAAGGCGGGATGGCGGAATCGGCTGAAGGTGGCCCACGCGGCGAGGTCGCCGCAACCCGTTTCAGGAACCCGGAACCCTCCGTGACATATCTTCTGTGGCGGTGTCGCGCCGGGCGCCGTGATGCAGGATTCCGACGGCGTCGTTCGCAACAGGGGAGATGGCTTGCCGGAGAACTACGATGTGGTGGTGGCCGGGGCCGGCTTTGCCGGTCTCGCCTGCGCGCGCCAGGCGGCCCGGCGCGGCCTCTCCGTCCTGGTGCTGGAGCGACAGTCCGCACCCGGCGCCCGCATCCACACCACCGGCATTCTCGTGCATGAGGCCTGGACCGAGTGGCAGGTGCCGGCCCCGCTGGTGAGGCGAATCAACCGGGTCAGGGTCTACACTCCCGCGCACGACCATATCGAGCTGGAGCGGAACGGATACTTCTTCATGGCCACCGATACCGCCCGGCTCATGCACCATCTGGCCCGGGAGACCCGGCGCGCGGGTGTCGAGATCCGGTTCGGACAAGGATACCGCGGCGTGACGCCGGGACCGGGTCCATTGCTGCTCCAGGCTTCCGGGGTCACCTGCCGATTCCTCGTTGGAGCCGATGGTGCGCGCTCCGCAGTGGCCGGGAGCTTCGGCCTCGACCGCAACCGCCGCCTCCTGAAGGGGGTCGAATGGGAATTCGAGCCCGTGGACGGCGTCGCCGACTGCCTGCACTGCTTCATCGATCCCGAGTTCGCCCCCGGGTACATCGGATGGGTGGTGCCCGGGGTGGCGACGACGCAGGTCGGGCTGGCGCTGCACCGCGACCGGCAGGCCGACCTGCCGGGGTTCGTCGCAAAGCTCGACCCGCTCTTCGGGCTGTCGCGGAAGACGGTGGTGGAGAAGCGCGGCGGTGTGATCCCGTGCGGGGGACTGCTTCGCAACTTCTACGGGGAACGGGTGATGCTCATCGGGGACGCCGCCGGGATGGTGTCCCCGCTGACGGCCGGGGGCATCCACCATGCCTGGCGGTTCGGCAAGATCGCCGGAGACGCCCTGGCCGACCATCTCGCGGGTGGAACGCATCCCGGTCCGGTGGTGCGGCGCGCATACCCGAAACTGGTCTGGAAGCACGCCGCGCGCTGGGGCTACGACCGCCTTCCGGTGGCGCGGGCGCTCGAGGCCGGGCTGCTCACCCGGAGCATGTTCCGAAAGGTGGCGGCGAAGGTCTTCTTCGGGCTGTAGCCGGGCCTCGCCGTGCTGCGGCCCGCGGGACCCTACTCCCCGACCCGCCTGGCCTGCGCCCGCCCCATCCCGATGGAGAGCGCGATCCAGATGCCCGCAAGCGGCACGGTCGAGGCCGCCACCAGCGCCAGCGTCATGCCGAGGGCCGCAAAGGTGGCGTCGATCCCCGCGCCGGTGGCATCCCCCGCGCGATAGAGGAACACGTCGACCACGGGCTTCGCCTTGTACTTCTCGGAGGGTGTGACGACGCTGAACAGCGTCTCCCGCGAGGGCCTTGAGATGGCGTAACGGGTGGCCCGGTGCACCGCCTGGAAGATCAGGATGACCCCATACACGGGCCACACCGCCAGCACCGCGAACCCGGCGACCGTCACCAGCGGCAGGATCGCGAGGGTCCAGCCCACGCCCAGCTTCTTGATGATGCGCGTTGTGATGAAGATCTGGGTCAGGAGCGTCGCGAACTGGGCCAGGAAGTCGAAGTTGGCGAAGCTCTCCACCCGCTGGCTGAAGGTGTCGGTGGCCTGCTGGATGATGTTGGCCTGGGTGAAGTAGATCATGGTGTTGGAGATGGCCATGAACACCACCCACAGCCCGACGCCCAGCAGGTACGGGGAGGCCACGACCGCCTTGGCGCCCTCCCAGAAGGTGCCGCCGATCCGGGTGCTGCCGTCGGGCGCCGCGATGTCGCGGCGACCCTTCGGGAGCGCCTCCAGGCGGGACGCGCGCGACCGGAGGGCCATCCGGTCCAGCCACAGCACCGTCGCGATCGCGATGCCGTAGCAGGCGCAGGCGAGCAGCATCAGCCCGGCGGGCAGGTAGGACGACTCCGTCATCCCGCTGATGATGCTGGTGGCCTCCGCCCCGGCCAGCGCGCCCAGGGTGCCGCCGATGCCGATGAAGGCGAACATCCTCTTCCCCTGGTCCACGTCGAAGATGTCGACCATGAAGGCCCAGAAGAGGCTGGTGGTGAAGAGGTTGATCACCGTCAGCCACACGAAGAAGGTGTAGCCCACGCCGCGTGCGAGAGCGGTTTCGGCATCGGTGCCGATGAGCCCGCCGCCGGCCCGCACGTCCTGGATGATCAGCCCCGAGAAGACGAACAGGCACGCGATCACGAAGAGGAAGGCCACCGGGATGAAGCGGCGCCGGTTCATGCGCGCTACCACTCCGCCGAAGGCCAGCACCGCCGCCAGCGAGATGATCGAGGTGACGACGAAGAGCCAGCGCAGTTCGTCCATTCCGCGGGCCACGCCCATGGCTTCGCGCACCGGCCGCAGGAAGAAGTACCCGCAGAGCACGAAGAAGAAGAAGATCGCGGAGAGGGCGGCGAGCGGGAGTTCGCCTCGTTCCATGTTGAGGAGGCGCGCCGCTATGCCCTGATCCTGCGTCGTCGAGTCTGCCATGCGCCCCCGATCCTCCGCGACAGTGCCGCCTCGCGCCGTGCCCCATCTGGAAAACGAAGCACGCCGGGAGGCCTGGATGGCCCTCCCGGAAGGCCCCGGCGGTGATGTGGGTTCGATGTAGGCCGGGCACCGGATCAAGTCAAGCCGATGGGCGTCCTCGCGTGGCGTGTCGCCCGGTGTCACTGGGGCATCTCCTCGAGGGCTCACACCACCCCGAAAGGGCGCATTCATGTGCCGTCGGGACGACTTTGCCCGGTTCCCTTTGCGCGCGCGCTGGCTGCGGCTACCATCAGGACTGCGAGCCTTCCATCGATTATCCCGGAGGTCACCGAATGAACCTGTCCGCATCGCGCCTTTCTCATGTCCGGAGCCCGCGATCGCGCGTCCGCGCCGGATCCACGAGTCCTCTTGCACTCGTCCTTCTGGCCCTTCCGCTCGCGCTCTCGTGCGCGCCGCCGGCCTCCGCACAGGCACCGGAACTCGTGTTCCTGTCCAACATCACCGGGACCTCGGACGGCGACCGCGCCCTCACCACCATCGAGGAGCAGACCACGGCCACGCTGGATGCCTTGGGGATGGAGCTTGCCGGGCACGGGCTCGGATACGAGGATGTCGTCGCCGTCAACGTCTTCCTCCGGGACACCCGTCATTTCCAGGGGATGAACGGCGTCTATCGCACCTATTTCGCAGAGAATGCGCCCACGCGCGCGACCGTGAGGGCAGACCTGCCCGACGTGGGCGCGCTGATTCAGATCTCGGCGGTGGCCACCCCGGACGACACCGAAGTCATTTCTCCGTCGGGGCTGCAGTCTCCGGCGCTTCCCTACTCGTGGGGAATCCGGGCGGGCGACGTCCTCTTCATCGCGGGCGCCACGAGCCGCGATCCCGACACCTACCAGCCGGTGCGGGGCGACGTGCAGGTGCAGACCCGGCGCGTGTTCGGCAACATCGGGATGATCCTCGGGTCGGCGGGCATGGACTACGGGGACCTGGTCAGCTGTCAGGTCTTCCTCGACGACGTGCGTCTCTGGGGCGACATGAACGAGGCCTACCGCGAGTTCGTGACCGCGGACGATCCTCCGGCCCGCGCGGCCGTGCGCGGCGGGCTCATGAACTCCGACTTCCTGGTCGAGATCCAGTGCATCGCGGAGGCTTCCGACGCGCGCGCGGTGGTCCGTCCCGCCGGACAGGGCCCCGGCCGGGCGCCGCTTTCGCCGGCGATCGATACGGGCGAGCGGCTGTGGCTGTCGGGGATGCTTGCGGCGGGCGAGGACATTCCCGCGGAGACGCGCAACACGCTGAGCAGGTTGAATGCAACATTGGAAGCTGCCGAGTTGGATTTTTCCAACGTAGCCAACGTCTGGGTGTACCTCACGGACGTGCGTGACGCCGAAGCGGTGCTGGAGGTTCTGGGCGAAGTGATGCCCGAGGGAGCCCCGGAGCCGACGGTGGCGGGCCTGCCGCTCGTGGGGCGCCTCGGCGTGGAGATCCAGATGATGGCGGTCCGCTGACATGGGCATGAAGCCGAAGCCGCTCAGCGTTGCGTTGCTGGGCACCGGCCGGATCTCCGAGACCCAGTTGGCCCCGGCCCTGGCTGCGGCCTCCGGGCTTCGTCTGTGGAGCGTGCTGAGCCGTGACCGTGGGCGCGCCGCCGGCTTTGCGCGACGCCATCGGGCGAGATCGCCGGACCCGGGCTACGCCCGCCTGGATGAAATGCTGGCCGATCCGAAGCTCGACGCCGTGCTGATTGCCACGCCGGACGCGCTGCACGCCGAGCAGGCGCTGGCGGCCATCGCGGCGGGCAAGCACGTCTTCGCGGAGAAGCCGATGGTGACCTCCTCGGCCGACGGACGGCGGGTGGTGGAGGCCGCCGAGGCCGCCGGCGTCACCGTGGGGGTCGCCTACCACCTGCGCTGGCACGGGGGCCACCGCGCCATGGAGCGGCTCATCAGGGGCGGGGCGCTCGGGGCGCTCAGGCACATGCGGGTGCAGTGGACCTGGCCAGCCCCCGACGACTCCAACTGGCGCGCCGGGTCGGATGTGGGGCGCTGGTGGAGCCTCGCCGGAGTGGGCACCCACTGCCTCGACATGATCCGCTGGTTCATGGTGCCGGGCTGCGGCGAGGTTGTGGAGGTGCGGTCCGCTACCAGCAACGCGGTGTGGGGCGGGCCCCGTGACGAGACCGCCCTGGTGGCGCTCACCTTCGAGTCGGGAGCCACCGCGGAGTTCTGCTCCTCGGTGCAGTTCGAGTCGCCCTCGCGGGTGGAGGTCTACGGCGACCAGGGATACGTCATCGGCAACCACACCCTGGGACCGCGGGGTGCGGGGACGGTCTTCACCAGGGCCGGGATGGTGCCCTACGTGGTCCAGAACCCCTACGTGGGCGAGCTGGTGGACTTTGCTGCGGCGGTGCGCAGCGGGCGCCCCCCGGCGGTGGACGCGCGCGAGGGCCTCCGAAATGTGGAACTGCTGGAGGAGATCAACTGATGGCAGTGGAGCAACCGATCGCAGGAAAGACACGAGGCGCCCGCCCGCGCGCGAGGGCGAGGGCAGGGCAGGTGAAGGTACCCCCTCTCGCACCCTCGGCCGCCGCTCTGGCGGCCGCACTGGCCGCGACTGCCTGCGATGCCCCCGCCCCCGCCCCCATCGACGTGGTGGAAGCCACCATCGCGGGGGTGCAGGAGGCCGTCTTCTCGGGCGCGACCACCTGCCGCCTGGTGGTGCAGGCCCACCTCGACCGCATCGAGGCCTATGAGAACCGCATCAACGCGATCACGGTGGTGAACCCCGCCGCGCTCGACCGCGCCGACGAACTGGACGCGGCGCTGGCCGCCGGCGAGGAGCCGGGCCCCCTCTTCTGCGTGCCCGTCCTGGTGAAGGACAACTTCGACACCCACGACATGGTGACCACGGCCGGCTCGATCGGCCTAGCCGAGAGCGTGCCGCCCGACGACGCCTTCATGGTGCGCCGCATCCGCGAGGAGGGCGCCATCGTGGTGGCCAAGACCAACATGGCGGAGTGGGCCTTCAGCCCGCGCCAGTCGGTGAGTTCGTCGTTCGACACCACCCGCAACGCCTACGCGCTGGACCGGGTGCCCGCCGGGTCGAGCGGAGGCACCGCCTCGGGAGTCGCGGCCAGCTTCGGCCTGATCGGGCTCGGAAGCGATACCGGCAACTCCATCCGCGGCCCCTCTTCGCGCCTGGCGCTGGTGGGCATCCGTTCGACCATCGGCCTCACCAGCCGGGACGGCGTGGTGCCGCTCGCCTTCGATCGCGACATCGCCGGCCCGATGGGGCGCACCGTGGAGGACGTCGCCCGGCTCTTCAACGTGGTGGCGGGCTACGACCCGGCCGATCCCTACACGGAGGCGGGGCGCGGGCGCAAGGAGGCCGACTACACGAGCTTCCTCGACCCGAACGGCCTCGAGGGCGCGCGCATCGGGGTCCTGCGGGCCCTGGTCGACACCGAAGAAGCGGACGAGGAGGTCGTCGCCGTCTTCGGGAACGCGCTGGAGGAACTTGAGGGGCTGGGCGCGGAGATCGTCGATCCCCTCGGCTTCGACCTGCAGGCGCAACTGGAGCGCGAGGGCATGTCGTGCCGCCGCTTCCGCTACGACATGCATGTCTACCTTCGGTCGCTAGGAGACGCGGCCCCGTTCACCGACGTGCTGGCCGTGCTCGAGACCGGGGAGTTCGGGGGCGATGCGGAGAGCGGGCTGCGCCGTTCGGAGGGCATGCCGCTGGACGTTCCCCCGGCCCAGTGGGATCCCCCCTGTCCCGACTATCTCGAAAACGAGCAGCGGCAGGGTTACCTGGCCGACCTGACGGAGGCGATGGATGCCGCCGGGGTGGACGCCGTCGTCTATCCCACCTGGCTGAGCCAGCCCGCGCACATCGACCGCGGCAACGAGGAGTACAGCGGCGACAACAGCCAGCGGGTCGCGCCCGCCACCGGTATGCCCGCCATCACGGTGCCCATGGGGTTCACAGAGGGCACGCACCCCGCGGGACTGCAGATTCTGGCACGCCCGTACGACGAGGGCCTGCTCTTCCGCCTTGCCTACGCGTACGAGCAGGGGACGCGCCACCGGCGCCCGCCACCGGGCTTCCCGGAGCTCACGAATCCCTGACCCGGGCGGGACCGGCGCATCTGGCAGCAGCGCCCACCGCAGTGTGGAAGGGTTGAGGTGAGCGCACCATGATCCGCGGCGTCCTCGAGCGCACCTTCGGCTACTCCGGGTTCCGGGGGCAGCAGGAGGAAGTCATCCGCCACATGGTGGACGGTGGCGACTGCCTGGTGCTCATGCCCACCGGTGGCGGCAAGTCGCTCTGCTACCAGATTCCCGGCATCGTGCGCGAAGGGACCGGCGTGGTCGTCTCTCCGCTCATCGCCCTGATGCGCGACCAGGTCGAGGCGCTCCGCCAACTGGGGGTGCGCGCCGCCTGCCTGAACTCCTCTCTCTCCTACCGGGAGGTGCTGGAGGCCGAGGCCGCCGTGCGCGCGGGGAAGCTGGACCTGCTCTACGTCGCGCCCGAACGCCTGCTCGGCGAGCGCACGCTGAACCTTCTGGCCGAGGCCCGGGTGTCGCTTTTCGCCATCGACGAGGCGCACTGCGTGTCGCAGTGGGGGCACGATTTTCGCCCCGAATACCTCCAGCTCTCCGCGCTGCGCGAGCACTTTCCCGACGTGCCCCGCATCGCGCTCACCGCCACCGCCGACGAACTCACGCGGCGCGAGATCGTCGACCGCCTGGGGCTCCGCGGCGCTCCCGTCTTCGTGAGCGGCTTCGACCGCCCCAACATCCGCTACAGCGTGGTCCCGAAGAACAATGCGCGTGCCCAGTTCCGGGGCTTCCTCGACCGGCATCACCGGGGCGACGCGGGCATCGTCTACTGCCTGTCGCGCAAGAAGGTCGACGCCACGGCGGAATGGCTTCAGGGCGAGGGAGTCGACGCCCTCCCCTACCACGCCGGGCTCGGGGCCGCCGAGCGCCGGCGCAACCAGGACCGCTTCCAGCGCGACGAGGGCGTGGTCATGGTGGCGACCATCGCCTTCGGCATGGGCATCGACAAGTCCAACGTCCGCTTCGTGGCCCATCTCGATCTGCCCAAGAGCATCGAGGCCTACTACCAGGAGACGGGACGCGGAGGGCGCGACGGGCTCCCGGCCAGCGCATGGATGGTGTACGGGTTGCGGGAGGTGGTGACCCTGCGCAACATGGTGGAGGGATCGGACGCGGGCGAGGCGCGCAAGCGGCTGGAGGTGCGCAAGCTCGATGCGATGCTGGGCTACTGCGAGCTCACCACCTGCCGCCGGCAGACCCTGCTCGCCTATTTCGGCGAGACCCACCCCGAGCCCTGCGGCAACTGCGACAACTGCCTCACCCCCGTCGATTCCTGGGATGCGACCGAGGCGTCCCAGAAAGCGATGTCGTGCGTGTATCGCACCGGGCAGCGGTTCGGCGCCGCGTATCTCATCGATGTCCTGCGGGGCAGGGAAACGGACCGAATCCAGCGCTTCGGGCACGACCGCATTCCGACCCACGGGGTGGGCGCCGATCTGAGCCCCTACGAGTGGCGTTCGGTGTTCCGCCAACTGGTCGCGCGCGGGCTGCTCTGGGTCGACATGGAGGGGTTCGGATCGATTCGGCTCACGGACGATAGCTGGCCCGTCCTGAGGGGCGAGACGCCGGTGCACATGCGGCGGGACGTGCGCCCCCCGGCTGCCGCGCGCAAGCGCAAGCCCCGGGCCGAGCAGCCACCCCCGGATCCCGCGAGCTGGGACGAGGGGCTGTGGGAGGCGCTGCGCGCGCATCGTCTGGAACTCGCGCGGGCGCAGGGCGTGCCCCCGTACGTCATCTTCCACGACGCCACCCTGCGCGAGATGGTCGAGCGCCGTCCGGGAACGCCGGAGGAGCTGGCTGGCATTGCCGGGGTGGGCGAAACCAAGCTGGAGCGTTACGGTGAAGACTTCCTGGGCGTGATCGCGAAAGCGGAGCGAGGGAGCGAATGAGGTACGACTACCACGCGGCGAGGGGCGATTTCTTCGGCGGGGTCACCTCCGCCATCGTGGCGCTGCCGGTGGCGCTGGCCTTCGGCGTGGCGTCGGGGCTGGGTGCGGCCGCCGGCCTCTACAGCGCGATCGCGGTGGGCTTCTTCGCGGCGGTGTTCGGCGGCACGCGCTCTCAGATCTCGGGTCCTACCGCGCCCATGACCGTCGCCATGGCGGCGATCCTCACCACGCACTCGGCCACGCTCGCGGAGGCCATGATCGTGGTGATCATGGCCGGGCTGCTGCAGATCGCCATGGGCGCGCTCAGGATCGGCCGCTTCGTCGCATACACGCCGGCGGTGGTCGTGTCCGGCTTCATGTCCGGGATCGGCATCATCATCATCCTGATCCAGAGCATGCCGTTCCTCGGTCTGCCCCCGGTCGCAGGTGGAGCGATGGGCGCGTTTCGGGCGCTGCCGGACGCGCTGGCCAACCTCGACCCCGGCGCGGTGGCGGTCGCCGTGATCACGCTGGCGGTCGCGGTGGCCTGGCCGCCCCGGCTGAGGAAGCTGGTGCCGCCGCCGCTGGTGGCGCTGGTGGTGGGCACGACGGTCGGAGTCCTCTGGATTGGCGGCATCCCGGTCATCGGCGAGATCCCCACGGGGATGCCGACGCTTCAGTTCACGCTTCCCTCCGCGGCGTTCCTGGTGAGCGCCCTGCAGCCGGCCCTGATCCTCGCGATCCTCGGCTCCGTGGACAGCCTGCTCACGTCCCTGGTGGCCGACTCGATCACGGGCACCCGCCACAAGGCCAACCGGGAGCTGATCGGGCAGGGCATCGGCAACATCGCCTCGGGGCTCATCGGGGGGCTGCCGGGCGCCGGGGCGACCATGGGCACGGTGGTCAACATCCGGGCCGGGGGCAGCACTCCGGCTTCCGGGGCCCTGCGAGCGGTGCTGGTCCTGGCGCTACTTCTGGGGCTCGGCCAGTACGTAGAGCCGATCCCCCACGCGGTCCTCGCCGCCATCCTGGTCAAGGTGGGATGGGACATCATCGACTGGCGCGTCCTCGTCCGCGTCCATCACCTGCGCCGCGAGCACATGATCGTCATGCTGGTCACGCTCGGGCTGACGGTGTTCGTGGACCTGATGACGGGGGTCGCGATCGGACTGATCGTCGCGGGGATGGCGCATGCCAGCCAGTTGGAGCACCTGGAGCTGGACAGCGTGGTGTCCGTGCCTCTGCTCGACCAGATGTTCCTCGGCGAACACGAGGATCCGGCGTTCCTGGACTGGTACTCGGCCCGGGTCGGGCTGGTCGCCCTCAAGGGGAGCTTCACCGTGGCCTCCGCGCACAAGCTGGTCGCCGTGATCGGGGGAGACATCAAGGAGCACGAGGTCACCATCTTCGACTTCACCGCCGTGACCTACCTCGACGACAGCGCCGCCATGCTCATACGCCAGCTCCTCGACGTCGCCGAGCGCGAGGAAACCGACGTGATCGTGATGGGCCTGTCGGGTTCGCCGGCCGAGACCCTGCGAACCCTGGACATCCTGGACGGAGTGCCCCGCAAGCAGAGGGTGAGGACGCTCGACAGCGCGCGCGATGTCGCGATCGAACTCCTCAAGAAGCGCGATTCGGGAGCCGGGCAACTGATCGGCTGAGAGTGTTCTAGCCCCCCGGCGGCCAGCTCGGCAGGGCGCGCCCTGTGGTCCACGGCACGCCCGCCTCCTCCAGCCGCCCCTCCAGAGCGGGAAGGTCGGTCTCCACCAGCCGCTGCAGCTCGGGATACATCGCGCTGAACGCCTCGCGCGCGACGCGGTACTGCTCCCGATGGGTGCCCGTTGGTCCGTGGGTGCCGTTCCAGTGTCCTCGCACGACCTGGTTGACCCGCCCGGCGATCCCCGGCAAGTCGGGTTCGGCGCGCGAGGTGCGCGTGCGTGAGCCGTCGAGCGCTTCACGCAGGTCGAGCAGGCGCAGTTCCAGCGCCCGCGCATCGCCCATGAGGGCGGCCGGCGCGGCGGGCCAGCCTTCGAGCGCCTGCTTGACGGCGCCGATCCGCTGGGCGGCTCCCGCGGCCGCGCGCTGCGAACCGGTGACGGCGCGCAGGAGTTCACCCGTCTCGCGCTGGAAGGCGAGCACGACCGCCCGGTCCTGGGCGGCGATGGCGGGCTTGGTCAGCGGGGCGATCTCGAAGGGGGCGGGGCCGGCCAGTTCCTTCACCTCGCCGTCCACCCGCTGTGCCAGGGACACCGTGTAGCTGCCCGGAAGCGCCATCGGCCCGTTGCCTCCCCCGAAGCCCCCGAAGCCGCCCCCACCTCCGCCGGTGACGGGCGTGTACGCGGGGTAGCGGTAGTTCCAGACGGCACGGTGAACGCCCCGCGACGTCGAGCCGTTGACCACGTTCACCACCTGTCCGCCCTCATCGCGGACGGTCAGGTACACGCGCGGCGCCTCCTCGCGGTCCTCCTCGATCAGCTCTTCCCACGACGGATACGGGGTGTCCTCGCCCCGGCCCGCGGCCCGGCGCTCCTCGGCCTGCCTCTCGGCCCGCCGCGTGCGCAGCGTCTCGCCGACCCAGTAGGTGAAGGTCACGCCCAGCTCCGGATTGTCCGCCGCATAGAAGTCGGCGCCGTTTGCCCCGCCCGGATTCCAGGGCACGTACATGTCGCCATCGGCCACCTCGAACAGGTGACCCGCGGAAGCGAGGATGGGCTCGGGTCCCCGCGCCAGCTCGCGCAGCGGCGTATAGTCGTCGATCACGTAGAAGCTGCGCCCGAAGGTCGCCGCCACCAGGTCGCCCTCCCGCTGCTGGATCTCCAGGTCGCGCACGGCAATCGTGGGCAGCCCGCTGTCGAACTCCATCCACGACTCGCCCCCGTCCACCGACACGAAGGCCCCGAATTCCGCCCCCAGGAAGAGCAGGTCGGACTCGATATGGTCCTGAACGATGGAGAAGGACGGGCTGTTGTCCGGCAGCCCGCCGGTAATCGCGGTCCAGTTGCGTCCGCGGTCCTCGGACTTCAGGACATAGGGCCGGTAGTCGCCGCGCTTGAAGTTGTTGACCACGGCGAAGACGGCGTCGGGATCGTGCAGCGAAGCCTCGACGTCGTGCACGAAGCTGGTATCGGGAACGCCCGGAAGGCTCGCGATCTCGCGCCAGGTCTCGCCTCCGTCCTCGGTGACCTGCACCAGGCCGTCGTCCGTACCGACATAGATCAGTCCCTCGACCAGCGGCGACTCGGAGATGGCCACGATGTGCCCGAACACCGACGTCGACCGGTTCTTGCCCACCGCGTCGACGCTCCACACGCGCCCCATCACCTCCAGCTGGTTGCGGTCGAGGTTGCGCGACAGGTCCCCGGAAATGGCGCGCCAGCTCGAGCCCTGATCGTCGCTCCGGAAGAGGATCTGGGCCCCGAAATAGAGCCGGTGATTGTCGTGCGGCGACATGATCAGGCCCGCATCCCAGTACCAGCGCAGCGGCGGTCCGCCGGGATCGGCCTGGGGCTGAATATCGAGCCGCTCCTTGCTTCCCCGGTCGAAACGCGACAGTACGCCGTGCTGCAACTGCGAATAGATGATGTCGGGATTCTCGGGATCGATCACCGGATCGAAGCCGTCGCCCCCCAGCGTCACATACCAGTCCGAGTTGCGGATGCCGCCCCCGAGCGTCTGCGACGGCCCGCCCATGGTGTTGTTGTCCTGCGTGCCCCCATAGACATAGTAGAAGGGCTCGTCGTTGGAGGTCGCGACTTTGTAGTACTGCGTGAGCGGAAGATTGGTGAAGTGACTCCAGTTCTCCCCGAAGTCGAAAGTCTCGTACAGTCCGCCGTCGTTCCCCAGTATCAGGTGCTCCGGGTCGTCCGGGTCGAACGCGATGGCGTGATGGTCGACATGCACGCTCTGAGTGGGCAGCCGGCTCCAGGTCTCGCCGCCGTCGTCGGACATCTCCAGGAAGGTGTCCATGGCATAGATTCGGTCGAAACGATGAGGGTCGGCATAGAGTTCGTGATAGTACATCGGCGCGGTCGACTGGTAGCGCGACGTGCGGCTCCAGTTCTCGCCCATGTTCTCCGAGCGGAAGGTCCCGCCGTCATTCCCCGACGCCTCGACGATGGCGTAGAGCACATCAGGGTTGATCGGCGAAATCGCCATCCCGATGCGCCCCTTGTCCCCGGAGGGAAGCCCGCGGTTGATGGCCCGCCAGGTCTCGCCCCCGTCGGTGGACTTGTGGATGCCCGAGCCGGGACCCCCGTCGATCATGGTCCACTGGTGCCGGCGCCGCTGCCACGAGGACGCGTACATGACGTCCGGGTTGCGCGGATCGAAGTAGACCTCGTTCACGCCCGTGTGCTCGTCGATCTCGAGCACCAGCTCCCAGCTCTCGCCGCCGTCCCGCGTGCGGTAGAGCCCGCGCTCGCCGCCCGCGTTCCAGAGCGGCCCCTGAGCCGCCACGAACACAGTGCGCGAATCGTCAGGATGCACCGCGATCATGCCGATGTGCTCGGAGGTCTCGAGTCCCATGTTCGCAAACGAGCGCCCCCCGTCCACCGACTTGTACACGCCGTCGCCGTAGCCCACCGAGCGCTGGCCGTTGTTCTCGCCCGTACCCACCCAGAGGGTGAGGTGGTCGTTCGGGTCGAGCGCGATGGCCCCGATGGAATACGAGCCGTAGTCGTCGAAGATGGGCGTCCAGGTGGTCCCTGCGTTCGTGGTTTTCCAGACGTTCCCGGATGAGGCCGCCACGTACCAGGTGCTGCGATCGGTCGGGTCGATGGCGATGTCGGCGATGCGGCCCGATGCGACGGCGGGGCCGATGCTCCGCCACCTGAACGACGAGAGCAGGCCGGAGTTGAGTTCCGCCGGGGCGTCCTCGTCGGACTCCTGGGCATGGAGCCCGCCGGGCAGGCCCCCCGCCGTGGACGCCGGCGGGAGCAGTGCCGCAAGCAGAACCAGAGCCGACGGCGCCGGGATGCGGCGGAATAAGACGCAACCGAAGTGCGAGAAGGCCTGACGGCCGGAGTACGAGAACGCATGACGGGTTCGGAGACGGAGGTCGTACATCGTGTGTTCCTCGGGGCGGTAGTGTGCAGGGACGGAAAGAGTGTAGACGGGGGACGCCTCGACCGCCAAGTTGCCGGAACAGCATCCGTCTTCGACCAGGGATCGTGAATCATGTCGGCCAGAGTGTTCCGCCGCGGCGTCATCGTGCTCATTCTCGCATCTGCGAGCCCCGGCCCGTCCCTTGTCATGAGTCCCGGCGGGAGCATCGCGGCGCCGGCGGCGCCCCTGGCCGCCCAGACCCCCGAACAGCGCTACACCGACTGGACCCGGCTGGAATTCCGGGCCCAGGAGTACGCGTACCGCCGCGCGCGCATACTGGACGGACTGCGCGCCAGCGGGGGCGGGCTCCTGCTCACGCCCTCCTCCGACGGGCTCACCCGCGGCGAGACCTTCCGTCAGTTGGAGGACTTCTGGTATCTGACCGGCCTCGAAGTCGTTCATTCGATGCTGGTTCTGGACGCCCAGCGGGACCGTTCCATCCTCTTCATGCCCCGGCGGGATCCGCGCTTCGACAATCCGGGGCGGCCCAACGACTTCCCCGGGCGCCCGCTGCTCGACGACTATCAATTGCGCAGCATCGCGGGCATCGACGAGTACCGCGACATCGCCGAGATCGACGACTTCCTCCGGCTTCGGGTGCGCGGCGGAGCGACCCTGCGGGTGAACGCCGGCTCGACCGGGGAGATCACGCCCCCGGCCGTCCCCCTGATCGGAAGCCTGGACCCGACCGCGTCGCTGATCCTCCGGCTCAGCACCGACCATCCGAATGCGGAGATCGTCAACGCCTTCGACGTCGTCGCCCGCCTGCGCATGATCAAGACCCCAGCCGAGATCGATCACATGCGCGTCGCCGCCGATGCCACCATGGCGGGGATTCAGTCGGCCGCCTGGCGCATCCGTCCCGGGGTCGACGAGCGAACGCTGCAGGGCGAGTTCGAGAACACCTGCCGCACCTTCGGGTCCCAGGCGCTGCCCTTTACACCCATCATCAAATCGGGTCCCAACAGCCTCTGGCCCTGGCGCGTGCTGGCTGCCCACTACGACCGCCGCAACCGCAGAATGGAGGACGGCGACCTGGTCATCTTCGATGTCGGATGCGAGGTGGACGGCTACATCAGCGATGTCGGCCGCACCTTCCCGGTAAACGGGACGTTCACGGACATTCAGCGGGAGAAGCTGCTGGTCAGCACGCGGGCCGCCGATGCGATCATCGAAGCCGTCCGGCCGGGCGTCACCCTGCGCGACCTCACCAGCGTGGCCTATGCGGCCATCCCCGACGAGGAGGAGGCCCACATGCAGACCGGTTCGTTCTTCGGCCACCACATCGGCCTCTCCGCGGGTGATCCCGCGCTGATGGACGAGCCCCTCGCGCCCGGCATGGTGTTCACGGTCGAGCCGTGGTACTACAACCACGACATCGGCATCGCGGTCTTCGTGGAGGACGTGATCCTGGTGACCGAGGACGGCGCCGAAGTGCTGACCGCCACGCTGCCGCGATCTCCCGAAGAACTGGAAGCGCTGATGCGATGACCGGCGCGCGACCCGCCTACGCTTCGCTGGCGGAGACCACCAGGAGAAGCATCAGTAGGAGTGCGGCGGGCATCCACGCGATCGCGAGGGGCCCGGGGGACGCGAGACTCGGGAGTTCCCACCCCGCGATGCCTGCGCTTGCCAGCCACTCGCGAAGCGACCTCCAGGCATTCCCGGGAAGGGGTGCGACGATCATCCCCAATCCGATGGCCGACGCCCCGCAGGCAATCAATATCGGGAGCAGTGTGCGCCATGACGCCCCGGACCGCCTGCGAATCCGGGCCTTGAGCCAGATCAGGTGGGGGTCCGGCAGAGAAGCCGGTCCCGAGTCTACCGTTTGCCCGAGCTCGATCATCCATCGAATCGCAGTGCTGGCTTCCCTGCACGAGTCGCATCGCGCCACATGAGGCGCCAACTCGTCGCTCCATCCTCCCGCCCGTGCCGCCTTAAGCACGGCTTCCTCCCTGGGACATGGATCCGCGATCATGCCACCTCCTCCGGGCCCCACCCGTGGCCCTCCAGAATCCCCGCCAACCTCTTGCGCGCCCGGTACAGCAAGACACGGACGCTGTTCGCCCCGATGCCCAGCGAAGCAGCGATCTCGCGGTGGCTGGCGCCCTCCACATACGCGAGCCAGAGAAGCGTCTGCTCCTTCTCCGAGAGCAGGGCGAAGAGCCGCTGCATGTCGAGCGTCAGGTCATGTCTCGGGCTCTCCGAAACCGACGAGTTCCATCTCCGTTGCCGCCTGCGCTCGCGGCCCGCTCTCCGCCCGTGGTCCGCGACCAGGGTCCGGACCGTCTTGTACAGGTAGGACCGTACCTGACCGATTGCTGCTTCTCTCATGTCCGCGCGAAGCAGGCGGTAGTACGCTTCCTGCAGAACGTCGTCCGCCAGCGCCGCATCCTTCACCGCCAGGTGCAGGTACGCTCGAAGCCGCGGCGCCGTACACTCGTAGACCCGGCGGAACGCGGCCTCGTCCTCATGCATTCGTTACTGACGCCACTGGTCCGACAGCTTCTTCGAGATGATGGCCGCAGCGATGAGACCGACGCCGAGCGCCGTCGTCCCGATGCCGGGGAAGAGAAAGCCGTCCTCCCATATCATGAGCACGAGGAAGCCGAGCCCCAGAACGGACGAGACGATTCCTGCGCCCAGAACGACCAGCATCATGCGATGCGGGTCGGACTCGAACTGACCCAGGAACTGCTTGCCGTCGTCCGTTTCGATGAACTCCGCGAGTTCGCGGCCCGACTGGAACTTGGCCAGCAACTGCTGCTGGGTCTCGGCCTGCCTGGCCAGCCGAGCCTGATTCACCCTGGCCCTCAGCCAGACGATCCCCACGACGGCTGCGAACAGCCCCAGCGTCATCACTATGTCCTCGAACGCGCTCCAGTTCACCTGTCACCTCTCTTCCAGGGGCCATCCTCCGAACCGATCCTGCCGGAGCGGCGGGACTCTGTCTCTCCACCGCCGGGGATCCTCTTACTCACCAGGTAGAACGTTCGGTGGACGCAACCGGTTAACAGCCGCGCCAGAACAGGCGGCTGGCGAGACTGCCGGATCCTGTCGGCCGTCGCGCGAGGTCAAGCCCCTGTCAGGACCGACTCGCGGACGCCACGTTCTCCATCCGATCAATCAGCGTCCCAGGGCTGCTCTGCATCGTCATCGGCTGGTCCGATCCGATGTTGCCGGGAGGTGCCCGACAGGATTCGCTTCTGTTGCGGGACGATGGCGACCGACAGGACCGCCATGGCGACCGCCGCCGCGACCACCTCCAGCATGCCTCCGAACTCCGTTCCCAGGAATCCCCCGAAGAACCCGCCCACGCCCTGCGCCGCGCGGACCCATCCTCGGGACGGGCGGCTCTCGGGGTGGCTCGGCGGCCTGCCCGATTCCACACGGTGACGTGCGACCAGCAGCAGCCAGAGCCAGACGGCCCCCGCAAATGTCGTCACTCCGAGCATCGGCGTCCGCCCTAAAAGTGCCTTTGATGTCCAGTCGAGAGGGATTACCAACTCGCTCAGCCGGCCCTGCGTCCGACTCGCGATGACACCCCCAACCCCTTTACTATGCCCATCCGAGACAGCCGGGCCAACCGGCACCCGAGCATCGACCCGTTTTTTTAGGAGGAGTGGCATGCTCAAGCGATCCTTGCTCTTTGGCGGAGCGATCACCCTGTTCGCTCTCGCTGGCCCCACCGAGGCCACCGCCCAGGACCCGTCCGGAAGCCTTTCCGCCGACGGCATGTTCACCGTGGCGCTCACGGGAGACGCCATCATCACGCGGCGGCTCTCGCCCTACAAGGAGCGCGAGTACCTCGACATGATCGAGCTCGTGCGGAGCGCGGACGCCTCGTTCGTCAACCTGGAGGTGCTCTTCCACGACTACGAGCCGTATCCGGCCGCCCGCAGCGGCGGGACCTGGATGCGCGCGGACCCGAACCTGGCCAACGAACTCGTCTGGGCCGGATTCGACATGGTGTCGATGGCGAACAACCACACGGGTGACTACGCGGCGGACGGGCATCGGATCACGCGCCGGCATTCGGAAGCGGCGGGACTGCTGACCGCGGGAACCGGGGAGAACCTGGCCGAGGCCCGCGAGGCCCGCTTTCTCGAGACGCACGATGGCCGTGTCGCGCTGATCTCGGTGTCATCGGCATTCCCCGAACACTCGGTCGCCGGTCCGGCCAAGGGCGGGGTGCGCGGACGTCCCGGCCTCAACCCGCTGCACGTGCTCACCACGCACTACGTGGAGCGGGGCCAGTTGGAGCAGTTGCGCCAGTCGCTTCGGGGGATGGACCTGGAGGCTATCGGACAGCAGGGTGATCTGGGCGCTCCCGGCGAGCCCCTGAACGTGTTCGGCACGACGCTCCATCCGGCGGACGAGTCGGGCATCGACAGCGACCCCGATCCCGTAGACATGGCGGAGATCGCGGCGGTCGTAAACAACGCATCCCGGCTGGCCGAATACGTGGTGGTGACCATCCACGCCCACAACCAGGGCCCGTATCTCAAGAAGTTCGCGCACGCGATGATCGATGCCGGAGCGGACGTATTCGTGGGACACGGACCCCACTATCTCACCGGAATCGACATCTACCAGGGCAAGCCCATCCTCTACTCGCTGGGCGACTTCATCTTCCAGAACGAGACCCTGCTGCGGCTTCCCTACGACAACTACGCCGGCCTGGGGCTCGAGGGCGAAGCCAATGCCTGGGTCGCGGACTTCAACGCGACCCGCTACCAGAACGAGACCACCGGCTTCCCCGCGCGGGCCGAAATCTGGGAGTCGGTCGTCGCCATGCCCACGTTCCGGGGCGAGGAGCTGGTGAGCCTCGAGCTGCACCCCATCTCGCTGGGGTTCGGGCAGCCCACCACCGTGCGCGGCCGGCCGATGTTCGCGGACCGCGAGCTGGGCAGGAAGATCATCCAGGACCTGATCGACGCCTCCGAGCCGCACGGCACCGTGGTCGAGTGGGACGACGCGCGCGGCATCGGCTTCGTGCGTCTGCCGGCGGTAGCGACGGACGGGAGCAGGTCGGGCCCGGGCGGCTGATCCTTCCGGTCCGGGCAGCTGATCCGGCAGGCCCGAGCCGCTGACATCCTTCGGCCCCGGGTGGGAGGTCCTTCCCGACCTTCCCCCGGGGCCGTTTTGACAAACCGACCGCGTCCGCCGTACTCTGCCCGTTGGCACATTCTGGTATGGAGGGCGATATGAAGCGCTTTGTGTTGGTCACCTTCCTCTCATTCCTCGCCCTTCCCGCCAACGACCTCTCCGCCCAGATGTTCGGCTCGCTGGGCGGCGCCGAACCCGGCGAAGATGTCGTGTCCGTGGGCGTGATCTTCGGGCAGATGAACCCGACGACCCGGTTCCGGGACGGCGGAGGCTTCGACACCGCCACGTTGCTCGGAGGCACCGTCAGCTTCTGGTTCCACCGCCACATGGGCGTGCAGGTCAACGCCCTGTCGACCGAACACGGAACGCTGGGGGCTTCCGACGGGCGGTCATCGATCGTATCGGGGCGGGATCCGCGCATCTGGACCATTCAGAGCGATCTGGTGGTCCGTCTTCCTCTCGCGGCGGGGGCGATGACGGTTTCGCCCTACGGAGCCGTCGGTGCGGGATGGAAGTCGTACCAGTGGGTCTTCGACCCCCAGGGCGGACCGGATGCGCGCGGATTCGACGGCGCGTGGAGCTTTGCGGGCGGGGTCGAGGCCCGCTTCGGAGCGGACAGCCGCATCGGGCTCCGCGGTGAGTTCCGCCAGCTCCACACATCGTTTACCCGCTTCGGCGAAGACCTCACGCACAAGGATCGGGTCCTGACCGGGGCGCTGCTGATCAACTTCTGAGGTGCTGCGGGACATGGGCCCGCTCCTCGCGGGTCTCGCGCTCTTCGTGCTGCTTCCGAGCGGGGTATCCGCGCAGGCCCCCGGAAGCATCAACGGGCAGGTGGTCTACAGTGGTGGTCCGGTCGTGCCCGGCGTCCAGGTCCTCTTCCCCGAGTTGGGGCTGCGCGCGGATACCGACGCCGAGGGGCGATTCGAACTGGCCGTCGTGCGTCCGGGCGAGCACCGGCTGTCGGTCTACGCGCTGGGCTGCGAACTCGCGAACCGCACGGTCGAGGTCGAACCCGGAGAGACCGCCAAGGTCACCGTGCAGGTGGGCTTGCGCGCCTTTGCCCTCGATGAACTCGTGGTTACGGGCACGCCCGCGGAGCGTTCGCGCGCCGAGCTCCCGTTCTCCGTGGAGGAGCTGAGTGGTGACCGGTTGCGGACGGCGACCGCTGGCGGAAGCGTAGCGAATCTGCTCCGCGGAATTGCCGGCGGGAGAGTGATCCGCGGCAACGGCCTTCCGGGTCAGGAATCCGACATTCTCCTGCGGGGTCCCGCCACTTTGGGCGGGGCTGAGCAGCAGCCGCTGGTCGTCGTGGACGGGATCATCGCGGGCCACAGCACGGCCGGAATCGATCCCATGGACGTCGAGCGCATCGAAGTGCTGAAGGGCGCTGCTGCCGCGGCGCACTACGGATCGCGAGCCCAGGGCGGGGTGATCGAGATCACCACCAAGCGTCGCCCGCGGGATCCGGAGCCGGTGGAAGCGCAGCCGCTGCTGGTCGTTGACGGGTACGTTTCGGACGGGGATCTGGGAGACATCGATACCCGCGAAATCGTCGACATCCGCGTGCTCCGCGGTCCCGCCGCGACGCTGGTGGCCGGTCCCCGGGGGGGCGCGGGCATCATCCGCGTAACCACCGCCCGCGATTTCAGGAACATCGCTCAGTGCCCCGCGGATCTGCGCCGCTGATGGCTCTCCTGCGGGCGGGCTCTGCTTGACAACGGTTCGCAGCGCGGCGTAGTCTGGCGGTATGTAGTACATCTGAAGAAGGATGCAGGAGCATGGCGGTACTGTACGCCGCGTCGGCCCGGGGTAGGTCTACCTGCTCGGAGGGGCCTGCGCGGCTTTTTTTGTTTGTCCGAGCGCCACAGGGCGCGTCCGGACCTCGCGGGTTGTCTGAAAGTTTGAACGTGGGGGCTCATCATGGATGGAGCGCGCGTTAGGAAGGTTTGGTCATCGGCGGTCGTTCTGGCGGCCGCCCTGGCGATGGCCGCGAGCAGCCTCGCGGCGCAGGTGGGGACGGTGACCGGAACGGTGACGGACGCGAATACCGGCGAGCCCATCGCCACCGTTCAGGTCCACATCCCCGACCTGCAGCTCGGCATGCTGACGAACGCCGATGGGGCCTACGCGCTCCCGAACGTGCCCGTCGGCCAGTACGAGATCCGCGCGGAACTCATCGGTCGCCAGACCGACGCCCAGGTCATCGACGTCACTTCCGGGGCCCCCGTGGTTGCGAACTTCATGCTGGAGTCGCGGGTGCTGGCGATGGACGCCGTGGTGGTGACCGGGGTCGCGGGTGCAACCCCCGAGACCGAACTGGCGTTCACCGTCGAGCAGGTCGAGGTGGAGACCGCGCAGATCGCTTCGGCGCTCAACGTGGCGAGCTTGCTGCAGGGCCGCACGGCCGGAACCCGGGTGATCCAGGGCACGGGCCAGCCCGGGGACGAGCCCTCCGTCCAGTTCCGGGGTCCGACGAGCATCATGCAGAGCCAGGCGCCGCTCCTGATCGTCGATGGCGTGATCTCCACGGGATCCCTCGCGGACATCGACCCGAACGACATCGAAAACATCGAAATCGTGCGCGGAGCGGCGGCGGCATCGCTGTACGGCTCGCGGGCGCAAGCCGGAGTCATGGAGGTGACCACCCGCCGGGGCGCCGCGCTCCGGGAGGGCACCCACGAGTTTACGATCCGCAGCCAGTACCAGTTCAACGACATCGAGTACGTCATGGGGCTGACCGAGTCCCACGAGTACCGCATGAACGCCGCGGGCACGGCCATCCTCGACCGTAACGGCAACGAACTCGACCTCCATAACCGCAACCAGCAGCTCAGCACCGGGTCGTACGCGCTCAACGACAACTTCGGTCGGCCCGGTGGTGCCGGCCGCGACCAGTGGACGACGTTCCAGGACCAGCCGATTCCGCCCAACCTCTACGGGGGTTCCGTCTGGGACCACATGCTGTCGTCCGGCAACTCCTACAACACCTACGTGTCCGCGTCCGGGAACGAGGGAAGCACGCAGTACCGCGCCTCGGCCGCGTACCAGCGCGACGAGGGCGTCATGCAGTTCCACAATGGCGCGGAGCAGACCAACGTTCGGCTCAACCTCGATCAGTCGGTCGGTGATCAGCTCCAGTTCTCCCTGAGTTCCTATGTCACGCTGCGGGAGCAGGACGTGATCTTCCAGCAGGAGCGGATCGGACTGAGCAACCTCACCGATCTGGTGGGCTACGAGCCGCGGGATCCCACCGCCTCCGGGGGCACGGCCAGGCGCGGGCTCTTTCTCGGCAGCGACCACTACCGCGCCGGCACCGACCTCTTTTCCCGCGACGAGGACGGCGACCTCCATGTGATCGGCGACCTGATCAGCAGGAGGACCAACCCGTTCTATCAGCTGGAGAACCAGGACTGGACCCGTGACCGGCTGCGCGTCATGGGCGCCATGGATGCACAGTACTCCCCGTTCTCGTGGCTGTCGTTCCAGGGGAACCTGTCCTACGACCGCACCAACCTGAAGGAAGTCAACATCACGCCGAGCCCGTGGAAGCGGGCCTACCCCCGGCCTCCCCTGGACGGCGCGATGTTCCGGCTCGAGGATCTGCGGGAGGAGCTCAACGGCAACCTCACGGCGTCGATCCAGCACAGCTTCGGAGACCTCACGATGCGGACCCGATTCCGCTGGCTGGCGGAGCAGACGTCTTCCGACAACTTCGTGGCCGGCGGCTCCACCTTCTCGGTTGTCGGAGTGCCGCAGATGGGGCTCCTCACAACCGGCCTGTACACGCGCTCGCACGCCGAGACGGTTCGTTCGCAGGGGCTGTTCGCCATTACCGCCCTGACGTACAAGAGCAAGTACATCCTCGACCTCCTCGCCCGCCGCGACGGAAGCTCGCTCTTCGGTCCCGACGAGCGCTGGCAGAACTACTACCGCGTCTCCGCCGCGTGGCGCATGGCGGAGGAGGAGTGGTTCCCGCTCGACTTCTTCACCGAGTTCAGGCCCCGGTACTCGAGGGGCACCGCGGGTGGACGTCCCGGCTTCTCCTACCAGTACCAGACCTACGCCGTCGACCGCGGGCGCATCATCCCCAAGCTGCTCGGCAATAGCGGCCTCAAGCCGGAGCTCGCGACGGAGCAGGAATACGGGATCGACATGATGCTCGTCGATCGGTATCGCGTGCAGTTGAACTACGTCGACCTCGAGGTGAGGGACCAGCTCCTGCTGGTGCCGCTCAGCTCCGCCCTCGGCTTCGAGTCGCAGTGGCGGAACGCCGGCACCGTTGCTTCCACCACCTGGGAAGCTTCGATCGAGGCGGCCTTCGTCGAGCGTCCGGACCTCGTCTGGACGGCTCGCCTCAACCTCGACCGGACCCGTCAGGAGATCACTGAACTCAACGTTCCCCCGTTCGAGTTCCGCGATCTGCGGGCGCGCATGATGGTGCGGGAAGGCGAAGAGCTGGGCGCGTTCTACGGCTCCAACTGGCTGAGGAGCTGCAGCGAGCTTCCCGGCGGAATGGACTGCAACCTGTTCGACGTCAACGACGACGGGCTGCTCGTCTACGTCGGTGCGGGCAACGACTACAGGGACGGGGCCGCGAAATCCCTCTGGGGCACCACGGGGAATGTCGACGGCACGACCCTCGACTGGGGCATGCCCATCAAGCACAACCGGTTCGACAACACGCCCCGCCCGCTGGGCTCGTCCCAGCCGGATCTGAACGTTTCCTTCCTGCAGGACTTCCAGTTCCGGAACATGGGGGTCACGCTCCTGTTCGAGGGCGAGTTCGGGGCCCAGATCATGAACCAGACCCGCCAATGGGGTTCACGGAGCGGCGTCGGGGCCATCGATCAGCGCGGCAAGCCCGAGGAACTCAAGAAACCGCTGCCGTACTACGGGGCCGCCTTCCTCTACGACCGCAACAACCGGAACGACTGGTACGTGGAGGACGGGGACTTCATCAAGCTGAGGGAGCTGTCGGTGCGCTACACCTTCGACCAGAGCAACCTGCCGGGGCTATTGGCGCAAATCGGGTTCGAGCGTGCCACGGTCAACCTGGCCGGCCGCAACCTGGTCACCTTCACCGGCTACCAGGGACACGATCCGGAAGTGGGCAAGACGACCTTCGGAGGCTCCGCCGCCATCGGGCGGATCGACGAGTACTTCTACCCGAACTACCGGCAGATCGGCCTCGACGTCGAGCTCGTGTTCTGATGCGGCACCCGAGCAACGGAGCCGCCACGGAAGCGCGTGCGACACACGGACTCGTAGGGCAGGAGGGTGAGACGTGAGATTCCTACCGTCAAAACTGCAGACCCTGGCGGTTGCCGGGGCCGTGAGTCTGGTCGGGGTTTCGGCCTGCGACCTGGAAGTGGTGAACCCTAACGAGCCCGATCGCGACCGGGCGCTTTCCGAGCCCGGAGACATCGAGTCCCTCATTGCGGGCACCTACTCGACCTGGTGGGACCAGGTGCACGGGGCCGGCGACGAGCTCGCCATGGTCCGGGCCCTCAGCAGCGCCTCCGAGGTCCTCGCGTCCGCGGCCGCGAACCATTTCGCCTCCGACAACAACCAGCAGCCCCGGATCAACCTGACGAACGCCATCGGTTACCAGTGGGGCCGTTCGCTGCGGGCTCCCTGGATGGAGCTGAACCAGGCGCTCGCCGCGATCCGCGACGGGGTTCTGGTCATTGAGGGGAGCAACCTCGAGATCGGGGCGGGCGGTCAGGACACTCCACGTACCCTGGCATTCGCGAAGCTCATGCAGGGGCTGATCCACGCGTACATCGCGAACGTCTTCAATCAGGGGTTCATCATCGACGAAACCGTGGACACGGAGGCGGCGGTGGAGAGCGCCGACCTGCGTTCCTATGGCGAGGTCGCGCAGGCCGCGAGGGGCTATCTGCAAGCGGCCCGGCAGATCGCGGGATCGAACTCGTTCACGATCCCGGCGGGCTGGATGGGCACCAGCGTCTCGAGCGACGACCTGGTCCGGATGATCAACTCCTGGGAGGCCCGTCTGATGACGACGGTGGCGCGGACTCCCGAGGAGCGCGCCAGCGTGAACTGGAGCGAGGTGATGAGTCTTGCTCAAGCTGGAGTTACGTCCGACTACGGCATCAACACCGTGCCGGGAGACGTCTGGGACGACGCCTACAACCTGCCCCATAACCTCGCCATACGCTTCCTCGGCCCCTCGGATCAGTCCGGCGGCTGGCAGGCCTACGAGGCGGCGGGTCCGAGGGACAGGTTCCCCTTCCACGTGGAGACGGACGACCAGCGGGTCCACGCGCCCGGCGACCCCCATGCCTCCGGAACGCTCGTCGAGATTCCGGGCACGCTCTTCGGGGACGCCCAGCGCGGGATCTGGTTCGTCACCCCCTACCGCACCTGGAAGTGGCGGGACAAGGCGGACACCGGCTTCGGGTTCATCAACGAGCTGACGGTGCGGGAGATGGAGTTCCTGATTGCGGAGGCCCACATCAGGATGGGCAACCCGGCGATGGCGCTCCCCTACATCAATTCGAGCCGTGAAGCTGCAGGGCTTCCGCCTGCCACGGTCGACGGGGTATCCGGCGACCGCTGCGTGCCCCGGACCATCACGGGCGAGTGCGGCAGCGTGCTCTTCGCCATGTGGTACGAAAAGGGAATGGAGCTCCTCTTCGACTCGGGCGGCGTCGACTACTTCGACCAGCGCGGCTTCGGCACATTGCGGGAGGGGACCCCGCTGCACATGCCCGTGATCGCCGAGGAGCTCGAGGCGCTCAAGCTGGACGTGTACTCGTTCGGCGGCCCGGGGAGTCCCGGCACCGCTTCCGGGTGGAGCCTCAGGTAGGCTGGATCGGTCCGCGAATTCGCACGCCCGCGTTGATGTTCATCATGAGTTCGTCGGAGACGCTTCTCATGTGATCCTCGAAATCGGGGGTGGCGAGCGGTGACCAGTCTCCGCTGGGGAGGATGCCGCGGACCGCGTTCTCGACCCGGATCTCGACGTCATAGAAGTCCGAGCCCCCTCTGCGTCCCTGCACGATGAACCGGGTGCGCACCTCCTGCACGCCGCGGTCGATCTCGTCGGCGAACGGAGCCCGATAGAGCCAGCGCGTCTCGTAGTAGATGCGCGTGCGCGTCTCCCTGCGCTGATTGATCGTGTAGCCGTGATCGGCCAGAACCTCGGGAACGTGCAACTGGATGTCGCGGAGCGTCGCACGACCGATGTCGGCCCGGTTCTGGCGACCGAGGGATGCTCCGCACCCGGTGACGAGGATGGCCAGGGCCAGGACGGCCCATACTCGCCCTGCGCCTGCGATCGACATCGACACCTCCTGATCTGCAGGGGAAGGTAGGGATATACCCCGATCGCAGCGAGCAGAGCCCTTCCGTTCTCGCCGACATCGCTCGCTGTTCGTATCATGAAGACGCCAGTTTCCCCTCCCACACGAGGTCCAGATGCGCTTCCTCTCCGCCGCCCTCACTGTCTCCGTCGTCGCCCTCGCGGCGTTCGCCTCGCCCCTGGCCGCTCAGCAGCGCCCCTTCACGTTCATGGATGTCCAGGAGCTGAAGCGCGCCGGCTCGTGGACGCCGAGCCCGGATGGAGCGTGGATGCTCTACACCGTCACGACCCCGGACTGGGAGGCGGCCGATTCCCAGACCGACATCCACCTGGTGTCGCTCGACGAGGGCGTCCCGTCGAGCCGGCAACTCACCTACACGGACGACAGGAACGAGACCAGCCCGGCCTGGGCCCCGGACGGCTCGTTCTTCGTCTTTTCGTCGAACCGCGACGGAGACGACAACCAGCTCTACATGATGCGCCACGACGGCGGCGAGGCCCGCAAGGTCACCGACGCCGGGGAAGGGGTGTCGGGGTTTGCGTTCAGCCCGGACGGGCAGTGGCTGGTGTACCGTTCCGGCGAGAGCGACCGGGAGCAACTGTACCGTCTTCCGGCCGGCGACCTGGTCGGAGGCGAGTCCGAGCAGCTCACCGACGGCGACGCCGGGGTCGACCAGTGGGACTTCTCCCCCGACGGAAGCCGCATCTACTTCGCGCGCCCCGACTCCTTCGACGAGGACGAGGTGAAGCGGCGCGAGCAGGGCTTCACGGTCGACATCCGCAACGCCGTCACCCCGCTCTCGAGCCTGTGGAGCGTGGACGTCGCGTCGGCCGCCGAGCGGCGCGAGACGAGCGACGCATCCTACAGCGTCAACAGCTTCACGCTCTCCGACGATGGCCGCTGGATCGGCATCACGGGCGGCTCGCCCGAGCGCTACGAGCGCAACATCACCGCGCAGCGGCTCTATGCGGATCTCTATCTGAAGGAGATCGCGACGGGTGAGATCGAACGGCTGACCGACAACTACGAGATCGGCGAGGGCGGGATGAGTTTCTCGCCCGACGGGCGCTGGATCGCCTTCTCGGCACCGGACGACATGGAGCGCTACTCGATGACCGAGAACCGCGTCTACATCCGCGAAGTGGATGACCGCGGGGGCGCGTTCCGGAAGCTGGGCGCGGACTTCGATCAGAGCTCGAGCGTCGGGTTCTGGTCCGATGACTCGGAGACCATCTATTTCAACGCCGGCGTGACGGTGACCACGCAATTGCACGCGCTCGACGTGGGGAGCGGCGAAGTTCGGCAGCTCACCGAGGAGCGGGCCGCGCTCTCGGTGTCCCGCGACGACGACACGGGCACCCTCCTCATCGGCTACAGCGACCCGAAAACGCCCCCCACCGTGTTCACCGTGGCTAGCGTGGACGACGTGCCCGACCGCTCGGCCTGGACCCGGCTCGTGGACGTGAACCCGCAGATCCGCGACATCGCTCTCGGCGAGGAAGTCGAGGTGAACTGGCGCTCCTCGGACGGCAAGATGGTCGGGGGCGTGCTGGTTTATCCGGTGGGCTACGAGGAGGGGACGCGCTATCCGCTCATCGTCGCGATCCACGGGGGACCGGCGTCGGCGGATGTGCTTCGCTTCAACGGCGGCTACAACGCGCAGGTGTACGCGGGCGCGGGCTACGCCGTCCTCAAGCCCAACTACCGCGGCTCGCGCAACTACGGAAACGCGCACCGCACCGACATCGTGGGCGACTACTTCACGATGGGCTACGAGGACATCATCACCGGCGTGGACCATCTCATCGCCGAGGGCATCGTGGACGGCGACCGCATGGGCGCGCTGGGCTGGAGCGCGGGCGGGCATTGGTCCAACTGGATCCTCACCCAGACCGACCGCTTCAAGGCGATCAGCTCCGGCGCCGGGACGATGAACTGGATCAGCATGTACGCGCAGAGCGACGTGCAGCGGAACCGCCAGTTCTACGTCGGCGACGGCTTCCTGTACGAGGACTTCGACACCTATTTCGACCAGTCGCCGCTCAAGTACATCACGAACGCCGTCACCCCGACCATGATCCATGTGGTGGAAGGCGATCCGCGCGTGCCGAGCCCGCAGTCGGTCGAACTGCACATGGCGCTCAAGAAGCTGGACGTGGCGACCGAGCTGTTCATGTATCCCGGACGCAGCCACGGCATCCCGGACCCGCGCAACCGCCTGGTCAAGGCCGTAAGCGAGATGGCCTGGATGGACTACTACGTGCGCGGCATCGGCGAGAAGTTCGAGTGGCGGCAGGTGCTGGAGACGCTCGAGGGGGAGGACGGGCCGGTGGTGGTGTCGGATCCGCAACGGTAGTGCCGGCGGCGGGCCGCATGAACCAAGGCAGGTCGACATGATCCCGTTGGTCTGGCTGGCGGTGCGGATCGCGGCCGCCATCGGAGTCGTTGTCGCAACCTTCGGCTACGCCCTAACCGGGGTCCATACCGACGTTCTGCTTGGGGCGGGATTCGGGGTTGCCGTGGGAGTCGGCGTCGGTCTCCGCGGGGGATCGGGCAGCCATCCCTGGACCGGCATCCTGATCGGCTCGGCGGTCGGCGTCGTCGCGGCGTACCTGAGCGGAGCGATGAGTGTTGGCTGGGGCGTCATCCTGCCGCCTCTTCTGCCCCTGGCGGTCGGCCTGATCGACGGGCTCGGCCCGTCCCCTCTCTCCGGGTATCGGGATGTGATCCGGGAGACCTTCATCCTCGCCGTCCTGCTGGGCCTGGGGTTCATCCCCGCGCTGGTCGCGGGCGATTTCGATCTGGAACCACTCCTGGCGGTATTCCCTCTCCTCGCCATGCCCTGGACCGCGCTGCTGGTCGGCCTCGTCAGCCGGCGCCGTGAGGGATGGGACGGCGCAACGCCTCCGCGCCTGCTGGTCCTCGGCGCGGTTGCGCTTCCCGTCCTGATGGGTCTGGCGTTTGGTTTCGGGGTGATCCGTGAGGACGATGGACTTACAGGCGCCATGGCGGTCCTGGGGGTCGTCCTGACCATCATCCTCTCCATCCTGGTGATTCCGCTGGTCGCGTTTCTCGGGGGGCGCGCCGCCGCCAACTGGCTCCGCCCGCGGCTTGAGGTATACGGCCAGCTCGCGGCCTACCTCCGGGTCATGTGGGTTCCGATCGGTGGGTTCGCGGTGGGCTATCTGACCATCATCTTTCTCTTTGCGGGCTTCTACGGGACGCTGGAGCGCGTTACCCCGGGCTCGTTTGCCGGGGCGGGCACGGCGATCACCGACTGGCTGTCCTTCGCGTTCTTCACCGCGCTGGGGCAGGACTTCACGGCGCTCTCTCCGGTTTCGCTCGGCGCACGGATGCTGGTCGGCGCACACCTCATCCTCTCGGCGGGATGGGCGCTGGTGCTGTTCGCGGCGGTGATGTCTTCCATCGGCCCGAAGCTGGACCGCATCGCACGACACCTCGCGGACGACGGCCGCGACTGAGGAGAAGGGGATTGCGCACTACGATCTTGCGTGGGTTCCGTATTGCGGCTGCCATCGCTCTCGTCGTCGTGCCCTTCGGGTACTCGATCACGGGGATCCACCCCGATGTTCTGATGGGAGCGGGATGCGGGCTCGCGGTCGGGGTAGGCGTCGGTCTTCGCGGAGGCGCGAGGGGCGGGGCGTGGACCGGCATCCTGATCGGCTCGGTGGTCGGGATCACCGTTGCGCTGATCGCCGGCTCGATTCCCGGCACCCAATGGGGACTGCTCGGTCCGCCGGCCCTTGCGCTGGCAGTCGGCATGATCGACGGTCTGGGCGGGGCAGCGCTTGCCGGCTATCGGGATGTGTGCCGCGAGACGTTCATCATGGCAGTCCTGCTGACCCTGGGGTTTTTCCCGGCCCTGGGTGCGCTGGGCATTTTGTCCGCCGTACGTGCTGAGGGAATCTTGTCCGTTGCCGGGGCAATCCTGGTCGTACCCGTCTTTGCGATGCCCTGGGTTGCGCTCCTGGCAGGCCTCCTGAGCCACCGCGGTGAGGGGTGGCGCGACACCCGTCCTCCTTGGCTGCTGGTGCTGGGGGCTGCGTTGCCGGTTGCCTTGCTGGTCTACCTGTTTGCAACCGGTGTATTTGAAGAGTTCCGCGGGTTCTCGGGCATCCGATTGATCGGCCGGATCGCCTCGCAGCTGTTCTGGGGAGCGTTGGTGTATCCAGGGGCCGCATTTCTTCTGGGACGCGCCGTCACCCGCTGGCTCCAGCCGCGCCTGCGCGTGTACGCCCGGCTTGCCGACTACCTGCGCGTCATGTGGGTGCCCATCGGCGGATTCGCGGTCGGCTATCTCACCATCATCGTTCTGTTCGCCGGATTCTACGGCATGCTGGAGCGCTTCCAGCCCGGGGCGTTCTCAAGCGCCGGAACCGGGGTCATCGACTGGCTCTCGTTCGCGTTCTTCAACGCCCTCGCTCAGGACTATGCGGCCATAGTCCCGGTATCGGTCGCTGCCCGGGCGCTTGTCGGCGCGCACCTGATCCTGTCGGTGGGCTGGGCGCTGGTCCTGTTCGCGGCCGTGATGTCCTCCATCCAGCCCAGACTGGACCGGATCGCGCGGAGCCACGCGGAGGAAGCCGAGGACTGATTTGCTTCGTCTCGCTCTCGGAGGATGAAAGCATAAAGAGCGCCACGCGAGGAGGCTGCGCGTGACCCCGCCCTGTGCTGCGGGGGTCTCATTGATAGTGACAATAACGCAGTACTGATTGCGCGTTTTTGTCGGTCGCGCGAATACCCTGAAGCGGGTGCCCGCCCTGTCGGTTGCGGAATATAAAAACAGCGAGTACGCTGGAGGCAGGGCAGTGGGGGATGGGTCCCAGGGCGACACATATGAGCCCGTACCGGACAGACCAACGAGCGGCATCTCGCATGATTCGGCGGCGGGACAAGAGTGTGACTGTGGCCCGATCGGGCGAGGACACCGATACCCCCGTCTCCAGCGGAACCCCGCGTAGTTCGCACCCTCTGACCCGCCGATCCCTCCTGCGATCCGGGTTCGCCGCGCTGGCCGCCGCCCCCTTCGCGAAGCCGCTGGCCGCCTCCGCTTCGTCCATTCGCCGGAGCCGCCGCAACGTCGTCAAGCAGGCCGATGACATCGTACTCGGCGTGTCGGCTGCGTTCTCGGGCCCGTCTCGCGGTCTGGGCACCGAGCTGTATCGTGGCGCGATGGCTTGGTTCAGCTACGTCAATGACAATGGAGGAGTGAACGGCCGCCGGATCGTCCTCAAGCTCTACGACGACGGATACCAGCCCGATACGTGCGTCGCGAACACGCTCCGCCTCATGCAGGAGGACGACGTCTTCCTGCTCTTCGGGTACGTCGGCACGCCGACCGTCACCCGGGTGCTGCCGCTGCTGAAGAGATTCAGCGACCGGCAGGTTTACCTCTTCTTTCCCTTCACGGGCGCGGAGCCGCAGCGCGAACCTCCCTACGGGGAGTTCGCCTTCAACCTGCGTGCCTCGTACCGGCAGGAGACGGCCGGGCTGGTCGACAATTTCGTCCGCATCGGACGCCGGCGCGTAGCGGTCTTCTATCAGATCGACGCGTACGGGCGAAGCGGCTGGGCAGGAGTGCGAGAGGCGCTGGCACGGCACGGAGAGACGATCGCGGGCGAGGCCACCTACACGCGCGGCACCCCGTTCGGCGCGAGCATGAGGCGACAGGTGGAGATCCTGAGGGCCGGGTCGCCGGACGCCGTGATCTGTATCGGCGCCTACGCCGCGTGCGCCGCCTTCGCGCGCGACGCCGTCGATCTGGGGCTGCACGTGCCGGTGGCCAACCTGTCGTTCGTGGGGAGCGAGAACCTGCAGCGGGTCCTGCGCGAGAGACGCTCCGACCCGGATTCGTACACCCGGTTCCTGGTCAACTCACAGGTCGTGCCCGCCTTCGACGACGCTACGTTCCCGTCCGTGAACGAATACCATCGGCTGATGTTCCAGTACGACCCTCAACTGCCCGAGGATCTCGAGAAACTCGCCGAGGGTGAATCGTATCAACCCCTTGCCCGCGGATTCGTCAGCCTCGAGGGGTTTCTCAACGCGAAGCTGATGACGGAAATCCTGCGGCGCCTGGGCGGGCGTCCGGACAGGTCCCAATTGCAGCAGGCGGTCTTCACCGTCCGCGACTTCCCCCTGGGAATCGGCGAATCCGTGTCGTTCGGACCCGACCGCCGGCAGGGGATGCAGAGAGTCTACTATACCGTTGCCGAGGGCGACCACTTCGCGCTTCTCGACAACTGGGAAGCGAAGTTCGGCGTGTCGTGACCAGGACGGCATTGTTGCGAAGCCACCGAAGGGCAGGAAGGGGGTGGGGTTCAATGATGAGATCAGCAGCAGCCATCGCCGTGTTCTTCGCCCTCGCGCACGCGGGTCCGGCCGCCGCGCAGGGGACTTTGCGGGGAACGGTCACTCTGGCCGGCTCGGGCAGTGCCATAGCGGGAGCCCAGGTCAGCCTGGCAGGCCTGAACATCGGGACCATAACCGGTGCCGACGGCACCTACCAGGTCGAGCCCATCCCGGCGGGAATCCACGAAGTGGTGATCGTGCTGATCGGCTACGAAACGGAACGGCGGCAGGTGACCATCGCGGATGGCCAGCCGACCACACTGAACGTCGTGCTCAGCGAGACGGTGCTCGAACTCGAGGGCGTGGTCGCCGTCGGGAGCCGCGCGCGGCCCCGCACCGTCACGGAGTCGCCCGTCCCCGTCGACGTGATTCCGGCCCCGGAGATTCTGCAGCAGGGCGACACCGACTTCGCCAACCTGCTGCGCAACGTGGTTCCGTCGTTCAACGTCAATATTCAGCCCATCAGCGATGCGGCCACCTTCGTGCGGCCCGCGAACCTCCGCGGCCTCGCCCCGGACCACACCCTCGTCCTCGTCAACGGGAAACGGCGCCATCGCGGGGCGGTCATCACCTGGTACGGCAACGGCCTCTCCGACGGCTCGCAGGGCCCCGACATCGCGCTCATCCCGGGGCTGGTGCTGCAGCAGGCCGAGGTCCTGCGCGACGGCGCCTCCGCCCAGTACGGCTCCGACGCGATCGCAGGCGTCGTGAACTTCGTCCTCAGGAACGACCGCTCCGGCGGCTCCATCGACTTCAAGACCGGCGGGTACGCCCTGGGGGAGACCAGCGAGCCGTTCGAGGAAGGCACGTTCCCCGGGGATGGCGAGGTGTACACGCTGTCCGGCAACGTGGGACTGCCGCTGGGGGAAACCGGCTTCCTCAACCTGACCGGCGAGTACGGCAACGCCAATCCCACGGACCGCAGCACGCAGCGCAACGATGCCCTGGCGCTGCTGGCGTCGGGCAACTCGAGCGTCCGGGCGCCGGCGCAGGTCTGGGGCGCTCCCCAAGTGTCCAACGAGCTCAAGCTGTGGGCGAACATGGGGTATCTGTTCAACGACAACCTGCAGCTCTATTCCCACGGCAACTACGTGAGCAAGCAGGTCGAGGGCGGCTTCTACTTCCGCAACCCGGGCACGCGCAGCGGGGTGTTCGGGACGAGGAACGCCGATGGCGAGCGGATCCTCCTCATCGGCGACATGCTCGACGCGCGCGACGGCGTGCTGGACGGATCGGCGGGCTGCCCCGAGGTGCGGGTCGACGATGACGGTGTCGTGCTCGACCAGGGGGCGCTCGACCAGGTCCTCGCCGACCCCGACTGCTTCACCTTCCAGAAGCTCTTCCCCGGGGGATTCACCCCGCAGTTCGGCTCATACCTTCTCGACGCATCCGCGGTGGCCGGGCTGAAAGGCGCCAGCGGCGATCTGAGCTGGGACGCGAGCGCGTCCTGGGGCCGGTCCAACCTCGACTTCTACATGTACAACACGGTGAACGCCTCGCTTGGACCCGACCAGCCCTGTGCCGACGCGAGCCGGGACATCTCCTTCGTCGTGCCGGATCAACCCTGCACGCCCTGGTTCAACCCGGGGATCTACGATCAGCAGGAGACCAACTTCAACGCGGACCTCTCCTACGCCCTCAATGAGCGGACCAACCTCGCGGGCGGCGCCGAGTGGCGCAACGAGCGCTTCGAGATCATCCGGGGCAGCACGGAATCGTGGACCGAGGGCCCGCTCGCGACGCAGGGATTCACCCCCGGCTCCAACGGGTTCACCGGATTCGGCCCCCTTACCGAGGGAGCCTGGAACCGGAACAACTTCGCCGCCTACGGCGACCTGGAGGTCCGTGAACCCGAGGGCGCATGGACGTTCGGTGCGGCGGGCCGCGTCGAGCGGTTTTCGGACTTCGGGACGACGGTCAACGGGAAGCTCGCAGGACGCGTGAGTGCGTCGGAGAACCTGGGGCTCCGAGCCAGCGTCAGCACCGGCTTCCGCGCCCCCTCGCCGGGACAGCAGAACGCGTTCAACATCTCGACGATCTACGATCCCGCCATCATGGACCTGACCAACAACGGCACGATCCCGTCGACGTCACCGCTGGCGCGGGAGTTCGGCGGCGAGCCGCTCAAGCCGGAGACATCCGTCAACCTGGCCCTGGGGACGGTGTACGACGATGGCCCGTTCAGCCTTTCGCTGGACTTCTTCCAGATCAGGGTTTCGGACCGCCTGACGACCAGCGCCGACCGGGAGCTGACCCCGGCGGAGATCGAGCAGCTCATCGCCCAGGACATCATCCGGCCGGGCGGCGTGCTCGCGCGCTTCCGCTTCTTCATCAACGACTTCGCGACCCGGACGGACGGCATCGACCTGGTGGGCGCGTACGATGTTCGGGGAGCGGGCGGTTCCACGACAACCTTCAGCAGCGCGTGGAACTGGACCCGGACCACGGTGACCGACTTCAACCCGAATACGCTCACCTCACACCGGATCCGCATACTCGAGCAAGGACTCCCCGGCGTGCGCGGCAACCTCGCCATGAATCACGCCTTCACGGGCGGATCCCGCCTCCTGGTGCGCGCCAGCTACTGGGGCGGCTACTTCGACGGCGAGCAGCCCTACTACGAGTCGAACCCGGAAAACACCATGGACTACCCGGCCCGCATCCTCTTCGATGTGGAGGCGTCCCGAAAGCTCGCCGAGCGCTGGACGCTCACGGCCGGCGCCCAGAACCTGCTCAACACCTATCCCGAGGAGTATCCGGGCGCCGCGGCCGGCGTCGGCAACCGCTTCGGCCAGTTCACCCCCTTCGGCTTCAACGGCGGCTTCTACTACACTCGACTCGGCTACAGCTGGTAGGCTGAGGCGGCGGGCTGTTCTGCCCGCGTGATCCAGCCCCTCGCGCTATCCGGCGCCCGCGCGTTTTGCCGCCCCGCCGCGTCTTCCAATACCGGCGCGTCTTCCAGTTCCGTCGCGCGGCGGAGGGCGGGAACCAGAACTCACTCCAGCGACTCCTCCATCGCAACTCACCCCAGGGACTCTTCCATCGCTTCGCGCGCCGCAGCCTCGATTCTCCAGGGGATGGCGGAATCACGATAGAGCGCCGCTCCGTTGGAGAGCCTGGGATCCTCGCCCACTCGCGGGGCGCCGTGATGCGCTGATGGGACCGGTGGCAAGCCCGGACTCTCGCCACCACGAGCCGCTTTGGGCCTTCGCGGCGCGTCCACCAGCACCCTCCCCTTGGGCGTGAAGAACAGCACCGTCCCGTCACCGTTCACGGATACCTTGACCCGCCCCTCATGAACGGCGCGATGATGCCGCCGGCAGAGGAGCAGCGTGTTCCGGAGGCTGGTCTCGCCCCCGTCGGCCCAGTGCTTCACGTGATGCGCCTCGGTGAACGTGCAGCCACACCCTTGAAAGCGGCATCCCCGGTCCCGGTCCTCCAGCGCCCGGCGGATGTGCGGCGGAATCGTGCGCGTCCGTCGCCCAACGTTCAGCATCGAGCCGTCCTTCGCGTGGACCATCGCGACCACCGCCGCGTCGCACGCCATGCGCCGCGACGTTTCCGCGGAAATGCGAATCCCGTCCAGATCCGAGCGTCCGGGCTCATCCTCGGCCGCGAGCGTCGCGGCATCGCAATGGACCATGACCTGGTAGCGCTCGGCCCGAGTGCCGGACCCGACTCGGGCTGACGTGTTCGCCCCATTCTCCGCTTTGCCTCCCGGCGTTTCCGCGGGCGCTCCCCGCAGGGCTGCATTGGATTCGGTGGTCTGAGCACCATCAAGTTCATCGAGGTCGCGACCCACTTCGTCCGCATCGCCCTCCGATTCGAGGCGCTCGCCACCTCCGAACCCGGCCGCCAGCGCCCGCTCGGCCAAGAGCCCCACGGCATCCGCGCGGCGCTGCTTCGGCTCCGGACGCGCATCGGCCGCCTCGCAACCGACGCCCCTTCCACTTCCCGCCGCGTCTTGGGCATCGCCCTCGTGACTGCCGGAACCGGGTCCCTCCTCGCGTCGGAACAGCGCATCCGACGCCGCCTCCACCGCCCGCATCAGCACGGCCCCGACCTCCGGCTCGAGCCGGCCCTTCACCACGTACATCCCGTCGCCGTCCACGAAGACCGAGAAGGTGCGGCTTCGGCGCCGGGCCTGCTCGGCCGTCAATTCCGCGTCGCGCGACAGCTTCTTCCACATGCGCACCGTCCGCTCCAGCTTCGCCGCCGAGCCCGCGCGCGCGAACTCGAGCAGCTCCGCCTCGCGCTCCGGGGTCGCAACCCGGGTCAGCGCCCGCACCTTGGCGTAGGAGATGGTCCCGTGCTTAAGAGCGTCTGCCGTCTGCGGCAGTCGCTCGAGCGCGCGGGCGGTCCGCACCCGTTCGCGGGCCGTGCCGATCTTCGTGCCGATCCTCCAGGCCAGCCATTCGGCGCAGGAGGAGTAGCCGCCGTCCTTCCACCCGCCCCGGCGGTCGAACTCGGCGATCAGTGTCATCATGCGCGCTTCGGCGGAGTTGATGCGGGCCGCCAGCTCCGCGATGCGCTCGCCCAGTCTGCGGAGTTCGTCGTCGTCACCATCGCCCGCGGCGCGATTCGGGGCGTTCTCGGGACCGGAGGGCGCGGGGTTGGCGGCGAGTCGGAGACCGGTCGGTTCCCGCACCATCGCGGGCCACGAGGAGAGCTTCCGGCGAGTGTCTTAGAGAATGTCCGCAGGTGCGATCATGGATTCTCCCAACGCAAGATTGTACAATGACTTACGTATAAATATAACGCCACTGGAATCGGCCTCTCAGGATGCCCTGTAGTGGCCGAAACGCGGTTGGGAGACCTTCGGAGCAGGAAGCCGCCTGCGAATGGCGTCAGCAAGCGCGCCAGCGCCTCTGACGGGCCGGAGAAGATGGGGTCTCGGAGTTCGCCAGATCATGGCACCCAGATCCGTCAATGGCAGAATGGGACACACGCATGTGAATCTGGGACGCGGCGCGCGGGTGTCGCCGACCTCTTGACTGGACTACTGTCCAGTGGCCGACGCGACCGCCCGTCAATGGCAGAATGGGCCACGCACATGTGAATTGAGAACGGCGCCGGGAACCGCGAGTCCATCGGCAATTCGGTGCTGTACGCTGGTCGGGATCGCGCGGGCCGCGAACTGCTGGCACCAGCCCGCCTGCGCCGCGAACGGTCGACGCCGAGGAAGACGGGAACCGTCAGGATCCTGGTGGGCGGGGGCGAGTCGTTCCCGGTCCAGGTTTCCGCGGAAACGCTCGCCGGTGCATGACCATGAGCCCGCATTCGGCGTGGCTTTGCGTGAGTGCGCTCCCGATTGCCGAACCGATGCCGCAGGCCCGTGCGCGACGCAGCCTGGTCCCGATAGATTCCCCGAGACCGTCATCGCGGGTGAGCCGCGGCAGGCACGGTCCGGGCAGCCACTTGGCGCCCGAACGCACCACCTTCATCACACGATTTGCGGAGGACTTCCAATGACCACACGAAAGCAGGCGAGCGATTTCCCCCAGGAGGTGCTGGCTCTCTTCGATGGCTACGTGCACGGGTTCATTCAGCGCCGGGACTTCCTGGAGGGAGCCGGCAAGGTGCTGGGCGGTGGCGCGGCCGCCCTCGCGGTCCTCGAGGCGCTTCGTCCCAACTACGCCTGGGCGCGGCAGGTGGAGCTCGAGGACGCCCGAATCCAGCAGGAATACGTCACCTATCCGTCGCCGAGCGGCTCGGGGACGATGCGCGGCTACATGGCCACGCCCGCGGGCGCGACGGAAGCCAGACCCGCGGTTCTGGTCATCCACGAGAATCGCGGACTCAACCCCTACATCGAAGACGTGGTGCGCAGGTTCGCCGCGGCGGATTTCGTGGCGCTGGGGCCGGATGCGCTCACGCCCCTGGGCGGCTATCCCGGCAACGACGACGAAGGCCGGGAGATGCAGCGGCAACTCGACAGGGACGTGATGATGGAGGACTGGGTGGCCGCGTTCCGGTTCCTGCGGGATCACGATGCGACCACCGGGCGCGTCGGGGCGGTCGGGTTCTGCTACGGCGGCGGGGTCGTGAATCAGCTCGCGGTCCGGCTTCCGGATCTGGGCGCCGGCGTGCCGTTCTACGGGTCGGCGCCGGCCGTTGAGGACGTTCCCTCCATTCAGGCGCCCCTCATGATCCAGCTCGCGGGTCTGGACGAGCGCATCAACGCCGCCTACCCGGCCTACCAGGAGGCGCTCGAGGCGAACGGGAAGGAGTTCGCTGTCCACGTCTATGAGGGCGCGAACCACGGCTTTCACAACGACACCACGCCACGCTACGACCAGGACGCCGCCAGCCTCGCGCAGGACCGCACCATCGCGTTCTTCAACGAGCACCTGCGGGGCTGAGCTCGATTCCGGCTGATCGCGCTCTCAGCCGCGCGTCAACCTCGGCACGTTCAGCGGGCTCGCCTCCAGCACCTGGCCCCAGATCCTGCGGCCCACTGCGTCGGCTTCGCGCAGGATGGCGTCCGCGTCCATGGTGAGGACCTCGCGGTCGCGCATGACGAAGCGTCCGTCAACCATTACCGACTCGATGTCGCCGGGGTGGCCGCAGTGGACCAGTGCGGAGACGATGCGCCCTGCGGGCACCAGGTGGGGCCGCAGCGTATCGATCACGAGCAGATCGGCTTTCTTCCCGACCTCCAGCGTCCCGAGAGCGTCCGGCTGCTGCACCGCCAGCGCGCCGCCCTGGGTGGCGTCCGCCAGGATGTCCTCCGGCTGGGGCTGTAGACCGGGAACCTCGTCCCCGTCGCGGTTGCGCCGGATTCGCTCGGTGAGCAGAGCTGTGCGCATCACCTCGAAGACGTCGTTGGTGTTGTTGTCGGTGCCGAGCGCGATGGGGCAGCCGGCCGTGCGCAGCTCCGGAATCGGCGGGCTGATGCCGCGGTTCGCCGCCATCCCCGCCTGGTGCGAGATAATGGTGCCCGAGCGGCCCAGAAGCGCGACTTCGTCGTGGTTGACGTAGCGCGCGTGCGCCGCGAAGAGGCGCGGACCCAGGAAGTCGTGGCGGTCCAGATACTCCGTCGGGCGAAGCCCGTGGTGCATGACCATGAACTCGTACTCGGCGCGGCTCTGGTTCAGATGGATCGTGTAGCCCAGGTCGTGCGTCTCGGCGAAGTCGCGCACCGCGCGCAGCAGCTCGGGCGACGAGGTCTCGGTGAGCGACGCCGCCGGGAAGACCGAGATGCGGCCGTCCTCGGCGCCGTGCCACGTGCTGAACAGGTCGCTGATGCGCTGCATGCCATCGTCGAGGAGCGCCTCGGAGAAGCGAGGCGTCCCGCTGAACGACCGGGCCATCGAACGGGTGGACACCGGGCCGGGCACGTTCTCGGTGTCGCGGATCCCCTCGGCGAGCACGCAGCGGAGCCCGGAGTCGGCCAGCACCCCGGCCTGACGCTGTACGTTCCCGGTGAACTCGACGATGGTGGTGGTCCCGGTGGTGATGGCCTCAAGCGCGGCCACCTGCACCATGAGGTTGCCTTCTTCGCCCTGGAGGAGGCTCGCGGGCGAGACGGCCAGGTTGGCGGTGTTGGGGAAGCCGAAGTCCTCGTTGAAGCCGCGCGCGATGACCGCCCGCATGTGCGCGTGGCAGTTGATGAGGCCGGGGAAGAGCGCCTTTCCGCGCCCGTCGTACTGCTCGGCCCCGGGGTAGGCGGCGAGGACCTCGTCGGTAGGACCGATGGCCGCGATGAGGTTGCCCTCGACCGCGAGCGCCACGTCGTCCTGGACGGTGTCGGGGTTCGCGACGGTGGTGTTGGTGAATACGACCGTGGCGGCCTGCTGAGACGGCGACCTCGCGCCGGGCCGCGCCGCCGCGCGCAACGGGTCGCGCTCGAGCAACAAGGCGGCCGTGCCCGCTCCCGCACCGGCCAGCCACTCGCGGCGGGTCAGATGGCCGGGGCCGCGGGATGCGGGTGTTGTCGGGATCGGGTTCTCGCTATGGGATGTCGCCATGATCGTGCCTTTACTGGTGTCTACTGGTGATATAGTGACGACTTCACTGTTGATATACTTGATGAACCGGCCGGTGAGGACGAGGTGGACGAAAAACCGGCCCCGCCGTCCATCCCGAGCTAGCGATTCGTGACCTCCGCGGTCGAGATGCTCCCCCCGGGGGGCAGGCCGCTCGGCACCCGCGCCGGGATCGTGCGGTCGAAGTCGGGGTCGGTCAGGGCTTCCAGGAAGGCGATGATGTCCTCCTGCTGCTGCACCGTCATGTCGTCCACTCCGCGAAACCGTCCCGAGAGCCTGCCGGGCGTGGCCAGAGCTTCATCCCTGCGGTCATCGTCGCCGCGCCGCCTGCGCCGGTTGGAGACGTTGGGATTCTCGGAGCGCCCGCGGTCGTAGAATTCGAGGACTTCCTCCAGCGTCCCGATCATGCCGTTATGCATGTAGGGCGGGGTGACGGCGACGTTGCGGAGGGTCGGAGTGCGGAAGCGGAAGCGCCCGTCGCCCGCGTCCGGCTCGGCCAGAAGCGGGTTCTCGGCCACCCCCTCGGCGTGCATGTTGAAGTCGGAGAGCATCGGGCCCCGGTGACAATCCGAGCAATCGGCCTCGTTGAATTCGTCGAGGCCCCGCCGCTGCTGTGTGGTGAGCGCGTCCTCGTCGCCGGCCAGGAACCGGTCGAAGGGGCTGTTGCCCGCGATCAGCGTGCGCTCGAATGCGGCGATCGCCTGCGCAACCTGCGTGGCATCGATGGAGGTCTCCTCACCGTGCACCTCCCGGAACAGGCTCACGTACTCGGGAATCGCGCGCAGCCGGGCCACGACCGAGTCGACCGCGACCTCCTCGGGGTAGGTATCGCCCCGCATCTCCTCGCGGATCGTGAGCGGGAGCAGCGCCTGCGTCTCCAGGCTCCGCGCCCGCCGGTCCCAGAACATGGGCGCCCGCTCGGAATTGACGGTCTCGAGGTCCGCCGGGAGGGGTGTGAAGCGCGGTCCGCGGCGCCGCCTGCGCTGCCTGTCCAGCCCGTTGTACGCGACGTTGAGCAGCGTGGGCGAGTTGCGCTGTGCCACGGGAATCACGCCGCCGCCAAGGTCTACCCGGTCAGGCCCCAGGCCCACGGCTCCCGGACCCAGCGACAGCGCTCGCCCATCGGCGTATGCGAAGTCGGGGTGGTGACAGGTGGCGCACGACACGTCCATGGGGCCCGACAGGACCGGATCCCAGAAGAGCAGCCGGCCGAGCTCCTCCTCGGGGTCACCCGGCGACGGCCGCGTTGAGGCGGTGGTGAGAAAAGCGACGGCAGCCACAACGAGGAAAAAAGCGACGGCGATGGCTCCCGGTTGACGCCGGGAGAATCGAGAAAAACGGGACCTTCTCATGGGAATCCTCCAACCACCGGAGCGCTCGCTCCCAATCCTGCAGACACTCGCATACTACTACGACACCCTCTGACACGGACACGCTCAAAGCCAGCGTCGGGGCCCACGCCTCGGGCCATCCTATCTCCGGAACAGATAGCTCAGCTTCATGAAGAACCGGTCCTCGCCCCGGGCCATGCGCCGGAAACGGAACGCTTCGGGCTCGTCCAGCGCGGCGCCGTAACCGAGGAACACGACCGTGCCGGGGGTCGGGCGGTACGACAGCAGAACATCGCCCGTGAACTGGTTGTCCTCCGTGGCGCGCGAGCGCATCCAGCCGCCCGTATCCGGGTCGAAGAGGAAGATCGGCTCCTCGGTGTCGCCGGTCCGGAGCGCATCCCGCTTGAAGGAGTCGTACTGGCCCACCAGGCGCACGAAGAGGAAGCGCGAGATCTGGTATTCGAGGGAGAGCCGGGGAATCCGCTGGATCGACATGTTGGACCCGTCGGAGCGGCGGTCGAGCGTGAGCTGGTTGTAGAGGAAGTTCAGGCGGAACTGGTCGGTGGGGCGCCAGTTGACGGTCACGTTGGGGCGGAACAGCCACACGCCCCGCGCCTCGGCGAAGCCCGCGTCCTGCCACACGTTCACGCCCACCCGTGCCGAGAACGTCGAGAACTCGGGCGTGGTGACGTTCGTGATCCAACCGCGCACGTCGGTGATGCGGTCCGGCGCGTCCCAGAACACAGTGTCCGCGCCCGCCGGTCCTGGTCGAACCACCCCGTAGTCGGCGTACCACTCGGGCTTGAAGGCGTAGCTCTCCCAGCCGTGGCTCACCCGCATCGACCATCCGCCGCGAAGCTGGAACGTGCTCGAAAGGAAGGTCTTGGTCTCCTCGGGCGGATCGCTTCCGAAGCCGTGGTATCCCCACCATCCCATCGTGCTGAACCCGGGAGTCCAGCGCTCGATGAGGGCGCCCGGCCTGCCGTAGAAGTTGACGCTGTTGCTGGTCCGCGTGTGGACCACGCCGGGGCGGTTGACGAAGCCGGCCTGGGTCTCGAAGTCGGGGTGGATGCCGTTGATGCGATAGTTGAGCACCAGCCGGCGCCCGGTGCGCTGGAAGACGGCCTCCCAGATGGGCGCCTCGGTGGTCGTTCCGCCCGACCGGGTGAAGCTCGCGCCCCCCTGCAGGGATATCGTGTAGACGCCGCCGAAGACGAGGCGGGTGTCGGCCGCGGCCACCCGGTTGAAGTCGCTCCCCACGACGCGGTCCGTGTAGACCATCCCGACCGTGGACTGCCCGCCGACGTCGCGCTGCAGCCTGAGCGCGTTGAACCAGGGGTTCGAGTCCACGCCCGCGCTGCCGGGGACCGCCCCGTCGATGCCCGACAGGAGCCCGATGTTCATCCCGGCCACCTTTCCGGTCAGCTTGACGCCCGTCACCGGATTCTGCAGCCGGCGCGTGTAGATGAGCCGGTTCGGAGCGTCGAAGCGATCGATGCCCTCCAGGAAGAAGGGCCGCTTCTCCGGGAAGAAGAGGGCGAAGCGCTCGTTGCTCGACACCTGCCCCACGTCGGCTTCGACGTGTGAGAAGTCGGGGTTCACGGTGGCGTCCAGCGTGAGGTTGGCGCTCACGCCCCAGCGCAGGTTGCCCCCCATCTCCGTGTCCGAGCCGTAACTCCAGGCGTCGCCCCCGTCGGGCGCGCCGTTCAGCGCCGCCGTCACGGCGGGCGTGATGTCGACCACCATTCCGCGGGTGAGGTCGCGCAGATCCACCAGCCGCCCCGACTGGGCGAGGAAGGAGGCGGCGCCCCGTCGCGCGGGCGTCCAGGTGTCGGTGTATCCGGAGTGCTGCACCTTGCGGATGACGTTGATGCCCCAGCTCTGGACGTCGGATGCCTGATAGCTGATGCTTTCGAAGGGAATGTGGATCTCGACCTCGTAGCCGTAGTCGGTGAGTCGCCCGCGGGAGTCGAAGATGTAGTCCGGCGTCAGGTTGGTCTCGCTCACCTCGACGCCCCGGCTGGCCCGCCCCTGTTCCCCCTCGGTGCGGTTGCCGTCCTGCTGGATGCCGAACGGGTTGACGCCGAAGAGGAAGGCCTGGCGCCGGTCGTCGAAGGTGTCGAGGAGGAGTTGGACGTAGTCGTCGCCCTCGATGCGGTCCCGGTCGGCGAGCGTGGCGTTGACCGATCCCGAGGCGTCGAAAGCCTTGATGCCGAAGTAGATGCCGGTCGGGGAATACCAGACCAGGATCCGGGTGGTGTCGGCGGCCGGCCTCTGGTCCACGGGCTCGTACTGGGAGAAGCCGGTGAGCACGGAGGCTTCGCGCCACGCGGGCTCGTCCAGAAACCCGTCGATGTCCGCAGCCTGCTCCAGGCGGGGGACGGAGACCTCGGTCTCGCCCGCAATCCCGGCATACGCCGCCTGCGCTTCCTGCACGGCCGGCGCCGCTCCGAGCACGCTCAGAAGAATGGGCAGCATCGCGTTCCCCGCTCGTGTGAAGAGCGCATCCCGACGCGCTCTCCGACAAGTATAGCGCGCGCCGGGGCGGAGCACGACACGCGGGTGACGCTTGACGCGGGGACCCCGTTAAGTCCATAATGGGGGTTTTCCGAGGTTTTCCGGGGCTCGACCCGGCTGGCCCTCCCAGCCGCTTCAGGTCGGTCTCGACAGCAGTAAGGAGGACACCATGTCAGGTGTACGGAGGCTTGTCCTCGCAGGGCTGACGGCTGCGTTCGCCGCACTGCCCGCCGACGCGCAGGAACCCGTCAGCAGCTTCTCCCTCGGCGCCCATGGCGGACTCATCAACGATCCCGCGGGGTACGATGCCGACCGCATCGTGTCGTACGGGATGGGCGTCCGCTTCGGCGCAACCGCCAACCTTCAGCTCTACGAGCGCATCTCGGTCCGCGGAGACGTGAGCCTCACGTCGAAGTCCGGAACGGACACGAGCGGGGGCATCAACGAGTCGGTCGACCTCGGCCGCCAGTTCTACGGCGCCGGCGTCGAAGTGCTGCTCATGACCGGCGGCAGCATGGAGCCGTACGTCCATGCCGGCGGCGGGCTGGTTGTGGTGGACCGGCAGGGCCAGGAACTCAACAGCTACGCGTACGACGTGACGGAGTTTACGGGCGTCGTGGGCGGGGGCGTGAGGCTCCTGCTCGAATCCAACGCGTTCGTGTTCGCGGACGTCACCACCTGGACCTACCAGAACCACATCGTGGACGAGTCCAACATGGACACCTCGTTCAGCGTGGGATTCGGCTACCGCTGGGGCGGGTAGCCGGGAGCAAGCGGCAGTAATCTGTAAGGAGGTCAACCATGAAGCAGAACAAGGTATGGACAGTGCCGCTCGCGCTCCTGGCGCTGGCGCTCCTCACGGCTCCCTCGCTCCTCCGGGCGCAGACCGGGAGCGTCACCGGCGTGATCACCGACGCGGGCACGCTTGCGCCGCTCGACGCCGTACAGGTGTCGATCGTGGGCCAGGGAATTGGCGTCGCCACCAACGCGGAAGGCCGCTACCTCATCCCCGGGGTGCCGGTGGGGGAGGTGACGATTCAGGCCGGGCGCCTGGGCTACGCGACCCAGACAGTGGTCGTCACGGTTACCGCCGATGCGGCGGCCGTGGCCGACTTCGCGCTCGAGAGCGAGGCCCTGCTGCTCGAGGAAGTGGTGGTTACGGCCCTCGGCATCACCCGCGAGGAACGAAGCCTGGGATACTCGGTCCAGGGCATCGACGGCGATGAGCTCGTCGAGGTGCGCGACAACAACATCATCAGCAACCTGGCAGGCAAGGTGGCCGGGCTGGTGGTGACCCCTCCCGCCGTCCTGGGCGGGACCTCGAAGATGATCCTGCGGGGGGTCGCCTCCATCTCCGGCAACAACGAGCCGCTGATCGTGGTGGACGGCGTGCCCATCGACAACAGCCGGCGCGAGACGGCCGCCAACGGCGGCACCCGGGGCGCGGTCGTCCGCAACCGCAGCGGCATCGACTACGGCAACATGGCGCAGGACATCGATCCCTCGAACATCGAGTCGATCACGGTGCTCCGGGGCGCAAACGCGGCCGCGCTGTACGGGTCGCGCGCGTCCAACGGGGTCGTGGAGATCGTGACCAAGTCGGGGCGGGGCTCGATCGGCACCACCACCATCACGGCGAGCAGCAACTTCGTGGTCGAATCGCCGCTGCGCATGGTCAAGTACCAGAACATCTACGGCGGCGGCGCCACCGACGACGGCTACAACTGGGTCGACGGGCGGGGCGGCGGCGAGAACGACGGCGTGGACGAGAGCTGGGGCCCGCCCCTCGACGGGCGCCTCTACCCCCAGTGGTGGTCGAACGGAGTCCCGCAGCCCTGGCTGCCCTCCCCCATGAACGTGAGGGAGTATTTCCAGACCGGGAACAACCTCACCACCAACTTCGCCATCTCCCACGCCACCGAGCGCTCCAACGTGCGCTTCTCCGCGCTGCGCATGGACGCGACCGGCATGGCCCCGCGGAACGACCTGGAGCGCACTCAGCTGGCGTTGAACGCCGGGGTGGACGTGACCGAGCGCTTCGACCTCGACGGCTCGTTCCAGTACACGCAGACGCAGGGACACAACCGCCCGGCGCCCGGGAACGGTTCCTACTACGCCATCCACATCTTCAACTGGTTCCAGCGCCAGGTCGACGCCAAGCGCATGCAGCGTGCCAACGCCGAGTGGGATCCGGCTTCCGGCGTCCTCACCCCCAACTGGAATCACAACTACCACGACAACGTCTACTGGGTCCAGCACTACCGGAACAACGACGACCGGCGCAACCGCGTCATCGGCCAGGTCACCGGCAACTACAAGCTGGCGGGCGAGTGGCTGAACGCGCGCGTGCGCCTGGGAACGGACTGGTTCGAACAGTCCAACAAGGAGGTCTACCCCTTCTATTCGCAGGACACCCCCGAGGGCGGCTTCGTGGAGGCCGCTTCGTTCCACCAGGAAACCAACCTCGAGGCGCTGGTCACCGCGAACCGGCAGCTGACCACCGACTTCTCGCTCAACGTCAGCGGCGGCGCCAACATGCGGCGCAACGACTTCGACCTGCAGGAGGCGGGAAGCCGCAAGCTCAACGTTCCGGACATCTACAACGTGAGCAACTCGGCCGCTCCTCCGCTGCTGAACTACGTGATCCAGAAGAAGCACGTAAACAGCCTCTACGGCCTGTTCACCGTCGGCTACCGGGATTTCGCCTTCATCGACGTGACGGCCCGCAACGACTGGTCCTCGACGCTCCCCGAGGACAATCTCTCGTACTTCTATCCGTCCTACTCGGGGAGCCTGGTCTTCACCGACGCCCTGCAGATCGACTCCGACTTCCTCTCCTACGGGAAGCTGCGGGCAAGCTGGGCGAAGGTCGGAAACGACGCGGATCCGTACCAGCTCACCTCGGTCTACTCCGAGGTCGACAAGTTCGGCAACATCCCCGGATACACGACCAGCAACACCATCCCCAATGCCCATCTGAGGCCCGAGGAAACCCGTTCCTGGGAGATCGGGGCCGACCTGCGCTTCTGGTTCGACCGCGCCGCGCTCGACCTCACCTACTACAACTCGACCACCCGCGACCAGATCCTCGCCGTGGACGTGTCGGAATCCAGCGGCTACAACCGCCAGGTCCTGAACGCCGGCTCGGTGCGCAACAAGGGCATCGAGGCGCTGCTGACGGTCGACATGCTCAACCGGCCCGGCGGGCTGGCCTGGGACATGTCGTTCAACTTCGGAAGGAACGACTCCGAGGTGCTGGAACTCGCCTCCGGCCTCGAGTCCATCGTGATCGGGCGCGCCGGGGGCATCCGGGGCGCGGTGGAAGCCCGGCCCGGCCATCCCTACGGCGTGTTCTTCGGCCCGGTGTGGAGGCGCGATGGCGCCGGCAACATCATCGTCGGCGCGAACGGGCTTCCGATCCGGGGATCGTCCGAGATCATCGGATCCTATCAGCCGGACTGGATCGGCGGTGTGCGCAGCACGCTCTCGTACGGTTCGTTCACCGTCAGCGCCCAGGTCGACACGCGGCGGGGCGGCCAGATCTTCTGCGGTTCCTGCCGCCTGGGCTACCGCACCGGCGTGTTGTACGAGAGCGCCAACCCGACCCCCAGGGACTGGGATCCGGATCGGAATACCGGCCGCGGCCCCGTCATCTTCCCCGGGGTGACCGAGAACGGGTCGGCGAACACGGTGGCGGTTTCACCGCGGACGCTGGGCACGCGCCTCGACGACGTGGACACCGAGTGGCTGTTCGACAACAACTACACCAAGCTGCGCGAAGTGGCGATCGCCTTCGATCTGCCGCCCGCGTACCTGGACGCGCTCCCGGTGTCGCAGGCGCGCATCACCTTCGTGGGCCGCAACCTCTGGCTGTGGACCGCGATTCCGCACATCGATCCGGAAACCGCGGCCATCGAGGGCAGCGTCACCGAAGCGAACCTCGCCGGAATCGAAGACAAGCAGTTCCCGACGCCGCGCACCTTCGGGATCAACATCTCCGTCGTGCATTGAGGCGACGCACGTGTCTCGACAGGAGAAACCGATGATGCCGAAGCAAGCTGAACCGAGCGGGAGATCGAGAATGAATACGAAGAGAACGACGCATCGCAGCCTCGCGGCCGTTCTGGTCGTGGCGGTCGGCCTGGGAGCCTCCGCATGCACGGAGGACTTCACCGGGATCAACACCAACCCCAACGCGCCCACCGACGTGGGTGTTCAGTACCTGCTGCCTGCGGGCATCGTGGGCGGCGTGACCAGCCTGCTGGGAACCGGCTTCGACCGGGGTACGGCCTCGGTCTGGGTGCAGCACTACGCCCGCCTGCAGTACGGCTCGATCGATCGCTACGAGATCGACGGCAGCTTCTCGGACGGGCTGTGGGCGACCCTGTACACGGGGGCGCTGGTGGACTTCGACGCGGTGGTTCAGAAGGCCGCCGAGAGAGGCCAGGCGAACCAGGAAGCGGTTGGGCGCATCCTGCGCGCCTGGATGTTCCACAACATGGTGGACCTGTGGGGCGACATCCCCTATACGGAAGCGCTGGGCGGGCTGGCGGCCGGCAACATCACGCCGACCTACGATGACGCGCAGTCCATCTACAGCGCGCTGCTGGCGGAGCTTTCCGCGGCCAGCTCGCAGATCGCCCCCATGGACGGCCTTTTCCCCGACGTATTCCGCGGAACGGTCGGCAATCCGGACCTGATCTACGAGGGCGACATGTACAAGTGGCAGCGTTTCGCCAACTCGCTGCGGCTTCGCATGGCGATGCGCCTCATGAGCGCGTCCGAGGCCTCGAGCGCCATCTCCGCAGGCGTCTTCCAGAGCCGCGACGATGAGGCAAAGCTGCAATGGCTGGGCTCTCCGCCCAACGAGAACCCCATGGCGCCCGCGTTCATCGCGCGCCCGGGCGACTTCCGCATCAGCGCCGCGATGGTCGACGGACTGATCGCGCATAACGACCCCAGGCTCCCCATCTACGCCGATGCGGCGAGGGAGACGGGCGAGTTCCGTGGGATGCCCAACGGGATGAGCGACAGCCACGGGATCGAATTCGAGCAGGTGTCCCGGGTCGGCAAGTGGTTCCTGCGGCCGACGACCCCGTCATGGATCCAGTCGTACGCGGAAGTGGCGCTGCTCCAGGCCGAGGCCGCGGTTCGGGGCTATGCCGGCGGGAACGCCCAGGCCCTGTACGAGGCGGGCATTCGGGCGTCGATGGAGACCTACGATATCTCCTCGGACGACATCGACGCCTACCTGGCGCAGCCGATGGTGGCGTTCGCCTCGGACATGGAAACGCAGTTGGCGCAGATCGCCCAGCAGATGTGGTTCGCGCTCTACGATCAGGGCCCGGAGGCCTGGGCGTACTTCCGGCGCGCCGACCATCCCGGGCTGGTGGCGGGTCCCGACAACCTGAACAACGGCCTGATCCCGGTTCGCCTGCCCTATCCGCAGAGCGAGGAGTCCGTGAACAACGCCAACCTGTCGGCCGCGCAGTCGGCCCAGGGGCTGGGATCGGAGCCCTGGAACAACCGGCTGTTCTGGGATCCGAGCTGAGCTGAGGTTCAGGATACCCGCAACGGGCCGGACAGCACGTCGGTGTTGGGGTGGAAGGTAGCCCACGCAAACCAGAAGGCGATGTAGGCGTCCGGGACCTGCGCGAGCGACGAGCCCTCGAGAGGCCCCGCTACCGCACGGCCTTCGAGGTTCCACCTGCTGCCCGTCTGCACGTCGAAGAACCCGCCGTCCCGCACCTCGAAGGTGAGGTCCCGGCCACCGGACCTGGGGTGATAGGCCACGGCCGCCTGGGCCCGGGTGGACCAGAACACCACCACCGGCCGCGTGCCCTGCACGTCGTCGTGCACCACCACCACGTCGCCCCGGCTCTCGAGCACGATGAAGGGGAACGCCATCCCGAAGCCGTTTTCGCGCGGAATTCCCAGGACCCGCTCCTTCGGGGGGCGGCGCGTGTCGAACTCGGGGTGCGGAAACAGCGTCTGGGGGTTGTCGACGACCTCGTAGTCGCCGTAGGGATAGCTCTCATAGTCCCGGCCCCGCGGCTGGAGGCCCGAGACCACCAGGGTCTCGGGGTGCAGGTCCTTCCAGGTCCCCCAGCTCATTTCGATCGCGGGCAGCGGTTCGAGCGGCTGTCCGTCCAGCGGGCCGCAGCGCGCTCCCTGCATCATCTGCGGGAAGAGCGATTCCTCGGCTCCGTCGAGCCGGCGGTTGAACATGATCAGGTTGTTGTGGAAGAGGAGGCCCGAGACGCCGAAATCGACACCCTCGACGGAAGACCGATCGAACACCATGCTCGATCCGGTGAGGGGACAGTAGGTGACCGCGAACGGGCGCCCGAAGTCGTCGAAGTTCACGATCTCGTGCCACCAGAGGATGTTGTGCGGCACCGCGATGAACCGTCCGTCCGCCTCGATCCCGATGACGCGGTCGACTTCGCGGACATAGGTGGCTTCGGCGTGCTCGCTGGAGACCAGCGACGGGTTCACGAGTGCCGGGATGCCGTCCCGGCCCACGCCTCCGGAGACGATGAACTCCTGGGGAATGCTGCAGAAGGAGTCACTCGGCAAGGGCGGTGCCGCGGTACCCTCGCCCTCGAATGGCGAAGTCGCCTCGAAGGCGCTGCACGCGGTCAGGACGCCCGCCACCGCACAGATGGCGGCCCGCCGCAACCTTCCCGGTGACAAGCCGATCATCGCCTGAGCGAGATGATCTCGATGATGCCCCGGGGATACCCCATCCCGTAGCGGCTCGCCGCCCTGCCCGGATCCAGGTAGTGAATCTCCTGGATGTCCCGCACCTGATACGCGTTCAGGACGTTGATGTCACCGATTCGCGTCCCGTCCATGAAGACCGTCGGAGTCACAGGCGTCGCATTCGCGAGGCCCACGGTCTGGCCCCGGGCCCGCAGCCACTGGGGATGCAGCGCGCGGATGACGTCGTGCGCCGTGATCGCCTGCGACTCTTCGATCTGCGCGCGGGTGATGAGGTTTCGGGAGCTACCCGGGCCACTGCCGGTGGAAGCGCAGCCCTGGAAAGAGAATGCGAGGAGGAGGGAGAGGACGAGGTAACGCATGGGGTCCTCCATGGGCGAGGGGAGCTTCCTGAACGTAGCACGGGAGGGGGCTGCGGGGCGATACGCGATGCGATGCCACAAGGCGGTGTCGGCTCGTGGCCCGGCCCGCTTGCCCCCGCATCCCGCCGTGCCGTAATCTCACTGTTGAAAGTCAGATCTTCCCCGCCGCAGGAGGTGAACATGCGCGGATCGACTTCAGCCCGGACGGGAATCCTGGCACGCCGGACCCTCGGCGCCTCCCTCCTCGTCCTTCCTCTACTGACCGCCCCGCCCGCCGAAGCTCAGCATCGCGATGGGGAAGGGGAGATCACCATGGCGATGGTCGGGGACCTGATCATCACGCGGGCGCTGATGCCGTACGACGAGCCCGAGTTTCTGAAGCTGAGGGACGTGATCGGCGGGAGCACCGTGGGCTTCGGTAACATGGAGATGCTGCTGCACGAGTACGGCCCCGACATCATTCCCTCGGCGCAGAGCGGCGGCACCTACATGGCGGGCCATCCGGACCTGGCCAGGGACCTGGCCTGGATCGGGCTGGACATGCTGGGGCTCGCCAACAACCACACCATGGACTGGGGCGCGGGCGGGATGCGCTCGACTCAGCGTGCGCTTGCCGCGGCCGGGATCAAGGTCGCCGGCTCGGGCGAGAATCTCGCGCTCGCCAGGGCGCCTGCCTACCTGGAGACGATGGATGGCCGGGTGGCGCTCATCGCCGTGTCCTCGAGCTTCTCCGAGCACATGAGGGCCGGCCACCAGCGGCCGGATCTGCGCGGTCGGCCCGGGCTGGCGCCGATGCGGTTCGAGACGACATACGTGGTGCCGGGCGACGTCTACGAGAGCCTGGACGAGGCGCGCGCGCAGGTCGGCGGCATCGAGGGCAACTTCGAACCCGGCGACGGCTACCGCACGGTCACGACGCCGCATGCGGGCGATCTGGAGGAGCTGCTGGCGACCGTCCGCGACGCGCGCCGGCAGGCCAACTGGGTGGTGGTGACCAGCCACACCCACCAGGGCGGCGGCAACAACTACATCCCCAGCCGCGCCGGAGACCAGCCGGGTTGCCTTGGCCTCTATCAGGACGAGTGCAACGAGAGCAGCTACGTGCCCGCGGACGCGCTGGTGACCTTCGCCCGCGCCACCATCGATGCCGGAGCAGATGCCTTCTACGCGCACGGTCCGCACGTGCTGCGCGGCATCGAGATCTATCAGGAAAAGCCGATCTTCTATTCCCTGGATGACTTCCTGTTCCAGAACGAGACCCCGCCGTTCCAGCCCTGGGACAACTATGCCCGCTATGACGTGGATGAGTTCAGGGGTCTGCCGTCCGATTTCTACGATGGCAGGGAGGTGGCGTCAGGGGGCGGGCGTCCCGCGGCGGACTACTGGTGGGACGGCGTCGTGGCGGTTTCGGACTTTCGCGACGGAGAGCTGTACGAGATCCGGCTGGTGCCGACGGTATTGGGCTATGGACTGCCGCGCCCGCAGCGCGGCCGGCCGGTGGCGGCCTCGGGCGAGGACGCGCAACGGATCCTGACGCTCCTGGCCGCCCTCTCGGACCCGTTCGGCACGGAAATCGAGGTGGTTGGAGATGAGGGCGTGATCCGCGGGCCGGGGGCGTTGAGGACGGATAGTTCGGGTCGGCGGTAGCGCCTCAGTCCGTCGCGGGCGGCCTCCTGCCCTCGGTGGGCGTGATCACGATTCCGGGGAGCATCCCTGTGGGCGCGCCCTCGTCCACGACGAAGCTGCCGTTGACGAGCACGTAGTCGATTCCGGTCGCGTACTGGTGCGGGTCGGTGAAGGTGGCCATGTCGCGGATCTGCTCGAGGTCGAGGACGACCACGTCGGCCACGAAGCCTTCCCGCACCTGGCCCCGGTTACGAAGCCCCAGGATCTGGGCGGGCAGCGTGGTCATGGAGCGGATGGCGTTCTCGACGGACAGGACGCCGCGGTCGAGGGCGTATTGCCTGATCTTGCGCGGGAAGGTGCCGTAGTAGCGGGCGTGGATGGCCGGTCCGTCCTCGGGCAGTGAGATGCCGCCGTCGGAGGCAGTTGCCACCCACGGCTGCGCGGAGAAGTTCTCGATGTCCTCCTCGGAGAAGGAGAAGCTGCGCAGGCGTCCTCCGCCACGCCGGTCACTCATGCCCTCCAGCTGGAGCTGGATGGCGGCTTCGACGGTTGAGATCCCGCGCTCGCCCGCGATCTCGGCGACGCTCTTGCCGATCAGCGTGCGGTCCGGATAGTCAAACACCACGATGTTCTCGGCGCCGCCCCGGAACTCCGTCTCGTAGGCGATGTCCTGCCTGAGCATGCGGGCGCCCTCGGGATCGGCCAGAGTTGCGCGCAAGGCTTCCGCGTAGTCGGGTGCTGCGCCCGGACCACCGCCCGGCGGCTCATCGTCCGCCCCCACGGCCCATTCCGGAATCAGGCTCACGTTGCCGTCGCTCCCGCTGGTGGCGTACGGGTACTGGTCCGCGAAGATGGCGACGCCCCGGTCCCGCGCCCGGCGGATGGCCGCGATGATGGCGCCGCTCGAGCCCCAGTAGTTGGCGCCCCGGGCCTTGATGTGGGTCGCCACCACCGTGGCCCCGGTGCGCTCGCCGATCTCGATCGTCTCCTGAATGGAGTTGAGCATGGTGGGAGGCCCGGGCTCGTCCTGACTCGGCCTCCACCACATCGGCGAGGTGCCGCTGCTCCGTTCATGCTCGATGAAGACACCGCCGTAGGGCACGATCTCCTCGACGACCGCGACGACCTCGTCGGTATTGCTCCAGCGGCCGGGCACGTACTCGAGCCCCGCGGACAGCCCGAACGCCCCTGCTTCCATCCCCGCGCGCGCGAGGTCCCGCATGCGCTGAACTTCCTCGGGGGTCGCGAGGCGCTGGAAGTCATTGCCCATCGCCTCCGCGCAAATCGAGTTGTGGCCCACCATGAGGATCGCGTTGGGACCGATGCGCAGGTCCTGCAGCAGCGACCTCTGCGCACCGATGTCCACGGGGCTGCGGCCGTCCTGGTTGACGACGACGGTGGTCACGCCCTGGGTGACCAGGTTGGCGGCGGCGCGGCGGCGCTCGTCCGGCGCCGCAAGACCTGGGGCGCCGTGCGAATGAAGATCGATGAACCCGGGCGCCACCACCTTGCCCCGGGCATCGATGACCCGCTCGGCGGGGGCGTCGGCCAGGTCGCCCACGGCGGCGATCATCCCGTCCCGGATACCGACATCCGCGTAGATCCACGGGTTGCCGGTGCCGTCCAGGACCCGGGCACCCGTAATGAGCACGTCGAACGAAGCGGGTTCCTGCGCATGTCCGCGCACGGCGAGCGCGAAGAGCGAGAGCACGAAGAGGCCAGTCAGCAAGCGACGCATGGTTTCCTCCGATATCGTTACGCGCCCCATAGCGCTGGAAGGCGATCCAGGAACCAGAACGTGGCGAAGGCGCCAAGGGCATACCCGAGGGCAGGCTCGACTCGCTGTACGGCGAAGCGTTTTGCCCGCCCGGCGATCTTCGCCAGCGCGATCAGCGCCACGACGAACGCGAGCTGCCCCGCCTCGACGCCCAGGTTGAAGAACAGGAGCGCCAACGGAACGTCGCTGGACCGGAGCCCGATCTCGCCGAGAGCGCCCGCGAACCCCAGCCCGTGCAGCAGCCCGAAAACGAAGGCCACCAGCCACGGATACCGGTGCACGAGGCTCTCTTGGCCCTGGCGCCCGACCACGATCTCGCGGGCCAGCAGCACGATGGAGAGGGCGATCGCCGCTTCGACCGGTGCGCGATCCACGGGCACGTAGCCGAGCACCGCCAGCCCCAGCGTGATGCTGTGCGCCAGGGTGAAGGAGGTGATGGTCTTGACCAGCGACCAGAATCCCCCAACGAGCAGGAGCAGTCCCAGCACGAAGAGCAGGTGATCGATCCCGAAGAGGATGTGCTCCCCCCCGAGAATGAAGTACGTGCCCGCGAGCCGCCCGGTCGTGCCGCCCCCGGCGCGCAGATCCGCCAGCCGGATGGGAACCGCGCGGCCGTCGCCGCGGAAGTAGGCCGATGCCTGGGTGCCGTCGCCCCAGCGCACGAGCGCAACCACGCCGGCCAGCGACCAGGGCAACTCGAGGGCATCGTCGAAGGTCAGTTCCGAAGTGCACTCGAACGCGAAGCCCGCGCTCACGAGCACACCTGTGTCCTCAGGGCCAATCGGTGTGCAGCGCTCCGGCAACACCCCGCGCAGGTCGATGATGGGCGACACCTGGGTATCGACGATGGAGAACACGTACCGGGCGTCGCCGATCTCGTCGAGGTAGACCCGGGCGACCGAGGTGACGTCCACGTCGTGGGCGGGAATGGGGGCCGGGTTGACGGCGGCGGCGCGGTTGGGCGTTCTCGTCCGCGTGACCTCCGCGTCATGGCCGGGGGCGGGCGTCGAGGGCGCGCCGAAGAGCGCGAGGGTGACTACGAGACCTGCGGCTTGCGTCATGGTTCGCCCGGCTCGTCAATGACGATGTTGTAACGCTCGCGCAGCCCCCTGACCGCCTGGTCCAGCCGGGCGGCTTCCTGGTCAGCGACCCAGTCGAGACGTACACGCTCGCGGACGCTTTCGAGGGGCGGTAGCTCGGGAGTGATCCGCTCGACGATCCGGAACCAGTGCTGGCCGCGAACCGTCGCGTGAGGGCCGATCCAGCCTTCCGTATCCGCGCTGAGTATCAGTTCAGCCGTCACCGGCCCGAACAGCCTCCTCAGGTCGCCGCCCGTCACCTGGCGCAACACGGACGACCGCGCGTCGGGGCTCTCGGCCAGCTCCTGGGCGGACACGCCGGTCTGCAACTGCTCAACCAGGTCTCCCGCCGCCGCCGAGCCCGCGGCGATGACCACCTCCTCGATGGTGAGCGCCGGCTCGGTCGTGTAGCTCTCCAGGTTCGCCTCGTAGAACTCCCGGAGCTCGCCTTCGGTGGGCTGAATGACGTCTCCGCTCAGGACGTGAAGCATCTTCTGCACGAGGATGTCATCGATCCGGCGGTCGGCTTCGAGCCCCATGTCCAGGGCTTCGCGCACGAGAACCTGCTCCTCGATGTACGCATCCTCGACGAGCTGCCGCTCCTCCGGGCTCAGCGGAGCGCCGCGCAGCGCCTCCAGTTCCGCCATCCGAGCCTCGATCTGCACGCGATCGATCGTGATGACGTTGCCCCGCCACGATTCGAGCGCCGCGTTCGCGGCGAACAGCACGGCCGCCAGCAGCACGAAGTGGGTCGTCGGCTCGCGCAGGATGCGTCGGAAGAGGGACGTTACGGAAGTCGATTCAGCCATGCGCATCCACCTCTCCGGCCGCGAGCATCGAGGCCGGCAGGATTCCAACGGGGATACGAGCAAGTTAGGGCGGTGGGGATGGGGCGGACAATTCGCGGTTGCCACGGAGGCCGCTTCTGGCGAGCCCAGCCTCAGTTGATCCACGCGCGGGGGTTGCGTGTCTGCCCCGTTGGGCTACGATGCGTCAGCCGACAAGGAAAGGAGAGGCGATGAGCACGTTCGGAGAAGGCCTGATCCAGTCCCTGAACGAAGCCCTCGCCCATGCGAAGGGCGAAGGCCTCGCCACTGTTCATACGCCGGGAGCGCCGCGAGAGGTGCGGAAGGCGGGCGCGGCTAACGGAGGCTCAGATGGCCGTCCTGGGGAGGCGGATGCTACTTCGCCCAGCGTTCTTCGCAACTAAGACCCGGATCTTCGACGGTCCCCCGTTCACGAGGTATCAGGCGTGGGATGGGACATGCCACGGTGATGATTTCTTGCGAGTGCTGGCACGATGTGATGATATTTTACGGATCGTGAACGGTTTTTGCAGCTGAAGGGATGCGTGAAGTGACCCTCGGCGTGAATCTTCGAGGACGAGCAATTCCCGAACCGGGCACGCCTGCCGGCTACGCGGCCCTCATCGCCGAGTACGACCTTCGGGTTCCGCCTCCGTCACGCCTGGCGGCCATCGCCAACCGCCATCATCCCGACTCCACGCGCCACTGGCGCATGTTCGCTCCGAACTACGCGCACGAGGAAAGCCTCGCGGACCAACTCGAGTTCGCCGTGAAATGGGAGGGCGTTCATCTCGCCGTGCTGCGGGCACTGTTCGGCGAGTCGGGCCAGCGGAGATCGTCCGCATGGTGCGCGACAAGTCCACCGGAAAGTACACCCGTCGGGTCTGGTTCCTCTACGAATGGCTGATGGACGTGCGGCCGGATCTGCCGGATGCCGGCAAAGTGAAGGCCGTTCCGGTGGTGGATCGGGGGCTGCAGTTCGCTCCCGAGAGCGGACCGATCTCGCGACGCCACCGAGTCCGGAACAATCTTCCGGGCACGCAGCGGTTCTGCCCGATGGTGCGCCGGACTCCCGAGCTCGACCGCTTCGCGCGGATGCGGCTCGATGCGGAAGCTCGGCGGATCGTCGGACGGGCCCACCCCGAAATCGTCCGCCGCGCTGTGCAGCTTCTTCCCTACGGCGACAGCACGGCGTCCTTTGAGATCGAAGGAGAACACGCGCGGCAAGATCGAAGGCGCGTTGGGCCTGGGCGACCGCCGACGCGGGCCGGCGCGACCTCACCGTCGATGAACTTGAGCGTCTGCAGAGGATAGTGATCGGCGATGCGAGGTTCGTGCAGCTTGGGTTCAGGACCGAGGGCGGGTGGTTCGGCGAGCGTGATCGGGCGACCATGGATCCCATTCCGGTGCACATCAGCGCACGTCCAGAAGATCTGCCTGACCTCATGCATGGCATCGTGGAGTACGCGCACCAGACAGCGGAAATGCCCTTGGATTCGGTCGTCGTGGCGGCCGCCCTGTCGTTCGGATTCGTCTACATCCACCCGTTCGAGGACGGGAATGGACGCCTGCACCGTTGGCTGATCCATCACGTGCTGGCGCGCGGCGGCTACAGCCCGCCGAACCTGGTGTTGCCGGCGAGTGTCGCGATGCTGAGGCGGGTAACGGATTACCGTGAGGTTCTCGTCAGCTATTCCCGAGAGGTGCTCCCTCTGATCGGTTGGCGCGCAACTCGACGACACAACGTCGAGGTCCTGAACGACACGGCCGACTACTACCGCTTCTTCGACGCGACGGACCACGCCGAGTTTCTCTACAGGTGCGTCGAAGAGACCGTGACCCGGGACCTGCCCCAGGAAGTCGCGTACCTCGAGGGATACGACGAGTTCTCGCGACGCGTCCAGGAGGAAACGGCGGACATGCCGGAGGGGACCATCGCCCTTCTGGTGCGGGTCCTGCAGCGGAACGAAGGGAGGCTGCCTGGCAGGGCACGGACCCGCGAGTTCGCGCGCCTTTCCGCGGACGAGGTGGCGCGGGTGGAGGAGTTGTACGGGCGATGTTTCCTCATGGAGGGGGCCGATGCGTCTGAATAGCAGGCTGGTGCTCGGTCCGCGTGTCGTCCCACGGAAAGGGACGAGGTCGTGGATTCCCACCACCGCTCCCGTGCCAGGGGGAGATCAATGCGCACGTTGATGGGTCGGGAGGTCGGATGCCATATGGGACGGTACCCGTACCGTACTTGTACCTCTCTTCCCCGGGATCTGGCATACCTGCCGGTCAGTGTCTACTCTGCCAGCGTTCACTGCCAGTTCTCCGAGCCCTCTCATGTTCGAGCACCCCATCAACATGCCATGTTGCCTGATTCGAAGAAGCTCCCCGACTTGCGGTCTGTACGCGCACCTCGGCACCCGGGCATCAGCGAGAGTGTATGCGCCGCGTTCTCCGAAGCTGCTGAAGTAGCCCTCGCAAGACACCATGAACCTCCGACAACCCTGTTCTCTGTCGCGTGCGAGGGGAGCGTTACTCTCCGTTCGCTGGCTTGGACGGCTCCCACCGCCGTGGCGCTGAGGGCTTGGAACAACGCGGATGATGCGACCCGAGATGGTGCCTACATACTTGTCGTCGCCGCCGTCGAAGCGGAACTGGGGATGGTAGCCCTGCGTCGCGCTGAGACGCGTACTGGTGCAGACTACTACGTCGGGTCACCCGATACCGACGACCTTGAGAGCGCCCTGCGGCTTGAGGTATCGGGTGTCAATGCGGGAGATGGACGTGCCGTTCGAGGCCGTCTCGCGCAGAAGCTCGCTCAAGCGCGGCGAGGGATCTCGAACCTGCCCGCGATGGCCGGCGTGGTCGGATTCCGCGAGGGCCTGATTCTCCTGAACCACGTGGATGAGTCGGATCGTGAATAAGCTACACCAAGAAGCGCAGAGATTGGCTTCTCTCGCGGAGGTTGCCTTGACTTCCGGGAAGGAGGCGCGAGCCCGGGAGTTGTACGCCGCGGCCGCCGAAGCAGAGCAGAACGCCTTCGATCGCACGCCGGCTGATCGACAACGGACTCGCGGCGTCTTGGCCGTAAGCGCCACCTCCCTCCTATACAAGGCCCAAGAGCATGACGAGTCAGAGTTGGCCATTTTCCGGTTCCTCGGGCGTGGCGATCTGAATCCATGGGCCGAAGAACAGCTTCGAGAACTTCTTGAAGTGGTAGCGGACGAGCGTCTCCTGCTTTCTTCACTCAATCAACGCTACGCCGAAGAATCAGTCACCGTATCCCTGCGTGGCGGTGCGGTCGGCTCTGGGACTGGCCCGTTGGACCTCATTCTCAACAAGATGACGAGCGTCAGAAGTCTCCTCTATCGATTTGCAGAGTGGGTTGGCGAGTACCCCCTGCGCGTTAGGGGAGCACCACCCGCGGAACTTCAGCACTTGATTCAAGCGCGGGTTGCCGAACCGGCGATCGGCAGCTATCGGATGGAAATCCGCCTAACCGAGCCCACGCAGATCAACCTTTTCCCGCGGGTCGTAGCAGCCGACGTCGGTGCCGCCGCCTTTGAGTTCCTTCAGCGCCTCAACCGCGGAACCCGCTCTGACATCGAAGACTACGTTCCTGATGAACGATACCGAAAGGCTTTTCTTGATCTTTCCAACGCTATTGCACCGGATGGGAAGACGCTCAGCGAGGTGGGCCTATATCGTTCGCAACCGGAGAAGGTAACGACCGTCTATCTTACCCGCGGCCTCAAACGGAAGATCAAGCAGGTCCGTTTGCGCGTATCGACTGATTCACCTCAACGATACCATTCTCTCACAGGCATTCTGAGAGCACTCCATCTGGACAGGAACTGGCTTGAGATCACAGACGATAATGGAGAGCATGTGAAGTGTGACACTGTGCCGGACATGTTAGACGACGTTGTCGGCCCCATGGTAAACAATATGGTGACGGTCTCCGGCCCTCTTCGTACGCGGTACGGACGAGAGCGCTTGCTCGTAGAGGACATCGATCTCGCCGATACATGACCTTAGGCTCTCTGAGAAAGGTCCTCGAAAGCGCGCGCTAGGATCGGTTTTTTGACTACTGATACGGCCAGATGGGTGCGGCCCCTCGCCCGCAAGACCTACTTCACCTGCGACAGGAAGACGCTCGCCTCCTTCGTCTGATCCATCAAGTTGTCCACTCCGGACGTCAGGTCCCAACGGAATCGCATTCTTTCGCCGCTTTGGACCACGTCTGCGATCACGCGGCGATCGTGAAAGTGTCCACCTTCGCCCTTGCGACGTGGCGCGTAGCGAATGCGAACGGAACCAAGGCGCCGACTCCTCAACTTAGTCTTGAATTGCCGAATCGCATCACCTGAACTCTGCCCAGAGCGCGACCAGGGATCGTCCCGCCATATCAGCCGCACGCTCTCGATTCTGCCACAGAGTGAATTCAGCCGACCGAGGAGCTCCGCAGCGGTCTCGCGATTGCGCTCTTTTGACAGCAAATAAGGATCCCTAATCGCGATAGTGGCCTTCTCCGCATTCCGCAAGGGAGCGAAGACTTCGTCCAAATCGCGGACCTGTCCCACTCGGTAATCGAAGCGCTTAGTGTCACGGAGGAAACGACTAAGCGCTTCGGCCTCCGGGTGGGAGCCCCCCTTGACGTGCTCGATCCGAGTCATCGTCCTGTCTGATATCGTGCCCTCCATGAACGCAGAATCACCTGGAAGCAGGCCGTCCAAGAGCGGGCGGTCCCAATCTTCCGAATAGAAGCACTGTCCGTTCGCCTTCGTGTCCGTCGCCAGCCTCGGAAAGCCGGATCGAAGGTCGATTGGGCCGGAAACACGAAACTCCAAACGGCCGTCTCTCTCGATCTGAGCCAAGAGAATAAGCGCGTCCAGTTCCCTGCCACTAGTGTCGACAACCGAATCGCCGATCGCATGCTCCGAATAGATCTGGACCCTTCGGTCGGGAGAAGCTTCCAAAACGTTCCTGATGAACCGGGCTGTTACCAACTGGCTGCCACGGTCCTCTCCGCCCACGATTCTGGGCACGAAAATATCGATCTCTCGTGAGCCGCGTAGTCGCTCCTCAAGGCCCGAGGCGGAGGGAGTGGCCCACCGGACGGCTCCCTCCGGCCCCTTGTTTACCGAGGTGTGCGATGCCAAGGCTTCTAACCAAGGAAGGACGGCATGGCGGTCGAATTTCTCCCAGTGAGCTTGGTTGCCATAGTCGTTCAGGCACCGTACACAGGAACTGGCACAGCCCGCGCTGCAGCGCAGAACCTCGATCGCTTGCCGAACGAGGTGTCTGGTCGAGAGTGCCCCTCCGCTCCCGAGCCGGCGGGAATAGCCCGCTCCCCCTGGCACCGAGTCATAGAGGATCGCAACGGGCCTATAACGGTCTTTCTGGAAAGTAGCTGCCAAGTCTCGCGAGTCGATCTGCAGCAGTCGCACGGAAGCGAGACGAATCGCTTCCGCGAGCGTGCGTAGGAAGCTCTCCTCCGTCAAAGCATCCGCACCGTCGTCCTCGAGGGGAGGGATCGGACTAGCAAATGTGAAGGCGCGCACATCGGTCTCGAAGACGTGTCCTAGATCAACCGGCCACCGGAGCTCCGTGACGCGGCACCTCTCGCCGGTCCGGGGATTCTCATGCCTTTCCTTGACGGCCTTCCCATACCTTGCGTCCTGACTGGCGGGCAACGAGTACTCGCACCTCGGACAGCGCAGGTAGCCTCCACCGTGAGGGCCCCGATTCACGATGAGCAATTGTCCACGGAGATCCTTGTTGCCGTCCGCCGGAAAGGCGGGAGCGTAGAAAGTTCGCACACCCGCTAAGTCCGTGTCTTCGTAACGATGCGCCGGTGCCCGCGTCACCAGCCGTGCTTCATCGGCGGCGCGGTGTCGAAGGCGCGTCGACCCCGGATCTCGACCTTTGCGTTGCTTAAAGGAAGTCAGAAAGCCTTTCGGCTCGATAAAGCGCCCCTCGCGGTGCGTTCCCGTCCAGGGTGAGGAGCACTGCGAACAGCTTCCCTCCAACTCCCGGAGGTCGTCCGTGACGTCGACATGCCTGCAGGAATTACAGACCCTGTAACCACGCTTCGGCATGAAATCCTTTGGATAACGGACGATTCCCCTGCTCGTCCAGATCCTGCCGCCTGCCACGATCTCCGCTTCTGGAGCGTACTCGGAGATCGCGAGCGTAGCCGACCGATCCATTTGAAGATCCGCGTCCAAGTCCCCGAACGGCGTCGGATTCTGCCCACGCCCTCTAATGATTTCTAGCCTGCAGGTGTGTACCGGAAAGCTGTAGGTCGGGATAACCGCTGACCTAGAAAGCGCGTTGACCAAGAATTGGTGAAGTAAGTTCCGTTGCTGACGTTGCATAGTGGCCGCGACATAGTCGCGGTCAGCTTCTCGCGCCTCCATCCGGCGTTCTTGCAAGAGTTGCCACCGCGACGCGATGTCCCGAACGAATCGGGTGAACACGTCGCGAGTGTACTCAGCAAGTTCGTCGCCCTGCAGTCCGATTGGCTGGACTTCTTCCGGCAAGGTAGTGACAAGACGGTGGGCATGATCCCGCGCTTCGCTCCCTTCGTCGCTCTCTAGCCACCCCAGGAAGGTATCCATAAACCCACGGACATCACCATCGGTAAGGCTCTCGCCCAAGAGGTCCTTCAATTGAGGAGCACCCATCCCCGTCTTGTCGATCTGCCTTAGGAAGAACCGGGCTAGGATCATTGAGATCTGGTGACGTCGGAAAAAGTCAGCATTGTCCAGAGCGAGATAAGGAACGACGGGAAGGTCGGTCAAGTAACCGTCGAACCTACCGAAGCATGCTTGGTCATAGTTGCTGTTTCGGGCGATCGTCAACGCGACTGGAGCGGCCTGTGCCCGGCGGCCCGCTCGACCGGTTCGTTGCTGGTAGTTGACGACACCGGGCGGCACGTTCTTGCAAACGATCGCTTCCAGATCTCCGAGATCGACGCCGAGTTCGAGGGTCGTCGTACAACTCAGCAGGTTGATCCTTCCAGTGCGGAAGTCTTCCTCGATTGTTTCGCGGAGCTGCCCACCGATCACCGCACTGTGCTCCCTCGCGACGGCGTTTCGGCCTCGCCCAAGATTGTCCGCTTCCGACAGATACAGGTGAGCGTAGTGATTCTGCTCCGTCAGGACCTCCCGGTCCTTTGCGAGTTTTCTAGCCAAGCGGCCTTCACACTTCCAGGATGGGCAGACACCTCGCGTGAAACGAAATGTACGGGTTCCGCAAGCATCACATTCGTAGACCGGTCGCGCGCTCCCATCCGTGATTCGGAGCTTATCGAAGTTTAGTCCATACCCCTTTCCGACTCGAAGGAGCAGTCGTTCCGTTTTTGCGCGATTCCAGAATGTCTCAAGGACTTGGAACGCCTGATCTCGCGATAAGCCCAGCCTCGTCTCAAGGATCCATGTGGAACGGTTGATGGCCGATCCTCTTGGCAGGAGTCCAAGAATGAAGCGGGCTTGTCTCGGGGAACTCCTGGATAGGACCATGCATCGTCCCGGCTGGTTCTTGAAGGGACCCCAGATCGTATCGTCGGAAAGGTCGAGCTGCTCCCCTGGATTAGCGATGGCCCGTTCACGCCGGATGCGGTCGAGTGTTAGCTCAGCAAAGGCCCTGGCCTCCCCGTCAGTAAGATCTGTACCGACTGAGCGGATATCTTCCACCAGCCTGTCCAGACTCCGACGTTCGTATTCCACCGACGCGATACCCAAGCCCTCCAGGGAAACCCTCACAAGGCCCGGAGCGAAGAACTCCGCTACGACTCGAGCAAACAGGGTCTCCTTGGCATCCGTATCGCTCAGGTCGCCCATCCCCCCGTGATGTGCCTTGAATGCGGCTCGGCCGTTGGGCCCCATGAGCCGCCAGACCCTGTCCCGCACCTGCCGAAGGTGAGTCCCACCCTGATCGGTATCTCGCTGAACAGCTTGGGCAATGCACCTGCGCAAGGTTAGATCTAGGCTTGTTCGTTCGAAGAATGGTGCGAAGAATGCCGCGTCCTGCCGGTTGTCCGAAAAGGCTAGAAGCTTCCGTCCAGCTAGCGGCTTGGGGGCGCTCCCGTTGTCCTGGCTAGGCAGTGCTTCGAAGAGGACCTGCGTGGCGACAGCAGCAAGAGCGTCGTTGCCGGGATGCATGGGCGAGATCGGCTCCGGGAATCGTGCTGCCCGGTTGCCACATACTACACACGCGCGTAGGTAGTGCCGTTGCTCGTCCTTGTCTTCCTGCAGTGCGCAAGGGATGACTGCTACAGTACCTGGAGCCGTGGCGGAAGTGGTAGTGCCCGTCTCCGGGAGGATATATTGATATTCCTCGGTCTCGCTCAAGGCCTCGTCTTCCCCCGCGCCCATCTCGATCGCGGCGTCCTTCGCCAGAGCGACGAGGCGAAACACGGTTCGTTCAGCCCCCGGAACGGGCTTACCCGACATGGTGCCGTTGATGTACCAGCCTTCTAGGTAGGGCTCGCCACAGTTGCGGCACGGAAGAAGGCTGAAATACGGTACGCCATTCTCGTCATTATGGGACTTCTTGGGACGGAAGTCAGACCAACCTTCCAAAGTGTCGGCGTTTAGGCGGACCACCCCGCCGTCGATTCCGGTGACGGCCAGATGGTATCGAGCCGGTAGGATCGGGAATTCGGAGTTGTCCGGTCGCGCGAAGACCGCCGTAGTGATCAGGGAGCGCAAGGCTCGGTTGCGAAGTCGGCGATCGGAATTGGGGAAGACCTTGGTTGCAAGGTCCTCGAAGGAGCGGAGGCCGCCGGCGAGTTCTCGAGCGACTGAGCGAACTTCTGAGATCGTGGCCAAACGACGAGTTAGCGCCCTCTTTAGGTTGGCATGGTCGATTCGGAGAAGGTCGTCTATCTCGCAAACCCCGCAGTAGGTGTTCCAGTCCTCTACCGTGGGGTCTTCTTCCGCTTGCATTGCCGCAACGACTTCGCCAACTGTCTTCCATTTCTTCGCGCCGAGGGATATCGGCGCGGATCCAGTCCGTAGGTCCGGGTGGATTTCTCGGTCTCCGGAGATCAGATCGGTGCTCGCATCGAACGCTTCCCCGAAGAGATCTGAAGCGAATCGAGCAAGCTCTCGGGAGTCCTTGACGTTGAGGCTGGCGCTCGTGCCGACAACCTGCAGGCTCCCTGTCTCCAAGCCGAGTTGAACCTTCAACTTGCGGAGGAGAAACGCTACTTCGATCGCCTGCGCCCCGGAATAGGTATGGATCTCGTCCAAGACGAGGAACCGCAAGCGAGCATTGTGAAAGAGTGGGGCATTGCGAGGCAAGAGCAGCAGGTGCTCCAACATCGCGTAGTTCGTGATAAGAATATGCGGGGGCCTCTCGAGCATCTCAGAGCGTGAGAGAAGCCAAGAACTGGGGAGGCGAGCAATCGATGGTGCAAGCCCCAGAGCCTCCCTCAAGGCGTCGTTGTCTAGAAGGCGCTCCTCCTCCATGCGTCTGACCGCCCTTGCCCGGACTTGACCAGTGAAGCGACCAAAAGTAATGTTTGGGTCCTTGAGTTGCCTGAGGAGCAAAGGAGCCAGCCGGAAATAGAGCTGATCGTTGGCGAGTGCGTTCAAGGGATATACGATCACTGCCCGGACACCGGGCTCAGCTAGGTCCGGGTCACGCAGCAGGTGATCCACTAAGGGCAACAGGAAGCACTCTGTTTTTCCCGAGCCTGTTCCGGTGGCAACGATGAAGTTCCGGTTCGTCGCGGCGTGTCGGATTGCACGCTCCTGGTGGGTGTGAAGGGGGCGATCGAGAAGCCGCTCGAACCCCGTATCCTCTAGGAACCGCCACTCACGTGCCAGCACCCCGGCCTCGACCAGTTCCCGAATCGAGCCCTTCTTGCCGTAATCGGGGAGACTTTCCAGGAACGGTCCCTTCGTCAACTTAAGGGACCTGTCAGTCAACGCATCTCTGACGGTGCGGGCGAGTTCGGGAGCGCGCGCGGCGGACACCGGCACCGCCGTGGAAATGTAACGTGCGAGAGTCTCACGGAGGCGATCTCGGAGAAACAAGGGATCGAGGTCTTGGGTCATTCTCTATGCCGTTTGATGCCTTTCGACGAGCACCCATAGAAGGAGATAGAACGCGAGGAGCTCCGGGGCGAGTCGCAGAACGGTGCCTACGTGCTTTCGCACCTTCTCGGTTGGCCATTTCACGATGGACGCTAGGTCACCCCAGAACCTCTCTGCGTCCCCGATGCGCCACGCCTTTGTAAGAGCCGCGATTACATGTGGGGCGCCCTCGACTAGACTGAATCCTTCCGCTAGGTCTTCGGGCACACTCAGTGCCTCATTCCTATGGCGTGCGAAATGATGGACAACGGTCGCTGCCTTGATAAGACGAGCCGACGAGAAGCGATCTCGTGAGGCGATCACAATACGATCGGCCATGCGCTCGCAGGCTCGGTCATGGTGCCAGATCGACAAGGGCTTGTTGTCTTCTAATATATCTTTCATGGTTCGCGCCAACAGGCAATACTTTGAGAAGTCGAAAGCTCCCGGACAGGCATTGGGGTCTCTTTGCAGCGCACTTGCCCTTTCGAACGCAATCAGGAAGGTCGTGCTGACATCCAGCAGATCTACAGCGTCTTGTAAAGACTCGGTAAGTCCGGCAAGACCTACTGACTCGAACTCTTCATACCCGGAGGCCTCGCTCGACTCTAACTCGCCGATATCCTCGACCGGGACGGCGAACAGGTCGGGACTGACCTCCACAGGATGGTGGACGGGAATCCAACTCTCACGCGCGTGAGGCGCGGGAGGCAGGGCGCAGGCCCTAAGCAGGCGGGCTCGATCATGCGGGTTGCGGATGTCAAGCGAATTCCCTATCCGCCCCCAAGCAGCGAGAGCTAGATCGATCACGCTCGAACGGCATGGCCGGGCAATCGGCATGTCGATCACTCGGCTCAGCCGAAGGAAGGCCTGAGCTCGCTTGGCTGCCGGACACCACAACGAAATGTTTCTGGAAGCTAGCTTATGAGCGTAGGTTCTTGATGCGATGCAAGTGGCGTAGGACTCACCGGAAGAATTGATGAGCGGAAGCCAGTCCTCACGGCCCACTTCACGGACGTGGAAGCCGACGAACCAGATGCCGTTCCCATAGTCATTCTGGTCAATCGTGATCCGCAGCTGGTTCGAGTTGTCAGTCTGAGAAACCGTAGCAAGCGGGGAGTCGTTCGTGCTGTTCCGTTGGGAAGCCACAGTGAGGTCGGCTTCCAGCCGCTCTCCCCAAATCAAGTTCTCTGCCTCGATCCGCACGGCCTCGATGGGGCGTTCGAAATCCACGTCATAGAACCAATGTGTGTCATGCCGCTCTGCCCAGAAACTCTTGGGTTCCGCCTCCGGTACGACTCGAACCAGATCCTGACCGAGCCTCAATTCCGTGTCGAAGAGGAGGCGAACCCTGTTGTGTTCACCCTCTTGCCTCAGAGCCGCAAACGACACGCACCAACTCCCTGTCTTCCCGAACGCGGCTGGGACTACTTGCCCTTTCAGGTCAATCGCAGCCGTCGGATCGGAATAGCGCACAATCAAGCTCGATGCATAGTCATCCCGCACGGCTATCGACTCGCCGACCCTTAGTGGCCGCTCAGTCCCATCTGCCCTCCGGACGGACACAGACGCTCCGGGTGGCGGCAGGCTGAAACGGGCGAGCCTCCGACCCACCCAGAAGCAAAGCTGGGCTCGCAGGTAGGCCTCCCCTTCCAGAACTACGAGGCGTCCGCTACGGTCCCGTGCGATGTGTGCCAATTGCTCGTCGGCGAGATTCTTAGGGATCGACGTCGTAACGAAGACGCGGCCTTCAGCTAGCCGTTCGAGGCCTGGCCAGTACCAGAACTTTGTTTGATACAACGCCCGCTCTTGGCCCCGGATGTGCAGGGAGGCTTGAGCCAATCCGAAGTCGCCGGTGGTCGGCATGTCGAGGTCGGCGGCTAGATGGCCATCGCAAGCGCTTTGGACGCGGCACGGAAGCTCGTTGTCCAAGGCCGGATGACGGACGCGCACTTCCAGGGCCTCCGAAGAGCCGCCACTCCGACCCTGGACTCGGGCTGATATTGGTCCCGCAAGCAACCACCCGTCCCGGTTCCTAGCGATCCGTTTTCCGACCATATCCAAGCGCAGCCGCGCTTCCACCGCCACTTTACACCGGGAATCGCCTTGGTGGAGGATCATCTCCCTTGAGATGTCGCAGAACAGAACGAACGCTTCGGGCCCCAACTGATGGCACGGTTCTTCGTTGATTCTGAAAGCGGTCTGAGACAGAACGCAGAGTTGACCGGCGCGCACGTGCTGCCCGTTGGGTAGGGCGGGATCCAACTCTCCCCTGTGGAGCCCCGTATCGGCGTCAAAGACCAAGATTCTTCGACGGTCAGCGAAGAGTAGCAGCTGCCGCCAAGCAAGGTCCTCCGCACTAGGCCTCCGCCACTCGATGTACGATGGCCATGGCAAGGGTAGCGCCAGCCTCCGACCGCGGCTAAGTGGATGGATTCGTCCGTGAACGCGGACTTCCAACCTGTTGGCTCCGCGTGGGATCGCAAGCCACAAGTCACCTTGCACAAACTCCACGGTTGGGCCGAAATGAAGATGGCTACCCGCCCCTCTTGGCGATTCCTTGGCACATCGAATCGCGTCATAGAAGGCAGCTTCGAACTCGGGGGTCGGTGAGCTACTGGACCTCCGGAGGCGGATGAAGGTGGTGGCATGATATCCAGTCGGATCTTCTCGCACGATGCGTCGGAGTACTTTGTTGCCCTCCGGAGCCAACCCCACCGCCCTGTCCTCCCAATCATCTACTTCGCGCGTGTCGTCACTCTGCGGTAGACCCAACAGGCGCTCCGCCTTCAGAAAAGCGAGCGCGAGCGCGGGTAGCTGGTTGCGCGATACGCCTGCCTGAAACAGGTACGCATCGACCATGCGACCCTGGGGCGGGAGTGCCAAACCGACCATCTCGCAAGCGTCCCTGAACGCAAAGTAGAGACGGTGACGGGACTGGAGCGGTATGGTACCTACCCCTAACCGCGCAGCGATCGGTCCGTAGACCTGTGCTCCCTTCTCGCCATAGGAGTTCGCGAGCGCTGTTGCTATGACTCTCGTGCAGACGCAAGGGAACTTGGACATGAGCCAGAAGAACTCTTGCAGGGACCCTCCGACAAACTCGACGAACTGTTTGAGGGCGGCTTCTTCTAACTTACGCGGCGCATCGCAGTGAGCGATGAAGGGAGAGCCTTGCGAGGCCGAGATCCGCTCCTTCAAGACTTCTTCCAATTGTTGGATCGAATCGTATCGCCTTATCCAATCGCCCTTTCCATCGCGCATGTGACTAGTCTCAAGGATTGTGTAGCCCGGCGAGGATCCTTTGGGCATTAGGGTGCGTACCTCTCACAGTCCAACGTCCACCAAGATAAGGGCTCGTCTTCCTGTCCGACAGCGGACTAGAGAACCACACGCCCAGTCGACTAATGGCCTCCCGCTACGTAATCACCCTCCCAATCCTCTGCTGCAGCATCCTGTTGAAGTTCTCCAGGTCCTCCGCCAACACCTCCTGAAGCGCCTCTTCCACCTCCCCCAACTGCACCCTCAGCACCTGCGACACCTCCGTGTGCTGGTCCGTCGGCCGGAAGTCCGCCGTCGCGACCGCCCCCTGCAGGTAACGCAGCCTCCCCACGATCTTCGACGGCCAGCGCACCCCGTCGCTCCCGGTGTCGATCAGCTGGATCAGCTCGTGCTCCACCTCGATGAGGGCCGCGTCCAGCGCTTCCCCGGCCTCGATCAGATCTTCCGCACCGTCCTCTTCCTCCAGCACCGGCCGCAGGTCGTAGATCTGGCGGCGCAATAGCTCGATCCGGTTCACCATCTCCGCCGCGCGGTTGCGGTCGGCCATGATCTCCTGCACCAGTTCGGTCTGCGCCGCGATGTCGGCGAGCGTTCCTTCCGAGTTGGGGTCCTTCAGCACGGTCAGGGGCTGATTTCCCATCTCTTCATCATCAATGAGCAGAGTCACCGTGTACGTGCCCGGCGGCTGTAACGGCCCGCCGCCGCCCCCGAACC
>VXMG01000021.1:0-22500 GCA_009841185.1 Gammaproteobacteria bacterium
GCGCTCGGGGTGGGGCGCCCGGTGCTGGTGATGACCCCGCCCCCCACTTCCTCCCTCCCCGCGGCCGTGGACGCGGGCCTGACCCTGTGTTTCTCCGATCTGGACAACCTGCGCGCCCTGGCCGGGGAGGCCGCTCGCCGCGGACGTGCCGCCACCTTCCACATGGAAGTGGACACGGGGATGGGCAGGGCCGGTCTCGACTGGCGCTCGGCGTCGTCCTGGGGACGGAAAGTGGCGGCGCTGGCCGCCCGCCCGCTCCGCTGGGGCGGATGCTACACCCACTTCCACTCGGCCGACGAGGCCGCGGGCACCATCGACCGGCAGTGGGCGCGCCTGCAGGAGGCCGTCGGTCACCTGTCCCTGCCCGCGGACGCGTGGGTTCACGCGTGCAACTCCGCCGCCGTCCTGCGCCGCCCGCAGTACGCGGCCAGCGCGGTACGCCCCGGCATCTTCCTGTACGGCGGTGCATCCGCTCCCGACCTGCCGCGACCCGCCCCGGTGGCGGCCGTTCGCGCCCGCATCACCCTGGTGCGCGACGTTCCTGCGGGCAGCTCCGTGGGCTATGGCGCCACCCACGTCGCGCGCGGGCGCGAGCGATGGGCCACGGTCGCGATCGGGTACGGCGACGGCCTGCCGCGCGCGCTGGGCAACTGCGGGCACGCCCTGGTGCGAGGGCGGCGGGTTCCGCTGGTCGGAAGGATCTCCATGGACGTGACGGTGGTAGAGATCTCGCGCGTACCCGCCGCGCGCCCCGGCGATATCGTTACATTTATCGGTTGCGACCGGGATGAGGAGATCACGGTCGAGGAGGTGGCGGACCAGGCCGGCACCATCAACTACGAGGTCCTGACCGGTCTGACCGGCCGACTTCCGCGGATCTGGCAAGCATGACGGACGCTTTCGAGCGACTTCTGAACCATGCGCGCGCCGCACGCGAGCGCGCCTACGCTCCCTATTCCGGGTTCCAGGTGGGCGCGGCGCTGGAGACGGCGGATGGCGCCGTATTCTCGGGATGTAACGTGGAGAACGCCTCCTACGGCCTCACCCTGTGCGCCGAGCGCTCGGCTCTGGCCGCCGCCGTGGCCAGCGGTCACCGGTCGTTCAACCGTATCGCCATCAGTACTTCGTCCGGGCCGCCCGCTTCGCCCTGCGGAGTGTGCCGGCAGGCCCTCGCCGAGTTCGCGCCCGGGCTCTCCGTCCGCTCCGAGTCACCCGAGGGAACCGCTGACTGGAACCTGGCGACGCTGCTGCCCGCGCCCTTCCGGCTGAACCGCGCGGCCCGCGCGTTCGCCGCGGTGGCCGTGCTCCTGGCCGGCGCCTGCGGCTACGAGACGCCCACCGCGGCAGACGAGCTGACGTTTCCCGTCACCGTGGTGACTTCGGAGGTGTATCTTTCTCACGACCAGTTCGCCCGCGGCGTTCAGGTGTTCGGTGGCTTCGGCCATGCTTCGGACGTGGCCGTTCCCCTGGTCGCCACCGAGTTTGGCGAAGACGGCCTGGAGGCGCGCACGCTGGTGCGATTCGGTCCCATCCCGCGCTCCGCCAGCATTCGCGACACCGCCGGCACCACGGTCACCGACCCGGACCTCACGCTGGTCGGCGGGCGTGCGGTCCTCCGCTTCGATACCCTGGCAGCCCCGTCCGGACCGGTGACCCTGTCCGCATCGCTCATCAGCGAGCGCTGGCATCCCCCCTCCGCAACCTTCTTCAACGCCGTGGACACCCTTGGGGAACAGGTACCCTGGGCTGACCCCGGCGGTGGGAGCGCCCCGCCGATCGCCACGGCGGTATGGGATCCGGCGGAATCCGACTCCGCCTTCTTCCCCATCGATACCCTCGTCATCGACGCCTGGGACACCGCAGACGAAGCCCGCGGCATGCTGGTGCGGATGGTCACACCCGGCGAGCGCGTGAAAGTGCGTTCGGCAAACCTGGTCATGGACGCGCTGCCGTCGATCCGCTCGGACACGATGGTCACCACCGACACCTTCTCGGAATCCCTGACGTTCATCTACAACCCGGTTCCCTCCCTGCCCGAGGGGACGCTCCAGATCGGCGGCGCCCCCGCCTGGCGCACCGTCTTCGAAGTGCAGCTGCCGGCGTCGTTTCCCATTCGCGGCGAGACCTGTCCTTCGGGCGAGTGCACCCTTCCTCTCACCGCCGACGGCATCACCCAGGCGGCGCTGGTCCTGACCCCGGAGGCCACCGACCCGGCGCTGCGCCCCACCGACACGCTGTTCGTCGACGCCCGCCCCATTCCCTCGCCCGAGTATCTGCCGCGCGCGCCTCTGGGCAACTCGATCCAGGTCCCGGTCCTGCAGGTGCCCCCGGAGATCTTCGCGGGCCATGAGGCGCGCGTGCTGGAGATACCGATCACCGGCTTCGTCAGGGACTTGGCACGGGGTGTCACCGAAGATAGCGTTCCGGCGCCCAATACCCTGGCGCTGCTGGCCGCCATCGAACCCCAGAGCTTCGAGCTGATGCGCTTCCTGGGACCCGACTCGAGTTCGCCGCCGCTGCTTCGCATCCTCGTGAGCCAGCTCTCCGGGATGAGCATGAGATGAACGCCCGCGCCCGCTCGCACGTCGTTGCCCGTGTAGCTGCCACCGGCCTCTTCATGGCTGTCGCGCTCGCGTTCCTCGCCTTCGCCGGACCCCGGCCGCTCGCCGCCCAGTCGCTTATCGGCAGCCAGGGTCTGGGCATTCCCCTGGAGGCGCTCGACGGGCGATCGCGCGCGCTCGGCTCGGTGGGGGTCGGTCTCTTCGGCGGCGCAGTGCTCCCCACGGATCCGGCCCGCGCCAGCCGGATCACCGTCCCCAGCATTTCCGTCACCATCCAGCCCAGCCGCGGCGCGGCGACCATCGGCGACCAGAGCGTCCCCATCGAAGGCACGCGCTTTCCCCTGCTGGCGTTGTCCTATCCGGTGCGGAACTACGGGGTCGCCACCTTGTCCTACGGGGGCCTCCTGGAACAGAACTGGAAGGCCGAACGAACCCTTCGCGTCGCCCGCGAGCAGGACTCGATCGATGTCGCGGACACCTACGAGTCCGATGGCAGCGTGGGTGCGGCCCGCATCGGCTTCGCCCGCGCCCTTTCCGGAGGTTTTTCCGTCGCGGCCACCCTCGGCTTCCACACGGGGACTCAGGTTCGGAGCTTCTCGCGCGCCATCGGCGTCGTCGAGGACGAGGACCAGGAGACCGGCGATCGCTTTCGCGAGCGCGGCCGCTGGGAAATGACGGGCGCAACCTTCGGGCTCGGAGCGATGTGGGATTTCCGTGACTTCCTGCGCGTTTCCGGCAGCCTGACCTGGTCCGGCGACTTGCGGGCGACCCCCGTGGGCCAGACCGCGGGCGGGGAAGCCCGCTTCGAACTGCCCACGGAATTCCGCATCGGAGCGAGCGCGATGCTCACGCCCGTGGTGGCCGCGACCCTCGGTTTCGGGCGCTCCAACTGGAAGCCTGCCGAGTCGGGTGCGGGCGCCGCTGCGCGCGGGGCCGTCACTACTTTCGGAGGCGGGTTCGAGTGGTCGGGAATGGGCCTGTTCGGGCGCAGCTTCCCCGTCCGCGTTGGCTACCGCCGCGCCGGCCTGCCTTTCTCCATCGACGCCTCGACCCCGACCGAGAGCGGCTTCGCCGCCGGCTTCGGCTGGAACCTGCTCGAGACCGAAACCCTCATCATCGCCGCCTTCGACTTCTCGTACGAGAGGGGCACCCGCGCCACGGACTCGATCTCGGAGTCGTTCTCGCGCTACACATTCTCCTTCCGGGCATCGAGCTTCTAGTGGGTGCCGGGGCCCGGACTGCCGCGACAGGGTCCGCTACCACCGTCCGGCTGCCGGTCGCCGCCCGCAGGCGCGTCTACATCGAGACCTACGGCTGTCAGATGAACATCAGCGACGGCGAGCTGATGGCGGGCATCCTCGAGCAGAGGGGCTATGCCGTGGCCGAAACGCCGGGGCAGGCCGACGTGGTTCTGGTGAACACCTGCGCCATCCGTGAACACGCGGAACGGCGCGTCCTCGGCCGGGTGTCGCAGTTGAACGGCCTGAAGCGCGACAACCCCGATCTCGTGATCGGCGTCACCGGCTGCATGGCCCAGCGCATGGGCGACACGCTTCTGGAGCGGGCCCCCTACGTCGATCTGGTGATGGGCCCCGACGGATACCGCGAGCTTCCCGAGCGGCTCGACGCCCTCGCCGAGCCTGGACGGCGCCTTTCGGTCCTCTCCCTGGATCCGGCGGAGAACTACGAAGGCCTCGAACAGCGCCGCACGTCGCGCATCTCGGCGTGGGTTCCGATCCAGCGCGGATGCGATCACCGCTGCACCTTCTGCATCGTCCCGTACGTCCGCGGCCCCGAGAAGAACCGCCGCCCTGAGGAGGTCCTGGCGGAGATCCGCGGTATCGCCGCCACGGGCGTCACCGAGGTCACCCTGCTGGGACAGACCGTGAACTCCTACGCCCGGGGGGACTGGAACTTCGCCCGCCTGCTCGCGGGCGTTGCCCGCATCCCCGGCATCCGGCGCGTGCGCTTCACCTCGCCGCACCCGAATGACGTCACCCCCGAGCTCGTGGCGGTGATGGCCTCCGAGCCCGCCGTGTGCGAACAGCTGCATCTGCCCGCGCAGTCCGGGAACAACCGCACCCTGAAGCGCATGCTGCGCCGCTACACGGTGGAGAGCTTCCTCGAGCGGGTGGAGATGGTGCGCGAGGCGATCCCCGACATCGCCCTGTCCACCGACATCATCTGCGCCTTCCCGGGCGAAACCCGCAGCGACTTCGAGGACACCCTGGATCTGCTGCGCACCGTCCGCTTCGACGACGTCTACACCTATCGCTACTCGCCCCGCGAGGGGACCCCTGCGACCCGCATGCCGGCCCACTGGTTCATCGAGGACGGCGAGGCGGCGGCCCGCCTGCGTGAACTGATCGAGGTGGCCCGTTCCGTCCAGACCGAGATCAACCGCTCGGAGGTGGGGCGGGTCGAGGAGGTGCTGGTCGAAAAGGAGGCCCGGGGTCCGGGGCAGATGCTGGGCCGCACCCGGCGTGGAAAGGTGGTCGCCTTTTCCGCGCCCACCAGCCTCGAGGGCGCGTACGCAACCGTCGAGCTCACCGGAACCAGCGGGGCCACGTTCACGGGCCGCCGGCTGGCGAACGGATCCCAGCCTCCGGAGCCGACTTGAGCAGATGGCTGGCGTTGACGGGAGTGGCGGCCTTTGTCGGGCTGGTGATCTGGTTTACCGCGCATAACGGCGATCAGCGCATCACGCTCGACCTCGGGTTCGCCCAGTTCTACCGGTTCCCGGTCACGATGGTTGCCTTCGCGGCGCTCCTGGTGGGCATGCTGGTGATGCTTCTGGCCGGGCTCCACACCGATCTGCGCGTGCGCAAGATCCTCCGTGACCGGCTCATCGAGGAGGCGCGCGCCGAGGGCGCTACGGACCTGACCCAGCGCGACCTCTTCGATGCGGAGGACGCGACGGGCGGCAAGAATACGTAAACTGCGTAAAATGTGTAACATGGCCGAGGAGGGCAGCCGAACACCTGGATTCCGCCGGTAGCCCGGCTGGCCCTGGCCTTCGGGCTGGGGACGGCCTTGGTTCACCTGCCGGCGTGGCTGACGCCGGCGGTGCTGGGCGGATCGCTGCTCTGCTGGCTCATATTTGCATGGGAACGCCCGCGGTTTGCATGGCCGCGCTCCGGCCCCGACGCTGACGCACCGCCAAGCCGACCAGCCCGCCTCGGCCGCCTTCGCCCGCAGCCCCTCCCGACCGGTCTCCTTCTCGCCCTGTGCGGCGGACTGCTCCACGGCACGGCCTCGGCCGGGGCGCGCACACGCAGCTGCCAGCTCGCGATCCCTGACGGCGCCACCCTGGAGCTGCACGGCTACTTCGAAGGCGTGCCCGGGGAGGGCGCGGCGCCCTTTATCGCCCGTGCCGGACTTCCCGGGGGATGCCGCGCCCGGGTGCGCGCGGTGGTCCGGGAAGATGTTTCCGTCCCGCCCGCCGCCGCATCGCTGGTAATTCGCGGCCAGTGGCTGGCCCGTCCCCTGCGTCGGGGCATGCCCCCCGAGTACGCGGGCACCCTGGTGGTGCGCTCCCTCGAAGTGGACGAGGGCGCCCGGGCCGTCCCGCTTGCGGTGCGCCTGCGGGCCGTCGTGCGCGAGCGCCTGGACGTGCTCTACCCGGCCCGCGCCGGCCTGGGCGAGGCGCTCATCCTGGCTCGCCGCGAGCGTCTTGCCCGCGAGGTGCGCGACCAGTGGGCGCGCGCCGGCATCGCCCACCTGCTCGCCATCTCCGGCTTCCACGTGGGAGTGATCGCCGCCATCCTCTACCTGCTCGCGCGCCGCATCGGCCTCGGTCCCGGCCGCGCGCCTCTGGCGGCCGCCGCCGGCAGCTGGGCGTACGTGCTCGCCATCGGCTCCCCGGTGGCGGCCACCCGCGCGGCCTTCATTCTGGCGGCGCTGGCGGCGGGTCGCCTGCTCGGGCGCCGGGTCTCATCGCTGGGCGCGCTGGCCACGGCCTTCATCGCCCTGCTCGCGGCGCGCCCGGACGCGATCGTGTCGGTGGCGTTCCAGCTCTCCTTCGCGGGCGCGGCGGGTCTGGTCCTGCTCGCTCCCCCGGTAAGCCGGGTCCTGCGCGCGGGCCGGCTTGCCCGCCTTCCACCGGCGCTGCGCACCGGTCTCGCCTCGGGGATCGCCGCGACCGCCGCCACCTTCCCGCTGGTCGCCTGGCACTTCGGGTACTTCGCAACCGCCGGCATTCCGGTGACCCTGGTCGCCGGGCCGCTGGTCGCAGCCGCCATCCCGGGGATGCTCCTCTCCATCCTGCTCTCCTTCATCTCTCTCCCCCTGGCGGGCATCTTCGCGGGAGGCGTCGACCTGTTTCTCCAGCTCGCAGGCGCCATCGTTTCGGTGGTGGTGGATCTTCCCGGGGCCGCCGTGTGGACGCCCCGCTGGTGGATCGTGGCCGCCACCGCCGCCCTGGCCGTGTACGCACTCGTCGTCCGGGGCCTTGCCCTGCGCCTCCGTCCCCCGGTGCGCGCGGCCGTGTTGGTCGCCTCGCTCGCGGCCGCAATGGTGGCTTGGCCCATTCCCGCGCTCATCGGGGGCGGGGGGGCCATGGAGCTGGTATTCCTGGACGTGGGCCAGGGCGACGCGGTGGCCATCCGCACCCCGGGCAGCCGCTGGATCCTGGTCGACACCGGCCCGCGCTCGCGCACCTTCGACTCCGGAGAGCGCATCGTCGCGCCCTACCTGAGAAGGCGGGGTGCCGCACGCCTGGAAGCGCTCATCCTCACCCACCCGGATCTGGACCACATCGGGGGCGCCAACGCGGTCCTCTCGGAGCTCGATGTGCGGCGCGTGCTCGACCCAGGAGTCCCCGCGGCACGGCCCGCCTACGTGGCCGCACTGGAGCGGGCTCAGGCCCGGGGCGCCACCTGGTTCGCCGCGCGCGCCGGGGATCGCGTCTCCGCGGACGGCGTCACCCTGGAGGTGCTGCACCCTGGAGGCGCCGCCGCCTCTGCCGCGAGCGATGAGGCCAACGACCAGTCCGTCGTCCTGTTGCTGCGCTACGGCGACTTCACGGCGCTGCTCCCCGGGGACGCGCCCGCGGCGGTGGAGGACGCGCTCCTGGCCGCAGGCCGCATCCCGCCCCTCGACCTGCTTAAGGCGGGACACCACGGCAGCCGCACCTCGACCTCCTGGAGGCTCCTCGAGTTCACCCAACCCGAACTGGGGGTGGTCTCGGCGGGCGCCCGCAATCGCTACGGACACCCGCACGCGGAGATCCTCGACCGCCTCGAGCGGGCCGGCGTCGATCTCGCGCGCACGGACCTTCAGGGCGTCGTGCGCGTCCGCGCCTTCCCCACGGGCGACTTCACGCTCTCGGTGGAACGCTGCCCGGTGCTCCCGGCGTGTTAGCCGTAGCGAGTGGTTCCGGCTCTACCCCTGAGCCCCCGGTCGTGCGACATTGCCAGCCCGAGTAGCGGCCATCACTCACACCCATCACCACCGCCCCCCACCCAATGCGCTCTCGCACGCTCGTGCCCACCCTCGGGGCGTTCCTCGAAAGCGAGGAGGCTGCCCATTCGTCCGCACCCCCGGACTGGATTCACGTGCTTGCCGGCCTCGCCCGCGCGGGTACCCGCATCGCGCGCGTGGTGGCGCGCACGGGACTGACGGGCACCCTGCCGCGCACGGGCGACCGCAACGTCCACGGCGAGGCCGCCACCCGCATCGACCAGTACGCACACAACGCGGTGGTGGAAGAGGTCGCCGCGGACGAGATGCTGTGCTGTATCGTGTCCGAGGAGGCCGAGGACCTCATGCCCATCCCGTCGAGTCACCCGGACGGAGGCTGCATCCTCGCCCTGGATCCGCTGGACGGGTCGTCCAACCTGGGGGTGAACGTCCCGGTGGGCACGATCTTCTCCCTGCTACCGTATTCCCCGTCCGACGATGGGCGCGGTGCCGGCCTCACCCTCACGGAGATTCTCCGTCCCGGCCGCGACCAGATCGCCGCGGGCTACATCCTCTACGGGGCTGCCACCGTGCTGGTCTACACCAGCGGGCGCGGCGTGCACGGGTTTATCCGGGACCCCGAGAGCGGCGAGTTCCTCCTCAACCGGCGCGACATCCGCATTCCCTCGCCCTCCGCTCTGCACTACTCCACCAACGAGGCCTACACGCGCCGGTGGGATCCTCGCCAGCATGAGCTTGTGCGCCACTTCAAGAAGCCTCCGCCGGAGGGAGCCAAAGGCTTCTCGGCGCGCTATATCGGCTCGCTGGTGGCCGACATCCACCGCACCCTGCTGGTGGGCGGGCTCTTCATGTACCCCGCCTTCCGGGGGAAGCCGGAGGGGAAGCTGCGCCTGATGTACGAAGCGGCGCCCATGGGGCTGATCATGGAGCAGGCGGGAGGAAGGGCCACCAACGGCACCGAGGACATCCTCGACATTCGTCCCAGGCACATTCACCAGCGCACACCGCTCTTCGCGGGAACGCGGGAGTTGGTGGATGCTGCCGCCTCCCTTCTCGAAGGAGAGGCCGCGAATTCAGCTTAGCGTAGTTTCTGAAGGTACCGGCGCTCGTAGCCAGACTCCTACGGGCAGTTCGACGTCACCGTGGCGCGCTTCGCCCTGAGCATCTCGATGTCCGCGCAGGAGACAGCGGTGCGCTCAAGCTTCACCTCGTCGTCCCTGCCGACCCCCGGGTTGTCGAGGAGGGGCTGGATGTCGCTCAGCTCCCGATTGTCTTGGAGATGCAGGGTGGTCAGATAGATCATGTCGATGAGCGGGCTGACGTCGGTGATCGTGGTCCGCTCGAGGCCGATGATCAGCAGGTTGTCGAGCTCGGTCAGCGCCGACAGGTCGGAGAGGGTGTTTCGGCCGACATCCAGCGTCTGAAGCGCCCACAGGCCAACGATCGGATCAAGGTCGGCAATGTTGTTGTTGTAGAGCTCCAGCCGCAGCAGTGTTTCGAGTCCCGCCAGCGGCGTGAGGTCGCTGATCCGGTTGTGCGACCCACCAAGCTGTTCGAGCTGGCTCATGTTCCGGACGGGCGACAGGTCGGAGACCTGGTTTTCGCCGAAGCTGAGCGCGAACATGCTGGTCAGCCCGGCAAGCGGGCTCAGATCCGTGATTGAGTTCTCGCGCACGTCCAGGTATTCGAGGTCGGTGAGCGCGGCGAGCGGGCCCAGGTCCTCGATCGCGTTCTGGGCAACCAGGAGTTCGGTGAGGCCGGTCAGGTTCTCGACTCCCGAAAGGTCACGGATGCCTGTGGCATTGACCCCCAGGGACTCGAGGGAGGCCGCGCGTCCGCAGGTGAGCGATTCCTCCGGGGCGAGGTCGAGTGCCGCGCGCACGCCGGCTTCGAGCGCCGGATCGGCGAAGTTCGGGACCGCGCTCGAATCCGAGCCGCAGCGCTCGCCGGGGCTCAGGGTGGGTCCCGTCGCGTCACCGCACGCGCACAGGACCAGCATGGCGACCGAGGTCCAGGCACGCGCTCCGGCCGGGAACGGAGAACGCCCCCGCCAACCGCGCATGGCATGGCTGTCGCGTCGCCGCGGCCGGCCGCGTATCGATCCGGTCATGGAATCACGCTCCAGATGAGCCGAAAGCCGGGCGCGAGCTTCACCACCGGCGGCTCGGGGGTCTGCTGCCCGCCGCCGTGCCTGCCGACAGTCCGCGCCCAACTGATGGAAATCGCCAGGAAGCCGGCGGCCATGCCGGCCGTCTTGACCGGGTCGAACCGCGGGACCTCGAAGCCGTGCACGTCTGACAACCGCACGCCACGCCTGGGGGGCGCGAATGGTCCGACCGCCACCCGAGCGGAAGCCGACACGATCGAGTCGTTCACCACGATCGGGCGCCGGATCGTCATCTGGTCTCCGGTTTCGGCCGTCAGGCGGACCTCCGGAGGGCTCTCGCGGGCAATCCAGCTCGCCGGGGTGTCCGTGACCGGATGCCAGCTCTTGCATCCCGACAGCAGCACGAGGGCGACGATGGCCGCCGTCGACAACACGCGCTCCCGGCAGTCCCCGTTCTTCATGGCTTGTTCACCCCCTGCGTGATGGCCTGACCGAGCCACTCGCCCCTCTCCGGATTCCAGAACATATCCGAGGCGGTTGTGTACTTCCAGCCTACACCAATCGGCTTCCGTGTTGCCCCGGGGTGATCATGATCTTTCCGACTCAATCGCGGTCACGCTGCTCCGCCAGAGCTTCGGTTCGCCGGGACTCGCGCTTCGTTTCCGGCGCCAGAACAGCCTTTTCGGCAGCTTCCGGCACCGTGCTCATCCTCTCGATCGCCGCCTGTGGCGGGGGTGCCGGGAGCGGACCCGCGAACTCGCCGGACGCGCCTGCGAACGCGGAGGCCGAGACCCGCTCCTATCCTCGAAACCGGATCTCGCGCGCCGAGATCATGGAGCGCGGCGACAACGCGAGCACCGCGATGGAAGTGGTCCGCCGCCTTCGGCCCGCGTGGCTGCTGGCGCGCGGCGCCGATCCGGTGGTGTACGTCGACAATGTCCGCCGGCCGGGCGGGGTGGATGCGCTCTTCAACGTTCCCGTCGGGCAGATCCGGCTGTTGGAGTTCATCGGTGCGGCCGATGCCACAACGCGCTGGGGGACGGGCCACACGGGCGGGGTGATTCAGGTCGTTACGGGCGGCTGAAACGTCGGCAGGCCGCTCCATGGGCAAGAACCTGTCCGAAGCGGAGGTGTACCTGTAGCCTGTTCCCTGCCGCTTCTACATTGCCTGGGGTGATCATGACCCTCCCGACCTCGTTCCAGCCCCGGCGCGCCATCCCGGACCTGCGAGGGGCGTCGCGCTCTTCCGGCCCGGGGACGACCCCGATGGCGGCCTGCGGGCTGCTTCTGACCGTCCTGGCCACGGCCTGCGGTGGCGGTGCCGGCGGCGCTCCCGGGAACTCGCCGGATGCGCCCGCCGCCGATGAAGCCCAGGCCCGTTCCTATCCCCCGAACGCGGTGTCCCGCGCCGAGATCGACGAACGAGGGGCGAACGCGCACACCGCGATGCAGTTTCTCCGTCGCGTCCGGCCGGCGTGGCTGCGCTCACGCGGCTCCAACTCCCTTACCTCCGCCGGCGCCATGTACCCTGTCGTATACATCGACAACATCCGCCGGCCGGGCGGCTTGAGCGCGCTCTTCCAGGTCCCCCTGAGCGAGGTGCGCCGGATGGAGTTCATCGGCCCCGGCGACGCCACGACGCGCTGGGGCACGGGCCATCAGTCCGGGGTGATCCTGATCGTCACCGGGCGCTGACAGCCACCCGTGCCACAGCGCCGGCAAGAAAAACCGGAGGCAAGGCCCGCGAGGGCCCGCCTCCGGTTCCTGCTTGCGGGGAAAGTCAGATCCTCCGGATCCTCCTCTCCATCCCGAAGCCGTCGGTCACAGGCGCATCATTAGCCGCCCGTGATGGTGGTGTTGTTCTGGAACTCCGTGGCCGGCAGATCGAAGCACAACTGGTTGCCGTACACGGCCCCGAAGCCGTCGTCCTGTCCGATCGGCGGATAGGGCCGGACTCCGAGCCGCCTCATGTCCCACAGGTGGTGTCCCTCCAGGAACAGTTCGGCCGCACGCTCCTCAATGAGCTGGTCCATCATGCCGTTCATGTCCATCATGGCCATGTGGGGCGACAGGCCAGCGTTTGCGCGCAGCGTGTTGAAGATCGACGACGCCTGGCCGTAGTTGCCGGCCTCGATTGCGGCCTCGGCGATGATGAGCTGTGCCTCCTCCCAACTGGCCAGCTGCACGGGAGAACCCGCGCTCTGATACTTCTCGGCAAACCAGAGGGGGATCTCCGTGTTGGGATGGCCCCGCTCCTGGTCGGTCACCTTGACGCGCGGGTCCAGTTCCCGCATGCAGTCCGACATCATGTCGTCGGGCCAGGGGAAGTTGCAGGGGAAGTCCCGATAGGGCTCCGCCACGGTGACCATGTTGTTGTCGACGTTGAACTCCCACTGCTTGTTCTTGGTGACGGATTCTGCGCCGGAATACTCGAGCAGCCATTCGAATCCCTCCGGCACCGCGCTTGCGGTGCCCGCGGCCGCCGACGTCTGCCCCAGGTTGAGCTGGGTCCGGGCCTTGCCCACGCGCACGGCGTTGAGAAGGTCGCCCGAAGCCCCGGCCGCCGCCGACTGGTCGTAGCGTTCGATCGCCACGCCGAAGGCGTCGGCGGGACTGACGACGGGCCCGTTTTCGACCACTACCAGCTCGCACATCGATTCGGCGAACAGCGTATAGGTGAAGCCGGCGTACATCGCCACCTCGGCGATCATCTGCGTCCTGTCGGGGACGTCGGCGTCGGTCCACTCATTCAGCAGGCCGAGCACGTAGTCGGCGAGCCAGCGCGTCCTTGAGAGCGGACGGTAGATCGCCGGGCTGAAGGTGTCCCCGCAGTCGCGCTGCGCGTACTGGGAGCCGTAGCCGCTGGTGTCGTGGATGCGGGCGTCCCAGATGTTGGAGATGGTATTGTTCGAGGCGTCCCGCCACTCGTTTCCGGTGAGGGCGCTCGCGGTCGCGTGATAGGTGTGGGCGCAGCGGAACTCGTTGGCCACGCTGGCGACGAGAAGATTAGCCGAATTCGGGTTCTCCAGGTCGCTTGCGACCACCCGGGAAGGCTCTTCCACGCTCAGCAGCTCGTCGAGCGCGTCGCACGACGCGAGCAGCGCGATGGGCGCGAGGACGAGGGCGGAAGCCTTGATCATCTGCTTTATCATGACAAGCCTCCTTTACATGCCCAGGCGGACAGTGAGGGTGATGGAGGTGAGCGGCGGAACCGCGGAGTCCTCCTGCGGCTCCCGGTTGCCCGAGAAGGTGTTGCTCGGGTCCACGACCTCGGGATCGTGGTGCGGCCACTCCGGCCAGTTGGTCCAGAGCATGGCCAGGTTGCGTGCGGAGAGGCTGAGGCTTCCCCGGGTCGACCGGACCACCCCGAGCCAGTCCTGAGGCATCTGGTAGGTGAGCGAGAGCTCGCGGAAGCGCACGAACGACGCCTCGTTCACCCAGAGGTCGTACTCGCCCGTCGAACCGAACTGCGCTTCGGCGACCAGGCGGATGTCGTGGTCGAACGGGTAGGCGGTGAGTTCGCTCTGCTGGATGGCGCCGTACCTCCACCACCCCTGCAGGTCGTACTTGGTCTGGCCGATCTTGCCCTGAACCAGCGCGTCCAGGGTCAGCCGCTCGCCGATGGTGAACGACGATCCCACGGAGATCTCCAGGTTCGGGTCCGGATGCCCCTGGTAGATCCACGCCTCTTCGTTGCACGGGATGTAGGGGGCGCTGTCGTCCTCGTCGACCGAGTGGCAGAGGAGGGTCTCGCGGTTGATCTGGTCGGAGCCGGGGAGGAACTCGGCGAATGCAACGCTGGGCGCGAACAGCGAGCCCACCGGATAGCCTTCGTGGTGGCGCGTGGTCCATCCCAGCTGAAGGAAGCAGGTGTCCCTCAGCTCCGGCTTCCCGCTGCACGGCAGACCCAGGTTCTCGACCCGGTTCCGGTTGGTGCTGGCGTTGACGATCAGATCCCAATCCAGCGAACTCGACTCCAGGACGCGGGCGGAAAGTCCGACCTCGATGCCCCGGTTGCTGACCTCGCCGATGTTGACGAACTGCTGGGCGAGGAATCCGGTCGAGGGCGCGCGATTACGCGCCACGATCGCGTCCTTGGTGCGCTGGTCGTAATAGGTGAAGTCGATGGTGACGCGGTCGTTGAAGAAGCTGGCGTCGAAGCCGGCCTCGATCTCGACGCCGCGCTCGGGACCCAGCTCCGAGTTCCCGGGATCGTTCGGCCTCACCGTTGCCGAGCCCGCGGGAGACGCACGCGTGGCGAAGGTGCGCAGCGCGGCGAAGGCGTCGGGCTGCTGGCCCGACTCGCCGTAGGCGGCGCGCAGGCGGAAGGAGTTGGCAAACCCGGTGCCGCCGTCGGTAACCACCCAGGAGCCGCTGACCTTCGGGTAGACGATCAGGTCGAAGTCCTCACCGAACGCGCTGTTGTCGTCGGCGCGCACGGCCCCGGTGATGAACAGGCGGTCCTGCCAGCCGAACTGCTGCTGCAGGTAGACGCCGACGGTGTTGTTCTCGACGAAGCCGTCGAACCCGAAGCGCTCGGCGGTGGCGTTCACGCTCGAGAGGCCGAGCGCCGGGAAGCGGTTGCCGTCCGCGGACACGTCCTCGATGGTCCTGGTGTAGACCTGGAACCCGACCGAGGTCGTGGAGAGGATGTCGGCGGTCAGGTCGCGGGTACCGGAGGCGGCGTAGTCCCAGGTGGTGTAGACGACCGCCTCCCGATTGGCGAAGCGTCCGCCCGCAGCCGCGTTCGTCGACCAGAACTGCGCCGACTCCGGGGTCAGGAAGGGCTGCAACTGATCTTCGAGCTGATCGGTCACGTCCAGCCCGAAGGTGAACCGGTGGGTGAGCCAGTCGAAGGGAGTATGCGACGCGGTGAGGCCGGCCGTCATGCGGTTGGCGTTGTTGTAGTAGTTGTTCCTCTCGTACATCGCCTCAGGCGTGTACCGCCGGTAGCCTCTGCGCGGGGTGCCGAGAGTCGTCGGCGTGGCCCGGATCGCCTCCTCGTACGGCTGGTCGCCGCCCAGCCGGATGCGCGTAAGCGCGACACCGGCGTTGGCCGAGAGCGTCAGGTCCTCGCTGGGCTGCGCCTGGACGTTCACCCGGCCGTTGTACTTCTTCGCCCAGCTGTCCTCGGTCACGCCCCGGTCCGAAGACGCGGATCCGGCAACGAAGTACTGGAACAGGTCGGACCCTCCGGAAAGGTCGATGCCGTAGTACTGGGTGTGCCCGGTGTCGAACATGAGATCCTGCTCTGCCGGATAATCCCGGAACATGTTGATCTCTTCGAGCTGGCCCGAGATGTTGCTCACGCCGTAGTTGGTGGGCGTGCGGCCGGCCGGATCCCGGAACCACTGCGCACCCTGGCGGAAGGTGAAGTTCCACTGGGCATCGCCGACGGCCCCCATCTTCGTCTTGATGTTGATGACCCCGTTGGCCGCCTCGGTGCCGTACAGCGTCGCCGCCGCCGGGCCCTTGATGACCTCGATGCTTTCGATCATCGCCGGGTCGAGGTCGTCGATGCGGGAGACATCGCGCGAGCCGCTCTCCATGCGGTTGCTCACCCGGACGCCGTCGATATAGACGAGCGGACCGTCGTTGACCTCGCGCATGGTGGAGCTGCCGCGGATCTTGATGGTGGAGGCGCCGCCCGCATCGCCCGAGCCCTGCTGGATGACGACCCCGGCCAGGCGGCCGCGCAGCAGGTCGGAGACGTTCTGGAGCGGCTGAACCTCGGCCACGGCCGCATCGAGCACGGCCACCGAGTTGCCGATCTCGCGCACGCGGCTCGCCGCCGCCGTGCCGGTCACGACCACCTCGTCAAGCTGCAGCGCCTGGGAGGCGAGGAAGAAGTTCTGAACGACCGAGCCGTCGGCTGGCACGTTCACCACCACCGACTCCGAGCGGTAGCCGATGGACTGCACGGTGACCGTCTGCGAGCCGGCCGGCACGTTGATGATGAGGTACTGCCCGTCGGCCTGGCTGAGCGAGCCGATGTCGAGCCCCTCGATGAAGACCTGGGCCGCGTTGATGGGGTTCCCCGTGGCCTGGTCCCGAACGGTGCCCGTCACCGTCTGCGCCTGCAGCAGCGCGGGCGATGCCATCGCGAGCGCGATGAGGGCGAACAAGGTGTTGCGTCTCACGGATCTCCTCCTTTCCCGAGTCGCGTTTGTGAACATGCGCCCGACAAAACCCGGACATAACCCGGACATAACCCGAGCGCGACATGCGATAATAGGTTGTGGACGGCGCGAGGGACAAGAGCGGGCGCCACCCTCGACCGCCGGCCGGTGCCGCCGGCGGAATCTCCGTCGCAACCGCCAGCCGGCGTGTGCGACGAGTCCCTCCCGCTACGTCAGTTCCAGCCGCCTACGCCGGCGCTTGCGGCCTTCCTCGTAGCGGCGGCGGTCGTCGGGGTCCGTGAGGTCGAGCGGGGGTACGGGGGTGGGACGGCAGGCTTCGTCGATCGCGACGAAGGTGAGGAGGCAGGTGTTGGTATGCCGCTTCACCCCGGTGAGCGGGTTTTCGGCGTCGACCCGAACGCCGACCTCGATGGAGGTGGTGCCCACGTAGTTCACGTGCGCCGAACAGGTGACCAGCTCGCCGGAGCGGATGGGCTCCCTGAAGTCGACGCGGTCGATGGAGACGGTGACGCAGGGCCGTCCCGCGTGACGGATGGCGGCCACCGCCGCCGCGCGGTCCACCATGGAGAGAATCACTCCGCCGAACACATTGCCCAGGTTGTTCACCTGATTCGGCATCATCAGTTCGGTAATGACCGTGTCGGCGTCGGCGGGTTTCTTCGGGGTGGGATCGAATCCGCTCATGGTTGCGGGAGTACACCGTTCGCCGGGTGCGGGTTCGGATCGTGTCCGCTCCGGGCCGCGCCCACGCTTCACAGCCGCTTGCGGCGGGAACACGGACCGGGCAACCTGCGTGGCATGGTCGGGCTCGCTCAATGTCTCATGGGCGCGGAGGTCGCATGATGAACCGAAGACACTTTACCCGGATGGGTGCGATGGCGCTGGGCGGGCTTGCGCTCCCCGGCGGCCCGAAGAATCTGCCGCGCGGATTGCGCTACGGTGGGCGCCAGGAGCTTCGCGTGGACGGAACCCGCCTGATCGAACGCATGCGCGCGCTCGAGGCCTTCGGGCGCAACGCGGCGGGCGGGATCGACCGGGTGGCCTTCAGCGACGCGAACATCGAGGCGCTCGACTGGGTGGCGGGCCATCTGGGCGCGGCCGGCTTCCAGGTCGGCATCGATCTGGCCGGCAACCTGATCGCACGCAAGGCGGGCCGGGACCCGTCGCTCCCGCCGCTGATGTTCGGCTCGCACATCGACTCGGTGCCCGGAGGGGGCAACTTCGACGGGCAGGTCGGATCGATGGCCGCCCTGGAGGCCGCGACCCGGCTCGCCGAGGTCGGCCACCGCACCCGTCACCCCCTCGAGGTGGCCATCTTCTCCAACGAGGAAGGCGGCAAGACGGGCAGCCGCATCCTCGCCGGAGAGTTCCTGCCGTTCGAACGCGACGTCCAGACCGCCTCGGGCTACACCATCGGGGAAGGCCTCCGGCGCCTGGGCGGCGACCCGGACCGGCTCGCAGACGCGCGCCGCGAGCCCGGCTCCATCGCCGCCTTCCTCGAGCTGCACATCGAACAGGGCGCGGTCATGGAGACCGACGACATCGACATCGGGGTGGTGGAGGGCATCGTCGGCATCATGCGCTGGAACGTCGCCGTCGAGGGCATGACCAACCACGCCGGCACCACCCCCATGGACCGCCGTCAGGACGCGATGGTCGGGGCCGCGCGCTTCATCGACATGGTGCATCGCACCGCGCGCGGGATGCCGGGCCGGCAGGTGGCTACGGTGGGGCGGCTGGCCGCCGAGCCTGGCGTCCCCAACGTCATCCCCGGGCGGGCGGTTCTCTCGCTGGAGATCCGCGACCTGTCGATGGCGGGCATCGAGGGGGTCTTCGAGGCGGTGCGCCAGCGGAGCGAACGAATCGCGCGCGAAACCGGCGTGACCTTCGCCTTCGCGCGCTTCTACACCAGCCGCGCCGCCCCCACCGATCCCCGCCTCCGCGACCTCTTCGCGGCCTCCGCCCGTGATCTCGGCCTGGTTTCGCGCCGCATGCCCTCGGGCGCCGGGCACGACGCCCAGAGCATCGCTCTGCTCGCCCCGGTGGGGATGATCTTCGTGCCCTCCATCGGGGGCATCAGCCACGCCCCCGAGGAACGCACCGAGGACTCCGACATCGTCAACGGCGCCAACGTGCTGCTGCTGACGCTGCTCGCCGTCGACGAGACGGGACTCGCCGGGGATTGATGGAGGGAAGGCGTTGATTCCGGATACCGTTTGTACTGGCGTATACTGACATCTACTGGTGATTTCTCTTGCGGGAGTGGCGGGAGCACTTCCGGTGGCGTAGTAGTAAGAAAGAGGTGCAATGCCGCGGCCTTCGGCTGCGCGGACCCTTCCACGGACTTCCAGGGAAAGGCCAACGTCATGCAAGGATGCACCGCCAACCCGATATCCGCCCGGCTGGCGGTCCCGCTGGTCATCGCGGCAGTTCTGGGTCTTCCCGGGGCCGTGTCCGCCCAGGAGCCGGAATCCGGGGACGCCCGGGTGACGATTATGGGGGTCGTCTACGACGTCGTGACCGGTACGGCCATTCCGACCGCCGCCGTCTCGCTCGAGAACGGCCGGCGGGGGGTGCTCACCGACGGCCAGGGCATTTTCCGGCTGGAGGACGTCGAGGCCGGGCCCCAACTGCTCGTGGTCACCCAGTTCGGATACCAGAAGAGGGCGATCGCCGCCACCGTCACCCCGGAGTCGAGCGGAATGATGCAGGTGGCGCTCACGCCCCGGCCCATCATGCTCGCGGGCGTCACCGCGACGGTCGAGAACGTCACGGAGATGGAAGCCCGCCTGCGCTTCCGCCGACGGGCCGCGGGTTTCTCCACCCAGGCCTACGACCGGCAGGAGCTGTTTCGCGCGATGAGCGGGACCCCGCTGGACTTCCTGAATCAGCGCACCATGGTGCGCATCGTGACCTGTCCCCCCGGGACAATGAGCAGCCGATGCGTATATCGCCGGGGATTCGCGATCGAACCCTGGGTCTATGTGGACGAGGCGCTCGCGTGGGGAGGGCTCGACGAGCTGGAGACCTATGCGGTCTCGGACATCTATCTGATGGAAGTCTTCTCCTGGGGCTCCGAAATCCGGATCTACACCAATCAGTTCATGGAGCAGATGGCCCGCAGGCCGATCATGCCGATTCCGCTCAACCTCTGGACCCGGCCGGCGCGGTGAAATGAAATGTCCACCCAGATGTGAGGTTCGCATGTACGCGAGAAACAAGCTGCCTGGAGCGCCGATCCTGCCCGCCGCGTTCGCCGTGGGCCTGCTGTTGTCCGCGTGTGCCGAGGCACCGGAGGCCGGAAGTTCCGACGCCGTGGTCTTCGGGGGCGCGCGCGTGATCGTCGGCGACGGGGGCGTGATCGAGGACGCCGTCTTCGTCGTGGAGGATGGCCGCTTTACGGCGGTTGGCGCGGCGGGGGAGGTGGACGAGCCCGCCGGAGCCAGCCACGTGAGTCTGGCCGGCAAGACCGTCATGCCGGCGATCGTGAACGCACACATCCACCTGGCGTCCGACCGCGAGACGCGCACCGACCAGCTCCAGCACTACGCCTACTACGGCCAGTCCATGGTGGTGAGCCTGGGGACGGAGGATGGGAGCGTCGGCTTGCAGATGCGCGGCGAAGTGGTGCCCGACGGCGCCCGCTCGCAGAGCGCGGGACGCGGCATCACCTCACCGGAGCCCGGCCGCACGGAGATTCCGCACTGGGTGACCACCGAGGACGAGGCTCGCGCGGCAGTCCGGGAGTTGGCCGCCGCCCAGGTGGACATCGTCAAGATCTGGGTGGACGACCGGAGCGGGCAGTACGATCGGCTCTCGTCCGGGTTGTACGAGGCCGTCATCGACGAGGCGCACGCCAATGGGCTGCGCGTGACCGCCCACGTCTTCACGCTCGAGGACGCGAAGGGGCTGCTGCGGGCCGGCGTCGACGCCTTCGCGCACGGCATTCGCGACATGGATGTCGACGACGAGCTGGTCGCGCTCTGGCAGGAGCGTCCCAACGTCGTGCTGGTCCCCAACCTGCCCGCGCCCGGGGTGGCCGAGGACATGAGCTGGCTGGCGGGTTCGGTGCCGGCGGCCCAGGTCGAGTTGATGCAGACCAACTCGTTCGACCGGCCGGAGCTCCAGGACTTCTTCGGCATCCAGGCGCGCAACCTGGACCGCCTCAGCCGGGAGGGCATCACCATCTCCTTCGGCACCGACGGCAGTTCGCCCTGGGCCGTTCACCAGGAGCTGGCCGACATGGTGCGGAGCGGAATGAGTCCCGCGGACGTCATCGTGGCCGCCACCAGCGCCTCCGCGGAATTCGTGGGCGCCGACGACCTGGGGACGGTCGAGGCGGGCATGAGCGCCGACTTCATCGTGCTCGACGCAAATCCGCTGGACGATATCACCAACACGCGCACGATAGACGCGGTGTACCTGCGGGGGACGGCGATGGATCGCGAGGGGGTGGGCGCGCGCTTCCGGGGGGCGGATCAGTAGCCACCGACTTCGAAGGAGCCTGTTCGCTCCTCTCGGGGGCGCTCTCCGGCGGGACCCGGCGCGAGATACTGCGCTCGTGCTCGCCGGACGGGGGCGCGAAAGGGCTCCAGCGGCTGCGCAGCGGGATGCGTGCGCATGTATTCCGGGGGCGTTTCGCGCCGCTCGTAGTGGACGACTTCGTGCGCGACTTCGACGTGCGCACCCGTGAGGAGGGATTTCACGTCCTCCATTCGTGGAACCACCTGGAGCACCACTTCACCCGCGAGAATACCCCGGTGCTCATGCTCGACCGCTTTGCCGAGGAATGGTCGGCGGCGCGCGCCACGCCCCGCGTTCAGGCGCTCCTGCTGGACCACTACTTCTTCTACGTGCTGGCGGTCATGGCCATGCGGGCGTGGGACGAAGGCGATCCGAACGAGAATCTGGACCGCGTCACCGGGCTGCTCCGCCACCTGCAGGGTCCCCATGGGAGCGGGCACCAGTTCGTCGCGCGCGCCGAGACCCTGATCCTGATGGCCATCTCCCACTTCCATCCCGACGAGAGCGCCTATCCCCGCCTGCTGGAGAAGATCCGCACCCTTGACCGCGCCCACCGGGTGCACTTCGCATTGGCCGAGGCCGCGATCCTGGGAAGCCATCTGCGCTGGGGGTTCGCGGTGCTCTACCGGCGCGATCTGGGGCGCATGCGCGGCGACAACGTCGGCGATTATCCCTGGCTCCTCTTCTCCGTCGCGACGCTGATGAAGGAATACGTGCGGTTGAGGGAAGAGGACGGGTGCGCCGACCGGCGCGCGCGCGTCCTCGAGGGCATCATCGACGGCCTGACGCCGGATCCCTGGGCCTTCACGGGCGCGCCCCCTGAGGCGCTCCGTCCCTACAACGAGGAGCACGCGGCCTTTCGGGAGGCGTTCGCGGAGCACCGGGTCGACCTGCTGGAGGCATTCGAACGGCTGCGCCCCGGCCGGGAGGTGTACTCGCCCCTCTCGTTCCACTGCAACTTTCCGCACAACGCCATCATGGCAAAGGTCTCGATCCAGCTCGCCGACGAGAACGCCCCCAACCTGCCCATGGACGCGATGTTCACGCGCGCAGGAGCCTGGCACCAGGACGGAGCGGGGTCGGGCGAGCCGGCGGAGGAGTCGGGCTCCGAAGTCGATCCCCGGCGAGCCGATCCTGCCGCCTTCGTCTCCGCGAACCACCCCGAGGCGCTCGCGCGCTACCTGATGGCGTACTCGGGGGCGAGCCCGGAGCGGCTGGGGCGGCGCGGGGCGCGGCTCATCATCTACGATCCCAACGTGGGGCTGCGCTACTACAAGATGGCCCTGCAGGCGATGCGCCCTGGGAGTTGACAAGGGGGACGCGACACCCCTACCGGTGGTAAGTACCCACTACCCGTCGTTGGCAGTGGGCGTCGCGGTTCCAGCGAGGAGAGGTGGGTGATGAGCACGCCGACCGCGTTCCCGCGCATGCGCGCAATGTTCCTGGTGACGGCGGCCGCTTTCGCGGCAGGTTGCGCCGCCACCCCCGGCATCAACTCGGCACCTGCCGATGCCGCGGCCACCCCCGAAGGCGCCTCCGACGACCAGGTGCGCGTCGGTTACGGAACCCAGGATCGGGACGAGGTGACGGGCGCGGTGTCCTCCATCAGGGCCGAGGACGCCGGACGGGAGGTCACGAGCATCATCGACCTCATCGAGGGCCGCCTGCCGGGCGTGTCGGTCCGGCGCCTGGGGAATGGCGATGTCTCGATCCGGGTGCGGGGGGCCGGGTCGTTCATGGGGGGCGG